>DASVQR010000184.1:0-95154 GCA_036389055.1 Longimicrobiaceae bacterium | reverse complement strand
CCCCTTCGGGCCGAAATCCCTCGCGCGGGCGTCCGCGGGAGGACCCCTCCCCCGCAAGCAGGGGAGAGGAGAACTACTTGCCGTACCTAGATATCCAGCCGTTGTCCCCTCTCCCAGAATTGGGAGAGGGTGGCGAGCCTCAAGCGAGCCGGGTGAGGGCCGCCGTTCGCAGGCTGTCCCCTGTAACCTGTCCCCTGTAACCTGCCGTTCCCCTACAGCAGCAGCCGGCTCGCCAGCCCCAGCAGCAGGAAGAAGCCCACCATGTCCGTGAACGTGGTCACGAAGATGGAGGAGGCGATCGCGGGGTCCACCTTGAAGCGCTCCAGCACGATGGGGACGAAGGCGCCGGCGAAGCTCCCCACCGTCAGGTTCATCCACATGGCGAGCATCACCACCAGGCCCAGCGTGGCGTTCCCCTCCAGCAGCACGGCCACCAGGGCGACCGTCAGGCCGATGGCGAGGCCGTTGCCCAGCCCCACCAGGAACTCCTTGCCCACGATGGACCAGCGCTGGCTGGTGGTCTCCTGGGAGACGGCGAGGCGGCGCACGGTGACGGCGAGGGCCTGGGTGCCGCTGTTGCCGCCCATCCCGGCGACCACCGGCATCAGCGCGGCCAGGATGGTGAGCCGCGAGATGGTGTCCTGGAAGATGGAGACCACGGTGGCGCCGCCGGCGGCGGTCACCAGGTTGAGGAAGAGCCAGGGGAGGCGGGAGCGCACCGCGTCCGCCCAGCCGCCGCGGATCTCCTCCTCCTCCGAGACGCCGCCGAACTTGAGGATGTCCTCGGTGGTCTCCGCCTCGATGACGTCGATGACGTCGTCGAAGGTGATGCGGCCCAGCAGGTGCCCGCGGTGGTCCACCACCGGGACGGCGGCCAGGTTGTAGCGGGCCAGCACCCGCCCCACGTGCTCCTGGTCGGTCTCGGGCGAGACGGTGGCGACCACCTCCTCCACCATGTCCTGCACCCGCGCCCCCGGCCGGGCGATCACCAGCGCCTGCAGGGGGAGGGTGCCCAGGAGGCGGTTGTGGTCGTCCACCACGAAGATGCTGTAGAACTCCCCGATCTCCTGCCCCTGCCGCCGCACCTCCTCGATGGCCTCCGCGGCGCTCAGCGAGTCGCGCACGGACACCATCTCCGTGGTCATGATCCCGCCGGCCGACTCCTCGTCGTACTCCAGCAGCTGCCGGATGTCGCCCGCGTCCTCCACCGACAGCGTGGCGAGCACCCGGTCCTGCTCCTCCGGGTCCAGCTCGCCGATCATGTCGGCGGCATCGTCGTCGGAGAGCTCGGCGAGCACCGCGGCCATCTGCTCCGGCTCCAGCGCCGCCAGCGAGTCCTCGGGGTGCTCCTCCCAATCCATCTCGGAAAGGGCCTCGGCGGCGAGCGCCGGGTCCTCGGCGCCGAGCACGCCCACCACCCGGGCGCGGTCGTCCTCGTCCAGCGCCTCCAGCAGGTCGGCGACGTCGGGGCCGTGGAAGTCGGAAAGGAAGGCGCCCAGCGCGACGTCGTCCCCGGCGGCGAGCAGCTCGTGCAGCCGGTCCAGCGGGTCCAGCGGCGTGGCCTGCGGCGCGGGCGGCGGCGGTGTCGTGGTGCTCACCCGGGCACGTCCCCGGCCAGCAGGGAGCGCAGGATCTCCTCCTGGCGGCGGAACATCTCGGAATCCACCCGCTCCTCGCCCTCGGGGTGGTCGTATCCCAGCACGTGCAGGGTGCCGTGCACCGCCAGGCGCAGCAATTCCTCGCGCGGGTCCACCCCCAGCTCCCCGGCCTGGCGGAGCGCCTGGTCCACGCCCACGTACACGTCGCCCAGCGGCGGCTCGCCCTCGCCGTGCAGCGCGAAGGAGATCACGTCGGTGGGGCGGTCGTGGTCCAGGTACTCGCGGTTCAGCGAGGTGATCCCGGCGTCGTCCAGGAACGCCACGGACACCTCGCCCTCGCCGTGCCCCTCGGCGGCCAGCGTGGCGCGGACGGCCCGCTCCACGGCCTCTTCCGGCAGGGGGAGCGACACGCCCTCGCCCAGGCTCACCTCGACCTCGATGGACTGCATGCGGGCCTCAGGCGCGGGAGGAGGCTTCGCCCGCCACCGCGGCCGCCGCGGGCTCTTCGGCCGCGGGGACGGGGGGGGCGGCGGGGTAGTCGATGCGGTGGTGGTACATCCCCGCGAGCACGCGGGCCAGCTGCTCCTTGACCACCTGCACGTCGCGCAGCGTCAGCGGCGACTCGTCCAGCTGGCCGCAGGCGATCTTGGACGTGACGATGCGCTCCACCATCTCGCGCAGGCGCTCCGGCGACGGGTCGGGGAGCACGTGCGCGGCGGACTCCACCGAGTCGGCCAGCATCAGCACGGCGGTCTCGCGGGTGCGCGGCCGGGGGCCCAGGTAGGTGAAGTCCTGGGGGTTCACCGTGCCGTCCGGGTCGGCCTGACGGGCCCGCTCGTAGAAGAAGGAGATCTGCTGCGTGCCGTGGTGCTCGCGGATGAACGCCTTGACCGCGGGGGGGAGCCGCGCCTCGTCGGCGAGCCGCAGCCCCTCGATGACGTGGCTCCGCACGATCGCCGCGCTCATCGCCGGCTTGAGCTTGTCGTGCGGGTTCCTGCCGCGGGGCTGGTTCTCGATGAAGTACTGCGGCTTCGCGACCTTGCCGATGTCGTGGTAGTACGCCCCAACCCGCCCCAGCAGCGCGTTGGCCCCGATGGCGTGGCAGGCGGCCTCCACCAGGTTGGCGACGTTGATGGTGTGGTGGAAGGTGCCGTTGGCCTCGCGCTGGAGCCTGCGGAGCAGCGGACGGTTGGTGTCCGACAATTCCAGCAGCATGGCGTCGGTGGTGACGCGCGCGAACGACTCCAGCAGCGGCAGGAAGCCGATGGCCACCACCGACGACAGGATCGCGCTGGCCACGCCCCAGGCCACCTCGCGCACCACCTCCGGCGCGGGGCGGGAGAGGAGCAGCCCCAGCGACACGGCGCAGAGCGCGTACGCCAGGGCGATGATGACCACGAACAGCCAGGTCTGCGAGCGGCGCTGCGCCGCCCGCACGCTGAACGCCGCCGCCGCGCCGGTGACCGCCGCCGTGAAGGGGACGCTGACGCCGAGGAAGGGCGTCTGCCCGCCCAGCAGCAGCGCCAGGATCAGGGCCAGCGAAAGCCCCAGCCGCCCGCCCCAGAGGGTGGCGACCACCAGCACCGCGAAGGTGACCGGGATCAGCTCCTGGGGGAGCCCGGCCCAGGTCACCAGCGCCGCGGTCCCCGCCACCGCCGTGACCAGAACCCCCAGCAGGAACAGGGAGCGCAGGTCGTCGTACAGCGGGCGCCGGGAAAAGCGCAGCAGCAGCCCCAGGATCCCCAGCACGGCGGCGTTGAACAGGATCGCCCCCAGCGCGCGCGGCACCGTGTCCTCGCCCCGCTCGTCCAGGCCGCGCTCCACCAGGGCGGCCTGGTAGGCGCGCAGCCGCGCCTCCTCGCGCTCGCCCACCTGCTCGCGGGCGCCCACGATCTTCTCGCCGCGCAGCACGTTGGCGGCCACCGGGTCCACCGCGGCGCGGGCGCGGGCGCGGGCGGCCTCGGTCTCGTCCTCGTTGAAGGCGAGGCTGGGCTGGAAGTAGCGGATGAGGAGGAGGCGCTGCAGCTCGGCGGCGTCGGGGCCCAGCTCCGCGGGGAGGCGGGCGGAGGCCAGGCGGCGGAACTGGTCCGGCGTGACGATGGAGTCCACCGGGGCGATGCGCTCGCCGCCCACCGCGCCGCGCACCCGCACGGCGGAGATCCCCTCGCGCTCCAGCGCGGTGGACGCCACGCCCAGGGGGAGGAGCGCCCGCACGGCGCCCGCGGTGGCGTCCCGCAGGCGCGCGCGCCGCTCCGGGTCCAGCAGCAGCTCCACGGAGCCCGGCGTGGCCCCCACCCGGCTGCCGCGCAGCGCGGCCTGCACCGCCGCCGCCGGGTCGATCCCGGCGGGCGCCGGGGCCGCGGCCGCCGCGAAGAAGGCGTCCACCCCGGCGAGCACGCTGTCGGCGGCCTGGGGGCGGAAGTCGTACACGGGGGGGACGCTGCGGGCGGCCTCCTCCTGCTCGCGGCGCAGGTCGGCCGGCTCCTTGGGGACCTGGAAGGCGAACTCGGCCACCACGTCGGCGGGCGCGACCATCCCCCGCTCCAGCGCCGCCGACTCGGAGACCCGCGCCGGGGGAAAGAACAGGTAGACCGCCGCGGCCACCGAGAACAGCAGCAGGACGCGGAGGCCGTCGTGCACCAGCCGGGCGCCGCGCCGGGGCGCCGCCGCGGGCGGCGGGGCGGGTGCGGCCCGGCGGCCCGCCCCGCCCGTCCGCGCCCGCTCGGGGCTCATCCGCCCTGCCCCGGGGCGTCCGCGTCCTCGCCCGCCGCCGCGGCGTAGGCGCGGATGATCTCGCGCACCAGGCGGTGCCGGATCACGTCGGTGGGCTTCATGTAGACGAAGGAGATCCCCTCGATCCCCTTGAGGATCCGCTCGATCTGCAGGAGCCCGGAGTCGTCCCGCCGGGGGAGGTCCACCTGCGTGGGGTCGCCCGTGATCACCGCCTTGGAGTTCAGCCCCAGGCGGGTCAGGAACATCTTCATCTGCAGGCCGGTGGCGTTCTGCGCCTCGTCCAGGATCACGAAGGCGTCCTGGAGCGTGCGGCCGCGCATGTACGCCAGCGGGGCGATCTCGATGGTGCGCGACTCCATGGCCCGCTTCAGCCGGTCGGCCGGCATCATGTCCTCCAGCGCGTCGTACAGCGGCCGGAGGTACGGGTCCACCTTGTCCTGCAGGTCGCCGGGGAGGAAGCCCAGGTTCTCGCCGGCCTCCACGGCGGGGCGCGCCAGGATGATGCGCTTGACCCGCTTGTGCGCCAGCGCCTCCACGGCCATGGCCACGGCGAGGTAGGTCTTGCCCGTGCCGGCGGGGCCCACGCCCACGACGATGTCGTTCTCGGCGATGGCCTCCAGGTACTCGCGCTGCCCGGCGGACTTGGGGCTGATGGTCTTGCGGGCGCCGGGGATGGAGATGCGCCCACCCTCGCCCAGGCGGGCCGCGCCGCCGGCGCCGTGGGTGGTCTCGTCCCAGAAGCGCTCCACGTCGTCCTGCGCGATGCGCTGGCCGCCGCGGGCGAGCTCGATCATGTGCTGCGCCACCGGGACGGCGCGCTCCACCTCGTCCATCCCGCCGGAAAGGACCAGGTGGTCGCCGCGGAGCACCACGCGCACGTTGGCGAGGCGCCCCAGCTCGGTGAGGTTGCCGTCGTTGATCCCCCCGATGGTCATGGGGTCGGCTCCCTCGGTGGAGAGCCGGTGCTGTACCGGCTGGACTTCGGTGTTCGCCATGGATCGGACCGGTGCGACGCCCGGCGAGGCGACCGTCAGTCGGTCCCCCCTCCCAGCGTACGGATGTGCAGTTCCTGGAGCTCCCCGTCGGGCACCCTCACCGGCGCGCCCTCGAACAGGGCGCGGGTGGAGGCCGTCTTGGGGAACGCGATGACGTCGCGCAGGCTGCCCGCCCGCGCGAGGAGCATGACCATGCGGTCGAAGCCGAAGGCGAAGCCCGCGTGGGGCGGGGCCCCGTAGCGGAACGCCTCCAGCAGGAAGCCGAACTTGGTCCGCGCCTCCTCGTCCCCGATCCCCAGCGCCCGGAAGACGCGGCGCTGCAGCTCGGGCTCGTGGATGCGGACGGACCCGCTGGCCAGCTCGTTCCCGTTGTACACCGCATCGTACGCCCGGGATCGTACCGGCATGGAGTAGAGGCGCTGCGCTGCCTCCGCGGAGACCGGCCCCTCGCCCGCCGTGGCCTCCACGAGCGCCGGGACGTCGTCCGGGTGCGGCATGGTGAAGGGGTGGTGCGCGGCCACCAGACGCCCCGCCTCCGGGTCCCAGTCGAACGCCGGGAAGCCGGTCACCCAGAGCCAGGCGTGCTTGCCGGGGTCGACGAGGTCCATCTTGCGGGCCAGGTGGCGGCGCAGCTCGTCCAGCGCCGGCTCCAGCCCGGCCGCGGTCGAGGGCGCGCCGCCCCCGCCCCCCGCGCGCACCACCCGGAAGTCGCCGACCACGGCCACGAACAGGTCGCCCGCCTCCAGCCCGGTCGCGGCGAAGAACGCCCCCGCCGCGGCCTCGTCCAGCGCCTTCGCGAACTGCCCGGCCAGCCCCTCCTCGGTGCGCTTCACCCACAGCGCGCCGGCGGCCCCGCCGCGCTTCGCCACCTCCTGCAGCTCGTCGGTCTCCTTGCGGGAGAGTCGCGCGCCGCCGGGGACGCGGATGCCGCGGATGCGCTGCGCCGTTCCCTGCACCGCCTGGAACAGGCGGAACTCGGTGCCCGCCAGGACGTCGGTGACGTCCACGATCGGCAGGTCGAAGCGCAGGTCGGGCTTGTCGGTGCCGTACCTTTCCATCGCCTCGGCGTAGCTCATGCGCGGGAAGGGCGTCTCCAGCTCCACCCCGAGCACCTCGCGCCACACCGCCGCCATCATCCCCTCGCCCACGCGGAACACGTCCTCCTCGTCCACGAAGGACATCTCGGCGTCGATCTGCGTGAACTCCAGCTGCCGGTCGGCGCGCAGGTCCTCGTCGCGCAGGCAGCGGGCGATCTGGAAGTATCGGTCGAAGCCGCTCACCATCAGCAGCTGCTTGTACAGCTGCGGCGACTGCGGCAGGGCAAAGAACTCGCCCGGGTGCACCCGCGAGGGGACCAGGAAGTCGCGCGCGCCCTCGGGGGTGGGCTTGGTGAGGAGCGGCGTCTCCACCTCCAGGAAGCCCTGCCCCGACAGGAAGTTCCTGACCACCTGCGCGGCCCGGTGCCGGACCACCAGGTTCTGCTGGAGCGCGGGGCGGCGCAGGTCCAGGTACCGGTACTGGAGCCGCAGCTCCTCGGCCGGGAGCTCCTCGTCGGCGGCGTAGTCCACCTGGATGGGGAGCGCCTCGGCCACCGTGACCACCGTCAGCCCGGTGCCGCGCACCTCCACCTCGCCGGTGGGGAGCTGGGGATTGACCTTGATGCGCCGCTCCACCGTGCCCTCCACCCGCACCACCGACTCGGGCTTGAGGTCGCGCGCGGCCGCCAGCACGTCGGCGGGGGTCCAGGACGGGTCGAACGACACCTGCACGATCCCGGCGCGGTCGCGCAGGTCCAGGAACGCCACGCCGCCCAGGTCGCGGATGCGGTGCACCCACCCGGCCAGGCGGACGGGGGTGCCGGCGTGCTCGGCTCGGAGCTCCCCGGCGGGGAGGTCGCGGAGGGCGGTGCGGAGCGGGCTCTCTGTCATCGGTCGGAAGCGGCCACGGCCGGGGTGCGCCCCCGGACCCGAGCCCGGAGGCGTGCATAAACGAAAGTGCCGGCCAGGACGCCGAGCGCATCGGCAACCCAGTCGGCGGGATCGGCGGAGCGCCCGGGGACGAACGCCTGGTGGATCTCGTCGGAGGCGCCGTACAGGCACCCGATCGCCGCGGCCCAGCGCGGCCCCAGCCCCGACCCGGCGGCCCCGTGCGCCGCCAGGAAGCCCAGCAGCGCGTAGGCGCCGAAGTGGAGCACCTTGTCGGCGCTCCAGAACCCCGGGATGGCGACGGAGGGGCGGGCGCTCACGGCGAAGATCGCGGCGGCCCAGGCGGCCGCCGGGACCCAGGCGAGCACCCCGCGGCTCACGACTGCTCCGCTTCGGTCAGGATCGCGTGGAACTCCGCGGGCGTGGCGGCGTCGGCCAGGCGGCGGCGGAAGGCGTCGCTCCTCACCAGGCGCGAGATGCGGCTGAGCGCCTTGACGTGGTCGCCCGCGGCGCTCTCCGGCCCCACCAGCAGAAAGAACAGGCTCACCGGCCGCCCGTCCAGCGCCTCGAAGTCCACCGGCTCGCGGGTGACCCCCGCGGCCATGGCGAGCGCGCCCACCTGCGCGGACTTGCCGTGCGGGATGGCGACGCCGTTGCCGATCCCCGTGCTGAGCACCGCCTCCCGCTCGCGCACCGCGCGCAGCACCTCGGACGGGTCGCCCACCTCGCCCGCGACGTGGAGCACCTCGACCAGCTCGCGGAGGAGGTCGTCCTTTGAACCCGCCGCCAGCGGGATGCGGATCCGCTCGGGCGGCAGAAGCTCGGAAAGCTGCACGGAACTCCTCGGTCTCCCCTGGGCCGGAAACGAGTCGCGCGGGGCGAGGTCCCCGCGCGGGCGCAAGGGTTGCAAAGGTAACGCCACGCCTGGCGCGCATCAAGCGAGCGCGCGGCTTTTCGCGGGGAACCCGGGCCCGGCTGTGGGGGACTAAGCGGACGCTCCGGGGCTTTCGCAGAACAGGTACACGATGACCGCTACGCAGACCAAGACCGACCTGGTGGGCCTCCTCCCCGAGGAAGCCGAGGCCGCCCTCGTGGAGCACTTCGCCCGCCGGGGGCAGCCGCGCTACCGCGCAAAGCAGGTGGTGGGCTGGCTCTACGAGCGGCTGGCCTTCGGCTTCGAGGAGATGAGCGACCTGCCGAAGGCGGAGCGCGACGCCCTGGCGGAGGCCTTCGACTTCACCGCGCCGGAGGTGGCCAAGCTTTCCCGCTCCACGGACGGCACGGCCAAGCACCTGTGGCGGCTGCACGACGGGGAATTGATCGAGTCGGTGCTGATCCCCACCTCCACCCGGCTGACGCTGTGCATCTCGTCGCAGGCGGGGTGCGCAATGGCCTGCTCCTTCTGCGCGACGGGGTGGTCCGGGTACCGGCGGCAGCTCTCCGCGGCCGAGATCGTGTCGCAGTTCCGCGGCGCCCGCGCCTGGGCCCGCGACAACGGCTACGACGAGATCACCAACATCGTCTACATGGGGATGGGCGAGCCGCTGATGAACCGCAAGGCGGTGTTCCCCTCCCTCGCGATCCTGAACCGCGGCTACAAGCTGGGGGCGCGGCGCATCACCGTCTCCACCGTGGGCGTGGTCCCCGGCATCCTGGAGATGGCTGCGATGCCGGAGCAGTACCGCCTCGCCGTGTCGCTGCACGCGCCCAGCCACGAGCTTCGCCAGAAGCTGATCCCGCTGGAAAAGAAGCACCCGCTCCCGGAGCTGCTGGACTCGCTGCGCCGCTTCGACGAGGCGGGCGGCAAGCGCATCACCTTCGAGTACGTGATGATCGACGGGGTGACGGACCACCCCGAGATGGCCGACGAGCTGGCCGGGCTGGTGAGCGAGTTCAACGCCTTCGTGAACCTGATCCCCTTCAACCCCATCCCGGGGACGGAGTGGAAGCCCAGCACGCGCAATCGGCTCAACCTGTTCGTGGAGCGGCTGGGGAAGCGCGGCATCTCCGCCGCCGTTCGCGAGTCTCGCGGCCGCGACATCGCCGCGGCGTGCGGCCAGCTCCGCGCCGAGGCCACCGAGGGGAGGAAGCCGGTGCAGATCACGCCCGGCTCGACCATGAAGACGCGCCCCGCCCGCGAGGCTACGGCGGGCGATTGATCCCGCGCACGGTGCACGAAAGACGAGAGGCGGCTTCCCGGACGGGAGGCCGCCTCTTCGGCGTTCTGCGCGGCCACGTGGGGCCGGTCCGCCACGGGCTGTCCACTCCGCGCCCCACCGGCACGGCTCGGGGCGGCCGCCGCGGACCGCCCCGGCACCTCGCCAACCGCCGCACGGACAACGACCTGCGCCGGCACGCCCGGCGTGCTTCCCGGAATGGCGCGCCGCGTGCTGCTGGCAGCCGCCGTCCAGGGATGTCGCACCCATGACCAGGAGATCGACCGTGCGCCTTCGCACCACCGCCCTTCCGCTGCTCGCAGTCGTGCTCGCCGCGGCGCCCGGAGCCGCCGCGCAGGAGCGCGGGGGCACCGTCCCGGAGGAGTTCGTCCGCGCCATGTTCGCCGGCTACGGAGAAGGGGTCGAGGTCGTGGTGGGGCGGCTCCCGGAAGGGATCCCGGGCGCGGCGCTTCCGTCCGGCGCCCGCGTGCTCGGCGGGCTCACGCACCCGCGGGGAGCCACGGCCGTGGTCGCGGTGCCCGCCGCCCCGGAGGACGCGCTCGCCGCCTACGCGGCGCAGGTGGAGCGCGCGGGCGGCTGGCGGCGGGCCGGCCAGCCGCAGCAGCCCACCCCGCAGGGCGCTTTCGCCTCCACCTCGATGGTGGACCGGATGCTGGTGCTGTGCGGCCAGGGCGGAGTGCTGCGCCCCATCGCCGCCCCGCGCGGGGAGGGCGGCAGCTACCTCAGGCTCACCCTGGACCGGGGCCCGCAGGGCTCCCCCTGCAGGCGGGAATCGCCGGCGCGCCCGACGGAGGAGGCCGACGTGCCGTTCCCTACGCTGCAGCCGCTGCCGGGGTCCATGACCCAGGGCGGAGGCGGCGGCAGCAGCAGCAGCAACGGGGTGACGACGGAGCGGAGGTGGTCCGCCCACATCCAGGCGTCCGCGAGCCCCGCCGACATCGCCGCGCACTACGCCGCGGAATTGCGCCGCGCGGGGTGGACGGTCGGGGCGCCGGCCGCCACGCCGGGAGCCGCCGCGCTCACCGCGGACACGCGGGACGCACAGGGGCAGCCGTGGCGCGGCGTGCTGACGGTGGTCGCGAAGCCCGGCTCCGCGCGCGAAGCCGGCTTCACCATGATGCTCTGGGCGCCGCAGTAGGCGCGGGCACCGGACAGACAAGGAAGAGGCGGCCTCCGGACCGGAGGCCGCCTCTGTCGTTTCGCGCCCTTGCGGACGCCAGCACCACCCCCGCGTGAGGGATGTCGGCCCGAAGGGGCGAGACCCGGCGGCAGTTTGCCGGGGCTCGCCTCCGTTGGCGAGCGTTGTTTGCTCGCCTACGGAGCCGCAGCCCGACCCCGCGCCAGCGGGGGCACGCCCAAGCCAGCCGTTCGCCGTCCGCCGTTCAGGCCCGACGGAACACGGTCAGCTCCATCCGCGCGCGCCGACGCTGCCCGAGCGAATCGTACGCGAAGTAGATGTCCTCCATGTCCGAGCAGAACCGCTGCGCGTCCGTGTACACGTAGAGCCCGAAGTTGGGATCCATGATGTAGTAGCTGCCGCCCACCCGCGCCGCGCCGATGGCGTGGGGCCCCAGGTTGGCGGACGCGGCCCAGGTGGGGATGCCGGGGAGCATGGGGTAGAGGGAGTTGGCCGAGATCTCCTCCTCGATCGCGATGCCGGTGGTCATGGCGCCGTCGATGTGGTTGAAGAAGCGCTCCGCGCTGAACGGAGTGATGTTGTGGCCCAGCTTCTGGAAGTACGCGCCCTGGAAGCGGAGCTGCTCGGTGAACGCGCCGGAGAACGTCCCCGTGCCCAGCGCGGCCCCGGAGCCGTCGTTCAGCACGTTGATGACCCACGCCATGGTGATGCCGGCGCAGATCCCCGGGTCCGCGCGCCCGGCGAAGAACTGCTGCACGTCCTGGTCGACGCCGCCGGCGAGCCCCGTGTGCCACGCCCCCCAGATCCACCTGGAAAGGCGGTTCGCCGCCCTGCCCAGCCCGGGGGCGTAGTTGTAGCCTTCGAACTGGCAGCGGCTGTCGGAGCGGCCGAGGACCAGGCGTCCGTTCACGGTGGGCATGGAAAGCGGTCGGTGGGGCGGAGGGGGAGAGGAGGGGAGCGGAGCACGCGGGACGGCGCTCCGGGACGGGGGGACTTCGGCGGGCCGCCGTCAGGGCTCGGCGGCCGAGGCGGAGTCGGCGGCGGGAGCTTCGGCGGGCGGGGCGCCCTTCCAGTCGCGGCCGATCACCACCGTCACCTCCAGCAGCAGGGTGGAGTCGGGGCGGCTGAGCACGCGCTCCGCTTCCAGCGCCGCGGCCACTTCGCGGGCGGCCTCCCCGCGCCCCACCCGGTCGATGACCAGCGTGCTCTCGGGCGAGAAGCCCCGCGCGTTGCCGAAGAACACCACGTCGAAGCCGCGCTCGCGCAGCGTGCGCGTGGCCACGCGCGCCAGCCCGGGGACGCCGGCGGCGTTCAGGACCTCCACCCGCACCCGCTCGCCGGGGGCCGCCTTCGCCGCGGGGACGTCCGGCACCTCCTCGGGCGCCGAGGGGGCGGCGGGCGTGGAATCGCCGCCCACACCCATCGCCATGGACACCACCAGCCCCGCCACCAGCAGCAGGGTCGCCGCCAGCGCCGCCGTCTGCAGCCGCTTCATCTACTCCTTCCCCACGACCGCGCTCCAGAAAGCCGCCGTCTCCGGGCTGATCGGCCTGCGGCGCGCGACCAGGTTCTGGATGCGCGCGGCCAGCACCTCCACCAGCACCTCGTCCATCTCGGCGGGCATGCGCGCGGCGAGCGAGGCCCGCCACTCCACTTCGAAGTCGCGCCCCGGCTCCAGGAAGTCGGCCAGGTAGAGCGCCTTGCCCAACCTCCCGAAGCCGGCGTACCCCAGCGTGTGGTAGCGCACCGCGTCGCACAATTCCGGGTCGGCCACGCCGGCCAGGCGCTCCGCCACCGCGGGGCCGTGCAGCACCGCGCCCGGGAGCCGGCGGAAGCGCTCCGGCACCTCGGCGCGCAGCCGCTCCGGGTCCGCCTCGCGCAGGGCGTCGTGGAGCCACCCCGCCGCCAGCCAGCGGTCGCGCTCCACGGGGTCCAGCCCGGCCGCGTCCGCCCACGCCTGCAGCAGCGCGCTCACCCGGGCGACGTGCGCCCGCCGCCGCGGGCCGGCCTCGGCCCAGGGCGGCATCTCGCCGCGCGCGGCGGCGCGCACCACCTCCGGGAGAGGGCGCGCGGCGTCAGTCGTACCCGCGTCGGGCATACGGCTCCAGGATGGCCCGGTTGCGAATGGAAGTGTGGGACAGATAGTTCCACCCCTTGAGCTCCACCCCGCTCCCCACCCAGCTGTCGACGATGCGGCACCCGGGGCCCACCACCGTCTCCTCGCCGATGGTGGTCTGCCCCTCCAGCACCACGCCGGGGTAGACCACCGTGTCGCGGCCGATGCGGACGTCCATGTCCACCCAGGAGGTGTGCGGGAGGAGGAAGCTGACGCCGGCATCCATCAGCCGCCCCAGCAGCCGGTCGCGGAGCAGCTCGGAGGCGCGGGCCAGCGCCCGGCGGTCGCGCACCACCAGCGCGCTCTCCGGGTGCACCAGGCGGGGAGCGTCGCCCGCGTCCTCGGCGAGCGCGGCCATCCCGCGCCAGGCACCCAAGCGGCGGCGCGCCGCGGCGCGGTCCAGGCAGGCGGCCGCGACGCCCCCCGCCTCGTCGGCCAGGAACAGGGCGGTGGGAGACTCCAGGAGCGCCTGGAGCCCCGGGGCGAGCAGGGGAGCCCGCGCGTCCACCAGCAGGAAGCGCTCGTCCGGGCCGCACGCCTCCTCCAGCGCGCTCCAAAGCTCCTCCCCGGAGCGCTCCAGCACGTGGATCCCCTCCCACACGTCCAGGAACGGATCGGGGCCGACCTCGCGGTCCGACACCAGCAGGATCCGCGACGGCGCGGGGTGGAGCGCCGCCAGCGCGGACACCGCGTGCCACGCCAGCGGGCGCCCGGCCAGGGGGTGCAGGAAGGTGGGGAGCCGGGACGCCATCCGGTCGTCCGCCGGCTCCGAGCGCGCCAGGACGATCCCGGTCCAGGCGGCGGCCACGGGACTCAGGGCGCGCAGGCCCGCAGGGAGTTGCCCACGATCCGGTTCTCCTCGTCCACGAAGACGAAGGTGGGGCGGTAGGTCGCCAGCTCCGCCTCGTCGTACTGCCCGTAGGAGATGACGATGACGCGGTCGCCGGGGTGCACCAGGCGCGCGGCGGCGCCGTTGAGGCAGATCTCGCCCTTGCCGCGCTCGCCGGTGATCACGTACGTCTCGAAGCGCGCCCCGTTGTTGATGTCGACCACCTGCACCTGCTCGTACTCCAGCAGGTCGGCCGCCTCCATGAGGACCGGGTCGATGGTGATGGACCCCACGTAGTTCAGGTCCGCCCCGGTCACGGTGGCCCGGTGGATCTTGGACTTGCACATCGTGCGCTGCATGGCGATCCCCCTTGGAGGGCGCTGGTTCAAAGGAAGCCGTTGTCGATCAGCCGGGTCGTCCCGACCCGGGCCGCCACGGCGCAAACCGTGCCGGGAAATGCCCGGTCCACCGGCGCGAGCGTCGCCGGGTCCACGACCTCGGCGTACTCCACTTCTACACCCGGCACCGCCAGGGCGCTCCACGCCGCGTCGCGGAGGGCGCCGCCGTCCGTCTCGCCGGCCGCGAAGCGCGCCCGGACCGCCTCCACCGCCCGCGAAAGGGCGAGCGCCCGCGCCCGCTCCTCCGCCGACAGGTACACGTTGCGGGAGCTCATCGCCAGCCCGTCCGCCTCCCGCACGATGGGCGCGACGTCCACCTCCGGCGGCATGTCCAGGTCCGCGACCATGCGGCGGATCAGCAGCGCCTGCTGCAGGTCCTTCTGCCCGAACACCGCCACGTCCGGCGCGAAGATCCCGAACAGCTTCGCCACCACCGTGAGCACCCCGCGGAAGTGGCCCGGCCGCGCCGCGCCGCACAGCCGGTCCTCCAGCGAGGAATCGGCGACCACGGTCACGCGCGGCTCGCCGCCCGGGTACATCTCCGCCACGGAGGGGGCGAAGACCAGGTCCACCCCCCGCCCCTCGGCCAGCGCCAGGTCGCGCTCCAGGTCGCGGGGGTAGCGGTCCAGGTCCTCCGCCGGCCCGAACTGGAGCGGGTTGACGAAGACGGACATCGCCACGCACTCCGCCCGCTCCCGCGCCCGGTCCACCAGCGACAGGTGCCCCTCGTGCAGGTAGCCCATGGTGGGCACCAGACCGATCCTCTTCCCCGCCCCCCGCGCCTCGGCGACGGCGGCGCGCACCTCGGCCCTGGTCGTGACCAGCTTCATGGTCACTCGAAGGTGTGCTCGGCGGCGGGGTACTCGCCGGAGCGGACCGCGCCCACGTAGTCGCCCACGGCGGCGCGGGTGGCGTCGCCCAGCTCGCCGAAGCGGCGCAGGAAGCGCGGCGTGAACCCCTCGTTGAGCCCCAGCATGTCGTGCAGCACCAGCACCTGCCCGTCGCACCCGGCCCCCGCGCCGATCCCGATGGTGGGGATGGACACGCTCTCCGTCACCGCCGCGGCGATCGGCCCCGGGACCAGCTCCAGCACCACGGCGAAGGCGCCGGCCTCCTCCACCGCGCGGGCCTCGGCCAGGAGCCGCTCGCGCCCGCCCTCCTCGCGCCCCTGCACGCGCGTGCCGATGGTGTTCACCGACTGCGGGGTGAACCCCAGGTGCGCCATGACCGGGATGCCCACCCTCACCAGCGCGCGGATGGTGTCCGCGATCTCCGGGGAGCCGCCCTCCAGCTTGACCGCGGCGGCTCCTGTCTCCTTGAGGACGCGTCCGGCGTTGCGGATGGCGTCCTCGGGCGAGACCTGGTAGGTGAGGAAGGGGAGGTCCACCACCAGGAGCGCCCGCCGGACGCCGCGGCGCACCGCGCGCGCGTGGTGGATCATGTCGTCCAGGGTGACCGGGAGGGTGGAGTCGTATCCCAGGACGACCTGCGCGAGCGAGTCCCCGACGAGCACCACGTCCGTGCCCGCCTCGTCGACCAGCCGCGCGAAGAGGTAGTCGTAAGCGGTCAGGGCGGCGATCTTCTCGCCGCGCCGCTTCATCTCCCGGAGCGTCGTCGTGGTGACGCCCCGGCCCGAACCCGCGCTCTGAACGGACATAAGCTCTCCGGCACCTGGAAATTGCGCCGTGACACACACGTCGCGCACCCGTCACGGCGCCGAGCTTCTCCGCTCCTCTCTGGCGGGTTGACCGCCCGAAAAGCTAATCCCATCTTGGGGGGGTGTCAAACCCGATCCGGTACGATCCCGTGCTCGTCCGCGCCCTGGCCCGCGAGCTGGACGAGCGCCTCCGCGGACGCCCTGCCAGCCCGTCCCTGCTCTTCGCGCCGGACCTTTCCGCCACCCTCCCGCTGGACCGGGGGGAGGCGCTCCGCTGGGACCTGCACCCCGCCCGCGGCTGGACGCGCATCGTCCCCGCCCCCGACGACGCGGACGACGAGCCGGACGCGCGCATCACCGGCGTGTCCGCCCCGCCGGACGAGCGCGTGCTGCTCGTGGACCTGGTGGACCCGTCCTCCTTCGGGAGCGCGCGCCGCAGGATCGTGGTGGAGCTGCACACCAACCAGTGGAACGCGCTGGTCACCGCGGGCGACGACGAGCGCATCATCGCCGTGCTGCGCGGCCGCGACGCGGGGGAGCGTGCGCTCCGCATCGGCGCGCGCTACCGCTCCCCCCCGCCCTCACACCGCTTCGGCACGGGCGACGAGACGCGCGAGGACGCCTGGGACGCCTGGCGCACCCTGATGGGCCGCGTCGCCCCGGCGGACCGCCCGGCGGCCGCGGTGCGCAACTTCGCCTGGATCAGCACGCTGACCGCCGGCCCGACCCTGGACGGCGCCGCGCGCTCCTCCGACGAGGGGGAGCTGGAGGCGGCGTTCGCGCGCTGGTGGGCGCTGCGCACCGGCGAGGCGGAGTCGCCGGTGCTGCTGGAGCGAAAGCGGGGGGTGCAGCCCTTCCCCGTCGCGCTTCCCGGGATCCCGTCGCGCCCCGCGCCGTCGCTGCTGGCGGCCATGGACGCGGCCGCCGCGGAGGCGGCCTCCGAGCCGGCGGACGAGGGGCGCGACGCGGAGAAGCTGCTGCGCGGGGCGCGGCGCCGGCTGGCCGCGGCGGAGGGGCGGGTGCGGAGCATGTACCGCCAGCTGGAGAGCGTGGGCGAGGCGGACCGGATGCGGCGCTTCGGCGACACCCTCCTGGCGCACCTGCACCTGGTGCCGCCCGGCGCGTCGGTCGCCCGGCTCCCGGACCTGGAGGACGGGCAGCGCGAGATCGAGGTGGAGCTGGACCCCACGCTACGGCCCCACCAGAACGCGGAAGCGTGGTACGAGAAGGCGCGGCGGCTGGCCCGGGCGGAGGAGCGGATCCCGGATCTGATCGAAGCGGCGGAGGCGGAGGCGGCGCGCTGGCGGGAGGCGCTCGCGGGCGCCGAGTCGGAGGGCGGCTCGCTCCCGGAGTGGGCGCTGCGGGCGCTGGAGCGGCCCTCCGGCCGGCCCGCGCCAAAGGCGGACGAGGGGCCGCGGCTCCCCTACAAGCTGTTCAGGACCTCGGGCGGGATCGAGGTGCGCGTGGGGCGGAGCGCAAAGGACAACGACCTGCTCACCTTCGGGCACTCGGCGCCGGGGGACGTGTGGATGCACGCGCGCTCGGTGCCGGGGTCGCACGTCATCCTACGCTGGGCGGACCCGGCCGCGTCGCCGCCCGCGCGCGACCTGGAGGAGGCGGCGACGCTGGCGGCGCTGTACAGCAAGGCGCGCACGTCCGGCATGGTCGCGGTGGACTGGACCCGCCGCAAGCACGTCCGCAAGCCGCGCGGGGCGCCGCCGGGGATGGTCAAGATCCAGCAGGTGAGGACCGTGTTCGTGGAGCCGGACCCGGCCGTGGAGGAGCGGCTGCGGGAGGACGGGCCCCACGCGGCCAACTGAGCGAATGCCTGCCCGCTCGCCCCCGAAGGAGATCCCATGAGCACGGTTTCACTCCGGGGACGGGGATGCTGCCTGGACCGCTCCCTCTGGATCGGCTTTTCCGGACCGGGGGACGTTGTGCAGGGACAGACGTGTCTCAGTTGCTGCGTTCATGTCGCACGCGCGACGACCCGACCAGCCGGCGAAAACCCTTGAAGCCGGGCCGGCACCACACATTTCCGTCCCCGGGTCAGCCGCCTCCCCGGCCGGCGCGCCTTATGCACTCATCTTTGCGAGAGGGCGAGCCGTTTACCCCAGAGCACGCTTCCGCGGTCGCCGATCGCCCCTCGACTCCCCCGCAATGGTGCTCGGCGCACCGTCAGCCCCGCACCGGCCTTGCACACTCCGGCAGGTGCGCGGCAAATGAGCAGACCCGCTCAATGGTCGGAAGCACGAGCACGAGTTGCAACTGCCCCGAGGTCGATCGAGAGCGTTCAGGAGGCTACCCCATGGCACCCGTGAAAACACGGCTCGTACTCGGCCTGGCCATCGCCGCTGGTGGTTGCAGTTCGATCTCGTTGTCCGCGCTTCACGACCCGCTGTACCGCGCCTCGCCGCACACGTCCACGATCACGGCTCGCGCAAGCGACAGCGAGAAAGGCGTCTCCGAGATCCGCATCGACGTCATCGAAGGCGAGCTCACGGCCTGCACCGAGAACGGCGGGCTTCCCAGCCTGATCCCGTGCCGCATTCATGCGGTCTCACGGACCCGGGTGTGCACGTTTGCCAACGAGACGGGCCCGGTCAGCTGCGCGCTCGGGCTGCCGCTCGGCGATCGCCGATTGATCACGTACACCACCTCGGCCAGGAACGGCGCCGGCAGGACGACGTCCACCGGGGCCATCACCTATGCCGCCGGCGCGCCGCTCACGCAGACGCAGTTCATGAGCTTCTTCACCATCCCGTGGGAGACTGCTCGGCCCGTGTGGTGGCACACTGATACCCCGAGCGGATCCGGCGCAGATGACAGGATCGACGTCGGCTTCTTCCCCGATGCGGACTTCGGCACGAACTACCAGGCTTTCACCAGCGGCATGCAGACGGTCTCGCTCGGGGCGTTCTTCAACGACACCGACCAGTTCGCGACCACGTATCGCATCTGGAAGAACTCGTTCAACCTGTGGGCGGGTCCGCCCGGGGCCGACGGGGAGGAGGGCTGCTCGCGAAGTTTGACCGGGTCTGCATCGACCATTGCCGGTGTCACGGAAGGTGACGTGATCCTTCACCAGAACGCCTTCCGCGACTGTGCGGCCATCTCGCAGGGCGGGGCCGGCACCACGCAGATCGGGCTCTCCGACGCTGCGTGGGTGTTCGTGCACGAGAGCGGCCACTTCCTGCACGGCCTTGGCGACGAATACGTGGGCGGCGGCAACTGGTCGGTCTCGGATCCCGCCAACGTCTACGACTCGAAGGCATCGTGCGAGGCGGCGGCGGCGACCCTGTCCATCAACCCGAGTTTCTGCGCCCAGATCGGCACCACCGGGACCTGGCGGATGGACGACGGCAGCCCGACCACGATGGAGGACCGGGTACTGACGAGCGACTGGCGCACCGCGAGCGGGATCGCCCTGTCGCGCCGGTTCACCCGGTGCGGGTCCGGCGCCTGTTACTAGAGGAGCACCGCCATGCGTCCAATCCACCTCTTCACGGCTCTGCTCGCCACGTCCCTGTCTGCCTGTGCCACCGTGCGGAACGAGCAGGCGGTTCGCGACCTCGAGCCGCGCCCCGTCGCGGCCTCTCGCGATCCGGTCAACCAGCGGGCACGGTCGATGGTCGACGGGCTGGTACTGGCGCTGACCATCGACAGCACCTCCATCCACCTCGACCGGGTTACCCTGGCGCGGATTCCACGCCCGGCAAGGCAACGTGGTGGTGCGGCAGGTGGCGATCGCGTGACGGCGGCCGGCTTCGCGGGCGGTGTCCGCGTGTCGGAGGCTACCGCACCCGATGCGGTGCTGAACACCCAGGAAGGCGTGGGGCTGGTCCGTCTCACCAGGCGTCAGGTGGTGCTCTCCCTGCCGGCGCCACGCGCGCTCGACATGGTCGAAGTGAGCGCACCCGCGACCGGTGCCGCCGCGCGTCTGGACGTCAGCGCCGCCTATGCGCCGTACTGCAGGGAATACAGACGCGAAAACAAGTACTGTCCGAGCCCGCGCAGCCCTGGACCCGTGCGCTGAGCCACTGGATCTTGCCCCGGCCCCTCCCCCGCAAGCGAGGGAGGGGAGAACGAGAAACGGCGGAACGGCTCCTGATCAGGGCCGTTCCGCCGTTTTTCGTCTGCTTGCTCTGAAGCTTTCATTCGGGCGTCAGGACAGGCCCAGCTTCAGGCGACGGTCTGGACGACCCGCTTATGGGCGCCAGGACCAGCCTCGGACAGACCGGAGTCCTGCGACACCTCGGTGAACCGCGCGATGTAGCCGTTCAGCCGCTCCGACACGTCGCGCAGGGCCGAGGTGGCGCGCTCGATCTCGGCGAGGGACGTAGCCTGGGCGCGCACGTCGTCGGCGACGGCGCGGACGCCGGCGCCGTTGCGCTCCGCTACCTCGGCGACGGCGCCGAACTCGTCGTGCAGCCCGGCGATCCCGGAGCGCTGCTCGGCCACCCGCTCCGCGATGCGCCCGGTGAGCTGCGCCGCGCCCTCGGCCGCGGCGACGATGCGCTCCACGGCCTCCAGGGCCGTCCGCGACAGCTCGCCCACGTCGGCCACGCGCTGGGCGCCCTGCTCCATGCGGCGCACCGTGGTCGCCACCTGCTCGCCGATGGCGCCGGCCATCTCCATGGCCTCCTGCGAGGCGCTGGCGCTGGAGTCGGCCAGCTTGCGGACCTCGTCCGCGACCACGGCGAACCCACGCCCGTGCTCCCCGGCGCGGGCCGCCTCGATGGCCGCGTTCAGCGCCAGCAGGTTGGTCTGGTCCGCGAACTCGCGGATGGCGCCGACCACGTGGGAGATGCGCTCGGAGGCCCCGGCCAGCGCGGCGATCTCGCGCGCCTCCACGTCCACGAAGTCGCGCAGCTCCACCAGCCGCCCGACGGCCTCGAAGATCGCGCCCCGGTTCTCGGCGGCCAGCCGGCCCGCGTCGCGGCTGCGCTCCGCCACCACGGAAGCGTCCTCGGCCATCTCGGCGGCGGACGAGGCGAGCGTGGACGTCAGCTCCAGCCCGGCGGCGGTGCGGCGGCCCTGCACCTCGATGCCGCCGCGGATCTCGGCGGCGTGCGCGGCCACCCGCTCGCCGCTCTCGCGCATCCCGGTGGCGGTGCCGCCCAGGGCCCGGAGCTGCGTCTCCATCTCGCCCGCGGCGTGCACCATGGGGCGGACCAGCGAGTCCAGCTGGAGCGCGAGCGCCACCTGCCGCCCGAAGCGCTCGATCAGCCGCAGCTCGGCCGCGCCGTAGCTGTGCGGGCGGTGGTGCGCGATCTCCAGCACCCCGGTGACCTCCCGGCCATAGCGCAGCGGCTGCTCCACCACCGAGCGCAGCTCGCCGCCGGCCGCGATCCTCCCGTCCCGCCGGCCGTCCTCCACGGCCAGCGCCTCGCCGGAGGCCACCGCGGCGCGGCGCAGCCCACGGGCGGCGTCCAGCGCGGCGGGGGGCGCGCCCGCGGGGTAGATGGGGACCAGCTCGTCGCCCGAGCGCGCGTACACGTGCAGCCAGCGCCACTCCACCAGCCGGGCGGCCAGCCGCTCGATGTCCAGCAGCGACTCGTGCAGCGGGACGCCGGCGGAGATCACCGTCTCCATCGCCATCACCTTGCGCAGCTCCTCCGAGGCGATCGCCTCCAGCACCAGCGCCCGGGCGAAGACGCCCGCCGCGCCGATGAACGCGAGTAGGAAGAGCCATCCCAGCCCGTCGCCGTACAGCGCGAAGGCCGCCGCCACCGCGAGCATCGCCACCGTGCCCAGCGCGGCGGCGATGACCTCGTGGCGGAACAGCACCATCCACTCGCCCGCCTGGAGCTTGCCGCGGAAGGCGAGGGAGAAGTAGAAGAGCCCGCGGGAGAAGAGGAAGTAGGAGATCAGGAAGGCGACCAGCGCGGGGACCGCGTCCACGGAGAGCGGGTCCAGCGCGCCGGGCGGCGCCACGGCGCGGACCGAGGCCAGGAACACCCCGGCCGCCGCGCACGCCGTCAGCGCCTCGCGCCCCGCGTTGACCAGCGCGGGGATCGCGCCCTTGCGGCGCAGCAGGTCGCCCGCGGCGGTGCCGGCCCAGGCCGCGGCCACCGCGGCGACCGGGAAGCCGAGCACGGTGAGCGCCCCCGCGGGGACCACCGTCATGGTGACGTAGGCGTACTTGGAGAGCGGCACCGCCCACCAGCGCAGCGCGGCCACCGCGGCGGTCCCGGCCACGGCGAGCCCCCAGCCGCGGGCGTCCGGCGGCGCGGCGGCCAGCGCGGCCAGGAGGACCAGCCCCCCGGCCCACGTCATCCCGCGGGCGAAGCCCCGCAGGACGGCGGTCACCGGCGCGGGGAGCGCCCCCGGCTCAGCTCCGTGCATCCGCGCCCCGCGCCATCGCCGCGCGCAGCCCCCGCACCAGCGGCCGGGCGCCCTCCACCCCCTCGCGCCCCAGCAGCTCCACCAGCGCGCTCCCCACCACCACGCCGTCGGCCACGCGCGCCACCACGGCGGCCTGCTCGGGGGTGGAGATGCCGAAGCCCACCGCCACGGGCACCGGCGTGGCGGCGCGCAGCTCCGCCACCTCGCGCTCCAGGCCGGAGGCCAGCTCCTGGCGCGCGCCGGTGACCCCGGTGCGCGACACGTAGTACAGGAACCCGCGCGCCGCCGCGGCGATCTCGCGCACCCGCTCCGGGAGCGTGGTGGGGGCGACCAGGCGGATCAGGTCCAGCGGCGAGGCCGCGAACGCCGCCTCCAGCTCCGGGTCGGCGCCCACGGGGAGGTCGGTGAGGAGCACGCCCTGGGCGCCCGCCTCGGCGGCGTCGCGCAGGAAGGCGTCCACGCCGTAGCGGAGCACCGGGTTCAGGTAGGTGAACAGGATGACCGCGGTGTCGTGCTCGCGGCGGAACTCGCGCAGCGCCCCCAGCGTCCAGCGCAGGTCCACGCCGTGGCGGATCGCCTCGAAGGAGGAGCGCTGGATGACGGGGCCGTCGGCCAGGGGATCGCTGAAGGGGACCCCCAGCTCGATCACGTCGGCGCCCTCCTCGGCCAGCATGCGCAGCAGCGGCGCGGTGGCCTCGGGCGAGGGGTGGCCGGCGGTGACGTAGGGCACCAGCGCGGCGCGCCCCTCGGCCGCCGCGCGCTCGAAGACGCGCGCCAGCGTCGCCGCCTCAGACGAAGTAGTCGCCCACATGGATACCGTACCGCTCCGGGTCCGTGGTCTTGATGATGGTGCGCCGCGGGGCGCCGGGCTCGGGGGCGAACAGGTCCACCTCGACGGGCGGGTCCACCGGCTGCCCCATGGAGTCGAAGATGATGCGCACCACGGGCTCGTTGAGCGCCTCGGGGCGCGGGTTGGGGGCCGTGACCACCGCCATCTCGTACGTGTCCAGCACCACCACGCTCCCCACCGGGTAGATGCCGGTCATGCTGATGAACGCCTTGACCAGCAGCGGGTCCATCCCCCGGTGCGGGTTGTCGCGCAATTCCTTGAGCGCGCGGTCGGGGAGCCAGGGCTGCTTGTAGCTCCGCATGGTGGTGGCGGCGTCGAAGCCGTCCGCGATCGCCACGATGCGGGGGAAGAGGGTGGGCTCGCGGGGGCGCTTGACCGCCGGGTAGCCGGACAGGTCCATCTTCATGTGGTGCTCGTACACGCTGAGCATGGGGCGCAGCGGCAGGTCCGCCAGCCCGCGCATCTCGAAGAGCGCCAGGAACCCCTCCGTGGTGTGCTCCTGCATCTGCGCCCGCTCCTCGTCGGAGAGCGCGCCGGTCTTGTTGATCAGCTCCAGGGGCATCCTCACCTTCCCGACGTCGTGCATCAGCGCCCCGAAGCCCAGCTCGTACAGCTCGTGCTTGCCCAGCCCCAGCTTCTTGCCCAGCGCCACGCTGAAGATGCAAACGTTGACGCAGTGGGTGAAGGTGTACTCGTCGTAGTCGCGGAGCGTGGTCATCCCCACGATGGAGGTCTCGTTGGCGAGGACCTGGTCCACGATGGACTGCACCGCCCGCTTCACCCGCCGCACGCTCACGCTGCGCCCGATCCGCACCGCCGTCATCGCCTCGCGCGCCACCGCCACCGTCTGCGCGTAGGCGCGCTTCGCCATCTCGCGCCCCTCGTCCGGGTCGCGCGGGTTGGCCTCGGTCTCCGCCTCGGGCACGGCCACGATGGCGCGCACCGACGTCCGCTCCAGCCGCTCGGCGAAGCGCCCGTAGGGGTCCTCCTCGTCCGGCTCGGCGAGCAGCAGCGACAGGAACGCCGTCCAGTCCGCCACGCCGGCCTCCGGCCCCACGTCCAGCTGCCCGACGCCGTGCGCCCGCAGCGCCCGCCCCACCGCGCTGAAGGTGGCGAAGCTCCCCAGGTCGATCCGCATGCGCAGGTCGTTGAGGAACACGAAGTCGCCCACGTAGCGCACGGACACGGAGCCCTCGGTGGCCACGATCTGCCGCACGGCGGAGTCCAGCTCGGCCAGGGCGTTCTGGACCGTCTGGTTCTCCAGCGGATACATCTTGAGGACGCGCAGCGAGGCGTAGAGCGCGAACAGCAGCTCGCGCCCGGCGCGCTGGAGGCCGCGCTCGTCGGCGGGGGCGAGGTCGCCCGCCTGGGCGTCGGCGGCGGAGAGGCCCTGGGTGCTCACGATTCGATCCCGCGGAGGGCGCGGCCCACGGCGCTGCGGACCACCGGGTCGGTGTCGGCCGAGGCGGAGGCGAGGGCGCGGCGGGCGGCGGGGAGGCCGGAGCGGGCGAGCCCCAGCGCCGCGCAGGCGCGCATCTCGGGGGTCTCCTTGCGGCCCAGCCAGCTCTTGCCGTTGAGCATGCGGTCCAGCAGGGCGACGCCCTCCTCCCCCGCCACGGAGCCGAACGCCTCGAAGAAGGAGATACGCTCGGTGAGGTCGGCCTCGCGCAGCCGCTTGGAGTCGATGGCGGCCTCCAGCGCCGGGCGCGCCGGGGTGTAGCGGAGCGCGGCCAGCGCGCGCGCCGCGGCGATGCGCACCTCGCGCTCGGCGTCGCCCAGGGCGCCCTGGAGCGCGTGCGCCGCCACCGGGTTGCGGAGCGCGAGCAGCGTCTCCACCGCCACCAGGCGCAGGGGGAGCTCGGGGCGGGCGAGCAGCCGCGCCACCTCCGGCGCGGCCGCGGCGAAGCCGCGCCGCCCCGCCACCCGCGCCGCCCCCGCGGCGATGCGTGGGTCCTCGTGCGCCAGCAGCGGCACCAGCCGCTCGCCCTCCCTGCCCGCCAGCCTCTCCGCCGCGGCCAGCACCGAGGAGCGCACCCCCTCCACGCCCGTCGCCTCGGCGGCGCGCAGCAGCGCGGGGAGCGCGTCCGGCGGGAAGAAGGAAAGGAGCCCGCCCAGCCCCTCCAGGGCAGCCGCGCCGGGGGCCTCCTCCACGGTGCGGATCAGCTCGTCCACCGTCTCCCCCTGCGACAGCCGCTCGAACAGGCCGCGCACGGCGCGCAGCACCTGCGGGGAGAGCGCCCCGGGCCGGGTGGCGATCCCCACCAGCTCGCGCAGCAGCGACGCCGCGAGCGGCAGGTTTCCGGAGGCGAGCAGCGTGGGGAGCAGGTCGGCCAGGATCCGGACGATCTGCTCCTGGCGGTCCGGGGCGCCGTCCTCCAGCCGGTCGAACAGGCCGGAGAGCACGTCCTTCCACAGGTCGCGCTCCTGCTCGCGGCGCACCTCGGCCTCCAGCCGGCGCAGGTCGCCCTCGTCCAGGAAGTACAGCGCCTCGCGGAAGTCGTCGCGGCTCACCGTGGAGACCAGCGAGGACTCCTCCTCGCGCGGCGGGGGGATGGCGCGCGTGCGCGTCCCGCTCTCCTCGGGGAGGGCCACGCCCTCGGGGAGCGCCTCCACGTAGCGGTAGCGCAGGTGCTGCCAGTCGCGGTCCCAGAGCAGGGTGAGCAGGTCGTCCTCGTCCGCCTTGAGGCGCTGCACCCGCACCAGGATCTCCAGGAAGACGCCCAGCTCCTCGTCCTCGAAGCCGGGGAGGAAGACCAGCTCGCGCACCCCGTCGCGGTACAGCAGGAAGGCGAAGTCCTCGGAGCGGGTCTCGCCGCGGTACACCGGCACCCCCTCCCACAGCACCTCGTTCTCCTCCACGTGCAGGGCCAGGCGCTGGAACCCTTCCCACAGCCCGGCCATCCGCGTCCTCACCGCGTCCACGAAGCGGTCCACCGCCGGGTTGTTCCCCTCGTACAGGAGGTGCACCCGCAGCGAGCGTCCCAGGTCGCGCACCAGCTCCTGCACGGCCTCGCGCTCGGCGGCGCTGGGGCCGTCGGACGGGCTCTGCGCTTCCATCAGCGGGACGGGTGAGCTCACGGGAGTGCGGTTCAGGCGCGGGCGCCGGTGAGCTCGGCCACCTGGGCGACGTCCTTGTCGCCGCGGCCGCTCAGGCAGACCACCACCGGCCCGGCGTCGGCCCAGCGGGCCCCGTCGCGCAGCAGGTGGGCGATGGCGTGCGCCGTCTCCAGCGCGGGGATGATCCCCTCCAGCCGGGCCAGGCGCCCGAACGCCTCCAGCGCCTCCGCGTCGGTCACCGACACGTACGTGGCGCGGCCGGAGTCCTTGAGGTGGGAGTGCTCCGGGCCCACGCCCGGGTAGTCCAGCCCCGCGGAGATGGAGTGGGCCTCGGTCACCTGCCCGGCCTCGTCCTGGAGCAGGTACGAGCGGCTCCCCTGGAAGACGCCGGGGGCGCCCTGCGTCAGCGTGGCGGCGTGGCGGCCGGTGTGGACCCCCTCCCCCGCCGCCTCCACCCCCACCAGCTCCACCTCCGCGTCGGCCACGAAGGGGTGGAACATGCCGATGGCGTTGGAGCCGCCGCCGATGCAGGCGATCACCGCGGCGGGGAGCCGCCCCTCGATCTCCAGGATCTGCTCGCGGCTCTCGCGCCCGATCACCGACTGGAAGTCGCGCACCATGCGCGGGAACGGGTCCGGGCCCACGGCGGAGCCCAGCACGTAGTGGGTGTCGCGCACGTTGGTGACCCAGTCGCGCATCGCCTCGTTGCCGGCGTCCTTGAGCGTGCGGGTGCCGCTGGTCACCGGCCGCACCTCGGCGCCCAGCAGGCGCATGCGGTACACGTTGAGCGCCTGGCGGCGGATGTCCTCCTCGCCCATGTACACGATGCAGGGGAGGCCGAAGAGCGCGCACGCGGTGGCCGTGGCGACGCCGTGCTGCCCCGCCCCGGTCTCGGCGATGATGCGCCGCTTCCCCATGCGCCGGGCGAGGAGCACCTGGCCCAGCGAGTTGTTGATCTTGTGCGCGCCGGTGTGGTTCAGGTCCTCGCGCTTCAGGTACACGGCCCCAACGCCGGCGGCCTCGCCCAGCCGGCGCGCCCGGTACAGCGGGGTGGGCCGGCCCACGTAGTCGCGCCAGAGCGCGTCCAGCTCGGCCCAGAACTCCGGGTCGGCGGCGGCCTGCGCGTAGGTCGCCGCCAGCTCGTCCAGCGCGGTGACCAGCGTCTCGGGGACGAAGCGCCCCCCGAACTTGCCGAACCTGCCCGACACGTCGCCGGTGTTCGCCGATGCTGCGGTCGAGGACATCTGCTGCTTCCTGCGGCTAGTTACAGCGGCGCGCGGAGCGCGGCCGCGAAGGATTCGATCGCCATGCGGTCCTTGATCCCGGGGGCGGACTCCACCCCCGAGCTGACGTCCACCACGTCCGGGCGGAGGAGCGCCACCGCGCGACCTACGTTGTCGGCCCGCATCCCGCCCGCCGCCACCAGCGGCAGCCCGGCGGGGACCAGGGCGCGGAGCGCCGCGACCTCCTCCCAGGGAAAGGCGGTGCCGGTGCCGCCGTGCGCCTGCGCCGAGAAGCCGTCCAGCAGCAGAGCGTCGGCATCCGCGGCGTAGCGCTCCACCCCGGCGCGGAACTCCGCCGCGTCCCGGGGGCGGAGCGCCTTCCACACCCTCCAGCGCCCCTCCGCCCGCAATTCCCGCAGCAGCTCGGGCGGCTCGTCGCCGTGCAACTGGAGCACGTCCAGCCCGGCCAGCTCGGCCGCGCGCCGCAGCCCGTCGGCCCCGGCGTCCACGAACACGCCCACCCGGATCGCGGGGAGCCCGGCGAGCAGGGCGCCCGCCTGCTCCGCGGCCACCGTCCGCTTTCCGCCGGGGGCGAGCACCACGCCCAGGAACGCGGCGCCCGCCGCCGCGGCCGCCTCGGCGTCCGCCCGGCGGGTGATGCCGCACACCTTGAGGCGGGGCGCGGCGCTCACGGGCGCGCGGCGGGGTCGCGGGGGCGGCCGGCCAGTGCGGCGGCGGCGGCGCGCAGGTCGTCCTGGCGCATCAGCGACTCGCCCACCAGCACGGCGTCGATCCCGGCGGCGCCCAGCCGGTCCACGTCGCCGGCGGTGCGGATCCCGCTCTCGGCCACCAGCGTCACCCCGCCGGGGACGGAGGCGGCCAGGCGGACGGAAAGGTCCAGCTCGGTGCGGAAGCTCCCCAGGTCGCGGTTGTTGACCCCGACCAGGACGGAGCCCGCCGCGAGCGCCCTCTCCAGCTCCTCCGCGTCGTGCACCTCCACCAGCGCGTCCATCCCCGTCTCCGCGGCGAGCCCCAGCAGCTCGCCCAGGCGCGCGTCGTCCAGGATGCGGACGATGAGCAGGACGGCGTCCGCGCCGGCGGCGCGCGCCTCCCACAGCTGCGCGGGATCGATGAGGAAGTCCTTGCGGATGGCCGGCAGGGCGACGGCCTCGCGCACCCGGCGGAGGAACTCCAGGTCGCCGCCGAAGTACTCGCGGTCGGTGAGCACCGACACGGCGGCCGCGCCCCCCTGCTCGTAGGCGCGCGCCACCTCCACCGGGTCGGCACCCGGCCGGATCTCCCCGGCGGAGGGGGAGCGGCGCTTGACCTCGGCCAGGAGCCGGACCTCGCCGGGGCGGCGGAGCGCGGCCGCGAAGCCGCGGGCGGGTGGGGCGTCTGTGGCGCGGGAGCGGAGCTCCGCGAGGCGCGGGAGCAGGTCGGCGACCTCGCCCCGCTTGGTGTCCACGATGCGCTGCAGGATGCTCAAGAACTCTCGGAAAATAGGCGGCCCGCAGCGCCGTTCCGGGACCGGAAGGAGGCCTTCCGCACGGCCGTCTTGCGCTTCGGTGTACGTTCGGGTATAATTCTATTCGGTGATTCTTCGGATCGCAATCGGTCCACTTCCCCGGAGACCTCGAGATGGCACTCACCAAGCGTCAGCGGCAGATCCTGGACTACGTCCAAAGCTTCATCGAGGCGTACGGGTACTCGCCCAGCTTCGAGGAGATCGCGGAGCACTTCGGATACTCCTCCCTCGCGACCGTGCACGAGCACCTGTCTAATCTGGAGCAAAAGGGCTTCTTGCGGAAGAACTACAACAAGAGCCGCTCGCTCGAGGTGGTGCCCGCCGAGATGGGCACGCTGGCGGTGGAGCTCCCGCTGCTCGGGTCGGTGGCCGCGGGTCTGCCCATCGAGGCGCTGCGCGACAACGAGGACACCGTGGCGGTCCCGCACGACATGGTCCCCAAGGGGAACAACTACGTGCTGCGGGTCAAGGGGAACTCGATGGTGGACGAGCAGATCCGCGACGGCGACTACATCATCGTCAACTCCCGCGTCACCGCGGACAACGGCGAGATGGTGGTCGCGCTGGTGGGCGGCGAGTCGGCCACGGTCAAGAAGTTCTACCGCGAGCGCGACGGGCGCATCCGCCTGCAGCCCGCCAACCCGACCATGCAGCCCATGTACTTCCAGCCCGCCGAGGTCCAGATCCAGGGGATCGTCGTCGGGGTGATCCGCAAGTACTGACCCTGGCATTCCGCACGGGCGGCCGCGTTCTGCGGCGCCCGGCGGGGCCGTCGGACCTTCGGCGCTCCCGCGGCGCCGCACCACTTCAGCAGGAGACGAGCCATGCAGGGTGCCGAGCCGGTTCCGTTCGTGGTGGGCCGCATCGCCCGCGACGGGAAGAGGATGATGGTGCTGGAGTCCGCCACCCCGGCGCCGTTCCCGGGGCCCTGGGACCTGCGCGCGGTGTTCGCCCCCGGCAGCGGTTCTTCGTCTTCGTCCAGGCGCAGCTGAGCGCTTCGGCGGGTTCGGCGGGCCGCTCCGGAGCCCGGACGGTACGGCTGTCCGGTCTCCTCCGCGGGCTCGGCGAGCCTCACGCGATACGGCCTGCGTGAGTCTCACCTCGCCGGAGTGAGCCTCGCGGTACTGCTGCGAGTCTCCCTCCGTACATCCTTTTGTGGGTACGGCGAACGGCCCCTGGTCGGATCCGCCGCGCCTGGCAAACGAAAAAGCCCCGTCCGGGATCCCGGAGGGGCTTTCGCGCGTCGTCCAGCGTACTTCGTACTGCGTACTCCGTACTGCCGTTCTATCTCCGCGTGGCGGTCCGCAGCGCGTCCAGCGTGGTCCACCCCGCCCCGCCGTCCAGCGCTTCCTCGGCCTTTCGGACGCCTTCCACCAGCGTGTCGGCCATCCCCGCGACGTAGACGGCGGCGCCGGCGTTGAGGGCGACCGCCGCGCGGGCGGAGCCGCCCGCCTTGCCGCGCAGCACGCGCTCGATGGTGCGGGCGTTCTCCTCGGGCTCGCTGCCGCCCAGGCCCTCCACGTCGGCGGGCTCCCAGCCCAGCTCCTCGCGCGGGTCCAGGGTGGTGCGGGTCAGCTCGCCGCCGCGCAGCTCGATCACCTCCGTCGGGCCGATGGGGCTCAGCTCGTCCATCCCCGGCTCGCCGTGCACCACCAGGGCGCGCTCGTGGCCCAGCTCGCGCAGGCCGCCGGCGATCAGCTCCAGCAGCGACGGGTCGGAGACGCCCACCACCTGGCGGCGGGCCATTGCCGGGTTGGTGAGCGGGCCCAGCACGTTCATCAGCGTGGGCATCCCCAGCTCCCGGCGGACGGGGCCCACGTGGCGCATGGCCGGGTGGTGCAGCGGGGCGAACATGAAGACGATCCCCGTCTCCTCCAGCACGCGCGCCTCCTGCTCCGGCGCCAGGTCCAGCCGCACCCCCAGCGCCTCCAGCACGTCCGCGCTGCCGCAGCGCGAGGTGAAGCTGCGGTTGCCGTGCTTTGCCACGCGCACCCCGGCGCCGGCGGCCACCAGCGCCGCGGCGGTGGAGATGTTGAAGGTGGTCAGCGCCCCGCCCCCGGTGCCGCAGGTGTCCACCAGCTCCAGCGCCGGGTCCACCGGAACGGCGATCATCGCCCGGCGCAGCGCGCGCACGCCGCCTGCGACCTCCTCGGGGACGGCGCCGCGGACGCGGATCGCGACCAGGAGCGCGGCCATCTGCACCGGGGTGGCGCGCCCCTCCATCACCTCCCCGAAGGCGCGCTCGGCCTCGGCGGCGGTGAGGGGGCGCAGCGTGGCCGCGCGGACCAGCTCGCCCAGCGACATCTCGGCGGCCTCGCCGGACAGGAGCCCGCTCATGCGGCGCCCCCGCCGGGGAAGGGGCGGGCCGGCGGGGTCCGGGGGGAGGGTGCGGTGAACATCGGGCCGGGGCGGTGCGGGTGGAACGCGCCTGAGTGAAACGGGAGCCGCATCATACCGGCGCCCCGCGGAGACTGTCAATCGCGCCGCGCCGCGCGCTTGACACCGGGGGGGCGCCCGGTAGCTTGTCGCCCGTGAGCGCCACCGACACGCACCGCATCCGCTTCACCGTCCACTACGACGGGCGCGACTTCTTCGGCTGGCAGGTGCAGGCCAGGGAGCGCACCGTGCAGGGCGAGCTGGAGCGCGTCCTGTCGCGCCTGTTCAACCGCCCCGCCGGCGTCCTCGGCTCCGGGCGCACCGACCGCGGCGTCCACGCCACCGGCCAGGTCGCCGCCGTGGACGCGCCCCTCAAGTGGACGCCGGACGCCCTGCGCCGCGCCCTCAACGCCCTGCTCCCCGGCGACGTGTGGATCGCCGACGCGGCGGAGGCGGCGCCGCGCTTCCACCCGCGCTACGATGCCGTCGCGCGCTCCTACGTGTACCGCGTGGGCCTCGTGCCGGAAGCGCAGTCGCCCTTCCGCGCCCGCTGGTGCTGGCCGCTGGGCAAGCCGCTGGACCGCGCCGCAATGGAGCACGCCACGCGCGCCCTGGTGGGCGACCACTCCTTCAAGGCCTTCGCCAAGGCGGGCCAGGAGGAGCGCGGCGACCGCTGCATCGTCGCGGAGGCGCGCTGGGCGGAGTGGGAGCAGGTGGGCGTGGAGTTCCACGTCACCGCCAACCGCTTCCTCCACCACATGGTGCGCTACCTGGTGGGGACGCTGGTGGACGTGGGCCTCGGCGTCCGCCCGGGGAGCGACGTGGCGGCCCTCCTCGCGCAGGCCCCGGGGCTGGAGACCTCGCCGCCGGCCCCGCCGGAGGGGCTTTTCTTGCGGGAGGTGAGGTACGGCGGAGAGGGAACAGGGAACAGGGAACAGGGAACAGCCGGCGACGGCAGCCCTCACCCGGCGGCCTGAGAGCCGCCACCCTCTCCCAATTCTGGGAGAGGGGACAACGGCTGGATATCCAGGTACGGCAAGTAGTTCTCCCCTCTCCCGCTTGCGGGGGATCGGAGGGGGCAGGTCGTGGGGGAGGGGGCCTTCCACGGCACGCCGGAACCTGCCGACGCGAGCCGTCGCAGTTCCGCAGTACCCACATGATCCGTTGCGGAGGGAGACAGCCGGGCAGTTTCGGCTGGCTCGCTCCGGCGCAGGGAGACCCGCCGGCTGTTTGGCGGGGCTCCCGGAGCCCGCGTAGGAAACAGGCGGGCTGTTTGGCCTGGTTCCGGAGCGGCCCCAACCACAGACGCTGACGAAAACGACCATGTCGATCGACCGATACAGCAACCCGCTGACCGAGCGCTACGCCTCCCCGGAGATGTCGCGCATCTTCTCGCCGGCCTTCAAGTTCGGCACCTGGCGCCGGCTCTGGCTGGCGCTGGCGGAGGCGGAGAAGGAGCTGGGCCTCCCCATCCCGGACGAGGCGATCACGGCGCTCGGCCAGCACCTGGACGACTTCGACCTGAAGCGCGCGGGCGAGCTGGAAAAGCAGCTGCGGCACGACGTCATGGCCCACGTGCACCACCTTGGCGAGCAGGCCCCCGAGGCGCGCGCCATCATCCACCTGGGCGCCACCTCGGCGTACGTGGGCGACAACACCGACCTGATCCAGCACCGCGAGGCGCTGAAGCTGGTCCGCCGCCGCATCGTCAACGCCGTGGCGCAGCTGGCGGAGTTCGCCCGCGAGCACCGGGACCTGGCCACGCTGGGCTTCACCCACTTCCAGCCGGCGCAGCCCACCACCGTGGGCAAGCGCGCCACGCTGTGGATCCAGGACCTGCTGCTGGACCTGGAGGAGATCGACTTCCGCCTGGACACGCTGCGCTTCCGCGGGGTGCGCGGCACCACGGGGACGCAGGCGTCGTTCATGGACCTGTTCGAGGGCGACGGGGCCAAGGTGGAGCGGCTCAACCGCCTGGTGGCGGAGAAGATGGGCTTCGCCGACCGGCTCTACGGCGTCACCGGGCAGACCTACACCCGCAAGACGGACTACGCCTGCCTGGCGACGCTGGCGGGGGTGGCGCAGTCGGCCAGCAAGTTCGCCAACGACGTGCGGCTGCTCTCGCACCTCAAGGAGGTGGAGGAGCCGTTCGAGGAGCACCAGATCGGCTCCAGCGCCATGGCGTACAAGCGCAACCCCATGCGCTCGGAGCGGATCGGCGCGCTGGCCCGGCACGTGATCGCGCTGACCATCGACCCGGCGTTCACGGCGGCCTCGCAGTGGTTCGAGCGCACGCTGGACGACAGCGCCAACAAGCGCATCGCCGTGCCGGAGGCGTACCTGGCCACCGACGCCGTGCTGCTGATCGTGCACAACGTGGCGTCCGGGATGGTGGTGTACCCGGAGATGATCCGCCGCCGGCTGATGGAGGAGCTCCCCTTCATGGCGACGGAGAACCTGATGATGCGGGCGGCCAAGCGCGGCGGCGACCGGCAGGAGCTGCACGAGCGGGTGAGGAGGCACTCCATCGAGGCGGGGCGGGAGGTCAAGCAGCACGGCCGCCCCAACGACCTGATGGACCGCATCGCCGGGGACGCGGCGTTCGGGGTGACGCGCGCGGAGCTGGAGGAGGACCTGCGGCCGGAGCTGTACGTGGGGCGCGCGCCGGAGCAGGTGGACGAGTTCCTGCAGGAGTGGGTCCGCCCCGCGCTGGAGCGGCACGCGGGCGAGCTGGAGGAGGGCGCCCCCGCCCTGCACGTGTGACGCTGCCGACACGATGAGCCGGGAACCGATTCGGCAGCCTTCCGCATTCCCCTGGGACGAGCACGAGATCGATCTGCGCGTCCGGGAAGCGGTCAGGCAGATGTGGGGCGTTCGTGCCGCGCAGGCGGCCAAGCAGGCCGCCTCCGGAAAGCGCGACGCGGGGAGCCGCGGAACCGCCACGGGCGGTCGGCACCTCGACGCGTTCGCGGACTTGCTGGCGGAGCTCGCCCGGACGGCTGGCTTTCAGCCGACGGAGATCCGGTTCCGCCGCGGTGTGGAGGTTCCGGGGTTCTACCGGCCGACCAAGCAATGGGATCTCGTCGTGATCCGGGAGGACAGGCTCTGCGCGGCCGTCGAGCTGAAGTCCATGGCCGGGTCGTACGGGAAGAACCTCAACAACCGCTCGGAAGAGGCGCTGGGCTCGGCTACGGACATCTGGGCTGCGTTCAAACAGGGCACGCTGGGGGTACACCAGCCCTGGCTTGGCTACCTCTTCGTGATCCGCGAGGAGGCGGCTTCGGAGGCGGCGGTGAAAGTCCCCCGGACTCCCTTGCCGACGGACCCCGTCTTCGAGCGGACAAGCTACATCCAGCGGTACGGGATCCTCTGCGAACGCATGGTCCTCGAACGGCTGTACTCGGCGGCCGCATACCTTGCAGCCCCACTCGGTACGGACGGGCAGTACGTGCAGCCGCGGACGGGCCTGGAGTTCTTCTCGTTCGCAAAGTCCTTTTACGGGCACCTCGTCGGGTGCGCCTGACCCGGACCTCGATGCTGGACCTCTTCGATTCCACGTGGACCACCCTGTGGGAAGGCCGCCAGGAGCGGGAGGCCGTGGGCGCCGTGTTCACCCGCCCGGAAATCGTGGAGCTGATCCTCGATCTCGCGGGCTACTCCGTCGGCAAGCTGCGGCTCGCAGAGCATTCCGTTCTTGAGCCGAGCTGCGGAGACGGCGCCTTCGTGACGCCCATCGTCGCCAGGCTCCTGGAGTCGGAGCACTCCCTCCACGGCGCCGTGCCATGGGATGACCCGGTGCTCGATCATGCCCTCCGCGCCGCAGACATCAGCGCCCCGGCCATCGAGCGGGTGCGCGCTTCCGTGGCGGCGCAGCTCCGCGCCGCAGGGTGTCCGCGCGGGCGCTCCGCGGAGCTGGTCGAGGCGTGGTTCTCCCAGACCGACTTCCTGCTCCACGAATGGGAGCGGCCGTTCGATTTCGTGCTGGGGAACCCGCCGTACGTCCGCATCGAGGACGTGCCCAAGAAAGTGCTCGCGGAGTACAGGGCGCTGTACGCGACGGTGGGGGACCGTGCAGACCTCTACGTGGCATTTCTGGAACGGGGGCTGGGGCTCCTCTCACCCCGTGGCGTGCTGGCGTTCATCACCGCGAACCGCTTTGCCAAGAACCTGTACGGACGGAAGATCCGGAGCCTGATCGCCGCACGGTACCGGGTCCGTTTTTACCTGAACCTGGAGCATACGCAGCCGTTCCTGACCGACGTCTCCGCCTATCCGGCCATCGTCGTCCTGGACCGCCACCGCGGTCGGCCGACTCGCGCCGGGACGCTCGACCTCCTTGGCCCGGAGGTGCTCGCGGAAGTCCGCGCCGAAGCGTTGGGCAGCGGAGAGCCGCGAGGGGAGCTGGTGCACCAGTTCCCGAGCTGGTACCCCGAGGGCGGGCCCTGGACGACCACGTGTTCCGACGAACACGGCAGGCTCGGGACGCTCCAGGCGCTGTCGCCGCTCGAGCGGTCCGCGCCTGAGACGCGGGTCGGGATCGGGGTGGCTACAGGAGCCGACCGCGTATTCATCCTCCCGGGCCAGGATTCCGCCATAGAAGCCGACAGGCAGATCCCCTTGGCGATGGGAGCCGACGTCTCGGCGCAGGGGGTCGCGTGGTCCGGCCACTTCCTGGTCAACCCCTTTGCCGACGATGGAGCGCTGGTGCCGCTGTCCGACTATCCCGGACTCGCGGCGTACCTGACGGCACATGCCGACCGGCTCCGGCGGCGTCACGTGGCACGAAGCCGTGAAAGCGCCTGGTACCGGACGATCGACCGGGTCTGGCCGGAGCTGCAGCACAGGCCGAAGCTCCTGATCCCGGACATCCAGCGGCCCGATTCGACGACGGTGTGCCTGGACACGGGCGAGTTCTACCCGCATCACAACCTGTACTGGATCACGTCCGCGACCTGGGACCTGCGGGCCTTGCAGGCGCTGCTCCGCAGCTCGCTGGTTCGCGACCAGGTCCGTGCGTACTCCGTCCAGATGCGCGGGGGAAGCCTCCGCTGGCAGGCCCAGACTCTGCGAAAGGTAAGACTCCCGGACCTCCGCTCACTGCGCGACGGGGTACTGGAGCGGCTGGCCGCGGTTGCGGCGGCCGACGACCAGCGAATCATCGACGAAGCCGCGTCGGAGGCGTTTTCCGGCTCGACGCCGGGAAACGGTCTGACGTAGGCGATTGCCCAGGCAAACCGAGACCATGTCAACCATCGCGACCCCGTCCGCGGAACAGACCGAGCCCCCCGCGCACTACGCGGAGCTGAACACGCTTCTGCGGGAGGTGGCGGTGCTCGCCTCCGCGGCGGCCACCCTGGGGTGGGACCAGGAGACCTACATGCCCCCCGCCGGCGCGGCGCTGCGGGCGGAGCAGCTCTCCGCGCTCTCCGCGCTGGTGCACGAGCGGCGCACGTCGCCGCGGCTGGCGGAGCTGCTGGCGGCGTGCGAGGGCGACGCCGGGCTCGCCGCCGACCCGGTGGCCGCCGCCAACCTGCGCGAGATCCGCCGCGAGTACGACCTGGCGACCCGGCTCCCCACCTCGCTGGTGCGCCGGATCGCGGAAACCTCGTCGCAGGCGCTGGAGGCGTGGCGCGACGCGCGCGAGCGGGACGACTTCGCGGCGTTCGCCCCCTGGCTGGAGCGGGTGCTCGAGCTGAGCCGGGCCAAGGCGGAGTGCTACGGCGTCCCCGCGGGGGGCGAGCCGTACGACGCCCTGCTGGACGAGTTCGAGCCGGGGATGACCAGCGCGGAGGTGCGGCGGGTGTTCGGGGCGCTGCGCACCGGCCTGGCGCCGCTGATCGCGGACATCGCCGCGTCGAAGACGCGGCCCGACCCGCGGCTGGGGACGCTGCGCGTCCCGGCGGCGGCGCAGGAGGCGCTGAACCGGCGCATCCTGGAGGCGGTCGGCTTCGACTTCCGCGCCGGGCGGCTGGACGTGTCCACCCACCCCTTCTGCGAGAGCCCGGGCCCGGGCGACACCCGCATGACCACGCGCTACCGCGAGGACGCCTTCCTGGACTCGCTGGTGTCGTCGCTGCACGAGGCGGGGCACGGGATGTACGAGCAGGGGCTCCCCAAGGCGGCGGCCTTCGGGCAGCCGCTGGCGCAGGCCGCGTCGCTGGGGATCCACGAGAGCCAGTCCCGCATGTGGGAGAACATGGTGGGCCGCTCGCGGCCGTTCTGGGAGTGGGCGCTCCCGCTGGCGCACGAGGCGTTCGGCCCGGTGCTGGCGGGGACCACCGTGGAGGAGATCTCCGGCTTTCTCAACGCGGTGGAGCCGGGGGTGACGCGGGTGGAGGCGGACGAGGCCACCTACAACCTGCACATCATGCTGCGCTTCGACCTGGAGCGCGGGATGCTGCACGGCGAGCTGCCGGTGCGCGACCTCCCCGGCGCGTGGAACGAGCGGATGCGGCAGGACCTGGGCGTGGAGGTGCCGGACGACCGCAGCGGCTGCCTGCAGGACATCCACTGGTCCATGGGCGCGGTGGGCTACTTCCCCACCTACACGCTGGGCAACGTGTACGCGGCGCAGTTCTGGGAGGCGATCCGCGCGCAGCTCCCGGAGCTGGACGCGCAGCTGGCCCGCGGCGAGTTCGGCGCGCTGCTGGGGTGGCTGCGCGCCAACGTGCACGCGCACGGCGCCCGCTTCCACGCCCCGGAGCTGTGCGAGCGAATCACCGGCCGTCCGCTTTCTCCCGAGCCGCTGCTGGCGTACCTGCAAGGGAAACTGCGGCCGCTGTACGGGATCTGAGGATTTCTGCGCATCAAGGGGCTGCTCCGGGAGACAGGCTCGACTGCCGCCTGGCTCCCGCATACACGGTTGAGGAACGATTGGGAGTGCAGCCGCGTGAAACGGAGACCTTGCGCAACCAGGTCCCGAAGTATACGTATGGAATAGGCCGATCTTCCGTTCTCAATGACAAGGAGTGTGCCATGTCACTACACCGGATCGCGACGGTCACGTACGGCCTCGCATTGGTGGGCACTCTCGGGTTCGGGGCGACGCAGGCCCTCGCTAAACCGGCGGCGGGGGGCTCCGCTTACTTCTGCGACCCCGATGAGTGCACCAGTACGTGCAACGGGATGGGTTATGCGGTTGGAGAGTGCCAGCTCCGCTACGGACGGTGGAACTGTGTGTGCTCCTATCCGTACTACTGACGGTTGTAGGTTCAGCCTCCCCCGACGTAGCCTGACCGGAGACACGGGGCGGCCCCACTGTGGTGCCGCCCCGTCGTTGCGCTTCGGCCTTTGCACGGGCATTTGCGGCCGCGGGGCCGAAACCCCTTCGCGTGCGGCTCCTCGGCCGTTTGAGAGCGTCGCCTGCTCCCCTGCGACGTGCGCAGTGTGAGCGAGCACCAGCGAGGGGCACGCCCGAACCCGCAGTGATCAGTTCGAAGTAGAAGCCTGCACGATCCGGTAAAGGACCCCGTTGCTGCGCACCACGTACAGCTCGCCGTCGCCGTCCTCCCCGAACGACATCAGCATCGACATGGCGGGAAACTCCCAGCCGCGCAGGTCGGCGGGCTTGCCGTCCACGTAGCGGAACGACCGGATCCACCCCTTGCAGAAGTCGCCGTAGAAGTAGTGCCCGCGCAGCCCCGGCATCTTCCGCCCCCGGTACACGTGGCCGCCGGTGACGGAGCAGCCCCAGGGGTGCCCGGTGCCCCGGTCGCCGTGGCCGTAGGCGAGCGCGGGGAGCGTGAGGCCGGTGCGGTCGCAGCCGAACTCCGACTCGGGCCAGCAGTAGACGCCCTCCATGAGCGGCCAGCCGTAGTTGAGCCCGCCGCGGGTGACGGGGGCCACGTTGATCTCCTCCCAGAAGTTGGAGCCCACGTCACCGATGTACAGCAGCCCGGTCTCGGGGTCGATGGACCAGCGCCAGGGGTTGCGCAGCCCCAGGGCCCAGATCTCCCCGCGCGCGCCGGCCCGACCGGCGAAGGGGTTGTCGGCGGGGATGGCGTACGGGTCGCCGGCGTCCACGTCGATGCGCAGCAGCTTGCCGGTGAGCGCGGCCGGGTCCTGCGCCGAGGCGGGCGCCCCGCCCTCGCCGATGCCGACGTACAGCTTGCCGTCCGGCCCGAAGCGGATCAGCCCGCCGAAGTGCATCCCGGCCGGGGGATCCACCGAGAGGACCAGCTTGGCGGAGGCCGGGTCGGCCGCGTCGCGGTCGGCGCTCACCCGGTAGCGCTCCACGCGGACGTCGGCGTTGCGGTCGGTGTAGGCGACGTAGAAGAAGCCGTTGGAGGCGTAGCGCGGGTGGAAGGCCAGGCTGAACAGCCCCATCTCGCCCCCCACGGCCACGCGGTCGCGGATGTCCAGGAAGGGCGTGGGCAGCACGCTGCCTCCCCGGACGATCCTGACCTGCCCTTCCAGCGTGACGACGAACAGGCGGGCGTCGCCGGCGGGCGCGGTCAGGAACGCGGGCCCGGCGCCCAGCCCGGTGGCCACCACCTCCAGCGCCAGGTCGGGGACCGGGGGCTGGAGCACCGTCACGTTGGCGACCGCCTTCCGCCCCTCGCTCTCGGCGGTGATCGCCGCGCTCCCGGGGGCGCGCGCCGTCACCGTACCGTCCGCCGCCACCGTGGCGACCGCCTCGTCGTCGCTGGACCAGGCCACCGCGCGCCCGCTGAGCTCCTGGCCCCGGGCGTCGCGCAGCCGCGCCGCCAGCCGCCGCGCCTCCCCCACCCACAGGGTGGCCGTGTCCGGGTCCAGGGCGATGGCCGCCAGCGCCACCGGGACCACCGTGATCCTCACCTCGCCGCTGGCCTCGCCGGTGGAGGCGCGCACCGTCGCGATCCCCACGGCGCGGCCGGTCACCTGGCCGTCCGCGCTGACGCTGGCGACGGACTCGTCGCTGCTGGACCACGAGAACTGAACCTCCGTCAGCATCCTCCCCGACGTGCTCTCCGCCGTCGCCTGGAGCTGCACCGTCCCACCCACCTCCACCTGCTCCGCGGGGGCGGTCACCGCCACCTTCGCCGGCCGGGGCGGCAGCGTCGTGTCCGAGCACGCCGCCAGCACCAGGGCCAGGCACGCAGCCATCCATCCGCTCCACCGCACGGGTCGCACGGACATCGTCATCCTGTTGTCACGTAATGAGTTGTTGAGAGCCCTTTCAGACACATGAGCGCGCGAAGTGCGCGCAGGGCCGGCGTGAAGCCGCGCGGTGGGGCGGCGCGACGGGAGCAAAGACGACATCACCGGCCCGTCCGTCACCGGTCCGGTCGGCGGCCGGGCTCCACGTGGATTCGCGGTTGCCGCGCCCCCATGCGGCTGATACCTTTCCGGCTCACCGGAACCTCTGACAGCGCACGGAAACGCCGGCCGTGACTTCCGCGATCACCCGGACCGACCTGGACCTCCCCGTCTTTCGCCGCGGGAAGGTGCGGGACGTGTACGACCTGGGCGAGGCGCTGCTCATGGTCGCCACGGACCGCGTCAGCGCCTTCGACGTGGTCCTCCCCCAGCCCGTCCCCCGCAAGGGCGAGGTCCTCACCCTGATCTCGGCCTGGTGGTTCGGCCGCACCCGCGACGTGGTGCCCAACCACCTCCTCGCCGTGGACCCCGACGAGATCGTCGCCCGCTTCCCAGCTCTGGCCCCCACGCGCGGCGTGTGGGCCCGCCGCGCCATGCTGGTGCGGAAGACGGCACCGTTCCCGGTGGAGTGCGTGGTGCGCGGCTACCTGTCCGGCTCGGCGTGGAAGGAGTACGCGGCCGCCGGGACGCTGGCCGGCGAGCCGCTCCCCGCGGGGCTCGCGGAGTCGGGGCGGCTGGACCCGCCGGTGTTCTCCCCGGCCACCAAGGCGGAGACCGGGCACGACGAGAACATCCCCTTCGCCCGCATGCGCGAGATCGTGGGCGCCGAGGCGGCGGAGCGGCTCCGCGAAGCAAGCTTCGGCCTGTACCGCCGCGGACTCGAGGTCGCGGCGGAGGCGGGGATCGTGATCGCCGACACCAAGTTCGAGTTCGGGCGCGACGCGGACGGCGCGATCCGGGTGATCGACGAGGTGCTGACGCCGGACTCGTCGCGCTTCTGGCCGGCGGACGCCTACGCGCCGGGGCGCGGGCAGCCGTCGTTCGACAAGCAGCCGCTGCGCGACTGGCTGCAGGGGCTGGCGGACCGCGGCGAGTGGGACATGCGCGCGCCGGGGCCCGACCTCCCGCCGGAGGTGGTGGAGGCCACCTCCCTGCGCTACCGGGACGCCTTCCGCCGCCTGGTCGGTGTGGCGCTGGACGACTACACCCTCCCGACGGAGGTGGCGGAGTGAACCTTCCCGGCAGGGCGGCGGGGCTCCACCCGCGCCGGCGGCTGCGGCGGGGGATCGTCATCCTCCCCAGCGCCTTCACCCTGGGCAACCTGTTCCTGGGGATCTGGGCCATCGTGGAGGCCACGCGCGGGGAGTTCGAGATGGCGGGGTGGCTGATCGTGGGCGCCGCCTTCATGGACATGTTCGACGGGCGCATCGCCCGCATCACCGCCACCGGCAGCCCCTTCGGCGAGGAGCTGGACTCGCTGGTGGACGCGGTGTCGTTCGGGGTGGCGCCCGCGCTGATCGCCTTCTTCGCCTTCTTCAGCCGGGGAGGGGAGTGGAGCTGGATCATCTCCTTCCTGTACATCGTCGCCGCCATCCTGCGGCTGGCGCGCTTCAACATCGAGCAGGCGGGGACCGCCAAGTCGGCGTTCCACGGCCTCCCCTCCCCCACCGCGGGGGTGTGCGTCGCCACCTTCTACGCCTTCACCCAGACGTCCTTCTGGGCGCAGTACTTCGCCCGGGTGGACGTGCCGCGCGCGGCGGGGTGGCTGGCGCTGGGGGTGGCGATCCTGATGATCAGCAACGTGCTGTACTCCGTGGTGCCGCGCTTCAGCCTGCGCACCTGGAGCGGCCGGCTGGCCTTCTTCCTCGCCTTCGCCAGCATCTTCGCGGCGTTCACGGTGCCGCAGTACTTCTTCTTCCCCATGTCCATCCTGTACATCACGGTGGGCCTGGTGCGGACCGTGCTGGCTGGGTTCGAGGAGCGCCTCCCGGACCGGGACCCCATGATCCTGGAGGAGGAGGAGGAGCCGGAGTCGCAGCGCGAGCTGGAGTACGAGGAGATCCGACCCGCGGCCCACCGGGGCGAGCCGCGGCCCGACAACCAGGAGCCGACGACGTGACGGAATACCAGATCGAGGTCCGCGTGACCCCCCGGCGGGGGATCCTGGACCCGCAGGGCAAGGCGGTGGGCGGGGCGCTGGCCTCGCTGGGTTTCGAGGGCGTGTCCGAGGTGCACGTGGGGCGCCTGGTGGTGTTCACCCTGGCGGCCGACGGCGAGGAGCAGGCCCGCGAGCGGGTGGACGCCATGTGCCGGCAGTTGCTGGCGAACCCGGTGACCGAGGACTTCCACGTCCGCATCGCCGCGCCGGAGGCGGCCGGGCGATGAGGCTGGGCGTGGTGACCTTCCCCGGCTCCAACTGCGACTACGACTGCTACAAGGCGATCGAGGAGGGTCTGGGCGCGGAGGCGGTCTACCTGTGGCACAAGGAGCACGACCTGCGCGGGGTTGACGCGGTGTTCCTCCCCGGCGGCTTCTCCTACGGCGACTACCTGCGCGCCGGGGCGATCGCCTCGCTGAGCCCGGTGATGCGCGAGGTGGCCGCGTTCGCCGCGGAGGGCGGGCCGGTGGCGGGGATCTGCAACGGCTTCCAGATCCTGTGCGAGGCCGGGCTGCTGCCGGGCGCGCTGATCCGCAACCGCAGCCTCAAGTTCGCCTCGCGCGAGGTCGTGCTGCGGGTGGAGAGCGCCGACACGCTGTTCACCACGGCGTACCGGCCGGGGCAGCTGCTGAGGATCCCCATCGCCCACGGCGAGGGGTGCTACATCGCCGAGCCGGAGGTGCTTGCTGAACTGGAGGCGACCGGGCGGGTGGTGTTCCGCTACGTGGACGCCGCCGGAAATCCCACGCCGGAGGCGAACCCCAACGGCTCGCTGAACAACGTGGCAGGGATCGTGAACGAGCGGGGCAACGTGCTGGGGATGATGCCCCATCCTGAGCGGGCCGTCAGCGAACTGCTGGGCTCGGTGGACGGGATGGGCTTCTTCCGCTCGCTGGCGGACCACCTGGTCCGCGCCTGAACCCCCACCGAGGAGGACCGCGATGCACACGAGCAAGCTCCTGTTCCTGGCCGCCGGCTTCGCCCTCCTCCCCTCCGCCCCCGCCGCCGCGCAGACGGTCCGCGCGGGGATGACGGAAGGCCAGGTCCGCTCCGCGCTGGGCGCCCCCGCGACGACCCGCAGCTCGGGCGACGGCTGGACCTACCTCTTCTACCCCAACGGGTGCGCCGTGCGCTGCGGCTCGGACGACGTGGTCTTCCTGCAGGGGGACCGCGTGGTGACCGCCGTGTTCCGCACCCCGCGCCGCCGCTTCGCCGGCCCCGCCGCCGCGCAGGTGCTGGAGGGGTCCGCCCCGGCCGCGCCGGCCCGCTCCGCGTCGCCGGCCGGCGGCACGCGGCCCGCGTCCGGCGGCCGCCCGCGCGCCGTGGAGCCCGCGCCCGGCCAGGCCACCATCACCGGCATCCGCGTCACCCTGCCGGGGAGCGAGGACGTGTCGGTGGGCCAGGGGCTGGGGACGGGCGGCAGCACGGGCCGCAGCGGGATCATCGTGTACCCGGACGAGGCGCGCCGCGAGGAGACCGCCCCGGCGTCGCCGCGCGGCGTCATCATCATCCGCGACGCGCTGGGCACCGAGACGATCCAGTCCGACACCGCGCTGGACCGCACCCGCCAGGAGCGGGAGCGCAACGTGGTGCCGCGCACCGTGCGCCCCGAGAACCGCGGGGTGCCGGTGGCCGACTCCACCATGACGCCGGCGATCCGCGAGCGCGAGCGGGCCGTCGCGCCCCGAACCGTACGGCCGCGTCCCCGCTGACCGGCCGCGCCGCACAGACCAGACAGGAGAACCGTGCAAGTCCAGCCCCGCCCCGGAGACCCGGCGATCAGCCCCGCGCTGGTCGCCGAGCATGGCCTTTCCGAGCAGGAATACGAGCTGATCCTCGGCATCCTGGGCCGCGAGCCCACCTTCACCGAGCTGGGCGTGTTCAGCGCCATGTGGTCGGAGCACTGCGGCTACAAGAACTCCAAGCCGCTGCTCCGCCAGTTCCCGACGAAAGCTCCCTGGGTGCTCCAGGGACCGGGCGAGAACGCCGGCGTGATCGACGTGGGCGACGGGCTGGCCGTGGCCTTCAAGATCGAGTCGCACAACCACCCCTCGGCGGTGGAGCCGTACCAGGGCGCGGCCACCGGCGTGGGCGGCATCCTGCGCGACGTGTTCACCATGGGCGCGCGCCCCATCGCCTGCCTCAACTCGCTGCGCTTCGGCGAGCTGGACGGCCCCGGGGCGGACCGGGTGCGGTACCTGTTCGCCGGGGTGGTCAAGGGGATCGGCGACTACGGCAACTGCGTGGGGATCCCCACCGTCGCCGGCGAGGTGTACTTCGACTCGGCGTACGAGGGGAACCCGCTGGTCAACGCCATGGCCATCGGGCTGATGAAGCACGACGAGCTGATCAAGGGCGTGGCCGAGGGTGTGGGGAACCCCATCATGGCGGTGGGGAGCAAGACCGGGCGCGACGGGATCCACGGCGCCACCTTCGCCTCCGCCGAGCTCTCGGAGGAGAGCGAGGCCAAGCGCCCCATGGTGCAGGTGGGCGACCCCTTCACCGAGAAGCTGCTGCTGGAGGCGTCGCTGGAATTGATCCGCTCCGGCCACATCGTGGGGATCCAGGACATGGGCGCGGCCGGGCTGGTGTCGTCCTCCACGGAGATGGCGGCGCGCGGCGGCACCGGGGTGGACATCGAGATCACCCGCGTGCCGGTGCGCGAGGCGGGGATGACGCCGTACGAGATCCTGCTCTCCGAGACGCAGGAGCGGATGCTGGTGGTGGCGAAGAACGGCCGCGAGGACGACGTGCGCGCCATCCTGGGCCGCTGGGACCTGGACGCGGAGACCATCGGCCACGTGACGGACACCGGCCGCTACGTGGTGCGCGAGAACGGCGCGGTGGTGGTGGACCTGCCGGGCGAGCCGCTGGTGGAGGCGTGCCCCACCTACACCCGCGAGGGCCGCGAGGACCCGCAGATCGCGGCGCTGCGCGCCTGGGACCCGGCGGAGATCGCCGAGGCCGACGCCGCCGTGGACCCCGGGGAGGCGCTGCGCCGCCTGCTGGACGCGCCCACCATCGCCAGCAAGCGCTGGGTGTACGAGCAGTACGACAGCACGGTGCGGACGAACACGGTGGTGGGCCCCGGCTCGGACGCGGCGGTGATCCGCCTGCGGGGGACCAGCCGCGCGATCGCCGCAACCGTGGACTGCAACGGGCGCTACGTGCACCTCAACCCCTTCCGCGGCGGGCAGATCGCCGTGGCGGAGGCGGCCCGCAACCTGGTGTGCTCCGGCGCCCTCCCGCGCGCCGTCACCGACAACCTCAACTTCGGCAACCCGCTGAAGCCCGAGGTCTACCACCAGATGTCGGAGGCGCTGCGGGGGATCGCGGAGGCGTGCCGCGCCCTCGAGACCCCGGTCACGGGCGGCAACGTCTCGCTGTACAACGAGAACCCCCGCGGCGCCATCTACCCCACGCCCACCATCGGGATGGTGGGGATCGTGGAGGAGCTGGCGCACGTGACCACCTCCGGCTTCCGCGCCGAGGGCGACGACGTGGTCCTGCTGGGCCGCAACACCGCGGAGCTGGGCGGGAGCGAGTACCTCAAGACTCTGCACGGCCGCGTGGCGGGCGACGCCCCCGCGCTGGACATCGCCGCCGAGGCCGCGCTGCAGCGCGCGCTGCTCGCCGCCATCCGCGCCGGGCTGGTCAGGTCCGCCCACGACCCCGCCGAGGGCGGCCTCGCCGTGGCGCTCGCCGAATCGGCCTTCGCCGATCCGTCGCGGCCCTTCGGTGTACAGGTGGAGCTCCGGGACGTGCTCCCCGTCTCCGCCCTGCTCTTCGGAGAGGCGCAGAGCCGCGTGGTGGTCTCCTGCGCCCCGGCGAGCACCGCCGCGCTGCTCGCCCTGATGGCGGAGCACGGCGTCCCGGCGGAGCGGATCGGCGCGGTGGGCGCCGAGGGCGGCACGTTCCGCGTCGCCACGGCGCACGCGACGCTGGAGGCGCCCATCGGCGAGCTGGCGGCGATCTACTACGGCGCGATCCCGCGGCGGATGGACGGGACGCCCGAGGACATCGAGACGGCGCTGGAGTCCGAGGTCCAGAACGGATAACGGCAGGGAACAGGGGACAGGTTACAGGGGACAGCCTGCAAAACGGCGGAACGGCCGGTGTGGCCGTGCAGTTCGCCGGCTGTCCCCTGTTCCCTGTAACCTGTAACCTCCTTCACCTCAGCAGGACGTTACCTCACGTGTGTGGAATCGTAGCGGTCTCCGGCACGCCCGAGGCCGCGAAGCTGGCCTACCTGGGGCTGCACGCGCTGCAGCACCGCGGGCAGGAGGCGGCCGGGATCGTGGCGTTCGACGCCCGCGAGGGGGTCGCGCACCGGGTCCGCGAGGCCGGGCTGATCTCCGAGATCTTCAGCGAGGAGAAGCTTGCGGGGCTCCCCGGCGAGGTGGCCGTGGGGCACATCCGCTACTCCACCGCCGGGGGCGCGGGGCTCAAGAACGCCCAGCCCATCCGCGTCAGCTACCGCGAGGGGCACCTGGCGCTGGTGCACAACGGCAACCTGACGAACGCGGGCGAGCTGCGGAACCGGCTGGTCAACGAGGGGGCGCTCTTCCAGAGCACCATCGACAGCGAGGTCGTCGTCCACCTGATCGCCCGCTCGCACCGCGAGGGGGTGGAGGCGCAGATCGACGACGCGCTCTCGCAGCTGGTGGGCGCCTTTTCGGTGCTCATCACCGTGGGCGACACGCTGTACGCGGCGCGCGACCCGTGGGGGTACCGCCCGCTGGTGATCGGCCACCTCCCCGGCGGCGGGCTGGTGCTGGCGTCGGAGAGCTGCGCGCTGGACATCATGGGCGCGCGCTTCCTGCGCGACGTGGAGCCGGGCGAGGTGCTGCGCATCCGCGGCACCGAGATGACGCGGCTCCGCCCGCTCCCGCCGGAGGGGGCGCCGCAGCCGTGCGTGTTCGAGCTGGTGTACTTCGCGCGGCCGGACACCCGGCTCTGGGGGTACACGGTGGACCGCGCCCGGCGCGCCTTCGGGCGGCGGCTGGCGGCGGAGCAGCCGGCCGATGCGGACATCGTCATCTCGGTGCCCGACTCGGCCAACTCGGCGGCGCTGGGCTACGCCGAGGAGTCGGGGATCCCCTTCGAGCTGGGGCTGATCCGCAACCACTACGTGGGCCGCACCTTCATCGAGCCCAGCCAGGCGGGGCGCGACTTCAAGGTGCGCCTCAAGTACAACGCCGTCCGGGAGATCCTGGCGGGCAAGCGGGTGGTGGTGGTGGACGACTCGCTGGTGCGCGGCACCACCTCGCGCGGGCTGGTCAGCCTGCTGCGCGACGCGGGCGCCAGGGAGGTGCACTTCCGCCTGGCCTCGCCGCCAGTGCGCTATCCCTGCTTCTACGGCATCGACATGCCCAGCCAGAAGGAGCTGATCGCCGCCAACAAGACGGTGGAGGAGATCCGCGACTACCTGCGGGTGGAGTCGGTGGGATACCTGTCGCTGGAGGGGATGCTGGAGTGCGTCGCCGAGGCGGGGAGCTTCTGCACCGCCTGCTTCTCGGGCGACTACCGCGCGCCGCTGGTGGACTTCGAGCGCGGGCTGGCGATGTCGTCGCACTGCTGAGCTGCGCTCGGATGCGTCCTCCGGAGCCGTCCCGGCCGCGTGCCGGGGCGGCTCCGTCGCTTCCGCTTCCAACCGCGGCGGGTGGAACGGAATCCAATCGGTCGCGTAGTGCGCCGGGGGCCATCCCCCGCCCCGCCCCTCGCACGATCTCCCGGTCTCCCACTTCCCTCTCCAGGAGCGAACCGCCATGCGGAAGCTGCTCGTCCCCCTGGCGCTCGCCGCCGCGTGCGCATTCCCCTCGTCCCCCGCCGCCGCCCAGGCCGGCGTCCCCGGGCTCTCGGTGGAGCCGTGCACCCCGCCCGGCGTGGAGGGCCCGGCCCGCTGCGGCACGCTCCAGGTGTGGGAGAACCGGCAGGCGAAGACCGGGCGGCGCATCCCCATCCGCTTCGTGGTGATCCCGGGCACCGGGACGGGGCCGGCGCGCGAGGCGCTCACCTACCTGGCCGGCGGGCCCAGCGACGCCGCCACCGACGCCGCGGCCTGGATGCCCTCGCTCTTCGCGGGCGCGCGCGCGGGGCGCGACGTCCTGCTGGTGGACCAGCGCGGCGGCGGGGGAAGCAACCCGGTGCACTGTACGCTCTACGGCCCTCGCGAGGACGCCGCCAGCTACCTGGGCGCCTTCCTCCCCGCCGACAAGGTGCGGGCGTGCGTCCCCTCGGCGGTCGGAAAGGCGGAGCTGGCGCACTACACCACCGACCCGGCCGCCGACGACCTGGACGAGGTGCGCGCGGCGCTGGGCTACGAGAAGCTGGACCTGTTCGGCGGGTCGTACGGGACCCGGCTGGCGCTGGTGTACATGCGGCGGCACCCCGAGCGGGTGCGCTCGGCCGTGCTGCTGGGCGTGGTCCCCACCGACGCGGCGATCCCCCTGAACACCGCGCCCGACACCGACCGCGCGCTCTTCGGCGTGGTGGGCGAGTGCGAGGCCGAGGCCGCCTGCCGCGCCGCCTTCCCGGAGCTGCGCGCCGACGTGGGGCGGTCGCTCGCGCGCTTCGCGCGGGGTCCGGTGCAGGTGGAGGTGGTGAGCCCGGCCACCGGGGAGCCGGCGCGCATCCCCCTGTCGCGCGACCTGTACGTGGAGGCGGTTCGCTACCTCCTGTACGGTGCGGGGTCGGCGGGGCTGGTGCCGGTGATGGTGCACCAGGCGGCCGCGGGCGACTTCGGGCCGATCGCGGAGGTGGCGCTCGACCGGCGGATCAACCTGGTGGACTCGGGAAGCCACGGCCTCTACCTGTCGGTCACCTGCGCGGAGGACGTGCCTTACGCGGACCCGGCCGAGACCGCGCGCCTGGCCCGCGGCACCTTCCTGGGCGACTACAGGCTCCGCGACCAGCGCGCCGCCTGCGCCGCGTGGCCGCGGGCGCCCATCGACCCGCGCTTCCGCGAGCCGGTGGTCTCGGACGCGCCCACGCTGGTGCTCTCCGGCGAGTGGGACCCGGCCACCCCGCCGCGCGACGGCGACAAGGCGGCGCGGCACCTCCGCAACGCGCTGCACGTGGTGGTGCCGAGCGGGGGGCACGGCTTCGGCGGGCTGCAGAACGCGGACTGCGTGGACCGGCTGATGAACGAGTTCGTGCGCGAGGCGAGCGTGGCGGCGCTGGACACCGCGTGCGTGCGCACCATCCGGCGGCGCCCGTTCCGCACGGCGCCCGTCGAGACGAAGGTGGCGCGGGTGGACTCCGCGGCGCTCGCGGCGCTGGCGGGCGAGTACGCGTCGGAGGGGTTCACGGGGAGGGTGACCGTCCGGCGCGGGGGGCTGGAGCTGGAGTCCTCCAACGGGAAGTGGGTGCTCGTCCCGCTCTCGCCCACGCGCTACCGGGTGGCCGGCAACGTCAACCTGATCGTGGAGTTCGCCACCGCGGGCGACGGAGCGCGGACGGCTCGCGTGGACAACGGCGGCACGACCCTCTTCACGCTGCGGCGGAAGTAGGCGGGGAAGGATCCATTTGACCCCTCACGTGCACCGCGGCTGCCCGGACTTGCCTTTGCGCGCTCCGGTTGCAACTCTTCCGCTGCGCGCCATGCCACGTCCCGGGGCGGTCCGCCGGTGCCCCGCCCCGCCCTTCCACCCTCCCGCGCCCCATGCGACCCATGCGGACCAGGACGCTCGTCCACGCGCTGCTGCTCGCCGGAGCCGCCGTCGTCTCCGTCCCGGCCAGCCGGTCCGCCGCCCAGGCCGGCGTGCCCGGCCTCACGGTGGAGCCGTGCACCCTCCCCGGAGTTTCGGGCCCCGCCCGTTGTGGAACGCTCCAGGTGTGGGAGAATCGCACGGCCGGGTCCGGGCGGCGCATTCCCCTTCGCTTCGTGGTGATCCCCGGCACCGGTCCGGGGCCCGCGCGCGTGGCGCTCACCTACCTGTCCGGAGGGCCCGGGACCGCCGCCACCAGCTACGCCGCGTCCATCGTCGCCCTCTTCGCGGCCTCCCGCGAGGGGCGCGACATCCTCCTGGTGGACCAGCGCGGGACCGGGGGGAGCCACCGCCTGAACTGCGCCGCCTACTCGCGCGACGACGTCACCAGCTACCTGGGCGCATTCCTCCCGGCCGACCGGGTGCGGGCGTGCGTTCCCGGGCTCCAGGGCCAGGCCGACCTCGCCCACTACACCACCGGGCCGGTGGCGGACGACCTGGACCAGGTCCGTGCCGCCCTGGGGTACGAGCGCCTCGACCTGTACGGCGGCTCCTACGGCACCCGCGCGGCGCTGGTGTACATGCGGCGGCACCCTCAGCGGGTGCGCTCGGCCATCCTGCTGGGCGTGGCCCCCACCGACGCGAGCATGCCCCTGACCCTGCCGCGCGACACCGACCACGCGCTCTTCGGCGTGGTGGCGGACTGCGAGGCGGAAGCCGCCTGCCGGGCCGCGTTCCCGCGGCTCCGCGCCGACGTGGGACGCTCCCTGGAGCGCTTCGCCGGCGGGCCGGTGCAGGTGGACGTCGTCGATCCCGCCACCGGCAGGCCCGTCCGCATCGCCCTGACGCGCGACCTGTACGCCGAGGCGGTGCGCTACCTCCTCTACACCGCGGGCTCGGCCAGGCTGGTCCCCGCCATGGTGCACCAGGCCGCCGCCGGGGACTTCGGGCCCATCGCGGAGGCGGCGATCGAGAGGCGCATGAACCTGGTGGACGCGGGGAGCCACGGGGTGTACCTGGCCGTCACCTGCGCCGAGGACGTCCCCTACGTGCCCGCCGGCGAGGGCGAGCGCCTGGCCCGGGGCACCTTCCTGGGCGACTACAGGCTCCGCGACCAGCGCGCGGCGTGCGCCGCCTGGCCGCGCGCGCCCATCGACCCGGGCTTCCGCGACCCGGTCGTGTCGGACGCGCCCACCCTGGTCCTGTCGGGCCAGTACGACCCCGCCACCCCGCCCCGGTTCGGCGAGCAGGTGGCGCGGCACCTCGCCGGCTCGCTCCACGTGGTGGTGCCGAGCGGGGCGCACGGCTTCGCGGGGATGCAGAACTCGTCGTGCGTCGACCGCCTGATGAACGACTTCGTCCGCGCGGCCAGCGCCGCGGCGCTGGACACCGCCTGCGTGCGCACGGTGCGCCGGCCCCCGTTCCGCACGGAGCCGATCGAGACGCGCGTGGCGCGGGTGGAGCCCGCGGAGCTGGCGCGGCTGGCGGGCGAGTACGGGGAGGGTGGATCCACGGCAAGGGTGACCCTGGTGGACGGCAGCCTGGAAATGGTGGTTCCCCAGGGCCGCTGGATGCTGGCTCCCCTGTCGCCCACGCGCTTCCGCGTCGCCGGCCTGGCGAACCTGGCCGTGGAGTTCGAGGTCGCGGACGGGAGCGTGCGCGCGGTGCGGACGTCCAGCGCCGGGGTGCCGCTCGCCACCCTGGCGCGCAGGTGAGCGCCCGGCCCGCGGGCGCGGCGGCGTGTGGGGCAAACCCCGACTTGCCCCGGTCCGGCCGAGCGGCCTAGCTTGTTGCGGGGCGCGGGCCTCGCGGCGCCGCGCCCCGTCCGATTCCAGATCGAACCGTGCCCGAGGGAGGCCCGATGAAATACCGCACTTATCCGGGAACCGACATCACCGTATCCGAGGTCGGCTTCGGCCTGTGGACGCTCGCCGCCGGGTGGTGGGGGGAGTTCACGGACGAGCAGGCGATCTCGCTGCTGCACCGCGCCCACGACCTGGGCATCACCACCTTCGACTCCGGCGACACCTACGGCAACGGCCGCGCGGACAAGCTGCTGGGCCGCGCCTTCGGCGACCGGCGCGACCGGGTGACCATCACCACAAAGGTGGGCTACGACTTCTACGCCCACCCCAACGCGCGCCGCGGGCAGCAGGAGATCCCGCACAACGCCTCGCCGGAGCACATCCGCTTCGCCGTGGACGAGTCGCTGCGGCGCATGGGCACCGACGTGCTGGACATCGTCTCGTACCACAACGCGCACGAGGAGCACGTCCCCGACGACGCGATCTGGGAGACGCTCCAGCGCCTCCAGGACGAGGGAAAGGTCCGGGCCTGGGGCGGCGCCCTGGGGCCGTCCAACGGCTACCTGTTCGAGGGGCTGGACCTGATCCGCGAGCGCGGCGCCCGCAACCTCCAGCTCATCGACAACATCCTGGAGCCGTTCCCCGGCAGGGCGCTGATCGAGGCCGCCGAGCAGAGCGGACGCACCGGGGTCCAGGTGCGGGTGACGCACTCCTCCGGGATGCTGGAGGGGCACTACACCGAGGACACCGAGTTCGCCAAGAACGACCACCGCCGGCACCGGCCGCGCTCGTGGCTCGTCAACGGGCTCAAGAAGCTGGAGTCGCTGCGCTGGCTTCACGAGGGTCGCGACATGACCATCGGGCAGGCGGCGCTCAAGTACCTGCTGGCGTCGCCCGCGGTGATGACCACGCTCCCCAACATCTACAACGTGGAGCAGCTGGAGGAGTTCGCGGCCGCGTCCGACAAGCCGGACCTCACCTCGGAGGACATGGAGCGGATCCGCGAGCTGCAGCGCGTGAACTTCCACGTGCACGAGGAGCACATGCGCTACAAGGGCACCATGCTCCGCGACGGCGAGCCGATCGCGCCGGCGTACCGTTACGAAGGGGACGGCTACCCGGCGACGGACATGGCGGGGGCGGCGGACTGATTCGACGGACCGGGTTCGGGCGTGCCCCCGGCTGGCGCCGGGGTCGGGCTTCGGCTCCGTAAAGCAGCAAACAACGCTGCTTAACGGAGTCGAGCCCGCGCAAACTGCCGCGCGGTCTCGCCCCTTCGGGCCGTAATCCCTCACGCGAGGTTCCGCACTGCATACAGGAAGGAGCCGCCCCGGCGCACGGCCGGGGCGGCTCCCGTGTTTTCCGTCGCTGCTGCACGCCGTCATCGTGGTGCCCTCCCCTCCCCTGTTGCACTCGCGCCACACTCCCGGCGCCCGCCGGCGCGCCGGTCCCACACGCCCGGGGCCGTGCGCCGCCGCCTCCCGGCTCCCGGCGCGCGACGCTCCGCTTCGTCCTCACCTGCAAAGTTTCGTTGCGGATCCCCCTCCGCTGCAAAACGGCGTTGCATCCTCCCGCCTCGGATCCGCGACCGGTATCCGCGCGCGAACCATTTCTTCGCATGGCCGAAAAACATACGTGGTGCCTGAACGTTCGCCCATCCGGCGACTTCCCGGATCCGGAATTCCCGGTACACGCGTTGCCACCTGGCCCGGCGAGACGGACCGTCTCTCACTCCATCCATTCCCCCTGAGGACAGGCACCATGAAAGGCAAGTTCATTCGGCTCTGGAGCGTCCTGGCGGCCACCGCCGCCTTTTCGTACGGGTGCGGCGAGGGCGCGGCACCCGTTGGCCCCGTGGAACAGCCGTCCCACGGGCTGGTCGGCGACCTGACCGGCGATCTCGTGGTGAGCACCACCAGCACCGTGCTCGAAACGGTCATGCCCGTCACCGTGCTCCAGCGCACGAGCCCGCTGACCCGGGACGTCTCGGTGTCCGCGGAGATCGGCAAGAGCGGAGGCACCATCGAGATCCGCGAGGCGGGGCTCAAGTTCATCGTCCCCTCCAATGCGCTCGTCCCGCCCAGCAGCAAGAAGACCGTGACCATCACCGTCACCGCTCTCCAGGGCGACGAGGTCGCGTACACCTTCCAGCCGCACGGCCTGCGCTTCCGCGAGCCGGTCAGGATCGAGCAGGAGTTCAGGGGCACCACCGCGGAGGGCAACCGCGGCCTCCTGGAGGGCGTCGAGGGCGCCTACTTCCCGTCCGTCACCGACCTGGACGTGGCGAGCGGCGTCGCGTCCGTGCTGGAGTTCCGCCCCACCCGCGTGGACGTGACGGGGAGCAAGATCAAGTTCACGGTGGACCACTTCTCCGGCTACCTCATCGCGAGCGGGCGCACCCGGTAGCAGACCACCGGGACACGGGCACACGCTCACCACGACCAGGAAGCGAGAAGAACGATGACGACCAGATTCATGCGCCGGACCGGACGCGCGGCGCTCGCCGCGGCCGCCCTGGCGCTGGCCGGGTGCAGCGCGGACCTCCCGCTCTCGCCCGCCGCCGCGGACGGCCCGCGGATGTCCAGGCAGGCCGGAGCGGACGCGGAGGGCGGCGGCCGCGCCTCGATCTACGTGATCGGGAGCGGACGCGGCCACCGGCCCGCCGAGTAGCCACACCCACGGCGGGCCGCGCGCCACGCGCGGCCCGCCCCCCGAGGACCACCACCCACCCAGACCGCGAGGATCGCCCAGATGAGCATCGCCAGCGCGGAAGCCCGTGCGACCGACACGTTCAGCGTGGAGCCCGGGCTCGGCCTGCGGGGCTTCGCGCGGGACCCGCTCACCGACGCCCTTCCCCGCGCCGCGTTCGAGGAGCAGCTGGAGCTGCACCTGGAGCAGGCGCGCCTCAAGGGAGCGGCGCTGTCGCTGCTGGTGGTGGACCTGGACCACTTCAAGAGCATCAACGACGCGTTCGGGCACGGCCGCGGCGACGCCGTGCTGCGGGAGTTCGCCGACCGCGTGCACGGCATCATCCGCGGGTCGGACCTGCTCTTCCGCTACGGCGGCGACGAGTTCCTGCTCCTGCTGCCGGACACCTCGCGCGAGCAGGCGGCGGTGCTGGCGCAGCGGCTCCTCACCCGCATCGGCGCCGCCCCCTTCCCCGGCAACCCCGCCGTCTCCGTCACCCTGAGCGTGGGGGTGGCCAGCTTCCCGGAGGAGGCCCCCGGCGGGTACGAGCTGTTCGAGCGCGCCGACCGCCGGGTGTACGAGGCCAAGCGCCGCGGCCGCTCGCGGGTGGTGAGCGACGACCAGGTCCGCCAGGACACGGGGACGCTGGATCCGCCGGCCCGCCTGGTGGACCGCGAGGACGCCATGCAGGCGCTGCACGCCTTCCTGGCCGGGCTGCGGGAGGGGGGGCGCGGCGTGCTGGGGGTGCTGGGGCCGCGCGGCTCCGGGCGGAGCCGCTTCCTGGCCGAGGCCCGCACCGCCGCCCTCCTGCAGGGCTACGAGGCCGTGGCGCTGCGCGGCACCCCGGCGCTCCGGGCGCGCGCCTTCGGGGCGCTGCGCGAGTCGCGCCGCGAGTTCCGCGAGGCGCTGCCGCACACCCCGCGCGAGCTTGCCGCGCTTCTGGGCGAGATCCAGCGGGTGCGCGCCCGCTCCGGCGTGGTGCTGCTGCTGGACGACGTGCACGACGTGGACGAGGAGACGCTGGAGCTGCTGCGCGGGATCTTCGAGGGGTGCGACCTCCCCGTGGTGGGGGTGGTGTTCGCGGCCGGCGAGGCGCGCCCCGACGACCCGCACGCCTGGGAGGGCGAGGTGCGCGCCTCCGTCGCCCTGCGCGAGCTGGGGTGGGAGGGGGTCCGGACCTGGACGCGCACCGTGCTGCGCTGGGAGCCGCCCGAGGAGCTGCTGGCCTGGCTGCGCCGCGAGACCGGCGGGCTCCCCGGCCGCATGCAGGCGGCGCTGGAGCTGCTGCTGGCGGAGCGCGCCCTGCAGCGCGCCACCGACGGGTGGTCGCTGCGCGAGGGGTACCAGGGGGTGCAGGTGCCGGCGGCGCGCAGCGGCGGCCGCACCTCGGGGATCCCCGCCGTCTCCACCAGCATCCTGGGGCGCGACGTGGAGATCGGCGAGGTCAAGCAGCTGCTGCGCGACAGCCGGCTGGTGACCCTCACCGGCCCCGGCGGCATCGGCAAGACGCGGCTGGCGATCCAGGTGGCCGCCGAGCTGGCCGAGTCGGCGCCGGGCGAGGTGTACTTCGTGGAATTGGCGCCGCTGGGCGCCCCGGAGTTCCTGGTGCCGGCCATCGCCGAGGCGGCGGGGCTCCAGTTCAGCGGCGGGAGCGCGCCCCGGCAGCAGCTCCTGGACTTCCTCCGCGACCGGCAGCTCCTGCTGGTGCTGGACAACTTCGAGCACCTGGTCGCCGGGGAGGAGCTGGTGGGCGACCTGCTCCGCGCGGCGCCCCGGCTGCGCGTGCTGGCCACCTCGCGGGAGCGGCTCAGCCTGCGGGAGGAGGCGGTCTACCCGCTCCAGGGGATGCCCATCCCCCGCGAGGGCGCCGACGCCTCGGCGGCGCAGTCCATCGCGCTCCGGCTCTTCACGAGCCGCGCCCGCCGGCACCACGCCGCCTTCGTGCTGGAGCCGGAGGACGTGCCGCACGTGGTGGAGATCTGCCGCATGCTGGGCGGCCTGCCGCTGGGGATCGAGCTGGCCGCGTCGCTGGTGCGCGTGCTGTCCTGCCGGGAGATCGCGGAGGAGGTGGCGCAGAGCTTCGACGCGCTCAGCACCCCGCTGCGCGACTCGCCCTCCCAGCACCGCAGCCTGCGCGCCGTGTTCGACTCGTCGTGGAACCTGCTGGACGAGCGCGAGCGCGACGCCCTCCGCCGCCTGGCGGTGTTCCGCGGCGGCTTCCGGCGCGAGGCGGCGCAGCGCGTGGCCGGCGCCGGGGTGGCCGTGCTCGCCGCGCTGGTGGACAAGTCGCTGCTCACCCGCACCCCCGCCGGGCGCTACCAGCTGCACGAGGTCTTCCGCGCCTACGGCGAGGAGAAGCTGCGCGAGGACGCCGGGGCGCGGCGCGAGGCCGGGAGCCGCTGCTGCGCCTTCTACGCCGCCTTCGTGGCCGGGCGGGCCGGCGAGCTGGTGGGGCCGCGCCAGGCCGAGGCGCGCGCGGAGATCGGCGAGGAGGTGGAGAACGTGCGGGCCGGGTGGCAGTGGGCCGTCGACGCCGGCGACGCCGCCGCCATGGAGGAGTACCTGGAGCCGCTCTTCCGCTTCTACGCCGTGCGCAGCTGGTACCACGAGGGGGAGCGGCTCTTCGGCTCGGCGGCGGAGCGCGGGGAGCGGGGGACGCCGCTGTTCGCACGGCTGATCGCCCGGCAGGCGTTCTTCCACTCGCGCCTGGGCCGCTACGAGGAGGCGCGCGCCCTGCACCGCGAGAGCCTGGCGATCCTGCGCGCCGGGGGCGGGGCCGACGCCGCGCTCTCGCACTGGAGCCTGGGGAGCATCGCGCTGAAGCAGGGGCTCCGCCGCAGCGCGGTGCAGTCGTTCCGCCGGGCGCTGCGGCTGTACCGCGAGGCCGGCGACCGCGACGGGGTGGCCACCTGCCTCAACGAGCTCGGCGCCGCGGCGCTGGCCGAGGGGCGCTGGGACGACGCCGAGCGGCTCTTCCTGCGCAGCCGCGGGCTCCGCGAGCGATTGGGCGACCGCTCCGGGCTGGCGCACTGCGTCAACAACCTGGCGCTGGTGGCGGACGCGCTGGGCCGGCGCGAGGAGGCGCTGGAGCTGTTCCGCGAGAGCCTGCGCATCGCGCGGGAGGTGGGCGACCGGCGGAGCGGCGCCAACGCCCTCCACAACCTGGGGGTGTTCATGCGGCGCGACGCGGACGCGGGCTCGCCCGCGACCTTCCGCGAGGCGAAGGCGCTGATCTCCGAGGCGCTGGAGGCGTACCGGGCCATCGGCGCGCAGGAGCAGGTGGCGCTGGCGCTCTACAACCTGGCCGACGCGGCCTGCGCGCTGGGCCAGTTCGAGGAGGCCATGGAGCGCCACCGCGAGGCGCTGCGCATCGCCGTGCGGATGGAGGCCACGCCGCTGGTGCTGGGGATCCTGGCCGGGGTCGCCACCCTGCTCGCCGGCAGCGGCGAGCGCGAGTTCCCGCTGGAATTGCTGGCCCTGGTGGCGCGCCACCCCGCCGCCGACCGCGGCGTGCGCGAGCGCGCCGAGCGCTCGCTGGAGGAGCTGCGGCCCACCGTGCCGGGGGAGCGCTTCGCCGAGCTGTGCCGCCGCGCCGAGGGCCGCGGCGTGCGCGAGGTCCTCCCCGAGCTGATCGGCGCCGCGGCGGCCGCCTGAGCGGCGCCGCCGCGGGCGCGCATCGTGCGTTTTCCCGCCGGCGATCGCCCCCGCAGCATCCCACCCGGCCGCCCCACCCGGCGCAGCTCCCCCGAACCACGATCCCCATGCAGGGCTTGCTCTTGCCCCAGCTCGGCACCCCCTCCCCGCCCGCCCCCGCCGACGCCGCCGCGTCGTCCACCTTCGGCTTCGGCGCCATCGTCGGCCGCAGCCGCGTGTTGCGCGACGCCGTGAAGCTTGCAAAACGCATGGCGGCGAGCCGCACCACCGTCCTGCTGGTGGGCGCCACCGGCAGCGGCAAGGAGCTGTTCGCGCGCGGCATCCACTACGACGGCGTCACCGCGCACGAGCCCTTCGTGGCGGTGAACTGCGCCGCCATCCCCGAGATGCTGCTGGAGTCCGAGCTGTTCGGGCAGGAGGGGCAGCGCGCCGGGCTGGTGGAGCTGGCCGGGCGCGGGACGCTCTTCCTGGACGAGGTCTCCGCCACGCCGTCCACCCTGCAGCCCAAGCTGCTGCGCCTGCTGGAGGGCGGACGCTTCCGCCGGCTGGGCGGCGCGCAGGAGGTGGAGGTGGCGTGCCGCATCGTCGCCGCCAGCAACGTGGCGCTGGAGGAGGCGGTGGCCCGCGGCGAGTTCCGCGAGGACCTGTTCTACCGCCTCAACGTGTTCCGCCTCAACCTGCCGCGCCTGCGCGAGCGCGACGAGGACATCGAGCTGCTCGCCCGGCACTTCCTCCAGCGCCTGGCCGACGAGCAGGGCGCGGAGCCGCTGCGCCTCTCGGTCGACGCCGTGGCCGCGCTGCACGTGCACGCCTGGCCGGGCAACGTGCGCGAGCTCAAGAACGTGGTGGAGCGGGCGGCGATGCTGTGCGAGGGGCGCACCATCGCGGCCGAGCACCTGATGATCCAGCGCCGCACCTCGCTCCCGGCCGGCGCGGGCGGGGCCGCCTACGGCGCCGAGATCCGCATCCCCCCGGAGGGGAAGCCGCTGGCCGAGATCGAGCGCGAGGCGGTGCTGGCGACGCTGCGGCTGATGAAGGGGAACCAGAGCGCCGCGGCCCGGGTGCTGGGGATCTCGCGGCCGACGCTGGCCCGCAAGCTCCGCCAGGAGGACGGCGCGCAGGACGGGAGCGCGGGCGAATGACCGCGCTCCCGGGGAGCGGCGCCGACCTGCCGCCGGAGGTGATGGAGGCGATCGAGGCGGGGCGCGCGGCGGAGATGGGGGGACGGCGCGAGGAGGCCCGCGCGCACTACGAGGCGGCGCTGCACGCGCTGCGCTCGCCGGTGCAGGCGCGGCTGGCGGCCACCATCATCCGCTGGATCGGGCGCACGCACCGCGCGGACGGCAGCTTCGACGCGGTGGAGGACTGCGCCGAGGCGGCGCTGGCCATCTCCACCGCGGCCGACGACCCGGCCGGAACCGCGCACGCGCTGAACCTGCTGGGCGGGGCCAGCCAGCAGCGCGGAGAGCTGGAGGAGGCGGCGGAGCTGTTCCGCCGCGCCTACCAGCACGCGCAGCCCGTGGGCGACTACGAGCTGATCGCCATGACGCAGCTGAACCTGGGCGTGGTCGCCAACATCCAGGGAAACCTGCACGCCGCCCGGGAGCGTTACGCGGCGGCGCTGGACGGCTTCCGCGCCGTGGGGGCGGAGTCGAACGTCCCCTTCGTGCTCAACAACCTGGGGATGCTGTACACGGACCTGGGCCAGTGGGAGGCGGCGGAGCGGCACTACGCGGACGCCATGGAGGTGTGCGAGCGCACCGGCAACGTCAGCGCGCGCATCAGCATCGAGGTGAACCGGGCGGAGCTGGCGCTGGCCCGCGACGACTTCGACGGGGCGCGCGCCTCGTGCGACGCGGCCTTCGAGCTGATCCAGCGCACCGGCGAGACCCGCGCCCTGGGCGACCTGCACAAGCACTACGGCATCCTGCACCGCGACACCGGCGACCTGTGGCGCGCCGAGAACCACCTGGGGCGCGCCGCGGCGATCGCGGACGAGCGGCAGGACCTGCTCCTGGCCGCCGAGACGGCGCGCGAGCAGGCGGAATTGTTCTGGCGGCAGCAGCGCAACCAGGACACGCTGCGCGCCCTGAACCGCGCCTACCGCTGGTTCTCGCAGCTGCGGGCGCGCCGCGAGCTGGCCGACATCGACGGGCGCATGGCCACGCTGGAGGCCATGTTCCTGAAGATCGTGCACCGCTGGGGCGAGTCCATCGAGTCGGCGGACGCGTACACGCAGGGGCACTGCATGCGCGTGGCGGACTACGCCTGCGCCCTCGCCGAGGAGGCGATCCGCAGCCGCGCCGCCACCGCAGGGCCGGAGCACCCGGGGAGCGAGGGGCTCACCGAGCAGACGCTGCTCTGGTTCCGCATGGGGGCGCTGCTGCACGACGTGGGCAAGATCGACGTCCCCGTGGCGGTGCTCAACAAGTCCGGCGCGCTCACCCCGGCGGAGCGAGCGATCATGGAGCGCCACCCGGACGCCGGCGTGGCGCTGCTGGCGGACATCGAGTTCCCCTGGGACATCCGCCCCATGGTCCGCCACCACCACGAGCGCTGGACCGGCGGCGGCTACCCCACCGGCATCGCGGGGGAGGCGATCCCGCTCTCCGCCCGCATCCTGTGCATCGCGGACGTGTTCGACGCGCTCACCACCGACCGCCCGTACCGGCGCGGCTTCTCCCCGGTGCAGGCGATGGAGATCATGCACGGCCCCATGCGCGAGCACTTCGACCCGGAGCTGCTGGCCACCTGGACGGGGATCTGCGCGCGCCTGTTCCCCGTGGCCGTCGCCGCCCCCATCCAGCTCCGGCCCGCCCAGGCTACCGCGCCCGTCTGACCGGTTCCAGCCTCCACCGACCTTCCGCCCGCCACGCATTCCGATCCATGCAACTGCAGCTCACGAAAGCCTGCCCGTACTGCGCCGAGCAGATCCAGCCCGCCGCCATCGTCTGCCGCCACTGCGGCCGCGACCTGGTCGTCGCCGCGCGACACTCCCTGGCCGACGGCCGGCGCAACCGGCAGGACGGATCGTCCGTGACGGGCGTGCTGGTGGGAGTCGCCGTGGCCGCCGCGCTCGCGGCCGGCGCCTTCTACGCGATCCCCGGGACAGGGGCGGAACCGCCGGAGGAGCCGGTGGCGCTCCCCGAGCCGGAGCTGCCGCCGCCCCCTCCGCCGACGGTCGTCCCGGTGCTCGACGAGAGCGCCCTCCAGGTCTCCGCCGGCTCCGCGCAGCACGTCCGGTTCGTCGTCGACGACCCGCGGCCGTGCGTCCTGACCGGCCACGTCCAGGGGCTCGTGGGCGGGAACCGCGACGTCGAGGTGTACGTGCTGGACCGCGACGGGCTGATCAACTGGAGCAACCGGACCGCCGGACAGGTCGTGTACAGGAGCGAGCGCACCTCGGCGGTGAAGCTGCAGGTCTACCTGCCGGGTCCGGGCGAGTACCACCTGCTGGTGTCCAACCGTTTCTCGGTGGTGTCGGACAAGACGGTCCAGGTGGAGGACGCCCTGGTCACCTGCGGCTGAAGGCAGGTCCGACTGAACCAAGAGCCGCCCCGACCATACGGCCGGGGCGGCTCTTTTTCGTCCGAAGCAGACCGCGGGCGCCTACGCGGCCACCCGTTCCGGGGCGGCCTGCGCCTCGGCCTCCAGTTCCCCGCGGAGCAGCCGCGCGTCCAGCACGAACGGGCCGAACGGGAGGACCGACGCGGCGAGCGCGAGGACGACGCGCGTGAGCGGCCAGCGGCGCTCCACGGCAACCTGCACCACGGCCAGGAAGAAGAGCATGAACAGGATGCCGTGCGCCATGCCGACGACGCGCACCATCTCCGGCATCCCCGCGAGGTACTTGAGCGGCATCGCGATGCCGAGGAGAACGAGGAACGAGAGGCCTTCCAGCAGGCCGATCACCCGGAGGCGGGCAAGAGAAGTGTTGAACACGAGCAGATCCCTCGAGGAGTTCACGACGAGCGCCGGACGGCGCGGCCACAACTCTACCCCCGACCGGCCGGGTCGTGCAACCTCCACCCCGCCGTCGGCGTCTTCGGCCCCCGGCTGGGACTCGACCTCCGCACCGCTGTCCCCGCGACGCCCCAGTTCGGCGCCCGCGCGAGCCGCACCCCTCCCGCCAGAGGCGGCTAAGTAGAAACCGAGCAATAAGCTGCGCCGGCGCCTCACACGGGGCTGCAACGCGGCCCGCGGAGTGCGTTCGCCGCGCCGGTCGGGAACGACTGTCGTCGGCCGATGCGACCCCCGGACGGAGGATGCGCGAATGCGAAAGTGGCTGAGGCGGATCGGGATCGGGGTGGGGGTGCTGGTGGGGCTGCTCGTGGTTGCGGCGGGCGTGGCGTACGCGGTGGGCAGGTCCAAGCTGGCGCGCACCTACGAGGCGCCCCCCACCCTGCTCACGCGGGTCGCCGCGAGCCCGGCGCTGGTGGAGCGCGGCCGGCACGTGATGCAGATTCACGCGTGCCAGGAGTGCCACGGCCAGGACCTTTCCGGCAAGGAGTGGCTGGACATCCCGCCCGGCCTGGTCGTCGCGCCCAACCTGACCCCCGGCCGCGGCGGCGTGGGGAGCCGCTACACCGACGCGGACTGGGACCGCGCCGTTCGCCACGGCCTGCGGCCGGACGGGCGGACCATCCTCCCCTTCATGCCGTACCAGCTCTTCAACCGCCTGGGCGACGAGGACGCGGCGGCGCTGATCGCCTACCTCAAGTCGCTGCCGCCGGTGGACCACGAGCTGCCGCAGACCCGGGTGCGGCTCCCCGGCTACGCCATGCTCGCGTTCATGAGCGACAGCCTGCTCCGCGGCGGGATCGAGACCGGCCGGCCGCGCACGCCCCCGCCCCCGCCCGGCCCCACCCCGGCGTACGGCGCGTACCTGGCCTCCACGGCGTGCGTGGAGTGCCACGGCGAGCGCCTGGAGGGCGGCCAGCATCCCGCGCCCGACGCGCCCCCGGGGCCCGAGCTGTCGCACGCGGGCGCCTGGCTCTTCGCCGACTTCGCGCGGACGGTGCGGACCGGCGTGGCGCCCGGGGGGCGGAAGCTGAGCGAGTGGATGCCGTCGCGCTACTTCCGCCAGATGAGCGACACCGAGCTCCAGGCGCTCCACGCCTACCTGCGGACGCTGCGACCGGCCCCCGCCCCCACCGCGGCGCGTTGAGCCCGCCGGGCAACCTGGAGCCCGGCGTCACCACGGCCCCCACCGTCGGACTCCCGGAGTCCGCGGCGGGGGCCGGTTGTTTGCGGAGGCGCAACGCGGAAGCCGGGAATGCAGGTGGCCCGCGTGAGGGATTCGCGCCCGGAGGGGCGAGACCCGACAGCAGTATCGTCGGGGCTCGCCGCGGTTGGCCAGCGTTGTTTGCTGGCCTACCGCGCGCGAAGCCCGACCCGAGCGCCAGCGAGGGGCACGCCCGAATGCGTCGTCAAAGCAGTCGGAACCGAAAACGGGCTCAGCGAGGAGCGGATGGAGATCGAGATCATCGGCGTGCAGATGGACTACGGGTCGGGGCGGCGCGGCGTGGACATGGGGCCGAGCGCCATCCGCTACGCGGGGCTGGCCGCGCAGCTGGGGCACGCGGTGGCGGACCGCGGCAACATCGGCGTGTCGCCCAGCGAGACCTGCGAGGTGGGCGACCCGCGGCTGCGGTACCTGGACGCCATCCTGGACGTGGAGCGGCGCCTGGCCGACCAGGTGGCGGCGTGCACGGCGGCGGGAAGGGTGGGGGTGGTGCTGGGCGGCGACCACTCCATCGCGCTGGGGAGCGTGGCGGGGGCGGCGCGCGACCGCAGCCTGGGGCTGATCTGGCTGGACGCACACGGCGACTTCAACACGCCCGACACCACGCCGTCCGGCAACATCCACGGGATGCCGCTGGCCGCGCTGTGCGGCTACGGCGACGAGCGGCTGGTGAGCGTGGGCGGGTGGGGCGGGCCCGGACCCAAGATCTCGCCGCAGAACGTGGCGGTGGTGGGCGTGCGCGACCTGGACCCCGGGGAGCGCGACCTGATGCGCGAGGCCGGGGTGACCGTGTACTCCATGGAGGCGGTGGACCGCTACGGGATCGGCGAGGTGATGCGCCGGGCCATCGACATCGCGGTGCGCGGCACCGGCGGCATCTACGTGAGCCTGGACCTGGACGTGGTGGACCCCATGTACGCACCGGGCGTCGGCACGCCGGTGCCGGGCGGGCTCACCTACCGCGAGGCCCACCTGGCCGCCGAGATGCTGGCCGAGACCGGGCAGGTGGCGGGGCTGGACCTGGTGGAGGTGAACCCCATCCTGGACCGCGGCAACGCCAGCGCCGACCTGGCCGTGGAACTGGCCCTGTCCGCGCTGGGCAAGCGCGTCTGGGGCCAGGTGTAGCGCCTGCCGCATCGCACGATCCTTGCACCGGTCCACCGCCCCCGGCCCGGGACCGCCCGGGCCGGCGCAACCCGATGAAACGCAAGGAGGTACAAGCGATGGCGAGTCCGAACCTGACGGGTCTCCGCGTGGCCGTGCTGGCGGCCGACGGCGTGGAGCAGATCGAATTGACCGGCCCCCGCGAGAAGCTGGAGGACCACGGCGCCGAGGTGGAGGTGATCTCCCTGCGCCCCGGCTCCATCCAGGCCATGAACGCAATGGTCCCGGGGAAGAAGATCGACGTGGACCGGGTCGTCTCGGGCGCAAAGCCGGAGGACTACGACGCCCTGCTCCTCCCCGGCGGCCACTTCAGCCCCGACTTCCTGCGGCAGAGCGAGCGCGCGCTCGACTTCGTGCGCCGCTTCGACCGGGCCGGCAAGCCGATCGCGGTGATCTGCCACGGCCCCTGGGTGCTGGTGTCCGCCGGGCTGGTGCGCGGCCGCCACCTGACCTCGTGGCCCGGGATCAAGGACGACATCCGCAACGCCGGCGGCGGGTGGACGGACGAGGCCCTGGTGCGCGACCGCAACTGGGTGTCCAGCCGCGGCCCGCAGGACCTGCGCAAGTTCAACAAGGGGATGCTGGAATTGTTCGCCGAGCACGCCCCCATGGCCGACCAGGACGCGGGCGGGATGTCGCTGGGCGGGCTGGTGGCGAGCGGGCTGGCGCTGGCGGCCATCGGCTACGGGCTGCGCCAGTGGCAGGGCGGCGACTCCGCCGGCGCGTGGACCGCGAGCGACACCCCGGCCGACACGTACCGCGGCATGTCCACCGCCGACACCGGGACGCACCACGTGGAGGCCGACATCGCCCTCTGACCCCCGGCCGACCGGGCCGAGCCGCCTCCGCCCGCTCCGGGCGGGGGCGGCTTTTCGTTGCACGGCCGCTTCCGCGGCACGAGGCGGCGTCGCTGTGCCCGACCCGCGGCCGCCGTCCACGAACCCCTTGCGCGCGGCCGCCCCACGGCCTATCGTACAACCACATGGTTGCACATCACGATCTCAGCGACGCGGAGCTGGACCGCGTGTTCCGCGCCCTGGCCGACGCGACGCGGCGGGACATCATCGCCCGGCTCCTGGCCGGGGAGCCGACGTCGATCTCCGCGCTCGCGGCCCGGTACGACATGTCCTTCGCGGCCGTCCAGAAGCACGTCGCCGTGCTGGAGGTCGCCGGGCTCGTGACCAAGCACCCGCAGGGACGCGAGCGCATCGTGCGCGCCGACCCGGAGCGCATCGCCCGGGCCCGCGACCTGCTCGCCCGGCTGGAGGAGCTGTGGCGGGCCCGCTTCGGCCAGCTGGACTCGCTGTTCACCCCACCCCACGACCCGGAGTAGAGCCATGCCGATCACCTCCGTCACCTCGGATGCCGAGACCCTCTCCCTCACCGTGGTCGGGGACTACCCGGTGCCGGTGGAGCGCCTGTGGCAGGCGTGGGCCGACCCGCGCCAGCTGGAAAGGTTCTGGGGGCCGGAGAGCTGGCCCGCCACCTTCACCCGCCACGATATGGCCCCCGGCGGCCGCTCCCAGTACCACATGACCGGCCCGGACGGCACCACGTCGCACGGCTGGTGGAGCTTCACGGCGGTGGAGCCGGGCCGCAGCTTCGAGGTCGAGGACGGCTTCGCGCACGAGGACGGCAGCCCCAACGACACCATGCCGACGATGCGGATGGTGTTCACCTTCGAGCCGACCTCCACCGGCTCCCGCTTCACGGGCGTGACCCGGTTCCCCAGCGTCGAGGCGATGCAGTCGCTGGTGGACATGGGGATGGTGGAGGGGATGCAGTCGGCGCTCGGGCAGCTGGACGCCGTGCTCGCCGAGCCCGCTCCCTCCGCGGCGGATCGGTGAAGCGTGCACGGATGACCACTTTCGCACTCCCGCACTCTCGCACTCTCATGCAATACACGCAGCTCGGCGGCACCGGACTCACCGTTTCGCGCATCTGCTTGGGGTGCATGAGCTACGGCAGCTCGAAGTGGCGGCCGTGGGTGCTGGACAAGGAGGAGTCGCGGCCGTTCTTCCGGCGGGCGGTGGAGGCGGGGATCAACTTCTTCGACACGGCGGACATGTACTCGCTGGGGGCGAGCGAGGAGGTCACCGGGCGGGCGTTGCGCGAGTACGCGCGCATGGACGAGGTGGTGCTCGCCAGCAAGGTGTACTGGCCCATGGGCGAGGGGCCCAACCGGAAGGGGCTCTCGCGCAAGCACGTGGTGCAGGCGTGCGAGGCCAGCCTGCGGCGGCTGGGGGTGGAGACCATCGACCTGTACCAGATCCACCGCTTCGACGCGGCCACGCCCATCGAGGAGACGCTGGCCGCGCTGGACCTGCTGGTGAGCCAGGGCAAGGTGCGCTACATCGGCGCGAGCTCCGGGTACGCGTGGCAGCTGGCGCGGGCGCTCTCCGCGTCGGAGCGGAACGGGTGGGCGCGCTTCGTGTCCATGCAGAACCACTACAACCTGGTCTACCGCGAGGAGGAGCGGGAGATGATCCCGCTCTGCCTGGCCGAGGGGCTGGGGGTGATCCCCTGGTCCCCCCTGGCGCGCGGGCTCCTGGCCCGCGGCGCGGAGGCCGTGGGCGACCGCACCGCCACCCCCCGCGCCGGCACCGACGCCTACGCCGACCAGCTCTACGACTCCCCCGGCGACCGCGACGTGGTGGCCGCCAACCAGCGCGTCGCCGAGGCCCGCGGCGTCTCCCCCGCCGAGACCGCCCTCGCCTGGCTGCTGGGCCGCCCCGGCGTCGCCGCCCCCATCGTCGGCGCCACGAAGCCGCACCACCTGGAAGCCGCCCTCCGCGCGCTGGACCTGACTCTCACCGACGAGGAGCGCGCCGCCCTGGAGGCGCCGTACCTGCCGCACGCGGTGAAGGGGCACTGAGGGACGAAGTGCGAAAATGCGGGAGTGCGGGAGTGCGAAAGTGAACGGCAGTACGGAGTACGCTGAACGGCGCCCCCACCCGGAAATCCGGGCGGGGCGCCGTCGTAGTGCTCCCCCTCTCCCGCTTGCGGGGGAGGGGGCCGGGGGGAGGGGGCCTGCCACGACGCGCCGAGGCCTGCCGACACGAGCCGTCGCCGTTCCGCAGTATCCCCATGATCCGTTGCGGAGGGAGACAGCCGGGCAGTTTCGGCTGGCTCCCTCCGGCGTAGCGAGACCCCGCAGCGTCGGCACAGCAGTATCGTGCCGACCGAGGAGGCTCGCGGAGCCCGCGTAGGAAACAGGCCGGCAGTTTGGCCTGGTTCCGGAGCGGCCCGCCACAGCCGAGGAAAACAAGAACGGAGGCGTCCCGCAATGAGCACCATGCTGCGCGATCCGTGCGCGGAGGGATGCATCCGGTCGGCGCCGGAGCCCCCGCCCCGGCAGAAAAAGCACGCCAGGACGGCGCTGGCGGCCGCGGTGCTGGGGTCGAGCATGGCGTTCGTGGACGGCACCGTGGTGAACGTGGCGCTGCCGGTGATGCAGCGGGAGCTGGGCGCGTGCGTGGCCCAGGTGCAGTGGATCGTGGAGGCGTACGCCCTGATGCTGGCGGCGCTGCTGCTGGTGGGCGGCTCGCTGGGCGACCGCTTCGGGCGCAGGCGGGTGTTCGGCGTGGGGGTGGCGGTGTTCGCGGCGGCCTCGGCGTGGTGCGGGCTGGCCCCCGACGCCGCGCACCTGGTGCTCGCGCGGGGGGTGCAGGGCCTGGGCGGGGCGCTGCTGGTGCCGGGGAGCCTGGCGCTGATCAGCGCCTCCTTCGGCGCGGACGAGCGGGGGCGGGCCATCGGCACCTGGTCGTCGCTGACGGCGGTGGCGGGCGGGGTGGGGCCGGTGCTGGGCGGGCTGCTGGTGCAGCACCTGTCGTGGCGCTGGATCTTCTTTCTGAACCTGCCGCTGGCCGCCGCCGTGCTCCTGCTGCTCCCGCGCGTGCCGGAGAGCCGCGACCCCCGGGCGGGGCCGCTGGACCTGCCGGGCGCGCTGCTGGCGACGCTGGCGCTGGGCGGGATCGCGCTGGGGCTGACGGAGGCGGGCCCCCGCGGCCCCGGGGACCCGCTCGTGCTGGCGCTCCTGGCGGCGGGGGCGGCCGCGGCGCTCGCCTTCGTCCGGACGGAGCGGCGCTCGCGCGCGCCCATGGTGCCGCCGGAGCTGTTCCGCTCGCGCACCTTCGCCGGGGCGAACCTGCTCACCCTGCTGCTGTACACGGCGCTGGGGGCGACGCTGTTCTTTCTCCCCTTCAACCTGATCCAGGTGCAGGGGTACTCGCCGGTGCAGGCGGGGGCGGCGCTGGTGCCCTTCACCGCGCTGATGGTGCTGCTGTCGCCCCGCGCGGGTGCCCTGGTGGACCGCCGGGGGCCGCGCCTCCCGCTGGTGGCGGGGCCGCTGCTGGCCGGGGCCGGGATCGCGGGGCTGGCGCTCCCCGGGGTGGGCGGGAGCTACTGGACCACCTTCTTCCCCGGCATCGTGGTGATGGCGCTGGGGATGACGCTGTCCGTGGCGCCGCTCACCACCACGGTGATGGGGGCGGTGGAGATGCGGCGCGCCGGGACCGCCTCGGGGATCAACAACGCGGTCTCCCGCACGGCGGCGCTGCTGTCCGTGGCGGCGATGGGCGTGGTGATGGCCGGCGCCTTCCGCCCGGCGCTCCGCGAGCGGCTGGACGCCCTGGACCTTCCCCCGGCCGCGCGGCGCGAGCTGCTGGCGGGGGCGGACCGGCTGGCGGCGGCCCCGGTCCCCGCGGGGCTGGACCCGCGGCGGGCGGCCGCGGTGGAGCGCGCGCTGGACGAGGCGTTCGTGGCCGGCTTCCGCCGGGTGGCGCTGCTCGCGGCGGGGCTGGCCGCGGCCGGCGCCGCGAGCGCGTTCCTGCTGGTGGACGGCCGGGCGCCGAACAGGGCAACTTCAACGGGGAGGGCGGGATGAAGAAGTGCACGCACACGGACCAGATCGACCCGGACGTCCAGGCGCGGACGCCCGAGGGGTGCGAGGAGTGCCTGAAGACGGGGAGCTGGTGGGTGCACCTGCGCCTGTGCCAGACGTGCGGCCACGTGGGGTGCTGCGACTCGTCGCCCAACCGGCACGCGACCAAGCACTTCCACGCCACCCAGCATCCGATCGTGCAGTCGTTCGAGCCGGGAGAGGACTGGCGCTGGTGCTACGTGGACCAGGTGGAGGTCGAGCTGTAGTCTTTTTTGGGTGCGTCGTGGACGGGCCGCTCCGGAGCCCGGACGGTACTGCTGTCCGGTCTCCTCCGCGGGCTCCGGGAGCCAGGCCAAACTGCCGGCCTGTCTCCCCTCGCCGGGGTGAGCCTCACGCAAACCGCCGCGTGAGTCTCCCCCCGCACATCTTTTTGCGGGTACGACGGAACGGCGACGGCACGGCTCCCGCCGTACCTCGTTCTCCGTCCGCCGTGGCGCTTCACGCTACGCGTGAACCGAATGAAGCAGGCTGTCCCCTGTTCCCTGTCCCCTGTCCCCTGTTCCCTGTTCCCTGTTCCCTATGTCGTTCACTTCGCGCGTGCTGCTGGGCCTCGCGGCCGGGCTGGGGATCGGGGCGTGGATCGCCGCGGCGGGCGGTCCCGGGCTCCGGGAGGCGGCGATGTGGGTGGAGCCGGTGGGGACGGTGTGGACGCGGGCGATCCAGCTGACGGTGCTGCCGCTGGTGGCGTCGCTGCTGTTCGCGGGGGTGGCGGGCGGCGGGGGAGGGGTGGGGCGGCTGGGGGCGCGGGCGGGGGCGCTGTTCGTGGCGATGCTGGCGGGGACGGCGGCGCTGGCGCTGCTGCTCGCCCCGGCGGGGCTGGCCCTGGCGCCGGTGGACCCGGCGGGGGCCGCGGCGCTGCGCGCGGCGGCCTCGCCGCCGGACGCGGCGCCGCCGGGGTTCGTGGAGTGGCTCACGGGGCTGGTCCCCGCCAACCTGGCGAAGGCCGCGGCGGACGGGGCGATGCTCCCGGTGATCGTGGGGACGCTGCTCTTCGCGGCGGCGGCCACGCGCGCCGCGCCGGAGAACCGCGCGCGGCTGGTGCGCGCCGCGGAGGCGGTCGCGGACGTGACGCTGGTGCTGGTGAGGTGGGTGCTGGCGCTGGCGCCGCTGGGGGTGTTCGCGCTGGCGCTCCCCCTGGCGGTGCGGCTGGGGGCCTCGGCGCTGGGCGCGGTGGCGGCGTACGTGGGGGTCACGGCGGCGCTCTGCGCGCTGGTGGTGGCGCTCCTGTACCCGCTGGCGGCGCTGGGCGGGCGGGTGGGGGTGGGGGAGTTCGCGCGGGCGGCGGCCCCGGCGCAGGCGGTCGCCTTCTCGTCGCGCTCGTCGCTGGCCTCGCTCCCGGTGATGGTGGAGGGCGCCCGCGCGCTGCGGCTCCCCTCGGAGATCGCCTCCTTCTTCCTGCCGCTGGCCGTGTCGCTGTTCCGGCTTGCGGCGGGGATCGCCTTTCCCGTGGGCGTGCTGTTCGTGGCGCGGCTCTACGGCGTGGAGCTTTCCGCGGCGCAGCTCGCCACGGTGGGCGCGGCCTCGGTGCTCCTCCCCTTCAGCGTCCCCGGCATCCCCGGCGGCTTCGTGCTGGTGATCGCCCCCATCCTCCTCGCCGTGGGGCTCCCGGCGGAGGGGATCGGGATCCTCCTGGGCGTGGACACCCTCCCCGACATGTTCCGCACCGCCACCAACGTCACCGGCCACATGGCCGCCGCCACCGTCCTGGGCGGCCGCCGCCGCGCCCCCGCCCCGGGCGAGGCCGCATGACGGCTGCGAAGCGCCCAAACGTCAGCGCGGGGCTGCTCCTGTTCCGGCGCGGGGCGGCGGGGCTGGAGCTGTTCCTCGCCCACCCCGGCGGCCCCTTCTGGGCCGGGCGCGACGAGGGCGCCTGGACCCTTCCCAAGGGGCTGGTGGAGGAGGGCGAGGAGCCGCTGGACGCCGCGCGGCGCGAGTTCCGGGAGGAGACGGGGATCGAGCCGGCGGAGCCCTTCCTCCCGCTGGGCAGCATCCGCCAGAAGGCGGGGAAGACGGTGCACGCCTGGGCCTGGGAGGGCGACGCCGACCCGGACGCGGTGCGGAGCAACACCATGCGCACCGAGTGGCCGCGCAATTCCGGCCGCTGGATCACCTTTCCCGAGGTGGACCGCTGCGCCTGGCTCGACCCGGCGACCGCGCGTACAAAGATCAACGCCGCGCAGGCGGAGCTGATCGACCGTCTGGAGGCGCTGCTGGAGGGGACGGCGGGGAACGGGGTTCGTCCGGTTTACGCGCAGCGTGAAGCGTCACGGCCCGCCCGACAGGAAAAGCCACCCCCGGGCGGGAGAAGGTAGGGCTGCGAGCCGCCGCGCCACCGGCTACGGAGCGGCCCAGGTGAGCTCGAGCGATTCCAGGCGCCGGGCGGTGTCGCTGGAGAAATAGGAGAGCTTCTGGTCCGGGACGAGGCGCAGGTTCGGCAGTCGCTGCGTCAGCACCTCCAGCGCGATGCGGCCCTCGAGCCGCGCGAGCGGAGCGCCGATGCAGAAATGGATCCCGTGCCCGAACGCCACGTGCGGCGTGGTGCGGTGAACGTCGAAGCGGAGCGGCTCCTCGAAGCGGCGCTCGTCGTGGTTCGCCGAGACGTACGTGACCTGCACGCGGTCGCCCTTCCTGATCCGCACTCCGCCCAGCTCCACGTCCTCGTTCGCGCTGCGGTACATGGCGTGGATCGGCGAGGCCGTGCGGAGCACCTCTTCGACGATCGGCGGGATGAGGGCCGGGTCGCTGCGCGCCGCGGCAAAGAGCTCCGGATCGCGCGCCAGCTCGAGGGCGGCGGCCGCGATCAGGCTGGCCGTGGTCTCGTAGCCCGCGAAGATCAGCTGCAGGAGCAGGTTGACGAGCTCAGCCGTCTCCAGCGGCCGGTCCAGCGCATCCGCGCCGGTGACGATGTCGGTGAGGGCGTCGTCCCGGGGTCTCGCACGCCGCTCCTCGATGGCCGCGGCCAGGTAGTGCTGGTACGCCACGAAGCCGCGCGCGTGGTCCACGAGCTGCGCGGCCGGCTTCCGCATGACGAAGATCTCGGTGGTGTCGTCGACCCATCGATTGAGCTGCGTGAGATCTTCCCGGGGCAGTCCCAGCAGGTCGATGATGAAGTTCCGGGGCAGGGCGATGGCGAACGCCTCCACGAGCTCCACCCGGCCGTGCGCGGCGAACCGGTCCACGAGCCCTTCCGCGATCTCGCGGAGGATCGGCTCGAACGCGGACACCCGGCGGAGCGAGAGGGCCCGGGTGACGAGGGCCCGCGTGTGGGTGTGGTCGGGCGGATCGCTGGTCACCAGGCTGGGGAGCGGCGGAAAGCCCTTCACGAGCTCGGCGAGCAGCTCCGGCGGGGGAGGAACGGTCCTGGGCCGCGGGGTGAAGGAATCGGCGGACGAAAACCTCGCCGCGTCCTTCGCGACGGCGCAGACGTCGGCGTATCGGGTCACGACCCACACGCCGAGGGATTCGCTCCAGAACACGGGCTCTTCACGGCGGGCGCGCGCGTAGAACGGGCGGGGATCGTCGAGCATCGGCGAGGTGTGCGGAGCATGCTCTCGTCCACAGGTCGACGCGGCCCGGGCTGGTGCGCTGGATTCCGACATGGGTCGCTCCGTTCGTGACTCGCTCGCGGCGTGAGTCCCGGCTCGTACGTGAGCCGAATCCGCTCCTTTCCTTCCCACGTAAATGCTCCGCCACCCGAACGTCAAGCAGCAGCGAGTCCCTGGGATCGGGAGCGGCGACGGGCGGGTACGCTACCCGCCATGGGGCCCGTTCAGCCGTGCCCGTGCCGCTCCTCCAGCTGCCTCCGCCGCCCCACGTAGTAGCTGAGCACCAGGAACAGCCCGCCCAGCCCGGAGAACAGCAGCACCCGCCAGAGCGCTTCCAGCGCGCGCAGGTCCACCAGGAACATCTTGGCGACCAGGAACAGCAGCGTCAGCTTGGCGACCGACTGGAGCGTGGCCCAGCCGCGCAGCGTCGCCACCACCAGCAGCGCCACGCCGTACACGCCCCACAGCGCCGACACGATCCCCTCCCCGCCCGGGAGCCCCGAGAACTCCCGCCAGATCCACTGCATCACCGCCGCGTGCACGGCCAGCGAGTACACCAGCCGCTCGCGCGCCGGGAGCAGCCGCGACGCGGCGAAGGCGCAGGCGATCACCGCCAGGTCGGCCAGTCCGCGCGCGTTGAAGACGGGCGTCACCCCCGGGCGCTCCGCGGCGCGGCCCAGCACGGCCAGCGGGTCGGCCTCGGCCAGGTGGCGCAGCAGAAGCGCGGCGAGCACGGCGAACACGGCGTGCGCCACGGGCGCGGCCTCGCCCTCGCCGCGGGCGGCGAGGGCGAGCAGCCCCACGCCGCCCAGTGCCCAGGCGACGGTCGCCAGGGCGACGCCGTGCGGAAGCACGGCCAGCTCCCGCCACCCCCACAGGAAGAGCGCCGCCAGCGCCGCGGCGCGCAGGATGCGCCCCGTGCGGTCGCGCGCGCCCAGCGAGGCGGCCAGCAGCGCGCCGGCCACGGCGAGGTCGGCCAGGCGGCGCGCGGCGGGGAGCGCCTCGCCGGCGGTGCCGCCGTCCGGCGCGAACACGGCGGCGAGCGGGTTGAAGCCGCCCAGGCGGGCCAGGAAGGCGATCCCCAGCACGCCGAACACCAGGTGCGCCCACCCCGCGGAGCCCCGCCCCAGCCCGCGGCGCGACAGCAGGTGCAGCCCGGCCGCCTCCGCGGCCAGCAGGACGATGCGCGCCTCGCCCTCCGCCCCGATCCCGGTGCCGACCGTCAGCAGCACGGCGCCCGCCAGCCCCAGTACGGCGGCCATCTCCCCGCGCCGCTCCCGCGCCCACAGCGCGGCGGCCAGGTAGGCGAGCCCCAGCACGGCGGTCCCCGCGCCCCACTGCCGCGCCGTCAGCTCCCACACCGCGGAGGTGAACACCGCCGCCACCAGCGGCGACACGAAGGCGAGCGCGGCGGGCGCCAGGATCTCGCGGTCGTCCGCCTCGCCGTCGTCCGCCGCGCCGCCGGGGGCGGCGCGCAGCAGGTACAGCGCCGCGGGGAGCACCCCCAGCACCGCCCACACCAGCACCAGCGCGCCCTGCAGCGCCCAGCGCGCGTCCAGGGGGGGCGGCCCGGCGCGCTCGCTCACCACCAGCCCGCTCACCAGCGCAGTCCACGACCCGATGCCGGCGGTCAGCAGCGCGCTGTCCCAGCGGCGGCGGGCGTACACGACGCCGTTCCACAGGGCGATGAACGCCACGTAGGCGGCAAGCCACCCCAGGCTGCCGGTGCGCGGGTACAGCAGGAAGGGCGTGCCCACGCCGCCCAGCGTCCCCACGATGGTGAGCACCGGCTCGTCCTCGCGCAGCGAGAGCAGGAAGGCGGCGGAGGTGACGGCGGCCATGTAGACCAGCGCCGCCGAGTTGGGGAGCAGCCCGTACAATTGCGACGCCGCGAAGCCCACCATGTAGAAGGCGGCGATGCCGCCCCCCAGGAGCACGCGGCTCAAGCTCCGCTGTTCACCGTGGATGCGCAGCCCCCACGCGGTGAGCGCGGTCCCCACGGCCGCGCCGGCGGCCAGGCGCACCACGGGGGTGATCCACCCCTGCTCGATGGAGTACTTGAACAGGAAGGCCACCCCCAGCAGGAGCAGCCCGATCCCCACCTTGCTCAGCCAGAACTCGCCGTTCAGCACCGGCTGCACCCCCGGGAGCCAGGCCAGCGGCCCGCCCGCGTCCTCGCCGGACGCGGGAGCGCCCGCCGCGGCGGCGGCGGGCGGCACCGGCTCCGACAGGGGGAGCGGCCGGGCCTCGGCCGCGGCAGTGGCGAGCGGCGCGGGCTCCGCGGTGGCGACGGCGGCGACGGGAGGCGAGGCGGCGGGGGCCACGGCCACCTCGATGCGGCGGACGGCCTGCTGGAGCTGGTCGACCGCGTCTTCCAGGCGCGACATGCGCGCTTCCAGGTCGGCGGGGCGGGGCTCGTTCATGGCGGGAGGGGAGTGCGGGGGAAACACGCGATGAGCCGAAAGGTATTCGTCGTGCGTCTATCGCTCAAGCTTGCTTCCACTTCGGCCGAGTCCACCCGCCCGCTCCCGCCCGCGTCGCCCGGTGGCCCGGGACTTTCCTTCCCGCGGGAACGCGCTTACACTCCTGGCGTGAATGAAAGCCCAATTTCTTCGTCGCGAGCGAGCCTCGGGCGCGCCCTTCTGGCGGTCGTGTCGGCCTTTGTGCTGGCCACGGGCGCTGCCTACGTCTTCCGTGGCCCCATCCTGATCGCCATCGGGAAGTGGTTCGTGGTGGACGAGCCGGCCGTCGCCGGAGACTTCATCTACCTCCTGAACGGGGACGAGCACACGCGCCCCTTCCACGCGGCACAGCTGTACGCGCAGGGGCTCGCTCCGCGGATCGTCGTCGCGCGGGAGGAGCCCCGGCGGGCGGAGGCCATGGGACTGGCGCCGAACGGGACCGCCGTCTCGGTGGAGGTGATGCGGCGGCTGGGCGTTCCGGACTCCGCCATCACGGTGATCCCGGTGCCGGGCGGCGTGACGAGCACCCACGACGAGGGCGAGGTCCTGCTGGCCTACCTCAAGGAGCACCCCGCGAAGCGCGTGCTGGTGGTCACCTCCATGTTCCACACGCGGAGGGCGCAGTGGACGTTCGGCCGGGTCCTGGGCGACTTCCCCGTCGACGTCCGGATGGTCGCCGCGCCGGACGAGCGGTTCGACGAGACGAACTGGTGGCAACACGAGCAGGGACTCCTCAGGTACAATGAAGAGATCGTCAAGTTCGTCCACACCGTCCTCCTCCGCTGAGACTCCACTCACCCGCGGGATCGCCCTCTTCGACAGGAATTCCGACGTTGCGGACGCGCCGGCGGCACGACCAGCCCCGCTGGTGGTCCTGGGAGGGGTGGGTGCGCTGGGGGTGATGGCGCTCACCTGGAAGCACGGGCCGGGGATCGGGCCGGATTCCGTGAGCTTCCTCAGCGCGGCGGAAAGCGTCGCCGCCGGCAGGGGGTACCTGGCGTACGACGGCACACCCTTCCTCCTCTGGCCCCCGCTCCTCCCCTCCCTGGTGGCCCTCGCGCTCCCGCTCGGCTTCGCTCCGGGCGAGGCGCTCCGGGCCATCAACGCCGTCGCCTTCGGGCTGGTGGTTCTCTGTGCCGGGCTCTGGCTGCGCCGGTCGACCCGTTCTCCCCGCCTGGTCTTCCTCGGGGCAGGCGCCGTGCTCGTCTCGCCCGTCCTGGTCCGGGTTTCGACCATGGCGTGGACGGAGCCGGTGTTCATCCTGCTCGTGCTCCTCGCCCTCATGGCGCTGCGGCGGACGCTCGAGCGGGAGGAGCGTACCGCGTTCCTCGCCGCGATCCTCTGTTCCGCGGGGGCGGTGCTGACCCGGTACATCGGGGTGGCGGTGATCGCCGCGGGCGTGGCGGCCTTCCTCCTCTGGGGGCGCGGCGGGCCCGCGCGGCGCGCCGTGCGCGCGGCGGGGTTCGCCGCGTTCTCCTCCCTCCCGCTCGCCGCCTGGCTGTGGCGGAACTATCTCGTGAGCTCCACGCTGACGGGGGACCGCACCTGGTCACTGCTCACCGGAGCCCGGCCGCCCCTGTTCGTTTCGCCGGGAGTCGGGGTGGTGAGCGCCGGGATTGCGCTCCTCCTCGCCGCCGCCTGGGTGTGCATCGCCCGGCAGCGGGGGGGCGCCGACGTCCGGCCGCTCGCCCTCGCGGGGCTCTTCGCCACCTTCTGCCTGGGGGGCACGCTCCTTCTCGCCTCCCAGGGAGCGTCGAATCCCGTCGACTACCGGCTCCTCGCGCCCCTGTACGTTCCGATGGTCCTCCTCGTGTCGGGGTCCCCGGAGCGTCTTGCCGGCGGCCTGCATGCGCCGCGGGCGAGGAGGGTGGTCGGCATCGCGGTGGAGGGGGGTGTCGCCGCCCTGATCGCGGCCTCGCTGGCGGTGCTGTACGTGGAGGGCCGGGAGATGGTCCGGCGCGGCGCGGGAGGTTACGCCACGGACGAGTGGGTGGGCTCCGACCTGGTCGCGGCCGTCGTGCGAACCCCCCCGCCGGGACGGATCTACTCGAACGCGCCGGAGGCGCTGAGCCTGTTCGGAGGGATCCGCGCGGCCCCGAGCCCCTCCAAGTACGTGGGCTTCAGCGAGGTGGTGGATCCGGAGAGCCTGCGCGCCTTCGCCCTGCGGGTCCGCACGCACCCGGAGCCCGCATACCTCGTCTGGTTCGAGGATGCCCCGTACGGCAGCCATCTCTACCGGCAAGAGGAGCTGCTTGCAGAGCTGGCCTTGGAGCCGGTCCACGTGGCGGCCCACGGAGGGGTGTACCGCATCCGGCCGAGGTGAGGGGGCGCGGCCGCTCCTCCGGCATCGCATCTGGTGCCGCGCGGAGATCCTGGCCGGCCGCGGGGACGTCGTTCCCCAGGTACGGTCCGCGAGGTGCCGGGCCGCCAGCCGGGCCGCTGCCACCTCGTCGCCGTGGTGCAGACGGCCACACGGCGGGTATCCCTGTCCGCGGGGGAACGACGCCGTGTCGGCGCCCTTCCTGCTCGGCTTGCGTCGCGGGGCGCCATTGCATCAGCTTCAAGCTGCGGATGCTCTCTCCTTCGGGGCCGCCGCTTGGTCATCCTCCCGGGCACCAACTTTCGAGGAACCGATATGCAGATCCAGCTCACCGCGGTGTTCCAGAAGGTTCCCAGCGGGTACATCGCGTTCGTGGAAGAGCTGCCTGGAGCGAACACCCAGGGCGCCACGCTGGAAGAGGCGAGGGAGAACCTGCAGGAAGCGATCGCCCTCGTGCTCGAAGCGAACCGCACGCTGAGCGAAGAGGCGCTCGAGGGGAAGGAAGTGATCCGCGAGCCCATCCGCATCCAGGCCGCGTGAAGCGCCGGGACCTGGTCCGCCTCCTGGAAGCACATGGCTGCGAGCTGCTTCGCGAGGGAGGCGCACACAGCGTCTACGTGAACCGGCGGGCAGGCAAGGTCACGGCCGTGCCCCGGCACCGCGAGATCAACGATCTACTTGCCCGGAAGATCTGCCGTGATCTGGAGGTTCCTGAGCCCTGACCACCTCTCTCGCATGAGCTTCATCCGGATCACCGCCGCGGGGATGCGCCTTGCAGGGGACCGTGTCCGGACCGTTCACCCGTCCCCGGAGGCTGCGTGACCCCCATCTACGACGCGGGCTCGCAGGCCGTCAAGGTACGCGCCCTGCTCTGGTTCTCGCTGGCCTGCGCCGCGGGGAGCACGTGGGCGGGCGTCGGACTGGCGCGCACCTTCGGGCTCGCTCCCGAGGCGGGCGGCGTGCTGGCGCCGCTCCCGGTCCGCCTGGCGTGGGGGATCGGGGTCGCGTCCGTCGGGCTGGCCTTCCTGGCGGGGATGCTGGTGTACGCGCGCTGCTACGCGGCCCGCGTGGCGGTGGACGAGGAGGGCGGGACGCTGCACGTGTCGCGGGTCGGCTTCCTGGGCACCTCCACGCTGCGGGTGCCGGCCGAGCGGGTGCGCGGGAGCGAGTTCCACCCGGGACGCGCGGACTACGGCGGCGTGTCGGTGAGCGCCGCCTGGGACACGGTGCGGGTGGAGGGGCGGCGGCTGCCGCTGATCGTGGACGCGCAGGGCGACGTGCTGGATGCGGGACGGGCGAGCCGGTTCCTGGGGATCTGAACGGAGGGAGCGACGGATGGCGGTGAGCGCAGAGTTCCGCGCGTACGTGCTGGAGCAGATGGGGCGGGTGGCCCCCGTGACCTCGCGGTCCATGTTCGGGGGCGTCGGCGTCTACTCGGAGGGGCTGTTCTTCGCCGTGCTGGACGACGACCAGGTGTACCTCAAGACCGACGACAGCAACCGCGGCGACTACGAGGCCGCCGGGATGAAGCGCTTCCAGCCCTTCGGCGAGGGCTACACGCCCATGGGGTACCACGAGCTCCCCGGCGAGCTGCTGGAGGACCCGGACCAGCTGCGCCCCTGGATGGAGAAGTCGCTCGCCGTCGCGCGAGCCAGGCGGAAGCGGAAGTGAGCGCGCTGCCTCGCGCCCTGCCGCTCGCCCTGGCGCTGCTCTGCTGCCTGGGCGGGTGCGAGCCGCGGGACGCCGCGCCGCCGGAGCCCCCGCCCGTGGCGGAGTCGGCGCCCCCGCCCACCGTCCCGAAAGCCGCGCCGCCCCCGGCGCCGGCGGGCACGGGCTCGTTCCGGGTGGCGTACGCGCCGCCGCGCGACGGCCGGCTGGCGCAGTGGGAGCGCTTCGCCCGCGACACCCGCCTGCTGGAGGGCACCGCCGCCGACCTCAACGGCTGGCTGGCGCTCCCCACCCCCGTCACCCTGTCGTTCGCGGGGTGCGGCGAGGCCAACGCCTACTACGACGGGCCCACCCGGCGGGTGGTGATGTGCTGGGAGCTGCTGGACGCGCTGGGGCAGGTGTACGGCGACCGGGCCACGCCGGAGGAGCGGGAGCGGGCGATCCTGGGCGCGGCCGAGTTCCTCCTGTACCACGAGCTTGGGCACGCGCTGATCGACGTGCTGGACCTCCCCGCGCTGGGGCGCGAGGAGGACTCGGCGGACCAGTTCGCCGCCTACGTGCTGGTGGACGGCACCGCGGACGGCGAGCGGACGGCGATGGACGGGGCGGTGGCGCTGGGCCGCTTCGACGAGGAGTTCGACGACATGGCCTTCGCCGACGAGCACTCGCTGGGCGTGCAGCGCTTCTACAACGTGGCGTGCTGGGTGTACGGGCGCGACCCGGCGGCGCACGCCCGCTTCCTGGAGCGCGGCACCCTCCCGCCGGAGCGCGCCGAGCGCTGCCCCGGCGAGTACCAGGCGCTGGTGCGGGGGTGGGACCGGCTGCTGGCCCCCTACGTCCGCGGGTAGCCCGCGCCGCTCAGCGCCCGCCGTGATCCCGCAGCCGCACCAGCTCCTCCACCGGGCGGCGCGCGCCGGCGCGGGCGTTGGCCCGCCGCACGAAGTCCGGGGTGACGCCGTGGTCACGCAGCCGCACCAGCTGCGCCGTGGACAGGCGGTCGTAGCCCAGCTCCCGCATCTCCCGCGCGAAACCGGCGCTCACCCCGTGGTCCCGCAACCGCACCAGCTCGTCCGCGTCCAGGCCGCGGTAGCCCAGCGCCTCCATCTCCCGCACGAAGCCGGCGCTCACCCCGTGGTCGCGCAGGCGCACCAGCTCCTCCGCCTCCAGCCCGCGGTATCCCCGCGCGGCCATCTCCCGCGCGAACTCCGCGCTGACGCCGTGGTCGCGCAGCCGCACCAGCTCCTCGGCGGAGCGCTCGCGGATCCCCACCTCCGCCAGCTCGCGCACGTAGCGCGGGGTGACGCCGTGGTCCCGCATGCGCACCAGCGCGTCCAGCGTGCCCACCCGGTACCCCATCCCGCCCATCCCCCGCAGGAAGTCCAGCCCGGCGCCGTGCTGGCCGGCCCGCACCAGCCCGTCCACCGTGGGGCGGGCGTAGCGCTGCCGGCCCAGCTCGTCCAGGTAGTCCAGCCCCACGTCGTGCAGCGCCAGCGAGAACTGCTGCTCCGCCGTGGGCCGCCCCACGTCCCGCCGGGCGAGCTGCGCCGCGAAGGCGGCGTCCGGCGCGAAGTCGCAGTGCCCGGAGCCCCGCTCCCCCCGCGTCCACCCCTCGCAGGCGAAGACGCCCGCGTCGCGCCGCAGCCGGAAGCGGACCTGCGTCCCCGCCGCGGAAGCGAGCTGCGCCGCGGTGAGCCCCTCCAGCTCGCGCAGGGGGACGCTGCGGCCGGTCATGCTCCGGCCGCCGCCCGGGCCGCGGTACGTGGTGGAGAAGTCCACCATCCCCGGCTCGCGGCCGCGGTCCGGGGTGCGGTCGATGCTCCACTGCAGGGAGACGGGCTCCTGTGCGGCCGCCGAGGGCGCGGGCGCGAGGGCGCCGAGGAGCGCGGCGAGGACGGGGGCGGCGGACGGGAACGGGCGCATGGGTGGGGCTCCGGGTGATAGGGGTGCGTCGGCGTCGTGCACGGCGTTGGACGGGGCGTGGGGCCCGGAGGTTGGAAGCCGGCCGCCGGCGCCTTACGTTTCCTCGCGCGACCCGCGCTCCCCGCACCCGCTCCGACGCCCCCCATGCGCCTCCGCCACCTCCCCGCCGTCCTGCTCGCGCTGGTCCTCGCCGCGTGCGCCGCGCCCCCGCTGCCGGCGCGCGCCCCCACCCCGGAGGAGGTGCGCGATCGCGCCGAGCGGCAGGTGCTGGCGCTGGTGAACTCGTACCGGCAGGGGCTGGCGCTCAACCACCTTCGCCGCGACGACCACCTCACGCGGGTGGCGCGCGAGCACAGCGAGGCCGCGGCGCGCGGCGAGCGCACCTTCAGCCACGACGGGCTGGACCGGCGGGCCCGCCACGTGGGCGAGCGGGTGCCGTTCCTGGAGGTGGGCGAGAACCTGTACTCCCGGCAGCCCGCGTCGCCGCTCTCCGCCTGGTACGCGGTGACCGGGTGGCTGGAGAGCCCGGCCCACCTGGAATTGATCGAGGGGTGCTTCGACCTGGCCGGCGTGGGGATGGCGGACGACGGGCGGGGTCGCGTCTACTACACCCTGCTCTTCGTGCTCCGGGCGCGGCGCTCCACGCCGGACAGCCGTGCCGCCGCCGCTCCCGGCGGCAGGAGCTGCCGCTGAGACGCGCCCGGCGGGGCTGCGACGCTTCTTGCGGGACCCTCCGGCGGCTTTCGCGGTACATGGTTGCCGAGGTGCGGCCGCGCCGGAGGCGGGGGCCGCCCGCCCACTTTCCCGATCCGGAGGAACACTGGCGATGAGGAACTTCCGTCTCCCCGGCCTGGCCGCGCTCGCCCTGGGCGCCGCCGTCCTGGCCGGGCCGGCCGCCGCGCAGCAGCAGCCCGCGCGCCCGGCCCCCGCCCCCGCGAGCCCCGACGACGTGCTGGGGCTCCCGCCCGCGAACTGGTGGTTCCAGGACGGGGCGGGCGGCCGCTTCCCGGGGACCGCCGCCGAGCGCGCCTACCGCGAGCTGCTGGCCGGAAAGCAGCCGCGGCAGCCCGTGGTCGTCGCCATCGTGGACACCGGGGTGGACATCGAGCACGAGGACCTGGACGGCGTCATCTGGACCAACGAGGACGAGGTCCCCGGCAACGGCGTGGACGACGACCGCAACGGCTACGTGGACGACGTGCACGGCTGGAACTTCATCGGCGGCAGGGGCGGCGCCAACGTGCACCAGGACACCTACGAGGTGACCCGCGTGTACGCCTCGCTGCGCCGCTACGAGGGGGCCCGCCCGGACACCCTTTCCGCCGCCGGCCGCGCCGACTACCAGCGCTTCCAGGAGGTCAAGAAGGAGTTCGAGAACACGGTGGCCGAGACGCGGGAGCAGCTCCAGCAGGTGGGCGGGATCAAGACCGCGCTGGACCAGTTCCTGGGGGTGCTGCGGCGCGAGGTGGGCTCCGACTCGCTCACCGTGCAGAACGTCAGCGCGCTGCGGCCGGTGAGGATGGAGGTGATGCAGGCCCAGCAGGCGTACCTCCAGCTGGCCGCCGCGGGGATCACCCCCAGGCAGGTGGACGAGGAGGTGGAGCGGCTCCAGGGGCGGCTCCGCAACGGGCTCAACCCCGACTTCAACCCCCGCACCGTGGTGGGCGACAACCCCGCCAACCTGAACGAGCGCGGCTACGGCAACAACGACGTGGAGGGGCCGGACGCCTCCCACGGCACGCACGTGGCCGGGATCGTGGGCGCCGAGCGCGGCAACGGCGTGGGCGTGGACGGCATCGCCCCGGCGGTGCGCATCATGCCCATCCGCGTGGTGCCCGACGGCGACGAGCGCGACAAGGACGTGGCCAACGCCATCCGCTACGCGGTGGACAACGGCGCGCGCGTCATCAACATGAGCTTCGGCAAGGCGTTCTCGCCGCAGAAGACGGTGGTGGACGAGGCGGTGAGGTACGCCGACAGCAAGGGGGTGCTGCTGGTGCACGCCGCCGGCAACGACGCCTCCAACCTGGACACCGAGCCCAGCTTCCCGGTGCGCACGTACCAGGCGGGCGGCCAGCCGAAGCTGTGGATCGAGGTGGGCGCGTCGTCGTACACGGCGGACTCGCTGGCGGCTTCGTTCTCCAACTACAGCCGCACCCGGGTGGACGTGTTCGCGCCCGGCGTGAGCATCCTTTCCACCGTGCCGGGCAACGGCTACGAGCGCAACCAGGGCACCAGCATGGCGGCCCCGGTGGTGTCCGGGCTGGCGGCGCTGATCATGTCGTACTATCCCGGCCTTAGCGCCGAGCAGGTGCGCGCCGTCATCCTGGAGTCGGCGACCCGGTTCCCCAATCAGCGGGTGGTGAAGCCGGGCGAGGAGGCCGGGCAGGTGGCGTTCTCCGAGCTGTCCGTGACCGGCGGCGTAGTCAATGCGTACGAGGCGCTTCGTCTGGCGGCGCAGCGGGCGGGGAGTCGTTAAGCAAAGATTGACGGCGGGTTCGGGCGTGCCCCCGGCGGGGCGCCGGGGTCGGGCTGCGGCTCCGTAACGCACGATAAAACTGTGCGTAACGGAGTCGAGCCCGCGCAAACAGCCGCGCGGTCTCGCCCCTTCGGGCCGACATCCCTCACGCGACGGCAGGCCCCCTCCCCCCGGCCCCCTCCCCCGCAAGCGGGAGAGGGGGAGAACGGCACGGCTCCCGTGCTACGCTCGGGACGCGAAGCGGCCGGCGGCGGATGATTCCGCCGCCGGCCGCAGTCGTACCGGTCTCCAGGAATGCCGGGAGCCGCGTGAGGGATGCGCGCCCGGAGGGCCGAGACCCGCCGGCAGTTTGGCGGGGCTCGGCTGCGTTGGCGAGCGTTGTTTGCTCGCCTACGCAGCGCGCAGCCCGACCCGAGCGACAGCGAGGGGCACGCCCAACCCCGCCGTTACAGTCCGTTCAGCTCGTCCAGCTTCTCGCGCAGGATGCAAAGACAGAGGTCGATGGTGCGGCGGTGGGTGCGAAAGGACAGCGCCACCATCCGCAGCGTGAACCGCCCGTCCAGCAGGGTGGAGGACAGGAACACCCGCCCGTCGCGCCGCACCGCGTCCACCAGCGCCTGGTTCAGCCGGTTCGCCTCCGCCACGTCCACCCCCGGCGGCGCCCAGCGGAACACCACCGCGGAAAGGTCCGGCTCCGGCCCCACCTCGAAGCCCATCGCCCGCGCCTCCTCGCGGAAGTAGCGGGCCAGCAGCAGCTTCTCCTCCAGCGCCGCGCGGAAGGGCGCCACCCCCAGCAGCACCAGCGGCAGCCACATGCGCAGCGCGCGGAACGGCTTGCTCAGCTCCGCGGACACGTCGGCGGGGGAGATCTCGCCCGGCTCGCGCAGGGCGTCCTGCATGTAGTGGCCCTGGTAGCCGTGGGTCGCGGCCATCGGGCGGACGTCGCGCACCAGCACGATCCCGGCGCCCCAGGGGAGGAACAGGCTCTTGTGCGGGTCCAGCACCACCGAGTCCGACCGCTCGATGCCGCGCAGGATGCCGCGGCCGTGCTCGGTGAGCAGGAAGAAGCCGCCGTACGCCGCGTCCACGTGGAACCAGCACCCCGCCCGCTCCGCCACGTCGGCGATCGCGTCCAGCGGGTCCACCGCGCCGGTGTCGGTGGCGCCGGCCGCGGCGATCACCATCCAGGGGCGCAGCCCGGCGGCCCGGTCCTCCGCGATCGTCCGCTCCAGGGCGTCGGGGCGCATGCGGAAGCGCCCGTCGATCTCCACGTACCTCACCTGCACCTCCGCCATCCCCGCGATGCGCAGCGCCTTGTCGATGGCGTGGTGCGCCTGCGTGGTCAGGTACACCACGGCCCGGGCGTAGTCGGCGCCCTTCAGCTCGTGCGCGTCGCGGGCGGTGGTGATCGCCGCCAGGTTGGCGATGCTCCCCCCCGAGGCGATGTTGCCGCCCGCGCCGGCCGGGTACCCCACCAGGTCGGCGGTCCAGCGGATCAGCAGGTTCTCCATCCGCACCGGGCCGGGGCCGGTGAAGAAGATCCCCGCGTACTTGTTGGTGACCGCGGCCAGGTAGTCGGCCAGCGCCGAGTGGTACAGCCCGCCGCCGGGGATGTAGGCCAGGTGCCCCGGCGAGGCGGGGTTGCCCCCCGGGCGCGTCACCGCGTCCTCCAGCAGCCGGATGGCGTGGTCCAGCGGCACGCCGTGCTCCGGGACCGGCGTGTCCAGCAGGGCGATCCCCCGGTCCTCCGTCTCGCGGTAGCCGGGGAGCGAGTCGATGCCGCGCAGGAAGCGCTCGGACGAGGCGACCACGGCGTCGCGGAGCCGCCTGCGGCTGCCGGCGCCGGGGTCCAGGGGGCGGCCGGCCCGCTCCAGGCGGGCGATCCGGTCCAGCAGGGCGGCGCGGTCGGGGGGCGGTGCGTGGTCGGTCATGCTCGGTGGGATGGGGCGGCGTGTCGCGGGCGCGGAAAAGTAGGCAAGAGTTTCCCGCGCCACCAGCGGGGCCGCCCCCGCCGCCCCGTGCAGGCGGCGGGGCGGCAGCGATTGGCGCATCTCGCAGGTCTGGTTGTCCGTCTGCGCGTTAGGGCCTAATGTGTGTGCATGCCCCGCCCTTCCCCCTGCACGGAGGGTCCCGTCATGCGTCGCCGTCTCCTCCTCCTGGCCCTGCTCCTGGGCGCCCCCGCAGCGCTCGCCCCCCAGGCGGTGCGCGGCAGCCTCCGCGCCGTCGGCACCGGCGAGCCCGTCCCCGGGGCCCACGTGCAGCTCCGCGACGCGGCCGGCAGGGTGGTGGCCTCGGCGAACACCGACGCCGGCGGCGGCTTCCTGCTGCGCGCCCCGGCGGCCGGGAGCTACACCCTGTCCGCCGAGCGCATCGGCTTCGCGCGGGCCGTGTCGCCCGCGCTGCGCCTCGCCGACGGCCGGACGGTGGACTTCCGGCTGGAGGCCGCGCCCCAGGGGAGCTCGCTGGAGGGGATCGTGGTGCGCGGCGGGGGCGGCGCCCGCTGCCGCACCATGCCGCCCGCCGGCGAGCCGGTGCACCAGGTGTGGACCGCCGCGCGCCGGGCGCTGGAGGGGGCGGACAGCGCGGTGCGCGCGGGGCTGTACCGCTACACGGCGCGGGTCTTCGAGCGCGACACGGAGCCGCGCCGCGGCACCGTGCAGCGGGAGCGGACCGCCACGACCCCGGGGATGACCGGGAGCCCCTTCCGGGCGGCGGCGCTGGACCGGCTGGCGGACGGGGGATACGTGCAGGAGGACGGCGACTCCCTGGTCTTCCACGCGCCCGACGCCGGGGCGCTCCTCTCGGACGAGTTCCTGGAGCACCACTGCTTCCGCCTGCAGGAGCCGCCCGCGGGCGGGGAGGGGCTGATCGGGCTGGCCTTCGAGCCCGTCCGCGGGCGTGGGGTGCCCGACATCGAGGGGGTGCTCTGGGTGGACCGGGCCAGCAGCGACCTGCGCCGCGTGGAATACCGCTACACCGGGCTGGAGAGCCGCCGCGCGGCCGAGAACGCCGGCGGCGAGCTGGAGTTCCGCAGGCTCCCCGCCGGCGGGTGGATCGTGAGCCGCTGGCGGATCCGCATGCCCATGATGGGGGTGCAGAAGGTGGCGGTGGCGCAGCCGATGCCCGGGACCGAGTCGCGCGAGCAGGACCAGTGGACGCTGCTGGGGGTGCGGGAGACGGGCGGGGAGGTGGTGCAGGTGGCGCGGCGCGACGGGGCGCCGGTGATGGCGGCGCTGGGGGCGCGCCTGGCGGGGACGGTGTACGACAGCACCCGCCGGGCGCCGCTGGCCGGGGGCCGGGTGTGGCTGACCGGCACGGAGTACTCCACGCGGGCCGACTCGGCCGGGCGCTTCGAGCTGGCCGACCTCCCCGAGGGGCGCTACACGGTCAGCTTCCTGGACGAGCGCCTGGACTCGCTGGGCTGGGCGCCGCCGCCGGTGGAGGTGACGCTGACCCCCGGGGCCGTCACCCGGCGCGACCTGGCGGTGCCGCCGCCGGCGCGCCTGCTGGCCGCCGCCTGCTCCGCCGAGCCGGCCGCCGCGGCCGGCGCCGGGATCCTGGTGGGGACCGTGCGCGGCGAGGGCGCCGCGCCGCTGGCCGGGGCGCGGGTGACGCTCTCCGGGGGCGGGCGCGAGCTGCAGGCCCGCACCGACGCGCGCGGGGTGTACCGCTTCTGCGGCGCGCCTGCCCTTGCCCCGCTGGCGGTGCGGGTGGAGGCGCCCGGCGCCGTCGTGCGGACCACGCTGCGGCTGGAGGGCGAGCCCGTGCTCCAGGACTTCACCGTGGGGCCGGCGGGCGCCCTGGCGGCGGCTCCGGGGCGGTCCGCGGGCGCCCGGGGCACGGTGTCCGGGCGCGTGCTGGGCGGGCCGGAGGGGCGCCCGCTGGCCGGCGCCACGGTGGAGCTGGCGGGCGGCGGCCGGGCCACCACCGATGCCCAGGGGCGCTTCACCCTGCGCGGGGTGGCGGCGGGGACGCGCAGCGTGAGCGTGGCGCACCCCCGGCACGGCACCCGCACCGCCGAGGTGGCCGTGGACGCGGGCGCCGACCTGGAGCTGCGCCTGGGCGAGGGGATGCGCCTGGCGGCGCTGGTGACCACCCCCTACACCCTGGACCCGCTGCGGGTGGAGGCGCGCGCGGAGAACCGCGCCCTCGCCTCCACCGGCTTCTACGAGCGGCAGAAGTCCGCGAACGGCCACTTCCTCACGGGGGACCAGATCCGGCAGGGCTCTCCGCTCTCCAACATGATGCGCATGATCCCGGGCGTCCGCGTGATCCGCTACACCCCGCCTCCGCCGCCCAACTGCGGCATGCAGTGCGCCCGCCCGCCGGCGGAGGCGCGCCTGGTCCCCAGCCGGGGCGGCACCAGCGGCGGGATCAGCATGCGCGAGGGCCAGCGCGGCACGGAGCAGTGCATGATGCCGGTGTTCCTGGACGGGGTGCGCGTGGCGGGCTCCAGCGTGGAGAGCGGCAACGACATCGACCGGATCACCACCCGGGGGATCGTCGCCATCGAGGTGTACACCAACTCCACCGAGATCCCGGCCCGGTTCGCGGGCGCGAACCAGGGGTGCGGCGTGGTGCTGATGTGGTCCGGCGTGGAGTCCGAGTCCGCGCGGTGAGCCGGGGCGCTTGACGGGCCGGGCCGCCGCGCGCAGCATTCGGGGGCGCGGCCGCGGGGGCGGCCGCCCGGTACGCACAACGGGGAGGGGAGCATGGGAGCAGGGGGGAGCACCGTCGCGCTGGACGACGCCAGCTGGGAGCGGGAGATCGAGGCCGGGGCGGGGCTGGCGATGGTGGACTTCGGGGCGGAGTGGTGCGGGCCGTGCCGGGTGGTGGCGCCCATCGTGGAGAAGCTCGCCGACGACTACCGGGGGCGGGTCAAGGTGGCGACGCTGGACGTGGATGCCAATCCCCGCACGGCGGCGCGCTACAACGTGCGGTCGCTGCCCAGCGTGCTGTTCTTCAAGGACGGCAAGCTGGTGGACACGGTCGTCGGCGCCGTGCCGCGCCCGGTGCTGGAGAAGAAGCTCCAGGCGCACCTCTGAACGACGATTTCAACCGCCGGTTCGGGCGTGCCCCCGGCTGGCGCCGGGGTCGGGCTTCGGCTCCGTAGGCGAGCAAACAACGCTCGCCAACGGAGTCGAGCCCGCGCAAACCGCCGCGCGGTCTCGCCCCTTCGGGCCGAAATCCCTCACGCGGGTCTCTCCGCGCTTCACTCCACGTTCTCGCGAGCCGATTTTTGCGGGTCGGCTCTGCCTCCATGCACATGCTGAAGCTCTGGCGGATCGCCGCTGTTGCAGTCGTGCTGCCGGTCGCGGCCTGCGGGCCGGGCGTGCGCGCCGCGGACCCGGCGCCCACTCCACACCCGACGATCGACCTCGGGTATGGTGTCGCCATGCGCCCGGAGCAGCTGAACCTCACCAATCGCGGAGGCAATCGCTGCGAACTGTCGTATCCGGTGGTCGTCCGTGCCCCCACGCCCGCCCTGCGCAGGAGTCTCCAGGACGCGCTGGGCATGAAGTCGGTCCTGGGTACCTCTCCCGGCGAATACCGCAGGGAGGTCGTCACGGACGATTACGGCTGCATCGACGCCAGCTTTTCCATCCACGCGCAGCGGGGCTCCCTGGTCGACCTGGAGTACTGGCTCGAGGTCCACGGCGGAGGCGCCTCGCGCTACGGCTTCAGGCACCGCGTGGTGGACCTTCGCACCGGCCGGCGGCTCACGGCGGAGCAGGCGTTCCACCCCGCCCTCCTGGATTCGCTGGCGCGTGTCGTCGACCGGCGCATGCAGGCGGACCTCCAGGACAGCGTCAGGGTGAGCCGTTACCACCGCCTGGATGAAGAAGAAGTCCCTCCGCACTTCCGGGCCGAGCACCTCGACAACCTCTCCGTCGACGAGAAAGGCATCATCTTCTCCTACGAGTTCGAATTCCCGGAGATCGCTCCCCTGCAGCCCGCAGCGTACTTCTTCTCGTGGGCCGAGCTGCGGCCGTACGTCCGCCCGGACGGCCCCCTCGCCCCGCTGCTTCCCTAGCCGACGCCACCCGGGCCCCCATCGGCCCCGGGCCCGACCTGAAGGCGCCCCCGCCGGGATCCCGGCGGGGGCGCCTTTCACGTACTGCGTACTTCGTACTCCGTACTGCTTTTCACTTTCGCACTCACGCACTCACGCACTCACGCACTCACGCACTGCCGTTCCTCACACCGCCACCGCCGCCCGCTCCGCCTCCGCCTTCGCCGGGATCCGCTCCATCGCGCGCTCGGCGAGGGCGCAGATGGTGAGCGAGGGGTTCACGCCGGGATTGGCGGACACGGCGGAGCCGTCCACCACGTACAGGCCGGGGTAGCCCCACACCTGGTGCCCGGGGTCGATCACGCCGGTCTCCGGGGAGTCGCCCATCACGCAGCCGCCCAGCACGTGCGCCGTGGTGGGGATGCCGAACAGCGTCTCCGTGGCCAGGCTGGCCAGGAAGCCGTCGGCGCGGGCGGCCACGCGCTCGCCCAGCTCCGTGGCCTCGGCGATCGCCGCGGTGGGGGCGGGGCCGTGGGCGAGCACGCTGCGCGCTCCGCGCCCCAGGCGGGCGGGGCGCAGCGACAGCCAGCTGTCCACGGTCCGCATGTACAGCAGGATCAGGGAGTGCCGCCCGAAGTCCGGGGTGAGAAAGGCGCGCAGGGCGCGGCGGGGGGAGCGGGCCACGGCGCGCAGGGCGCCGCGGACGCGCTGCGCGGCGCCGGAGCCCGGGCCGTGCGGCGCCATCAGCACCCGGAAGAACCCCGAGCCGGCGGGGTAGCGCACCGGCTCCAGCGTGGAGAAGTCGTCGGTGTGCAGGATAGAGGTGATCGCCACCCCCTCCGACATGGCGCGGTCGCGCCGCTCGCTCACCACCCCCATCAGCACCTCGGAATTGGTGCGCACGAACTCCCCCAGCCGCGGCGACAGGCGGGGGAGGCCGCGCGGGCTCCCCTTCAGCCGGAGGAGCAGGGGCACCGTCCCCAGCACCCCGCCCGCCAGCACCACGCTGCGGGCCCGGAGGGTCCTCCGCCGGCGGCGCCGCCAGGCGCGGACGGGGCCCTCCAGCACCTCCACCTCGTAGCCCCCCTCCACGGGGCGGATCCAGTCCACCTCGTGCTCCGGGCGCACCTCCGCGCCGCGCCGCTCCGCCAGGTACAGGTAGTTGCGGTCCAGCGAGTTCTTCGCGCCCACCCCGCACCCCAGCATGCAGCCGCCGCAGTGGGTGCACCCCGTCCGCGCCGGCCCCTCCCCGCCGAAGTACGGGTCGGCCACCGTCCTCCCCGGCTCCCCCAGGAACACCCCCACCTCCACCGGGTGCAGATGGTCCTCCCGGCCCAGGTCGCGCGCCACCGCGGCCATGACCTCGTCCGGGAGGGTGACGCGCGGGTAGCGCGCGGCGCCCAGCATGCGGCGGGCGCGCTCGTAGGCGGGGGCCAGCTCCGCCTTCCAGTCGGCCAGGCCGCGCCAGCCGGGGGCGTCGAAGAAGGCGTCGCCGGGGGCGGGGAGGGTGTTGGCGTACACCAGCGAGCCGCCCCCCACCCCCACGCCGGACACCGCGGTCAGGTGGCGCAGGAACTTCATCTGGAACGGGCCGCGGAAGCCCAGCCGCGGCATCCACAGCCAGCGGCGCAGCTGCCAGTTGCTGCGGGGAAAGTCCTCCGGGCGGAAGCGCCGCCCCTTTTCCAGCACCAGCACGCGGTGCCCCTTCTCCGCCAGCCGCAGCGCGGCGACGCTGCCGCCGAAGCCCGAGCCTACGACGACGAAGTCCCAGGTCATGGTGCGCGCGGTGGAGGGTGGGGACGGGGAGCGGCGGGGCGGGCGGCGATCCCTTCAAGATCGCGGGCGCGCGGCTGCGCGCAAGCGGGGGGTCCCCGGCGCCGCGCGGGGGACTCCCCCGCGCGGGCCCTTGCCGGGGCCGGCGCGGCGACGCATCGTGGAGTCGTCCCCCGCGCATCGTCCCCGTCCCGGTCCGCGCCCATGCAGCCCTTCCGTCCCCGCCCCGTCCGCTTCCACGGCCTGCGGCACAGCGCCGGCTGGCGGCTCAAGCTGTACTCCATCACCCACCACGGTGCCGCGCCGCGGCTGGTGGAGCTCGAGGGCGGGATCGCCGCGGCGCTGGGAGAGCTGCCGCAGCCGGCCGCCGCCGCGGGGCGCCCCGGCGCCGGCTTCGTGGTCGCGCACGAGGGGAGGAGCGCCGACTACGTGGTGCTGGGGTGGTGGGACCGCGACAACGAGCTGCCGGTCCGCGTCTGGATCCGTCCGGAGGGCGGCGATTGGCGCCCCGCCGAGGGCGGCGAGTCGTTCTGCGTGTGGGACCTGCAGGTGCTCTGGTTCGAGCGCGAGGCGTACGTCGCCACGGTGCTGGCGGAGGGGGAGGCGGACCCGGTGCGCGCCTACCTGGCGCGGCACCTGGCCGTGGAGCCCGCCGCCGTGCCGGCGTAGCCCGGAGCTTGCGTCTGCTCCCCGATCCGTGGAGCGCCTCCCCGGAGGCGGCTCCCCCGTCCAGCACCCCCGTCCGCCGGAGGAGGCTCGCCATGCTCCGTCGCCGGAGATCCGCACCTCCCGCGCCCCGGGCCGCCCTGGCCGCGGGCCTGCTCCTGCTGGGCGCCTGCGCCGCCGCGCCCCCGCCCGACCCCTCGCCGGCCACGGCCCAGGTGTCGCTGGAGGCGCTGTCCGCCGCCGACGCCCTGTTCGCGCGCGCCCGGGCGGCCTACGCGGGGCGGCGCCCCGCCCGCGCCGCGGAATTGTTCGCCCGCGCCGGCGAGGCGCCGGGGTACTGGCGCCGGGAGACCGCCTTCTACAACGCCGCCTGCGCCTTCGCGCTGGCCGGGGACGCCGCCTCGGCGCTGGACTACCTGGGGCGCGCGGTCGCGGCGGGGTTCCGGGGCGCCGGCCGCATGGCGGGCGATCCCGACCTGCGCCCCCTGCACGGCGACGCGCGCTGGGCGCAGCTGCTGGCCGCGGCGCAGGGCAACGAGGCGCGCTACCGGGCCGAGCGCGACGACCCCGCCAACGCCCGCGTGGTGGCCGACGACGTGGAGCGCTTCTGGCGCGCCTACGACCTGGCCGCCCGGCGGGCCACGGACCGCTCGCGCGGCGCCGTGTTCCTGCGCGAGTACCTGGAGCGGGGGACGCCGGGGCTGCTGGACTACTACCGCCTCAAGATCGGCAGCCCGGAGGCGCTCGCGGCCTTCGTGGCGCGCCACCCACGCTACTACCAGGGGGTGCGCGAGAGCACGCTGCGGGCGGCGCGCATGGAGCCCCAGATCCGCGCCGCCTTCGCCCGGCTGGACGAGCTGTACCCGGAGGCGGTGTTCCCGGACGTGTACCTGGTGGTGGGGCGGCTCAGCTCCGGGGGGACGGTCTCCGGGCGCGGGCTGCTGATCGGCACGGAGATGTACGGGGTGACGCCGGAGACCTCCACGGACGAGCTGCACCTGGGGCTGCGCCGCATCGTGGGCCCGCCGGAGGACCTCCCCCACACGGTGGCGCACGAGCTGGTGCACGTGCAGCAGGCGCCCCTGCGCGACCGGACCCTGCTGGCCGGGGCCCTGCGCGAGGGCGGCGCCGACTTCCTGGCCGACCTGGTGGTCCCCCGCAGCACCCCGCCCTTCTACGCGGTGTGGGGCGCGGCGCACGAGCGCGACGTGTGGGACACCTTCGCGGCGGAGATGCACCAGACCGACTGGCGCGGGTGGATCGGCAACAACGGCACCGCCACCGAGGCGTGGCCCGCGGACCTGGGGTACTTCGTGGGGTACCGCATCGCCCAGGATTTCTACGCGCGCGCCGCCGACAAGCGGGCCGCCTTCCGCGCGCTGCTGCGGCTGGACGACCCGGCCGCGATCCTGCGGGAGAGCGGGTACGCCGAGCGCTTCGCCCGCTGAGCGCGGGGCCTTGTGCGCGCGCCTCCGGGCGCGGAGTTTGGGAGGGTCCCGCAGCCCGCAGCCCGCAGCCGGGGAGGAGCCATGGCCGAGAACCGCGAGCCGGTGGAGGTGGTACGCCTCCCCGCGGAAGAGCGCTTCGAGATCCGCACGGGGGACGAGCCCGCCTACCTCTCCTACGCGGAGATGGACGGCCGGCTGTACCTGATGCACACCGAGGTGCCGGAGGCCTTCGGCGGGCGCGGGCTGGGCGGCGAGCTGCTGCGCGCCGCCCTGGAGCACGCCCGCGGCGCGGGAATGCAGGTGGTGGCCTTCTGCCCGTACGCCAGGGTGTGGCTGGGCCGGCACCCGGAGTACGCGGAGCTGGTGGCGGAGTAGCCGCACGGAGCCCCCTTTCACGACTCGACCTTCGAGGATCATGCCGCGCCTGATCGCAGAGCCCTCCGTGGTGGAGGCCGCCGGCAACAAGCCCAAGCGCATCGAGGAGTTCGCGGGCCGGGTGGCCAGCGGCCACGGGGCGGTGAGCGTTGCCCGCATGAGGTCGCCCGGCGGGTGGCAGGAGCCCGGCCAGCGCCCGGAGTTCGAGGAGATCACCGTGGTGCTGCGCGGCATGCTCCGGGTGGAGCACGAGGGCGGCGTGCTGGAGGTGCGCGCCGGGCAGGCGGTGGTGACCTCCCCCGGCGAGTGGGTGCGCTACGGCACCCCGGAGCCGGAGGGGGCGGAGTACGTGGCGGTGTGCCTGCCGGCGTTCTCGCCGGACACGGTGCACCGCGACCCGGACGCCGGCGCGGGCGAGGGCGGCGGCTGAGACGGGGCCCGGCGCCCCACGAACCCAGTCTTCACGGAGACCCAGATGGCGCAGATCACGCTGGACGCGGAGGAGGCGGAGTACCTGGCCACGGCGCTGCGGTCCTACCTGTCGGACCTGCGGATGGAGGTGGCGGGCACCGACTCGTACGACTTCCGCGAGGCGCTCAAGAAGCAGGAGGCGGTGCTCAACCACGTGCTGGAGCAGCTGGGCCACACGGGGGACGGCCCGGCGGCGCACGCGCCGTCGGGGCACGGCCCCGGGCCCGTCTAGGCCGCCGCCCGCCCGCTCCGCGTCCCCGCGGAGCGGCGCCCCGGCGGCACGCCGCCGCCGGGCTCCCCCCACCTCCGATCGGTCCATGAGACGCTTCCGGCTCGCGGCGGCGCTGCTGCTGGCGGGGTGCGCCGCCGCGCCCCGCGGCCCGGCCGCCGCCCCGGCCGAGCCCTGCCCCGCCGGCGTGGCCCCGGCCGCCCGCGGCGGCGCCTGGCGGCTGGTGCGCGCCGAGGGCTTCACCTTCTGCGTCCCCGCCGGCTGGAGGGAGTCCGCGGGCGGGGCCGCCGCGTGGACCGGCGACGGCGGCACGGTCGCCTGGGGCACGGGCGCGTACCGCCCGCCCGAGCGCGGCGTCCTCGCCGTGCAGGAGCGCGCCGGCGCCCCCGCCGAGATG
>DASVQR010000183.1:0-30555 GCA_036389055.1 Longimicrobiaceae bacterium | reverse complement strand
CCCCCCCGCCCCCGCCGTTTTCCGGAACGGCGCTTGCGAATCCGGCGCGGGTCGGCCCATTCCCCCGGAGGCACACGCCCATGTCCGGATCGCCCGAAGACGACACCCGCCCTGCGGACGCCGCGGGCGCGGAGGAGCGCGGCTGGCGCGAGATGGTGGGCGGCGCGTCCGCGCAGTTCCGCGAGCGCCTGGGCCGGGCCCGCTTCCCGCGCCTGGGCGAGCACGACCGCGAGCGGCTCGCGCGCCGCTTCCAGGAAGCGGTCGATTCCGCGCTGGAGGTGACCCCCGAGCTCCCGGAGCGCATCGCCGCCGGGGTGGCCGAGCTGCGCGCCCGGCACCCGGACGCCGACCCGGTGGCGCTGGCCTGGACCCGCACCCGCGAGCGCGCCCGGCGCAGCGCCGCGGTGGGGGCGGTCTCCGCGCTGCCGGCCATGGTGCCGGGAATCGGGCCGGCGCTCGCCGCGCTGGGGATGGTGGCCGACTGGCGCTACGTGGCCGAGCAGCAGCGCGACCTGGTGCTGGAGATCGCCGCCATCCTGGGCGTCCCCGTCGCCGAGCCCACGCGCCAGGTGCGCACCCTGTTCGTGGCTTCCATGGCCACCGCCTTCGGGGCGGTGCGGGCGGGCGAGGCCGCGGTGGACGCCGCCGCGCGCCAGGTGGCCCGGCGCAGCCTCACCCGCGTAGTCCCCGGGGTGGGCTCCGTGGTGGCCGGCGCGCTCAACTACGTGGGGACGCTGGCCCTGGGCCGCGAGGCGATCCGCCGCTTCGCCGCCGAGGCCGGGATCCCGGTGCGGGGGATCGTCCCCACGGCCGCGCACCCCGCCCTCCCCCGCCTGCGCCAGGCCGTGGTCGCCGCCGTGCGCACCTCCGCCATCGGCGACGGGGGGACGCCGGTGTTCACCCGCGAGCAGCGCGAGATCGTGGCCGGGCTCCCCCCCGCCGCCCGCGAGGAGCTGCTGGACCTGGCGGTGGTGAGCGCCGCCGCCGAGGAGGGGATGTCCGAGGAGGAGGAGCGGGTGGTGGCCGAGGTGGCCGCCTGCCTGGGCTTCTCCCCCGGCGAGCTGGCCGCCGCGCGCCGCGAGGCCGAGGCCGAGATGGGCGCCTACGCCGCGCGCCTGCGCCGGCTGCTGAGCACGGCCCGCCGCGGCGGCGCCGACGCCACCGGCCGGGTGTGGCGCCGCGCCCGCGCCGTGGCCCGGCGCGGGCTGCGCGAGCCGGACGCGCCGGGGAGCGCGGAGTAGCCCGCCGGGCGGTCGACGGGATTCTTGCGGCCCGTGCGGGCATTGTCATATTGGGTGCGGAGCCGTCCCTTCCCACCCGCCGACAGGGAGCACCCCATGCGCTTCGCCCGCCCCGTGCAGTGGACCCTCGCGCTCGCCTTCGTCTCGTCGCTGGGCTTCGGCGCCACCCAGGCGCTCGCCGCGCCGCGGGAGGGCGCGGCCCTGCGCGCCTGCGACTGGGCCACCTGCTACAACGCCTGCCGCGCCAAGGGCTACTTCACCGGCAAGTGCTACAACGACGTCTGCACCTGCACCCCGCGGCCGTAGCCGCGCGGCGGCGCCGGCGGGCCCTGTCCCGCCGGCGCCGTCCCTTCCCCCCTCCCCGCATCGTCCCGCCCGGTCCCTTCCTGCCCGCACACATGGCACGCGCGCATCCGCCACGCCCGTCCCACCCGGGCGCAGCGGCGTGGAGAAGGCGCGGCACGAGCATGGCACGTGTCTGCAATCATACGTCCCCCAGAAGACCAATCTTGCGCGGAGCCGGTTCGGCGATTAAGTAGAAACGTACAGCTCCACACGTCTGCCAGCGTCGGACCCCGCGGCCACTCCGCCCCAGAGCAGGGGCGTGTGCGGCGGCGCGCAGCGCCCTCCCCGGGGGCGGCGCCCGCCACTCTTCCACCCGCAGGAGGGATCCTCATGCGCAGCATCCGCTCCCTGGCCGCCCTCGCGGCCGCCCTGTCACTGCTCGCCGCGTGCAGCGACGAGCCCGGCACCTCGCCGACGGCGCCTCCCCCCAACGCCCCCGCCGCGGGGCAGCTCGACGTCACCTTCGACAGGGCAGCGGCCGAGTTCGACGTCCCGGCGTCGGTCCTCAAGGCAATCGGGTACGTGGAAACCCGCTGGCAGATGGTGCAGGGCGCGGAGGAGTTCCCCGGCCAGCCCGTGGCCAGCGGGATCATGGCGCTCCGGGGCGCGCAGCTGGAGCGCGGCGCCGCGCTCGCCCGGGTGTCCGTGGAGGCGGCGAGGACGCAGCCGGAGGCCAACGTGCGCGCCGCGGCGGCGCTGCTCGGCGCCTACGCGTCCGAGCTCAAGCTGAACCGCTCCGACGTGGCGGCGTGGGCCCCGGCGGTGGCGCGCTACAGCGGCATCGCCGACGCCGGCGCCCAGGCGGCGTACGTGCACCGCGACGTGTACGCGGCCATCAACGAGGGCGTGGTCGGCCGGGGTCCGCTGGGCGGCGTGGTCGCCTCCCTCCTCCCCGCCCCGGTGTCGGCGGACTTCCCGCTGCCCCCCACCGCCCTCGCCGCGGGGCCGGACTACGCGGCCGCCGTCTGGCGCCCGTCGCCCAACTACAACGCGCGCCCCGCGGGCGACATCGGCGACCCCGCCATGATCATCATCCACACCTGCGAGGGCTCGTACACCTCGTGCTGGAGCTGGCTCGCCAACTCCGCGTCGGGGGTGAGCGCCCACTACGTGGTCAACGAGAGCGGCTCCGAGATCTCCCAGCTGGTGCGCGAGTCGGACCGCGCCTGGCACATCGGCGCCACCTACGACTGCTCCCTCAACAGCAGCGTGGAGTGCTGGCGCAACGGCTACTCCGCCAACCACTTCACGGTGGGGATCGAGCACGGCGGCTACGCGTCGCAGACCTCCTTCCCGGTGGGGCAGATCGACGCCTCGGCGAAGCTTTCCTGCGACATCACCCGGGGTCAGGCCATCCCCCGCGACCGCTACCACATCGTCGCGCACGGCCAGCTGCAGCCGTACAACCGCACCGACCCGGGCCCCAACTGGCCCTGGACGGACTACCTGAACCGCATCAACACGCACTGCGGCGGCACCTCCACGGGGATCATCGTGGACAGCAACAACGCCAACAACAACTCGGCGGTGGCGCGCTACGAGGTGTCGGCCAACTGGGCCACGGGCAGCACCGCCGGGTACTACGGCACCGGGTACAACTTCGCCAGCACGCAGGCGCTCTCGGACCCGGCCACCTTCTGGTTCTACCTGCCGGCCGCGGCGGTCAAGACCGTGGACGCCTGGTGGGTGGCCGGCACCAACCGCTCCGCGACGGCGCCGTTCATCGCCTACAACGCCAGCGGGGCCGAGGTGGGCCGGGTCAGCGTCAACCAGCAGGCCAACGGCGGCAAGTGGAACGCCATCGGCAGCTGGAGCTTCTCGGCGGGATGGAACAAGATCCAGCTGTCGCGCTGGACCAGCACCGGGTACGTGGTGATCGCGGACGCGGTTCGTATCCGCTGATTCTTCAACGGATTTGAACGGCGGGGTTGGGCGTGCCCCCGGCTGACGCCGGAGTCGGGCTGCGCGCTGCGTAGCAGACGAAACTACCGTCTGCAACGCAGCCGAGCCCCCGCGGAAACTACCCCGCGGGGGCTCGGCCCTCCGGGCGCGCATCCCTCACGCGGGTCCCGGCGTGTGCCTGGAGGTTTGCAACTGCCGGAAGCCTCGGACAGCTCGCTTCACGCGGAGTTCGCATGAGATTTTCGCAGATCATCTTCGCGGCGGGGCTGCTCCTCTTGGCCCTCGCCGGGTGCCGCGGCGGCGACGATTCCCGCCGCTCCGCGGCGGGGGGGGACACGCTCTCGCAGCGGGAGCGGAGGGGGATCGCGGGGACGCTGGCGTTCGTGTCGGAGCGCGACGGCGACGCGGAGGTGTACGTGGTGCGGCCGTCGGGGGAGGGGCTGCGGCGGCTGACGCGCAGCCCGGAGGCGGACTACCCGGCGGCGCCGGCGCCGGACGGGTCCGGCGTGCTGGTGGTGTCGGTGGCGGAGGACTCCGCGCTGCACCTGGAGCAGCTGGCGCTGTACCCGCTGGGTGGGGGGGCGCCGCGGCGGATCGGGCCGCGGATGGGGAGGTCGCGGAGCCCCAGCTGGTCGCCGGACGGGCGCTGGCTGGTGTTCGAGTCGGACGAGGCCAGCTTCCGCGACCTGTACCGCATCGGCGCGGACGGCACCGCGCCGGTGCGGCTCACCGACGACCGGCTGGGCAACTTCGAGCCGGCGGTGTCGCCGGACGGCGCTTTCATCGCCTTTTCCTCCAGCCGGGACGGGGACGCCGAGCTGTACGTGATGCGCGCCGACGGCTCCGAGCAGCGGCGCCTCACCGCCTTCCACCGCGACGACTGGGGCGCGCTCTGGTCCCCGAACGGGGGGACGCTGGCCTTCCTCAGCAACCGGGAGAGCGCCGACCGCATCTACCTGGTGCGCCCGGACGGCTCGGGAATCCGCCGGCTCACCGCCGCCGCGGACACCGGCGCCGCCGGGCACGACGTGCAGGAGTCGGAGCCGGCCTGGTCGCCGGACGGCGAGCGGATGGCCTTCGTGCGCAGCACCCGCGCCGGCGAGTCGCGCATCCGCGTGGTGGAGCCGGCCACGGGCCGCAATCGCGAGCTTTCCGACGGGCGCGGCAGGGACGGGGCGCCCGTCTGGTCGCCGGACGGAAAGTACCTGGCGTTCACCTCGGACCGGGACGGCGACCCGGAGCTGTACCTGATGCGCGCGGACGGGACGGGGGTCACCCGCCTGACCCGCGCGCCGGGAGCCGACTGGCTCCCGCGCTGGCTCCCCAAGTAGCAGGCAGAGACACAGGGCCCGGAGCGGATACGCCGCCCCGGGCCTTTTTTCATCCCCGGACACGGCAGGACCGCAGGACGCACCACCGATCGCGCGGCACCCTCCATCCCCACACGCCGGGAGGTCCACCATGCACCGCCTCCGCACCCTCGCCGCGGCCGCCTTCGCCGCCGCGCTCCTCGCCGCCTGCGCGGACGCCCCCGCGGGCCCCGGGCCGGAGCCTGCCCCGCCCGCGTCCGCCGGGCTGGACGCGGTCTTTTCCCGCGCCGGGCAGGAGTTCGGCGTTCCCGCCGAGCTGCTCGCCTCCGTCGCCTTCGCCGAGACCCGCTTCGAGATGGTCCGCGGCGAGTCCGAGTTCCCCGGCCAGTCCCCCGCCTTCGGGGTGATGGGGCTGCGCGGGGCGGAGCTGGAGCGCGGCGCCGCCCTGGCCCGCGTCCCCGCCGCCGACGCCCGCGCGCTCCCGCTGGCCAACGTGCGCGCCGCCGCGGCGCTGCTGCGCGCCCTGGCCGACGAGGCCCGGATCGACCGGGCCGACCTGGGCGCGTGGGCGCCCGTGGTGGCGCGCTACAGCGGCATCGCCGACCCTGAGGGGCAGGCCGCCTACGTGCACCGCGAGGTGTACGCCGCCCTGCGCGACGGCGCCGTGGCCCGCACCCCCGCCGGCGAGACTGTCGCCTCGGTGGCGCCGCGCGCCGTCGCGCCGGACTTCCCGGCGCCCGCCGCGCCGCCCGCCCGCGCCCCCGGCGCCGCCGCCGACGAGATGACTGCCTCCGCCGCGCTCAACATCGTCTGGCGGCCCTCGCCCAACTACGGCGACAGGCCCGCCGGGGCCGTGGGGACTCCGCACATGATCGTGGTGCACACCTGCGAGAGCGGCTACTCCGGCTGCTGGAGCTGGCTCACCAACAGCGCCGCGCAGGCCAGCGCCCACTACGTGGTCAACTCCGACGGCTCCGAGATCTCCAAGCTGGTCTACGAGTCCAAGCGGGCCTGGCACGTGGCCGCCACCTACTACTGCTCGCGCAACAACGGCACGGACTGCCGCTTCGACGGCTACTCCAGCAACCACTTCACGGTCGGCATCGAGCACGCGGGGTACGCGTCGCAGAGCAGCTTTCCCGCCGGGCAGATCCGCGCCTCCGCGCAGCTCGCCTGCGAGATCAGCAAGCGGCACGACATCCCCCGCGACCGCAACCACGTGGTGTCGCACGCGCGGCTCCAGCCGTACGACCGCACCGACCCGGGCCCCAACTGGCCGTGGACCGACTACATGAACCGCATCAACACGGCGTGCTCCGCGGGCGACGCGCTGATCGTGGACAACAACAACGACCTCAACGACCCGGCAAAGGAGCGCTTCGAGCTGGGCACCGGCTGGACCCAGTCCGACAACATCCCCGAGTACTACGGCGGCGGCTACTACCACGCGCCCACGGCCTCCGTCTCGGACCCGGCGATCTTCTGGTTCTACCTCCCCGCCGCGGCGACGAAGACGGTGGACGCCTGGTGGACGGACCTGGCCAACCGCTCCATCACCGCCCCCTACATCGCCTACAACGCCGAGGGCGCGGAGGTGGGCCGGGCGTCCGTGAACCAGCAGCTCAACGGCGGAAAGTGGAACACGCTGGGCACGTGGAGCTTCACCGCCGGCTGGAACCGGGTGATCCTGTCGCGCTGGACCTCCAACGGTTCGTACGTGGTCGCCGACGCCGTGCGGATTCGTTGAGCTGCATGAACGGTTGATCCGGGCATGCCCCCCGCGGGGCGCGGGGGTCGGGCTGCGGCTCCGTAGCGGACGAAACGACCGTCCGCAACGGAGTCGAGCCCCGGCAAACTGCCGCCGGGTCTCGCCCCTCCGGGCCGACATCCCTCATGCGGCCCCCTCCCCCGGCCCCTCCCCCGCAAGCGGGAGAGGGGAGAACCGCCTGGTGCTCCCGCAGTTAAGCCCCCTCTCCCAGAATTGGGAGAGGGTGGCGAGCCTCAAGCGAGCCGGGTGAGGGCCCTGCGACGGCGCCCCCACCTCGGCATCGAGGTGGGGGCGCCTCTCACGTACTGCGTACTTCGTGCTCCGTACTGCCGTTTACTTTCGCACTCCCGCACTCACGCACTGCCGTCCTCACCTCGGCAGGTACGCCACCGCGCTGATCTCCACCAGCACATCGCCCAGGGCGACGCCCACCGTCGTCCGGGTGGGGAACGGCAGGGTGAACGCCTCGCCGTAAGCGCGGTTGAACTCGTCCCAGTCCCCGATGTCCTGCAGGTAGGCGGTCACCGAGACCACGTCGGCCAGGGAGCCGCCGGCGGTGCGCAGCACGTCGTCCAGCTTCGCCAGGGTGTGGCGGGTCTGCGCAGCCACGTCGCTCCCCAGCAGCTCGCCGGTGGCGGGGTCGCGCGGCACCTGGCCGGACACGTACACGAAGTCGCCCGCGCGCACGGCGGGGGAGTAGTTGCCGCGGGGCGGCGCGGCGCCGCCTGCGGGCGCGACGGGCTCCCAGCTTCTCGGGCGGTCGGTCATGGTTTCCTCCTGGAACGATTCGATTCGGGGGGTGGAATCCGGGAGTTGTACCGCTCTCCGAAGTGGTCCGTCAAGCCGACGCCTCAAGCCCCGCCGCCGCGAACCGACCCTTTGCAGGAAGGCTCCCGTCCAGGCCCCTTGCCCCTGCACATACGAATGTATATACTGAATCCACGCGAGCCGCTCGGCTTCGAGTGGGACGAGCGGAAGTGCCGGGCGAACCTCGCCAAGCACGGCCTCGACTTCGACGACGCGGCGCGCGTGTTCGACGGGCCCACGCTGGAGTCGGCCTCCAACCGCGACGGCGAGGAGCGGCGGCTGGCGATCGGCGTGGTGGACGAGCGGGAGGTGGCGTTGGTCTACACGGTCCGCGAGGGGCGGTACCGGATCATCTCGGCGCGGAGGGCCAGGAGGAATGAGCGAGGAGCGTATCGTGCGGCGTACCCGGGACGCCCTGCCCCGGGGGCGAACTGACTGGGAGCGCGTGGATGGCATGTCCGAGGCGGAGGTGGAGGCCGCCGCACGCGCCGACGCGGACAACCAGCCCTGGACGGAGGAGGAGCTGCGCGACGCCCGCCTGGTGATGCCGGAGGACCGTGGCAAGGTGCCCATCTCCATCCGGCTGGACGCCGAGGTGCTGGACTACTTCAGGGAGCAGGGCCGCGGGTACCAGAGCCGCATCAACGCGGTGCTCCGCGCCTACGTCCGCAGCCGCCGGGAAAAGTACCGCCCCTGACCGGTCCGGCCGGGGCGGGCTCCCAGCTACGCGAACAGGAGCCGTCCCTTCGGTATCGGGATCGGCCGCCCGAGCTCCTTCGCGGTTTCGATCCACTCGTCGATGACGACCTGGACGTTCTCGACCACCTCGGCATACGTGGCCCCGTCCGCCGCACATCCGGGAAGCTCCGGCACCTCGGCGATGAACGCCTGGTCGTCCTCGCTCCACCAGACGATCAGCCCGAACCGGCTCATGCCGTGGCGCCGCCGCAGCTGGAGCCCGCGCCCGCCGTGCACCCGAAGCAGTGCGGCCCCAGCACGATCTCGCGCCCGGCCAGCGCCGCCGCGTCGAAGTCGAACACGGTGCGCGGCACCCGAGGGTCCACGGGCAATTCCAGCATCTGGTTGAAGTCGCAGTCGTACAACGTCCCGTCCCACCCCACCGACAGCGTCCCGCGGCACATCACCCCCGCCGCCGCCGCCGGGTTGAACGCCGTCACCAGCCGCTCCATGTACTCGCCCAGCGCCCCCGTCTCCTCCAGGTGCTCCAGGAAGCGGGAGATGGGCATGTTGGTGATGGTGAACAGCCGGTTGAACTCGATCCCGTACAGCCGGCGCATCTGCAGCTTCCAGTCGCGCTCCAGCGCCGCCTGGCTCCCCGGGAGAAAGGTCCCCACCGGGTTGGTCACCAGGCTGAGCTCCAGCCCCGTCCCCTCCCGCCCGTACCCCACGGCGTTCAGCCGGCGCAGCGCCTCGATGGACTGCTCGAACACCCCGTCGCCGCGCTGCGCGTCGGTGTTGCGCTGGCGGAAGTGGGGAAGCGACGCCACCACCTCCACCCGGTGCTCCGCGAAGAACTCCGGCAGGTACGCGTAGTTGGGGAGCAGGGCGATGGTCAGGTTGCAGCGGTCCATCACCCGCTTGCCGGCGGCCCGGGAGCGGGCCACCAGCTCGCGCCAGCGCGCGTGCAGCTCCGGGGCGCCGCCGGTGACGTCCACCACGGGCACGTCCGTGCTCTCGATGATCTCCAGCACCCGGTCCATCACCGCGTCCGGCATCATCTCGCGGCGGTCCGGGCCCGCGTCCACGTGGCAGTGCCGGCAGGTCTGGTTGCACCTGCGGCCCACGTTCACCTGGAGCACGTCGATCCCCGTGGCCCGCAGCGGAAAGAGCCCCGACGCCTCCAGCGCGGCCTCGAAGCTGCGCGCCACGGGGGTCGCGGCGAGCGCGTCCCGCTGCGCCCGCGCGGCGGCGAGCGGGGCGTGGCGCTTCTGGAGGGTCGGCAGCACGCGTCCCATGGTCCTACATCCCCAGCTTGTCCGCGTGGTTGCGCATCTGGATCCCGTGCACCAGCGAGGCGCCGCCGCGGATGGCGGCCGCCACGTGCACCGCCTCGGTCATCTGCTCCACGTCCGCCCCCTTCTGCAGGCAGTCCGAGGAGTACGCGTCGATGCAGTACGGGCACTGCACCGCGTGGGCCACCGCCAGCGCGATGAGCGACTTCTCGCGCTGGGAGAGCGCTCCCTCCGCGAACACCGCCTCGTACCAGGCGAAGAACTTCTGCGCCAGCTCCGGGGCGTCCCGCCCGATCTCGCCGAAGCGGGGGAGGTCGTGCGCGTCGTAGTAGTGCGTGTGCATGCGGACGGGTCTCCAGGGTTCGCGTTCCGGGCGGGGCAGAAAGAGGCGCCCCGCCGGCGGGCCGGCGGGGCGCCGCGGTCCGGCCGGGGCTCCGTACCCCGCTACAGAGCGGCGGGGTTCCCCGGCCGGGCGCGGGGTCGAGCGGCCCCCGTCAGCCGGCCTCCACCACCGCCTGCGGCCGGCGGGCGCGCAGCGCCTCCAGGTAGTCGCGGATGCGGGCCGCGTTGGCGCCCGCGTCGCCGCGGCCCACGCGCGACTTGGAGCGCACGTCCACCCGCGCCACCCCGGAGGCCGGCATCACGCGGATCACCACATCGTCCTTGAAGCCGAACCAGGTGGTGGTCGCCGTGGCCTCGATGCGCCCCTCCTCCCGGTTGGAGTCCACGATCTCCCACCCCATCCGCTCGGCCGTGGCGAGCGCGTCGTCGAACACCACCGACAGCGGCGCCGTCATCATCACCGGCTGGAGGTCCGGGTAGGCCCGGCGCTGCTGCTCCGCCAGGGGCTCGCCCTCGTACGCCACCGGGTTGGGGGCGTCCGCCCGCAGCGGCGCCACCGCCACGAAGGCCGGCGGGTTGCGGGTGTCGGTGGTGACGTCGTGGATGGGCGGCGCCCCCGACGCGCCGCGCCGGAAGCTCCAGGGCACCGCCACCGCCACCAGGGCGACCGCCACCCCGGCCAGCGCCAGCCAGCGCCCGTTCATCCGCCACGACCGCACCGCCGCCGCCAGGCACACCACGGCGGCCAGGATCCCCAGGTAGGCGCCCCACTTCAGCAGGCTGAAGCCGGTGCGGAAGTCCCACCACCCGGCGCGCGTCCCCGGGCCGGCCGCGAGCACCAGCAGGCCGGCGAGGACGGCCAGCGCGAAGGCGCCCAGGGCGAGGCGGGAAAGGGGGCGCTCCGCCGCGAGCGCCCCGAGGTCGGTGTGGCCGGGCCGGTGCTGCTGGTAGGTGCTCGTCATAGCACGTCTCCGGGCTTGGGGGTGCGAAGCTTCCGGACCGCCACGGGGAGCAGGGCGAGGAGCCCCAGCAGCCCCAGCGAGGTCAGGACCCGCGGGGAGAGCAGCTGGTCGGGCGACTCGATGCGCCCCAGCGACTCTCCCAGGTTCGCGAACACGAAGCTGCCGGGGACGATCCCGGCGGCGGTGGTGAGAACGAAGACCCGGGTGCTCACGGGGGTGAAGGCCGGGATCAGGTTGACCAGCCAGAAGGGAAACACCGGCACCAGGCGGAGGAAGAGGAGATAGCTCACGGCGTCCTTGCCGAACCCCTCCACCACCCGCTGCGCCCGCGGCCCCAGCCGACGGCGCGCCGCGTCCGCGAACAGGTGCCGCGCCGCCAGGAACACCAGCGTGGCCCCCAGCGTCGCCGCGCCCACGATCAGCAGCGTCCCCACCCAGCGCCCGAACAGGAACCCCATCGCCAGCGAGGCCACCGCCCCGCCCGGCACGCTGAGCGCCACCACCACCACGTAGGCGAGAAAGGCCAGCAGCAGCGCCAGGGCTCCCTGCTCCCGGGTGGTCGCCAGCAGCTGGTCGCGGTGCGCCTTGAGCGTCTCGAAGCGCAGCCACTCGTGGCCGCCCAGCGCGAAGAACAGCGCCAGCCCCCCCGCGAACGCCCCCAGCACCGCCCAGCGCCGCCAGCTCCCGGGGCCCGCGCCCTCCTCGTCCCCTTCCGCGGGGGTGTCGGCGGCATCGCGGGCGGGACCGTTCATCGGGCTCCGGGGTGCCGGGAGCGGGGCGTGGATCGGGGGCGGCCAGGCCCAATCTAGCACGCGGTTTTGGAAGTGCAAACGCTTGTGGACGTTGTCCGGACGGGGCTGCTACGGTAGGATCATCGCGTGGGGCCGCTCCGGAGCCCGGCGGTACTGCTGCCGGTCTCCTGCGCGGGTCGCGGAGCCACCGGAAACTGCCCCGGTGTCTCCGCTCCGGCTTCGGGAGCCTCCTCGGTCGGGCGCAAACGGCCGCGCCCGACGCTGCGGGGTCTCCCTCCGCGACAGGATCCGGGAACGGCAGGAAACCACGAACGGCACCCCGTCCGCACGTTCGCACTCACGCACTTTCGCACTCCCGCACTCATGTCCTCCGAGAGCTCCTCGCGCCACCACGCCGCAGCCGCCGGGCGCGGCCCGGTTCCCGTCGCCGTGGTCACGGTGAGCGACTCGCGCACGCCGGAGACGGACACCAACGCGGCGTACCTGCGGGAGAGGATCGCGGCGGCGGGGCACGTGCTGGCGGGGTACCGGCTGATCCGGGACGAGCCGGAGCAGGTGCGCGAGGCGCTGGAGGAGCTGGCGGCGGGGGAGGCGCGGGTCGTCGTCTTCAACGGCGGCACCGGGATCTCGCAGCGCGACACCACCTTCGACGTGCTGAGCGGGATGCTGGAAAAGACGCTCCCCGGGTTCGGGGAATTGTTCAGGATGCTCAGCTGGGAGCAGGTGGGCGCCGCGGCGATGCTGTCGCGGGCCACGGCGGGGACGTTCCGCGGGCGGGTGGTGTTCTCCACGCCCGGCTCTCCCGCGGCGGTGCGGCTCGCCTGGGAAAAGCTGATCGAGCCGGAGCTGGAGCACCTGGCCTGGGAGCTGGCCCGGTAGGCGGAGCGGGGATCCCGCCGAGCGGGCTCGGAAGGAAGGGGACGAGGTCGAGGTCACGAACCGACGTGGAGGGCTGCACCGCGGCAGGGTCGTCGCCGCGGTGCAGCCCTTCGCTACGCTCCGGGACCGTTCAGCGGGTTCAGTCCGACACGTCCGGGCTCGTGCTCGGGCTCGGGCTGGTGCCGACCGTGCCGCCCGTGCACCCGGCGCTCACGGTGCTCCCGCCACCCGTGGTGTCGCAGAACTCGAGCTCCGGCCGGGCGCTGCTGCGCGTCTCCAGCTTCTGCAGGGCGAGGATCCGGTTCATGCGTACCTCCTCCGTGAAGAGTGTCCTTTAGGGAGCTTCCAGGCCCCCCGGGCGCGTCCCGCGGAAGCGCGACGCCCGCTGCCAAGCGTGCCGGCGGACGAGAACCGGCACCCTCCAGGTCCACACTCTCTGAATGATCTTCAGTCCTTCCGCCCTCCTCTTCCGGCCCGAACCGATCGTACGTTTCAGTATAGAATCGGACAGCACGCCAACGCAAGACAAATCTTCACGGGAAAATGGAAGCATTGACCCCGGGGTGGCGCAACCATAATAGTTCTCTGTCCTGAAACGTGCTTCACGGCACCCGATGCGGAACGGGCACCCACGGCTCGGAGACGGCACGATGCGATCGACGTTCGCCCGCTGGGTCGGAGCGCTCGCGCTGGTCCTGTCCACCCACGGCCAGGGAGGGGCGCAGCAGCACTCGCATGCGGCCGCGGCACCCCCCGCGCCCCGCTGGCTCTCCGCCCGGGAGCTGGAGCTGCCGCTCCCGCTGCGCGAGGGGATCGGCACCGTGCACGAACCGGTCACCACGGCCTCCGCCGAGGCGCAGGCCTACTACGACCAGGGCGTCAGGTACCTGCAGTCCTTCGGGTTCGTGGATGCGGCGCGCTCGTTCCGGCAGGCCCTGCGGGCCGACTCCACCCTGGCGATGGCCCACCTGAGGCTCGCTTTCGTGCTGGTGATCAGCGACGACGGGGAGGGCGGGCTCGCTGCGTTCGAGCAGGCGCGGCGGCACGCGCCCCGGGCCAGCGCGCGCGAGCAGGCGCACGTCGCGCTCTTCGGAACCGCCGTCCAGGCGTCCGGGCCGGACGGCGCGGCCAGGTATCGCGCCGCGGTGGACAGCGCGCTGAGCCGCTTCCCCGACGACCCGGAGCTCTGGCTGGCGCGCGGCAACGCGGAGGCCGGGCCCTTCGAGCCCGGCACCCGGACGGCGCTCTCCGCGATCCCCTTCTACAAGCGGGCGCTCCGCATCGCTCCCTCGCACACCGGGGCGGAGCACTTCCTCGTCCACGCCTACGAGAACGCCCAGCAGGACGACTCGGCGGCGGTGTACGCCGCCCGCTTCGCGGACCACGCGCCGCAGGTCCTGCACGTCCACCACATGCTCGCGCACACCCTCCTGAAGAGGAGGCGGGTACGGGAGGCCCGGCTGGGCTTCCTGCGGGCCGACTCGCTGGAGCGTCTCCGCTACGCCGCCGAGCCGCTGTCGCCGGCGCTCGACTGGCACCGGCAGCACAACCTCAACATGCTGGGCCTCACGGAGTGGTACGAGGGCCGGACCGCGGCCGCCGAGAAGCTGCTGCGGGAGTCCGTGCAAGCGGCGGGATCGCGCCGGCCGGTCCTGGACGCCGCGTTCCACCGCGACCTCCCGGAGCTGCTCCTGGCGTCCGGCCGCCCCGCCGAGGCGCTGGAGTACGGCAGGTCGCTGGTCGCCGGCAGCAGGTCGCGGATGGGGCGCGCGCTCGGGCACGCGGCGAGCGGGCGCGCCCAGGTGGCGCTCGGCAGGCACGCCGAGGCGGCGCCGCACCTGGCCGCCGCGGAGTCGCTCGCCACGGTCAGGACCGGCTACACCGCCAACGCCGTCTGGCCCTCCATCCGCCTGCTCCGCGCCGAGCTGCTCCTCCACGGCGCGGCGGGGCACGCCGGGGCGGCCGACAGCGCGCGGGCCGAGCTCCTGGAGCTCGGCCGGGTCGCCCGCTCCGCCACCGAGCCGGACGACTGGCTGGTGAGCCTGTTCCGCCTGGAGGCCATGGCCCGCACCGCCCGCGGCGCCGGCGAATGGGCGCTGGCCGACAGCGCCGCGCGGCTGATGCTGGAGCACGACTCCACCTACGCCGGCACCCACTACGCGCTCGGGCTGGCGGCGGAGCGGCGCGGCGACCACCGGCGCGCGCGCCTGGCCTTCGAGAGGGCGCGGCGGCTCTGGGACGCCGCGGATCCCGGCTTCCCGCAGCTGGCGGAGCTCCGGCGGCGCCTGGCGGGAGAGGATTCCCCCGGCCGAAGGGGCCGGGGGGAGCGCTCCCGCTGACCCCCGCCGCACTAGGAGGCGCCCATGGAGGAAGCGTTCGGCTTTCAGCTCGCCGGCGGGGAGTTCTTCGAGGACCTGTCCCGGTACGGGACCACTCCCGTGTACCTGGAGCTGATGAAGGAGCTGCTCCCGCCGGACTGGAGCGTTTCCCGCAAGGACGTGTGGCTGCAGGCGCTCCCTCCCGCCGCGGAGTTCGCCGTGCAGGGCTTCAAGATCCACGTGTCGGTGACCCCGCAGCTCGCCGGGACCGCAATGCGGCGGGTGGTCCCCGTGTGCGTCGAGTCGGGCGTGCCGTTCAAGGCCGCCGCCGATCCCGCGCTCCTCGGCATGCTGAACGGCAAGCGGTTCGGCCGGGGCGGGTCCGGGAAGTTCATGACCATCTACCCGCCGGACGTGGACACCTTCACCCGGCTCGCCGCGGAGATCCACCGGCGCACGAGCGACCTGGAGGGGCCCTACATCCTTTCCGACCGGCGCTACGCGGACAGCCGCTGCCTGTTCTACCGCTACGGCGGCTTCCGGTCCGTCCAGCGCCTCCGGGTGGACGGAACGCGCGAGCTGTGCATCGTGGCCCCGGACGGCAGCCTGGTGCCGGACCAGCGTCTCCCCTACTTCCAGCTCCCGGAGTGGGTCGAGGACCCGTTCGGGGGAGCCGGGGAGGTGGAGGACGAGGAGCCCGGCCTCCTGGGCGGGCGGTTCCGGATCGAGGAAGCGATCTCCTTCTCCAACTCCGGGGGCGTGTACCGGGCCGTCGACACCCGTACGGGGGAGCCGGTGGTGCTCAAGGAGGCCAGGCCGCTCACCAACGTGTGGAACCGGCACGGGCTGTTCCTGGACTCCGTGGTCCTGCTGTCGCGGGAGCACGCCGTCCTCGAGCGCCTGCGGCACGTGCCCTGCCTCCCCAGGCCGGTCGCCCTCTTCCAGGAGTGGGAGCACTGGTTCCTGGCGGAGTCGTTCGCGGAGGGGGTCCCGCTCACCTCCTTCCGGGCGCGGGACGAGGTGATCCTGACCAGCTACATCGACGATCCCGAGCGGATCCGGCGCTTCTGCTCGATGTTCCACTCCCTGGCCACCCAGCTGCTGGACGCGGTGCAGGCGATCCACGCGAGCGGCGTGATCATCGGCGACCTTTCCCCCAACAACGTCCTGGTCGATCCGGACACGCTGCGCGTCACCCTGATCGACCTGGAAGGCGCCCAGTGCGTCGACGACGACGAGGCGATGAACGAGTTCTCCCGGGTCTGGGCCACCCCGGGCTTCCGCTCGGAAGCCCGGGGCTCCGCCGGCAGGCTCGCCGCGTCCGACGACTTCTTCGCGCTCGGGATGGTGCTGCACGGCCTGGTGCTGCCGGTCGAGTCCTTTTTCGAGCTGAACCCGCAGGCGTCCAGGGACCGGTTCATCGACCGCTTCGTCGCGGCCGGCCTCCCGGTGCAGGTCAGGGAGGTGGTGGCGGCGCTGCGCACCGGCAGGGCCGACCTCGCCCGCGACGTCCTGGAGACATGGAGCCCGCCCTCGTGACCGTGACCCGCCCCGCCGATCCTCCCCTCGCCGGGCCGCCGGCCGCCGACGAGATACGGCGGGTCGCCGGCGGCATCGCCCGGTACGTGCTGAGCACGACGACCCCGGACCGCGCCGACCGCCTGTGGCCGTCGGACTACGTCACCCTCCGCACCAACCCCCTCAACCTGGGGTACGGCGCCTGCGGGACCGCGCTCTTCCTCCACGACGTGCTCGGCGGGCTCCCCCCGGAGGTGGAGCGCTGGATCCTGGACCGCCGCATCGGCGCCGATTCGTACCCGCCGGGCCTGTACACCGGCCTGGCCGGGATCGCGTACGCGCTGGACCGCCTCGGCCACGGCGACCGGGCGCGGGAGGTGATGCGGGAAGCGTACCGGTCGCCCCTGCTGTTCGAGGACCCGACCCACTTCCAGGGGGTGGCGGGGTGGGGGTGGGCGAGCCTGCTCCTCCACCGCCGCGGGCTCGGGGACGAGCTCCTGGAGTGGGCCGGCCGGGCCGGCGACCACCTCCTGCGGGTCGCGCAGCCGGAGGGGGACGGGTCGTTCTGGAGGTCCACCTCGCACGAGATGGTCCCCCTGGGGTTCGGCTACGGGGCGAGCGGGATCGCGCTGTTCCTGCTGCAGCTGCACGGGGCCACGGGGGAGGACCGCTTCCTGGAGGGGGCGACCCGCGGGATGGAGTTCGAGGCCGCGCACGCGGGCGCGGACGCCCCCGGCGACCAGCTGAGGTGGGGCACCGACGTGGAGGCGACGGGGCACATGCCCTACTGGCTCCGGGGCACCGCGGGCGTCGGCAGCGCGCTCCTGCGCTTCCACGAGCACACGGGCGACGCGCGCTACCTGCGGCTGGCGGAGCGGGCGTTCCGGGGCTCGCGCTCGCTGATGTCGGTCGCCCCGCACCAGTTCTTCGGGATGAGCGGGGTGGGCGAGTTCTACCTGGACCTGTACCGCGCCACGGGCGAGGAGGCCTACCGCCGCGAGGCCCTGCACATGGCGCACGGGGCGCTGCACTTCCGCATCGACCGGGAAGCGGGGATCGCCTTTCCCGGCCGGCACCTCCTCCGCATCAGCTGCGACTTCGGGATGGGGTCCGCGGGGGTGGGGGCGTTCCTGCACCGGCTGGCCGATCCCGGGCCGCGCCGGCTCCACGACCCGGAGTAGCCGATCGGGCCGGAGCCGGCGCGCCGGCTCCGGCCCGGGGCGGCTCTCAGCCCGGGCACATGCACACGCCGTCCACGCAGAGCCCGCCCGTGCAGCTCTTGCGGCAGACCAGCGAGGAGCAGGACCGGGCCGTGTCCTGCGGACCGGCCGTCGCGGCGAACGCCTCCGCGGCGCCGAAGCCGAGGACCGCCACGACGGCCGCTCCGAAGGCGGCGCGGACCAGGGCTCTCGTCGAACGGGTCATCTTGTCCTCCTGGAAGAGGTGAGGGTGCCGGGGAGATGAGAAATCATTTCCCGCCACAGAATGCACGTCGCGGAGTGCCGGGTCAAGGAAGCCGATCGCCGCCGGAACCCGGGGCGCGGGCGGGTTCCACCTCCCTCCACTCGTCCGCCTCCCCGCGGGCGGTTAGATTTGCCCTCGCTCCACCCCGTCGTCCCCGTTCCCGGCACAGCTCCCAGCATGACCGCTCTTCCCGGAAAGCCGTTCGGGCGCGTCCTCCGCGCCCTCGCCGCACTCGCCCTGGCGCTCCCCGCCTCCGCCGCCGCGCAGGCCATCACCCTCAAGGCGCCCACCCAGAGCGCAAAGGTGTACGCCCGCGACGGCTCGCTCCTGGCCGAGCTGGGGCCGCAGGTGAGGACCTGGGTCCCCATGTCGTCGCTGCCGCGCTACGTCCCCCGCGCCTTCGTGGCGGTGGAGGACCGGCGCTTCTACGAGCACGCCGGCGTGGACCCGGTGGGGATCGCGCGCGCGGTCAAGAACAACCTGGAGGGCGACCGCGAGGGCGCCTCCACCATCACCCAGCAGCTCATCGGGACCATGTACCCGGAGCGGGTGGACCGCCGCCAGATGACGCTGGAGCGCAAGGTCCGCGAGGCCGAGCTGTCGCTGGAGCTGGAGCGCCGCTACGGCAAGGACCGCATCCTGGAGTCGTACCTCAACTGGATCTACTTCGGGCACGGCTGGTTCGGCATCGAGGCCGCGGCCCGGCACTACTTCGGCAAGCCGGCGGCGCGGCTGACCATCGAGGAGACGGCGATGCTCGCCGCGCTCCCCAAGGGCGCGGGGGTGTACTCGCCCAAGATCAACCCGCAGCGGGCGCTGGAGCGGCGCAACCTGGTGCTGGACCTCATGGCGCAGAACGGGGTGATCACCCGCGCCGAGGCCGCCGCCGCCAAGGCCAAGCCCATCCGCCTGGCCCCCAACCACGGCTACTCCGCCCGGCCGCCCTACGCCATCGAGCAGGTGCGCCAGTTCCTGGCCGAGCGCCACGGGCCCAAGTTCGGGGAGATGGGGCTGCGCGTGTGGACCACGCTGGACCCCGCCGCCCAGAACGCCGCCGACAGCGCGCTGGCCGGCGGGCTGCGCCGCGCCGAGCGCCAGCCCTGGTTCCGCGGGCCCCGCTACGGCACCCCGGCCGCGAAGCCCACCGCGCAGGGCACGCCGTACCTGCAGGGGATGGTGGTGTCGCTGGACGCGCGCACCGGCGAAATCCTGGCCATGACCGGCGGGCGCGACTGGGAGGACTCGCGCTACAACCGCGTCACCGCCGCCCGCCGCCAGCCCGGCTCGTCGTTCAAGCCGTTCGTGTACGCCGTGGCGCTGGAGCGCGGCGTCACCCCGGCCACCGTGATGCAGGACACGGCGCTCGCCATCGCCATGGCCGGCTCGCCCCCGTACCGCCCCAAGAACTCGGACGACCGCTTCCGCGGGCCGGTGACGGTCCGGCAGGCGCTCACCCAGTCCATCAACACCGTCGCCATCCAGCTGGGGATGCAGGTGGGCTTCGGCCAGGTGGTGGACGCGGCGCGGCGCTTCGGCTTCACCGCCCCCATCCGCCCCTACCCCTCGTCGGTGCTGGGCGCCGGGGTGGTGCGGCCGGTGGAGCTGGCGGCGGCGTACACGGCGTTCGCCAACCGCGGCATGCGGGTGGACCCGTTCCTGGTGCGCCGCGTGGCCGACGCCTCCGGGCGGACGCTGTTCGAGGCGCGCGGCAAGGGGACGCGGGTGCTCGCCCCCGGCGTGGCCTTCCTGGTCACCGACATGCTGCGCGACGCCGCCGAAAAGGGCACCGGGACCGAGGCGCGGCAGCGGCTCCCCGCCCGCATCCCCATGGCCGGGAAGACGGGGACCACCGACGACGGCGCCGACGTCTGGTACGTGGGCTTCACCCCGGAGATCGTCACCGCGGTGTGGGTGGGCTTCGACACCCCCAAGACGCTGGGCGCGGGGGCGTTCGGCGGGGCGGTGGCCGCGCCCATCTGGGGCGACATGATGCGCGACCTGTACGCCCGCCGCCGCACCCCGTCGCCCTGGACCGTGCCGCAGGGGATCGTGCGGGTGGCCGTGGACGGCGCCACGGGGCAGCCGCTGGTGGCGCCCTGCCCCGCCGGGCCGGTGCGGACCGAGTACTTCGTGGCGGGCACGGAGCCGCGCGGGGCGTGCGTCCTCCAGGACGGGCTGCTGGTGCCCTCCGGCGACACCCTCCCGGCCGACTCGGTGATCCTGGGCGCGCTTCCGGCCGACTCGCTCCCGGCCGACTCGCTGGCGGTGGACTCGCTGGGGATGGTGTACCGCCCGGGGCGGCCGTAGAGGGGATTGAACTGCGGGTTTGGGCGTGCCCCCGGCTGGCGCCGGGGTCGGGCTGCGGCTCCGTAGCAGACGAAACGACCGTCTGCAACGGAGTCGAGCCCCGGCGGAAACAGCCCCGCCGGGTCTCGCCCCTTCGGGCCGACATCCCTCACGCGGGTGTCGCGGTGCTCACACGAAGTGCGAAAAAGTGGGGGCGCGCCGGAACCAGTCCGGCGCGCCCCCTCGCGCGTCAGGGCGCCTGCGCGGCGTCGTGGGCGGCATCCCTTTCCGAACGCGTATGTTCGCCAGCGGGTGGGTGGTTACGCCGAGTTAGGCGGAACGTTCGTTCACCCGCGGCGTATCAGGATGCGGCCGTCCCCCGCTGGTCCGAGAAAGCCGAGCTTACCCCATCCCCCAAGGCTCACCGAGTCCTCTCCAGGATGGCACGGATGAGGGCCCGGGGGCGGTCACCCCACCCGGCCCACCCCCCTGCCGCCCGGGGCAGCTCCCCCGCCCCGCACCGTCTGTTCCCCGGCCTCCCTGGCGCCGTGCTTGCAAAGCGTCCCCGGACCGATCCATTCCGCAGGCGACGCGAACCGGGGTGAACATGGCATCCGAGGCGAAGGGGATCGTCCAGATCCTCAAGCAGTCCGTCAAGGACTTTTCCGACGACGAGTGCACCAGCATGGCGGCGGCGCTCTCGTACTACACGGTGTTCTCGCTCCCCCCGCTGCTCCTGCTGATCATCATGATCGCGGGCGCCGTGATGGACCCGCAGGACGTGCGCGAGGCGCTGCACGGGCAGCTCGGCGCGCTGCTGGGCCAGGCCGGCGGCGACGAGATCCGCACCATCATGGAAAAGGCGCAGGAGACCAAGACGCCCGACTCCGGGCGGCCCGTCGCCGCGGTCCTGGGAGTCGCCACCCTGGTGCTGGGCGCCACCGGCGTCTTCGGCCAGCTCCAGGTCGCGCTCAACAAGGCGTGGGAGGTCAAGCCCGACCCGGAGCAGGGCGGCGTCAAGAGCTTCCTGATGAAGCGCATCTTCTCCTTCGGGATGGTGCTGGCGATCGCCTTCCTGCTGCTGGTGTCGCTGGCGCTCACCGCCATGATCTCCGCGGTGGGCGGCATGCTGGGGCGGATGATGCCGGGTGTGGGCGAGGTCCTGCTGCACGTGCTGAACTTCGCGGTCTCCTTCGGGGTGATCACCCTGCTCTTCGCGGCCATGTTCAAGATCGTCCCGGACGCGCAGGTGGCCTGGAAGGACGTGTGGGTGGGCTCGGTGGTGACCTCGGTCCTGTTCATGATCGGCAAGTCCGCCATCGGCTTCTACCTGGGGCGCAGCAACCCGGGCGAGGTGTACGGCGCAGCCGGGTCGCTGGCGATCCTGCTGGTGTGGATCTACTACGCCTCCATGATCGTGTTCTTCGGGGCGGAGTTCACCCAGACCTGGGCGGAGCACCGCGGAGAGGGGGTGGTGCCGGAGAAGGGGGCCGTGCGGGTGGTGCAGGAGGAGCGGCAGGTGCGCGGCCCGGAGGCCAAGCGCGGCGGCAGGCCGGAAGCGGCCGGGTGAGCCGCGGACGGGGACGGACCTTTTCTTGCCTGGGGTGTAGGGAAGGAGCAGCGCGCGCCGGGAGCCATGGGGCCCCGGCCGCCGCCGCCCGCGGTGTTCGTCCCGCCGACGAACGCCGCGGGCTTTTCGTACCCGGACCACGAGGATTGCCATGAAGCTCCACGCCGCCAAGCGGATGCACAACGTCAAGCTGCACGTGGACGGGGAGGAGCGGCCCGGGTGGCCGAGCGGCAGCGAGCGGGTGCCGGCCGTGGGCGACGAGGTGCTCTGCACCGTGGGCACGGGCGAGGTCACCGCCATCCACGGCCGCACGGGCGACGGGAGCCGGCTCCTCCAGATCCGCCTGGACGCGCCCGGCGCGCCCCCCTTCTACGCGGCCGCCTCCAACGTGCGGGTGAACCCCATGACCGCCGCCGAGCGGGAAGCCGCGGCGCCGCAGCCGGATCCCGGCCTGGACGCCGCCCCCGCCGGCACCGAGGACTGGCTGGGCTGACCGCTCAGCCGGGCGGGGCGTTGCTGATCCGCCACGCCTCGATCCCCGTCCTCACCGCCTCCTCCACTGCCGCGCCCACTCCGTGCCCCACGGCGGTGTGCTTGCCCGCGTAGGCAAGCGGCTCCCCGCCCGGCGCCGCCGGCGCCGCGACCACGATGCAGTCGGTGCCCGTGCCGGTGGCGGGGAGGCCGCTGCGCAGGCTGCGCACCCCGGCCTCCACCACGGCCAGGGTGCGCGCCTCGGCGGCCAGCGCCAGCGCCTCGGCGAGCGCCTCCTCCGCCAGCGGCGCCGACACGCGCACCAGCAGGTTGATGGTCCCCACCCCCGCCGCGGCCGCGATGGTCGAGCCGATCCCCGGTGGGTCCCCGGCGCGCAGCGCGTTCCCCAGCCCCACCGTGGCCACGCAGCGCGCGGCCACCCCGTCGCACTCCCGCTCCACGTCCGTGTAGCCGGCCAGCGACGCGCTGGTCAGCAGCCCCACCGCGTCCGGGATCCCCGCGTCCGCCAGCCGCCCGCGCAGCAGCGCCCGCGGGTCGGTGTCCGGACCCAGCTCGCGGTTGACCACCTGGTGCCAGGCCACGACCTCGGCCCGCCGCCGGCCGCCGCCCACCACGGCCCAGCTGAGCACGTCGTGCGGGCCGGGGAGGCGGGCCACCAGGAACCGGTCGAGGAGGGCGACTCGCATGCGTCCGGAGCGACAGGGGGGAGGTTCGGCGACGGGACGGCGGCAAGATGCCCACGTCCGCCCCGGTGTCTGCCTACCGGGCCGCCGCCGGCTTCACCGGGGAAAGGGAGGACGCCGGCGCGAAGCCGAGCACCGCGTCGCCCTCGCGGCCGCGGAACACCACCACGTCGCCGTTCTCCATGCTGTGGGTCCACACCGAGTCGCTCGGCGCCAGGCGCGCGGTGACCCGGTCGCCGTCGCGGACCTCCACGGCCTCCACCACGTAGCGGAGCTGTCGGTCCTCGAAGCGGGCGGGATGGGTGTCGGGGTACTTGTAGCGCACCACCTTGCCCAGCAGCACGGCGGCCACGACCACCACCACGATCAGCACCAGGGCGCCGAACACGACGACTCCCCGCGTGTTGCCGACGACGCGGCCGCGGCGGCCGGACCGCGCAGAAAGACGACGCCCCGCGCGCGGGCGGGGCTGCGGACGTATGGCCATGGGCCGGCGCTCTCTCTGGATTCGGGGATCGGGATGCCGCCGCGGGACGGGGGGAGGGCCCGCGAAGCGCGGAAAAGCTAACGGGTTGCGCGCCCTTCTTCAACTCTCGATCCTGCGCAGGCGGGGCGGCTCCCGCCCGGTGACCGGCACGGCCGCGGCATCGTCCTGTCCCTCGCGGGCGCGCTCCCGCACCCCGCCACACCCGCACCCGGAGGCGACGACATGAGCATCCGTCCGATCGCGGCCGCCGCCCTCGCCGCGGCGCTCGCCGCATGCACCGGCTCCCCCATCGGCGAGGACAGGGAGGAGCGCAGGATCGGGATCCTCCGGCTGTACCGGACCGACCCGCCCGTCGCGCTCGCGGCGCCCGACACCGTGCGCGCGGGCGTGGACTTCCAGGTGACGGCCACCACGCTGGGCGGCGGGTGCGAGCGCGCGGGAGAGACCGAGGCGCAGGTGGGCGGCGGCGTCGCCGTCGTCACGCCGTACGACTACACCGAGCTCGGGGTGGACTGCCCCGACATCCTCCGCCACCTGCACCACGCCGCCACCCTGCGCTTCCCCGCCCCGGGCAAGGCCGTGGTACGCGTCCAGGGGCGCCGCGTCGGGCCTGACACCCCCGGCGAGGGCGTGGCCCACACCGTCGAGAAGCGGATCGTCGTGCGGTAGATCGGACTGGCCGGTGCGGCCCGGAGAGCGGCGCGTCTCGTCCAGGAGGCGCGCCGCTCCGCGTTTCCGGAGGTGGAGCGGAGGCTGGCCCCCTGGCGCTTGACAGCGCCCGGCCACCCCTTTACCATTCAATCCGGATCAACGGATGATAATGGCAGCCAACCCACCGACCATCTTCGACCGCATGTCGGCGCTGTCCGACACCACGCGGAGCCGGCTCCTCCTGGTCCTGGAGGAGCACGAGCTCACGGTGTCGGAGCTGTGCGCGGTCCTCCAGCTCCCCCAGTCCACCGTCAGCCGGCACCTCAAGGTGCTCGCCGACGAGGGCTGGGTGGTGTCGCACGCCGACGGCACCAGCCGGCGCTACCGCATGCTCCCGGACCGGCTGGACGTCGCGGCCCGCCGGCTCTGGAACCTGGTGCGCGAGCAGGTGTCGGCCAGCGCCTTCGCCGAGCAGGACGCGCAGCGCGTGCAGGGCGTGCTCGCCCGGCGCCGCACGCGTTCGCAGGAGTTCTTTTCCAGCGCCGCCGGCGAGTGGGACCGCCTCCGCGCCGAACTGTTCGGCCGGCGGATGGACCTGCTGGCGCTGCTGGCGCTGGTGGACCCGGACTGGACGGTGGGCGACCTGGGGTGCGGCACCGGGCAGATGTCCGAGTCGCTGGCCCCCTTCGTCCGCCGCGTGGTGGCCGTGGACGAGTCGGTCGCGATGCTCGCGGCCGCCCGCAAGCGGCTGGAGGGGACGGACAACGTGGAGGTGCGCCGCGGCGCCGTGGAGAGCCTCCCACTGGACGACGGCGAGCTGGACGCCGCCATCCTCTTCCTGGTCTTCCCGTACCTGGCCGAGCCGGGGGGCGCGGTCAGGGAGGCCGCCCGCGCCCTCCGTCCCGGCGGCCGGCTCCTGGTGGTGGACATGATGCCCCACGACCGCGAGGAGTTCCGCCACCAGATGGGGCACCTGTGGCAGGGGTTCCCGCGCGAGCAGATGGCCGGGTGGTTCGAGGACGCCGGGTTCTGGGCGTTCCGCTACCACCCCCTCCCCGCGGATCCCGACGCCACCGGCCCCGTGCTGTTCGCCGCATCCGGCCGGCGCTCCGGCGCCGCCAAACAGACGTTCTGAAGCCCGTTTCCACCCGCACTCCCGAGGAGTCTTATGAGCGCAGTCGCAGAGCTTGCCAGCCCCTTCGCCGCCGCCGCCGAGGCGGGGCGCGTCCCCTTCAAGGTCCGTGACCTGTCGGAGGCCGAATTCGGCCGCAAGGAGATCCGCCTCGCCGAGCACGAGATGCCCGGCCTGATGGCGATCCGCGCCGAGTACGCCGGCCGGAGCCCGCTCGCGGGCGCAAAGATCATGGGCTCGCTGCACATGACCGTGCAGACCGCCGTGCTCATCGAGACGCTGGTGGAACTGGGCGCCGACGTGCGCTGGGTCTCCTGCAACATCTTCAGCACGCAGGACCACGCCGCCGCCGCCGTGGTGGTGGGCAGGAACGGCAGCGTGGAGGAGCCGCAGGGCGTCCCCGTCTTCGCCTGGAAGGGCGAGACGCTGGAGGAGTACTGGTGGTGCACCGAGCAGGCGCTGATCTGGCCGGACGGATCGGGCCCCAACATGCTCCTGGACGACGGCGGCGACGCCACCCTGCTGGTGCACAAGGGCGTGGAGTTCGAGAAGAGCGGCGTGGTGCCGCAGTTCGACGAGGCGAACGACGCCGAGGAGTGGGGCGTGATCCTGGACGTGCTGCGCCGCACCATCTCCGAGAACCCGGGCCGCTGGACCGAGATCGCCGCCGGCATCAAGGGCGTCTCCGAGGAGACCACCACCGGCGTGCACCGCCTGTACGAGATGATGAACGCGGGGACGCTGCTCTTCCCGGCGATCAACGTCAACGACTCGGTCACCAAGTCCAAGTTCGACAACCTGTACGGCTGCCGCCACTCGCTCACCGACGGCATCCTCCGCGCGTCGGACGTGATGCTGGCCGGCAAGGTGGCCGTGATCTGCGGTTACGGCGACGTGGGCAAGGGGTGCGCGCAGGCGCTCAAGGGCCAGGGCGCGCGCGTGGTCATCACCGAGATCGATCCCATCTGCGCCCTGCAGGCCGCGATGGAGGGGTACCAGGTCACCGTGCTGGAGGACGTGCTGGAGACCGCGGACATCTTCATCACCGCCACCGGAAACAAGGACATCATCACCGTCGACCACATGGCCCGCATGAAGGACAAGGCCATCGTGGGGAACATCGGCCACTTCGACAACGAGATCGACATGGCCGGGCTCAAGAAGCGGGGGATCGAGCGGATCAACATCAAGCCGCAGTACGACGAGTTCGTCTTCCCCGACGGGCACAGCGTGATGATCCTGGCCGAGGGCCGTCTGCTCAACCTGGGCTGCGCGACCGGGCACCCGAGCTTCGTGATGTCGGCGTCGTTCACCAACCAGGTCATGGCGCAGATCGAGCTCTTCGGCAACGCGGGGGGCTACGAGAAGAAGGTGTACGTGCTTCCCAAGCACCTGGACGAGAAGGTGGCGCGGCTTCACCTGGACAAGCTGGGGGTGAAGCTGACCAAGCTGTCGACGGAGCAGGCGGCGTACATCGGCGTCCCGGTGGAGGGGCCGTACAAGCCGGAGCACTACCGGTACTAGCAGGCATCGCGGTCCTCTCGACCGCGACGATCCCTTGCACGACGAGCCCGGCGGCCGGATCGGCCGCCGGGCTCGTCGTTTTTGCGTTCCGCCCCGGCTTCAGCGCACCGCGAGCCGCCGGTCGTCCGTGAGCTCCGCCACCAGGCTGCGGAGCGCCGCCTGCCACACCAGCGGCCGCCCCGGCAGGTCGTCGCGCCGCCGGGTGCGCAGGCTCTCCACGTCCTCGTCGCGGATCAGCGCCTGCGCCCCCACCGAGCTGGCCAGCAGGCTGGTGCGCCGGGCGACGAGCCCCTCCGCCCCGATGCGCGCCGCGCGCCCGTCCCGCCCCACCAGCGCCCCGGTGAGCTGGAGCACGCTCACGGGCTGGTCCAGCGAGGTGAGCCAGGGCACGGGCACGTCGTACCCGGTCCCCAGCCGCACCTCCTTCTGGCCCAGGACGTTGCGCTGCCGCGTCCAGTACTGCCCCACCTCCAGCGTGATCACCAGCGTCCCCTCCGCCCCCGACCGGTCCAGCGCCGTCCGCACCGGCGCCACCCAGCTCTCCGAGGGCCGCCCGACGGCCAGCTTCATCCACGGCCTCCCCTGCACCGCCACGTCCCGGCTGTCGGCCACGCACTCGCCGGCCGGGTTCTGCTCGCAACCGAAGTACACGTCCGGCCGCGTGCCCCGCTCCGGGCCCGCCAGGCGGACGGAGGCGCCGAGCGAGTCCAGGTAGGCGTTCATCTCCTCCAGCAGCTCGGCCACCGGGGTGCCCCGGCCGCCCGCCGGATCGAAGATCTCCTCCTGCGAGCCCCCGCGCTGGTAGGCGATGGGAACGTGCGCGAGCCTCCCGCCCCCGCCGACGGCGCCGTGCCCCGCCGCATAGGGCGGATGCTCCAGCAGCCGGTCGCCGACCCCGCTGTTGAGCGTCGCGCCGGTGGTGGCGCACGCCGCCGTGAAGAGCGCCGCCGCGCCGAGAACGAGCGCGCGCACCGGCCTCGCGAAGCTGCCCGCCACGGTCCCGCGCCCTTCCGTGCCCTCCATGTCCGTCCGCCTCATTATGGTCTCCTCGCGACCCCGGTCGCGGCATCGGTGAGACTGCATCGGTGCTATCGCCCGTACTTCCGCCGCCCCCTGAGGCAAGCCGTGGCCCACCCGCAAAGATCCTCGCAAGTCAATTGTAAATTGGGATTTATCGATTCACCCGCTCCAGCGGCGGCTGATCAGGCGTCCTGTTCAGGTGACAGAAAACAGATGAAGCCGGACGTCGTTCGCGGATACGAACCGGGAGCGTCGCGCAGTCCACCTCCGCGTGGTGGAAGAGCGCGAGGCAGGGGCAACCGCCGGAGCGCGGCCGTAGCAAAAGACACCTGGCAGGGGGGCAGACAGGGGGTATCGGCAGGCGGGCCGAAGGACGAAGGGCCGCGCCCCGGGCCGGCGGTGGCATCCGGGTGGGTGAATCCGAACGCTCCCGGCTTGATTCCGTGCAGTGTCCACGTACCTTCACCGATGTCCCGGAACGGCTGGGCTCATTGCCCGTCCACTTTCGCCGGAGGTGTACGTTGCCGACCCAGGATCCCTATCGCGTTCCCGAGCGCCTGCGCGCCCGCTTCGACCGGATCGTGGAGCGGACCGACGCCATCGCGGCCGAGCACCTGAACGGCGAGTACGCGGACTTCGCCAGGCGCATGGCCGCCACCCTCGCGCGCAAGCGCCCCTCGCCGCTGGAGAGCGGACAGCCCAGGACGTGGGCGGCAGGGATCCTGTACGCGGTCGGGTGGGTCAACTTCCTCTCGGACCCTGGCCAGGACCCGCACATGACCACGGCGGAGCTGGCGGACAGGGCGGGGGTGGGCCAGAGCACCATCGCGGCCCAGTTCGGGAAGATCCGGGACGCGCTCAACCTCCGGCGTTTCTCCCCGGAGTGGACCCTGCCCGGAAGGCTGGTGGACAACCCGCTCGTCTGGATCCTGAAGGTGAACGGCCTGCTGGTGGACATACGGACCATGCCCCGCGAGGCCCAGGAGGCGGCCTTCGACGCCGGGCTGATCCCGTTCATCCCTGCCGATCGGGAGGCTGGAGGAGGAGGCTCAATCGCGGCAGCCGGGACCAGGCAGAAAGCAAGGACCAAAACGCCGCGGCGGAGCGAGGGACGGCAGCCGGACACACCCGGCGGGGAGCGCGTCTACCAGCTCAGGATCACCCTGGACGACGTCCACCCGGAGATCTGGCGGCGCGTGCTGGTGCCGGAGGACACCACCTTAATCGGCCTCCACCGCGTGGTCCAGGCGGCCATGGGATGGGAGGACTACCACCTCTGGCGCTTCGAGATCAAGGGCGTTGAGTACGCCGAGCCTTCCGAAGAGGAATGGCGCCCCACGAAAGATGCCCGGCACGCACGTCTCGGGCAGGTCGCGGGACCCGGCAGTGTGCTCCGATACGTGTACGACTTCGGCGACGACTGGGAGCACCGCATCCGCGTGGAGGAGGTCCTCCCGGCGGAGCCGGGGCACGAGTACCCGGTCTGCTTGGCCGCGGAGCGCGCCGGCCCGCCGGAGGACTCCGGCGGACCGTTCGGCTACGAGCGCCTGATCCGGGCCTTGGCGGACCCCACCGACCCCGAGCACGACGACCGGGTGGAGTGGGCCGGAGAGGACTTCGATCCCGAGGCGGTGGACCTGGACGAGATCAACTCCCGGCTCGCCCTCACCCGCCCGCGCGAGAGCGAGGGCGGATGGGCGCCCGATCCCGCCGGAGCCGAATCCGGCGCACCGGGCGGGCCGGGAAGCAGCCTGCTTTCGCTTCATCACCGGGCGGAGGCGATGGTCCGGCAGGCGGGCGAAGTGCTGGAGCAGTTCCTCGCGGACAATCCGGGCGCAGGTCCGCAGGAGGTGACCGCCGCCCTGCGCTCCGCCGGGTTCGAGGTGGTGTCGTCGGACGAGCCGGAGTTCGGAGGGCTCTCCCCGGCCGACGTGCAGCGGCTGATCGACGCGGACTGGCAGAGCCCGGAAAGCGCGGTGCGTCTCGATCCCACCCTGTCGCTGCACGAGCTGCAGTCGTCGCGCACGCTGCACAACGCGCGGCTCCTCCTGGAGATGCTGGGGGCGGAGGGAGAGGTGAAGGCGACGCCCAGAGGCAACCTGCCGCGCGCCTTTGTCGCTCGCTTCCGGGAGCGGATGAGGGTACCGGAAGACCCCTGGGCCCTGCCGGAGGCCAAGGTCCTGAACGAGGAGGACGTCTGGCTCCTCCACGTCGTGCGGGTCCTGCTGGAGCTTGCCGGACTGGTGAAGCGCCGCAAGGGGCTGTTCAGCCTCACTCGCACCGGCGAGAGGCTTGCCGCGGAACGTCGCGCCGGCGAGCTGTTCGCGACCCTGTTCCGCATACACTTCCAGCGTTTCAGCCTGGCCTACCTGGACCGCGCGCCGGAGGTGCCGGAGTTCCAGTTCAGCACCGCCTACTCGCTCTTCCGCTTCAGGGAGGTCGGCGAGGACTGGATGAACCGGTACGACCTGGCCGAGAGCATCGTCCTCCCCGGGGTCGGCGACGGCCTCACGCCCGATCCCATCTTCAACCCGCTCCCCCTGATCGTGGAGACGCGGTTCCTACGGCCGCTGGAAGGGTTCGGGCTGGCTGAGGTGCAGGAGATCGGGCGGGAGCCCGGCGAGCTGGAAGCGAGGACCGCCTTCCGCAAGACGCCGCTCTACGACCGGTTCCTCGGCTTCCAGCTGTCGGATGCCTGAAACGAGCAGAGCCCCCGGATCCAGACAGGATCGAGGGGCTCTGAAGATCAGGCTGGCACGGCTTGAACGGCGGGTTTGGGCGTGCCCCTCGCTGTCGCTCGGGTCGGGCTGCGCGCTGCGTAGGCGAGCAAACAACGCTCGCCAACGCAGCCGAGCCCCGCCAAACTGCCGGCGGGTCTCGGCCCTCCGGGCGCGCATCCCTCACGCGGGTCCCGTGCGTGCCTGGAGTGCCGGGGTGCAGAAACGCGAACGCCCCCGGTTCCGAATGGAACCAGGGGCGTCCGAAAAGTTGGGCTGGCAGCGCCGTACTCTCCCACCGGGTGGCCCCGGCAGTACCATCCGCGCAGTGGGTCTTAACTTCCGAGTTCGAGATGGGATCGGGTGTATCCCCCACGCCATCGCCACCAGCCGCACTGTCGGCCCGGATCGC
>DASVQR010000182.1:0-1806 GCA_036389055.1 Longimicrobiaceae bacterium | reverse complement strand
GTCCCCCGTGGCAGGGGTGCCGCGGGGGACCGCCGGAGGTCGGACGGGACCGCGGGGACTACTCCGCCGCCTCCCGCTTCAGCTCGCGGCGGCGGCGCATCGCCGCGCGGCGGCTCTCCACCTCCGCCGCGTCGGGCGCTTCCACCGGCGCGGCGGCCGGCTCGCTCCCGGACAGGTGCTCCGCCAGCGAGCGCACGGTGGGATAGCGGAACAGGACGACGATGGACACCTCGCGCGGGAAGCGGCCGGCGAGCCGGCTGCGCAGGCGCGCCAGGAGGAGCGAGTGGCCGCCCAGGTCGAAGAAGTTGTCGTCCAGCCCCACCGACTCGACGCCCAGCACCGCCTGCCACGCCTCCGCGATGGCGCGCTCCACGTCGCTCTGCGGGGCGGCGCCCCCCGTGTCGCGCTCCTCCGGGACGGCGTCCGGCGCGGGGAGGGCTCGGCGGTCGGTCTTTCCGTTGCGGGTGAGCGGCAGCGCGTCCAGCGTCACCCAGGCGGCGGGGACCATGTACGGCGGCAGCTCCGCCCGCAGCGCGGCGCGCAGCGCGGCGACGGAGGGCGAGGCCCCGGGCTGCGGGACCACGTACGCCACCAGCCGCAGCTGGCCGGGGGCGTCCTCGCGCGCCACCACGGCTGCGTCCTCCACCCCCGGCTGCCGGGCGAGCACGGTCTCCACCTCGCCGGGCTCCACGCGGAAGCCGCGCACCTTGACCTGGTGGTCGGTCCGCCCGATGAACTCCAGCGTGCCGTCGGGGAGCCAGCGCACCCGGTCGCCGGTGCGGTACAGCCGCGCGCCGGCCCCGCCCCCGAACGGGTCCGGGACGAAGCGCTCGGCGGTGCGCGCCGGGTCGCCCAGGTAGCCGCGGGCCAGCCCGCCGCCGCCCAGGTGCAGCTCGCCGGGGACGCCCACCGGCGACGGCTCGCCGCGCGCGTCCAGCACGTAGGCGCGCGCGTGCCCCAGCGGCCGGCCGATGGGGACGTGCCGGGGGTTCGCCGCCCCCTCGCCCTCGCCGTGCGGCTCGTGCAGGTCGCAGAGCGTCGCGACCACGGTGGCCTCGGTGGGCCCGTAGGTGTTCACCAGCCGCACCCGCCCGCCGAACCGCTCCCGCCAGGCGCGCAGCCGCTCCGGCAGCGCCCGCTCCCCGCCGATGATCGTCAGGCGGACGCCGTCCGGCAGCGCCGCGCCCTCCGTGTCCGCCAATTCCGCCACCAGCTCGTGCCAGTACGCCGTCGGCAGGTCCAGCACGGTGATCCCGGCGCCCCGGCAGGCGTCCAGGAACAGCCCGGCGGAGTCCAGCATCTCCTCGGTGCGGAGCACCAGGCGCGCGCCCGAGAGCAGCGCCGGCCAGATCTCCTCGGCGCTGGCGTCGAAGGCGATGGAGGCGAACTGGAGCACCCGGTCCCCCGGGCCGATCCCGTACGCCCCGCGGGCCGCCGCCGTGAACCCGGCCAGCGCCCCGTGCGGCACCACCACCCCGCGCGGCCGCCCGGTCGATCCCGAGGTGTAGATGACGTACGCCGCGCTCCCGGCGAGCACCGGCGCCTCCGGCCACGTGTCGGGCTCCGCGCCGATCCGCTCCCGGTCCGCGTCCAGGAAGACCACGTCGGCGGCGGCGCCGCCGGGGAGGGCGGCGAAGAGGCGCTCCTGCGTGAGCAGCACGGAGATGCCCGAGTCCTCCACCATCAGCGCCAGGCGGTCGCGCGGGTACTGCGGGTCCAGCGGCACGTACGCCGCCCCCGCCGCCAGCACGCCCAGGAGGGCCGCCAGCATCTCCGGCGAGCGCTCCACGCACACGCCCACCCGCG
>DASVQR010000181.1:0-37800 GCA_036389055.1 Longimicrobiaceae bacterium | reverse complement strand
CTGATCGCGGCTCTCGCCCTCGGCGCCCTGCTCGGGGGCGGGTCCGCCCTCCGGGCGCAGACCATCCCCTCTTCCATCCGCTACATCGACCCCAAGCAGTCGTTCGGGATCTCCGGCGGCTACCTGTTCACCAGCCCGGCGGTGGAGATCAACGACGAGCAGATCGAGTTCGGGCCGCAGTCGGCGCCGCTGGTCATGGCGCGCTACAACATCCGCTTCGGCGGGCCGCTCTCCGGGGAGGTGCGGGTGGGCTTCAGCCCCTCCCGGCGCAAGGTGTACGCCCCCACTCCCGAGCAGGACCCGGAGGCGTTCGTCCCGGTGGAGGTGGGCGAGGAGGACGTGGCGCTGGTCACGGGCGAGGGCGGCCTGGTGTTCCACCTGACCGGGCCGCGGGCGTGGCACGGGCTGGCGCCGTTCGTGTCCGGGTCGGGCGGGCTCGTGGGGGACCTGGCGCGCGGGTCGGAGCTGGAGGACGACTTCGACATCACGGAGACGGCGCGCTACGAGTTCGGCCCCGCGTTTGCATTGGGCTTCGGCGCCGGCACGGACTGGTTTCCGACCCGCCGCCTGTCGGTGAGGCTGGAGGCGCGGGACCACTTCTGGAAGATCGAGGCGCCGACGCAGCTCGCCAACCTGTCGGGCGCCAGGGACATCTCCGAGTGGACCCACAACTTCTCCTTCAGCCTGGGGGCGGCGCTCCACTTCTGACCGCACGGGAGGCCTCGATGGCCCAGGACTTCGACGAGCTCTTCTTCGACTTCGAGAACATGACGGACGACGAGATCTACGACGTCGTCCAGCAGCAGCTCCAGGAGTATCCCAACATCGACCCGGGGTGGATCGACATCGAGGTCAAGGACGGCTTCGTGACGGTGTCCGGCCGGGTGGGGACGGACTCGGAGAAGCAGGTGGTGGAAAAGATCATCGTGGAGACGATGGGGATCAGCACCTTCTCCAACGAGCTGGTGGTGGACGAGCTGGTGCGCGGCGACGTCCCCGAGGCCGCCGACGAAGCCGCGGCCTACGAGGCCGAGTTCGACGACCAGCTGGGCGGCGGCACGGGCAACCAGTCCGACACCGCGGCCCACCTGGTGGAGAACCTGGACGCGGAGATGTTCGGCACGCGCGACATGCAGAGCGCGATCGAGGACGGCACCGCCTACGAGCCCCCCGACCGCCCCATCGCCGACGGCTACGGCTCGGAAGAGGCGCACTGAGAGGGAACAGGGGATAGGGAACAGGGAACAGCCTGCAACGGAAACGGCGCCCCCGCCTCGGATCGAGGCGGGGGCGCCGTTTTGCCGTCCGCGGTTCCGTGGTACCCGTATGATCTTCGACGGAGGGAGACTCGCCGGCTGTTTGGCGAGGCTCCCTCCGGCGAGGTGAGACCCCGCGCAGTTTGCGGGGGCTCGCCGAGCCCGCGGAGGAGACCGGCGGGGCAGTTTCCGCCGGGCTCCGTAGCGGACCGCGAAAGCCGAGGAGAACGTCAGCCGTTGCCGGCCTCTTTCTCCCCGGCGTCCTGGGCGAACATGTCGCCGTGCTGCTGGCCCTCGTCGGGGCGGACGGTCAGGTTGTTGATGACGCCGCGGACGCCCTCGCTCTCCCAGGCGTCGTCCCAGGCGTAGCGCGCCTCCAGGAAGTCGTGCACGTCGCCGCGCAGGGTGACCACGCCGCCGCTGACCGTGACCTCGATGTCGTCGGCCTGGAGCCAGGTGTCCTGGTAGAGGCGCTGCCGCACCTCGTCCCGGATCTCCTCGTCGCTGGGCGGCTCGGCGCGCTCCACGACGTACTCGCCCGGCCGCTCCCAGCGGTCCTGGTGGTACGTGGAGGGCGTCTCGTACTCGGGGTGCCGCAGGTAGGCGGCCTCGGGCATGAACGGCTCGCGGGCGAAGTCGCCGCCGTAGGAGGGCGGACGCATCCCGCCGCGCCCCATCCCCCGGTCGTAGCCGCGGCCGGGGGCGCCCGAGTACCCGGCGTCGTAGCCGCCCGTGCGCCACTGCGGGCCCATCTCGGGCCGGCCCATCGCGCCGCCGCCCTGCCAGCCCCCCTCGCGCGGCCCCCACGCCCCCTGGGCGTCGGGGCGCCGCGGCCCGCCGCCTGGGCCGCCGTACGTCATCCCCTCGCGCCGGGAGCCCGGCACGCCGCCGAACTGCGGGTACTCGCCGCCGTACACGCCGCGGTCCTCCTCGAAGCCGCGGCGGAGCCCATGGTCGTAGCCGAGCCGCCCGCCGCCCAGGTACCCCCGGCCGCCGTACTGGCCGCCCAGCCCGTGCCCGCCCTGCACCCACTCCTGCGCCGACGTCAGGCCGCGGTCGTAGCCGCCCTGCCCCCCGGGGCGCGCCCACCCCTGGCCGCCGGGCCGGGCCCAGCCCTGCCCCCGCGCCATGCCGGCGTCGTACGCGTCGCCTCCGCCGTGCTCGAAGTACGCGTCCCCCCTGCCCCAGATCCGCGGCCGGCGGGCGCCGGATGCGAAGCCCCGGTCGTACGTCCAGTCGTATCGCGCCATTGCGATCCTCCCTCGTTGCGGTGAGCGGGCCCCGCCGCCGCCTCTCGCGCGGGCGCCCGGGACGGCCCGCGGCGCGCAAGTCCCGTTCCGGGGCCGGCGTGCTCGCTTGATCGGCTCCCGGCGGCGGCGTAGCTTGCCGCATGCCCCGTCCCGCCCCCGGTCCACCCGACGCCGGACACGCTCCGCGCCCTCCCTTCGCCGCCGTGCTGGCGGGCGGCGAGAGCCGGCGCTTCGGCGCGCCCAAGGCGCTGGCGGAGGTCGGCGGCGCGCGCGTGGTGGACCGCGTGGTCGCGGCGGCGCGCGGGGCGCTGGACGACGTGGTGCTGATCGCGAACCGGCCGGAGCTGCTCGCCGCCCTCGGTCTTCGAGTGCGCCCGGACGCGGTCGCCGGGGCGGGGGCGCTGGGCGGAGTGCACGCGGCGCTTCGCTGGGCCGCGGAGGAGGGGCGCGCCGGGTCGCTCTGCGTCGCCTGCGACATGCCGTTCCTCCACGCGGGGCTGCTGCGCGCGCTGGTGGACCGTGCGGCGGACGGCGACGCGGACGTGGTGGCGCCCGAGAGCACCGGGCGGCGCGGGGTGGAGCCGCTGTGCGCGTACTACTCCGTGCGCTGCCTGCCCGAGGTGGAGCGGATGCTGGAGGCGGGTGAGCGGCGGCTGGTCGACCTGCTGGAGCGGGTGCGGACGGCGCGCATTCCGCTGGCGGAGGTGCGGCGCCGGGGCGCGCCGGACGTGCTGTTCCTGAACGTGAACACTCCCGCGGACCATGCCCGCGCGGAGGAGGTCGCCCGCGACGGGGAGGGTGGACGCATGAGCGGCACAGACGGCGGGAGGGACGCGTGAGCCGCGGGCGCGGGGCGGACTGGCTCCCGGTGGCCGAGGCCCGCGAGATCATCCTGCGCGACGTGGCGCCGCTCCCGCCGGAGCGGCGGGCGCTGGCGGACGCGCTCGGCTCCGTGCTGGCGGAGGACGTCGTCTCGCCGGTGGACCTGCCGCCCTGGGACAACAGCGCCATGGACGGCTTCGCGGCCCGGAGCGCGGACGTGCTCGGCGCGTCGGCGGACTCGCCGCGGACGCTCCGGGTGGTGGACGACGTGCCGGCGGGGAGCTTCCCCCGGCGCTCCGTGGCGCCCGGCGAGGCCATCCGCGTGATGACGGGCGCGCCGGTGCCGGAGGGCGCCGACGGCGTGGTGCGGGTGGAGCACACCGACGGCGGGAGCGGGATCGGCACGGCGGAGGGGCGGGTGGAGCTGCGCTCCGACCTGGACGCGGGGAAGAACGTGCGCCGCCGCGGGGAGGACGTGCGGCGCGGCGACCTGGTGCTGCGCGCCGGGACGCCGCTGCGCGCGGCGGAGATTGGGGTGGCGGCGTCGCTTGGGCGCGCGGAGCTGGAGGTCGTCCGCCGGCCGGTGGTGGCGGTGCTCGCCTCGGGCGACGAGCTGGTGGAGGTGGAGCGCTTCGCGGAGGTGCTCGCCGGGCGGAAGATCGTGTCGTCCAACGGCTACGCGCTCGCCGCGCAGCTCGCGGAGTCTGGCATGGAGGCGCGCGTGCTGGGGATCGCCGCGGACACGCGCGAGAGCCTGCGCGAGCACGTGGAGGCGGCGCGCGGGTGCGACGCGCTGATCACCACGGCGGGGATCAGCGTGGGGGAGCACGACCACGTGCGCGAGGTGATGGAGGGGTTCGGGACGGAGCCGAGGTTCTGGCGGGTGCGGGCGCGGCCGGGGTCGGCGCTCGCCTTCGGGCGGGTGGCGGGGCTGGGGGGGATCCCCTGGTTCGGGCTCCCCGGCAACCCGGTCTCCACGCTGGTGACCTTCGAGGTGTTCGTCCGCCCCGCCCTGCTGCGCATGTGCGGCCGCCGCGCCGTGTTCCCGCCCGTGGAGCCGGCGCGCCTGGCCGCCCCGCTCTCCGCGAAGCCGGGGCTCACTCAGCTCATGCGCGTGCGGCTGGACCGCGGCGCCGCGGGGCTGACCGCGTCGCTCACCGGCTCGCAGAGCTCCGGCGTGCTCACCTCCATGGCCGCCGCGGACGGGCTGCTGGTGGTGCCGGAATCCGGCGGCGACTTCCAGGCGGGCGACACCCTGCCGGTGATCGTGCTCGGCGGTGCGCCGCTGCGTGAGGAGGCCGGCTACTGAGGACGTTCCCGCGCGGAATCACGGGATTGGTATTCGAGCACCACAACCAACTGCTCGCGGCGCACGCTCGGGAAGTTCTCCAGGAACTCGTCCAGGCTGTAGCCGCCCTCCAGGTACTCGGCCAGCGTCGCGACGGGCACACGCGTGCCGACGAAGACCGGTGTGCCGGACAGGATCTCGGGATCGCTGTGGACGACGCTGCCGTCGGGCAGCGCCCAGGGTCGTACACCGGCCATGCAGCACCTCGGTACTGGGGCGGAGAACGGTTCGGCGCGAGGCGCGAGCCAGGCGGACCGAACGCACGGCTCGTACCGATCTCCAGGCACACTCGGCACCCGCGTGAGGGATGCGCGCCCGGAGGGCCGAGACCCCGCGGGGCACCTCAGTTCAAAGGTGCCGCGCGGGGGCTCGGCTGCGTTGGCGAGCGTTGTTTGCTCGCCTACGCAGCGCGCAGCCCGACCCCGGCGGAGCCGGGGGCACGCCCACCCCCGCCGTTCAGCTTCTTTCAGTCATGACACAGCGGCCGGAAGAGCAGCCAGGTACCTGAGCCCGCTGATGCTGGGCAGGAACACGTAAGCGCTTCCCCGGGTGGTGACCATCCGCGAAAACCCGCTGATCTTCTTGTTGTTCTTGCCCGCCGAACCAGGGGCAGCGAGCGTGAACGAGCTCCCGGACGGGTCGTTGACGCCCAGGAACACGTCCTCGCCGCTGATGTTGAACACCGCGTTCCCCGCCGACGACCCGCCCGGCCCCGTGGCCGACTTCACGAACGTCGACAGCTGGTTCCACTGGCTCTGCAGGAACACGAACTGGTTGGTGATGCTGGCGTTGATGAAGTAGCCGATCAGCCCGCGCGGCTCGTCGGTCGGGCTCGCCGGGTCGTACGCGGGGCCGTACGGCATGGCGCGCCGCACGATGCGGTGGTGCGTGGAATCGGTTCCCACCACCGCCCCGTCGCGGGGGTTGTTGCGGCGGATGTGCGAGCCGATGGGGCACTTCAGGCCCAGCGTGTCGTCCGTGGCGGCGTCGCCGGTGACGTAGTGGAACTCGTTGAGGCGGTCCATGGGCAGGCAGGCGCCGGGCTGGTCCGGCGCGAGCTCCAGCGGGTTGCCGTTGCGCCACCGGCCGCAGACCCTGGCGGCCAGCATCTCCGGGCTCACGCCGGCCTCCGGCGCGTACTCCTCCAGGAACTTCTCGAAGCCCGCCACGTCCTGGTCCAGGATGCGGAACGCGGCGTAGCTGCCGTTCAGCGACAGCGCCGCGGGCTGCACGGAGTAGGTGCCCCCGCCCGCGTTGAGGTACCCCAGCAGGAACTCGCCCGTGGGCACCGGCGGCTGGTCGTCCGGGACGGGGCGCTTGCGCGGCGGCGCGCCGATCACCGTGGGCTGGGCGATGTTGTCGCGGTAGCCGAAGTGCACCTGGTTGTCGGGGAGCGCCGTGGCGTCGTGCGACAGCAGCTCCTTCATCCCCGCCGCGAACGCCGCCCGCAGCCGCGCCGACACCCGTTCCAGCACCGCCGGGTCCCTGTGCACCCACAGGCTCAGCACCAGGTGCGCGCTCTGCCACGCTTCCGCGCCGTTTAGCCAATTGGCCGGGGCGCTGGCGCCCACGTCGCCCACCATGGCGGCGGCGCTCTCGCTGGCGGCCCCGGCCTGGAACGCCAGGTCGAACGTCGCGAGCTGCGCCTGCGTCACGCCCAGGGCGGCCAGCCCCGCCGCCGTGAAGCCGACGTTGACGAAGCACTCGGGCTTGCTGGTCCAGCGCGCCGCGGTCGTGATCCTGGGCACGCCGCCGGTGCCGTCCGCCAGGTGGCCCACGAAGGCGGCCGCGGCGGCGGGGTCGGTGACCTGCAGGACGAAGTGCCGGGCCAGGTCCACGCGGTAGCCGCGCAGGATGGTGCCCTGCACGTCGGCGTAGTCGATCTCGGGGGTCGTCATGGGGGAGGGACGGGGCGTGGAAGGGGAGGAGCGCCCGCCGGGTGTGGGCGCCCCGGGCGCCGCTCAGCCGATGAGGGCCAGGATCTGCTGCACCGTGGTGTTCGGGTACGCCTGGTACAGGCCGGTGTTGGGCTGGTGCTGCGAGGCGTCGTTGGCGGTGACGAAGGCGATGAACGCGTTGACGTTGTCCTGGACGGGAGTGACCGCCTGGCCGCCCACCACGAACTGGAGCAGCGCGTTGAACACGTCCCCGATCTGCGAGACGAAGTCGCCGATGTACGCGTTGAAGCTGCCGTCGTACTCGGTGATCACCGCGAGCACCAGCTGGTCCGCCGACGCGCCGCCGGGCTGGAGGTTGGCCGTGGAGCGGTCCAGCAGCAGGAAGCGGGCGTAGTGCACGGTGCCGATGGAGGCGAGCGCCTGGTCGATCTTGTCCTGGGCGCCGGCCAGCGTCGCCGCGATCTTGGCGGGGTCGGTGCCGGGGATGATGGGCATCAGCAGGGTGAGCGGGCTGGCCATGGGGGGTGTCTCCGGAGCTGGATGGAATGCAGGGAGGAGCGGAAGGGGAGCAGGATACGGGTCCGGGCCGCTGGCGGCAATATTTCGGGAGATGAACTGCGGAGTTGGGCGTGCCCCCGCTGTCGCGGGGTCGGGCTGCGCGCTGCGTAGGACACAAAACTACCGTGTCCAACGCAGCCGAGCCCCGCCAAACTGCCGGCGGGTCTCGGCCCTCCGGGCGCGCATCCCTCACGCGGTCCCGTGCGTGCCTGGAGATCGCAACTGCCCGACTGCGAGTCCTTGCTCCTCCGGAAGTCCGAAGGGCCGCACCGCGCGTTCGCGGTGCGGCCCTTCGCGGCGTCGGCCCAGGGTCCGTCTACTGGGCGTTCTCTTCCAGCTTGAACCAGACGCGCACCTTGACCTGGTACTCGTTGATCTCCCCGCCGGCGATGTAGCCGCGCTGCTCCACCACCTCCATCCACTCCATGTCGCGCATGGACTCCCCCGCCCGCTTCACCGCGGTGCGCGCCGCCTCGTCGAAGCCCTGCGGGGAGGTCCCCACCAGCTCCAGCGACTTGTAGACCGCCATCGTTCCTCCCGGGTCTCGTGACCGCCCCGGACCCCGCGTCCGGGACGACCCCGGACCCGGCAAGGGACGTTCCACCGGCCGGGAGAGCCGGTCAGCCCGTGCCGGCGAGGACGCGCGCGGCGGCGGCGTACAGCGTGGGGTTCGCGGCGATCACCGAGCTCCAGGGCGACACCGACTCGCCGGTGAAGGTGGCGATGCGCCCGCCCGCCTCCTCCATGATGGGGATCATGGGCGCGAAGTCCCAGTACGACCCGCAGATGGGGTCGGCGTACACCTCCACCCGGCCCGTCGCCACCAGGAAGTAGCCGTAGGCGTCGCCCCAGGTGCGGCAGAAGCGGGTGGCGCGCACCAGCCGGTCGAAGCCGGCGCGGCCCTCATCCGTGGCGCGGTCGCGCCAGTACTCCAGCCCGGAGGTCACCAGGCGCGCCGCGGCCAGGTCGTCCACGGGGGACACCCGGGCGGGGCGGCCGTTGTGCCAGGCACCCGCCCCGCGCGCGGCCACCAGCGTCTCCCCCAGCGCGGGGAAGTGGCAGCATCCGAGCACCGGCTTCCCCTCCTCCTCCAGCGCGATCAGCACGGCGTACAGCGGCACCCCGCAGGAAAAGGAGCGCGTCCCGTCGATGGGGTCCACGATCCAGCGCCTCCCGCTGCGCGAGGGGACGTCGTCGCCCTCCTCGCCCATGATCCCGTCCTCCGGGAACGACTCCGCCAGCGAGCGGCGCACGTACTCCTCGGCGGCGCGGTCGGCGGCGGTCACCTCGGTGCCGTCGCCCTTGAATTCCACCGCGGCGCTGCCGAAGTGGTCCAGCGTCACGGCGCCCGCGTTGCCGGCCAGCCGCACCGCGAACTCCATCAGGTCGTCCCTGTCTCTCATGCTTCCCTCTACCTGGACACGTACGGGTCCCCGCGGACCCAGAAGCGGAGCGGCGCGTCGGCCGCGCGGGTGATGCCGATGCGCGGGCCCGCGGCGACGTCCGCGTCGGACACGGGCGCCCCCGCGGCCAGCCGGAGCGGCGCGCCCTGCACCGGGTGGAAGTTGTGCTCGCCGGTGATCGCCAGGGCGCGGCACAGGTTGCCGGGGCCGCGCAGCAGGTCGCGGTCCGGCCGCCCCGGGCGCCGCTCGCGCATGGCCTCGATCCCCGCCACGGGGCGCGCGGCGCGCACCAGCACCGCCGCCGGGAAGTCCTCGGCGCCGGTGACCACGTTGAGGCACCAGTGCATCCCGTAGATGCGGTACACGTAGGCGATCCCCGGCGGCCCGAACATGGCCGCGTTCCTCGCCGTCTTGCCGAACCTGATGTGCGCGTGCGAGGCCTCGTCGTCGGGGCCGGTGTACGCCTCGGTCTCCACGATCTCGCCCACGCACCGGACGCCGCCGATCTCGGACACGACGAGGGCGCCGAGGAGGTCGCGCGCGACCTCCCCGGCGCCCCGGCCGTAGAACTCCGGGGGGAGCGGACCGAGGTCCGCTCCCCCCTCACCACCCCCCGTCACTCGGCGGCGGGGGTGTCCTTCTTCCGGCTGCGGCCCCGGCCGCCACGGCGCCCGCGGCGCTTGCGCGCCGCCTCGCCGCCCTCGGCCGGGTCGCCGGCATCGTCGCCCTCGCCGGCGTCGCCCTCGTCGCCGCCCTCCGGCGCGGACGCCTCGGGAGCCGGGGGAGCGGCCACCGGGGGCTCCGGCGCGGGCTCCTCGCCGGCCGGGACCTCGGCGGCGGCGTCCGCGCCGTTGCCGTTCTTGCGGCCGCGGCCACGTCCGCCGCGGCGCCCGCGGCGCTTGCGCGCCGCGGCGCCGCCCTCGCCCGCGTCACCGGCGTCGCCGGACTCGGCGGCCTCGAACCCCTCGGCGCCGTCCTCGTCCGGCAGGCCAAGCGTGGCCTCCTGCGCCCCGGGCGCCGGGGCCGCCTCGGGCTCGGGCGCGGCGGGGGCCTCCGCCGCGCGCTCCTCGCGCCGGCGGTCGCGGTCGGCCGCCCACTGCTCCAGCAGCGCGTTGGCGCGCCGGTCGCCAAGCGCCTGCCGCACCCGGTCCGGGTCCTCCTCCAGCACCCGGAACACGTCGTCGCCCACCGCCTCGGTCAGCGACTGCACGGTCTTCTTGCCGACGCCCTTGTACGAGCCCAGGTACTCCTGGATCTCTGCGGCGCCCGTCGGGAGCCCCAGCGCCCCGGCCGAGAAGGCCGGGGGCGCGGCGGGAGCGGCGGGCTCCTCGGCCGGCGCCGGAGCCTCGTCGGCGGCGGACGCCTCCGCGGTCTCCGGCTCCGCGCCCTCGCCGCGGCGGCCACCACGGCCGCGTCCGCGCGAGCGGCCCCGCTTGCGCGGCGCCTCCGCGGCGGTCTCCTCCTGCGGCTGCGTCGCCTCGTCCACCGTCTCCGTGGTCTCGCCCGCGGCGGGGAGGGCGAGCACCTCCTCGGCGGCCGGGGGCGCGGCCTCCGCGGCGGGCGCCTCCGGCTGCGGCTCGGCCGCGGCGCGCGAGGACGGCACCGCCTGCCCCGGGAGCAGCGGCGGCGGGCCCTCGGCGCCCGGACGGCCCCGCGAGCCGCGGCGGCCGCGCAGGCTCACCCGGCCACCCGCGGCAGTGTCGGCGGCTTCGGCGGGCGCCGGGGCGCCGGCCTCCACGCGCCCGGCGCGCGGGGCGGTCTCCTCCGCCGCGGCGGCCGGGGCGGCAGCGGGCTCCTGCACCTCGCCCAGCGCCTCGGCGACCGGGCCGGCCGCGGCCGGCTCCCCGGCCGACGGGGCCTCGTCGCCGGCCGCGGCACCCGCGCCGGCCAGCTGGCCGGGAAGGATGGGCGGCACGCCCTCGGGGGCGCCACGGCGTCCGCGGCCACGGCCGCGTCCGCCGCGCGACGGGGCGGCTTCCGCCGGCGCGCCCGCGGCCTCCGCCACGGGCGACGCGGCGGCCTCGTCCGCCTGCGCCGGCTCCGCGTACGCGGCCGGCGCGCCCTCGGCGCCGCGCAGGTCCGGCTCCGGGAGCCGCTTGCCGCTGGCCGGGAGCGCCACCTCGTAGCTCCCGTCGTCGTTGCGGCGCAGGTCGATGGCCTCGGCGTCGTGCGCCTGGCGCAGGAAGCGCGAGAACTTGCTGAAGCCCAGCCCCGTCTCGTCGAAGCCCGGCGCCATCTCGAGCATCCTGCGCTTCACGTCCGCGTCGCGCGCCGCACCGCCGCGGCCCACCAGCGAGCGGGCCGCGTGCTGCAGGAGCGAGTACGCGCCGTCCAGGCTGGACACCGGCGCCAGGGCCGGCTCGGCGCCCTTGACCTGCTCCAGCACGCCCACCACCTCCGGCTCGGCGGGGCCGTGGTCCGGCGTCTCCACCATCACCGCCGGCGGCGGCGGCGAGTCCGGGCGCCGGTCGCGGTCCCGGTCGCGCCCGCCGCGGCGGCCGTTGCGGCCACGGTCGCGGCCCCGGTCACGGTCGCGCGGACGGTCGTCGCGCGGGCGGTCCTCGTAGCGCGGCTCGGCGGCCTCCCGCACGGACGGCGCGGCGGCCTCGGCGGTGGGCGTGGTGCCGTCGTCGTCCGACAGGGCGATCTCGTGCTGCCCGTCGTGGCCGCGCTTCAGGCGGATGAGCCCCTTGTTGGCGGCGTCGATCACGAAGCGCGAGAACTTGCTGTAGCCCAGCTTCTTCTCGTCGAAGCCCGGGTCCAGCGTCAGCATCACCTGCTTGAGCCGGTCCGGGCGCATGGCGTCGCGGTCCTTGACCATCTGCCGGGCGGCCTGCGCCACCAGCATCCAGGGGTCCTCGCTCATCGACTGCCCGCCCACCGAGGCGCGCGTCAGCCCGGAGAGCGAGTGGTACGAGTAGTACTCGTCGCAGTTCTGGATGAGCAGGTCGCTGGACGACTCCCGCATCCCCACGCCGATCACGTACTTGCCGTACTCCTTGAGCTTCAGCACGCAGCTGGAGAAGTCGGAGTCGCCGGTGAGCAGGATGAAGGTGCCGATCTCGGGCCGCGTGAACACCAGCTCGATCGCGTCCACCGCCATGCGCAGGTCGGTGGCGTTCTTCTTGGAGGTGCCGTAGGCGGGGGCGAAGATCAGGTCGACCGAGGCCTCGGTCAGGGGGACGATGTACTGCGGGTAGCGGCGCCAGTCCGCGTAGGCGCGCTGCACCGCCACCTTGCCGCGGATGATGTCCGAGTTGAGCAGCGCCTTGAGCTCCTTGCCCAGGTCGCTGCGGATCCCCACCGTGACGTTGTCGAAGTCGATGAGGAGCGCCGCGTTCGGCGCGTGCATGTGGGGTTGGGTCTGTGCGCCGGGATAGAAGGCGCTGAACGGTCTCCGGTTCATTCTCGCTGTTTTTTCCATGTGTGCGGCGAGACCCCTCCGCCTCACCCCGCGCCGGTCGGCGGCGGCGGGGGACGGCTGGAGGGGTCTCGTCGGGGGGGCCCTAGGCCCCGGTTGTCGTTGGGGGAGCGGTCACGGTCGGCGGCTCGACTCTTCCGCGCTGATCATGCGCGCGAGCTCCACCCTGCGGACCTTGCCGCTCCCGGTCATCGGGAAGCTGTCGAGGAAGCGGACCAGGTCGGGGACCTTGTAGTCCGCCATCACCTCGCGACAGAAATCCTTGATCTCTTCGCCGGTGACGATCGCCCCCTCGACGGGAACGATGCAGGCGCACGCCATCTCTCCCAGCACCTCGTCGGGGAGCCCCACCACCGCCGCGTCCAGCACCGCGGGATGGGCGTGCAGCCGGTCCTCCACCTCGCGCGGGTACACGTTGAACCCGCCGCGGATGATCATCTCCTTCCTGCGGCCGATGATGTGGAGGTAGCCCTCCTCGTCCACCATCCCCAGGTCGCCGGTCAGGAAGAAGCCGTCGGGGGTGAATGCGTGCGAGGTCTCCCCCGGCTGGCGGTAGTACCCCTTCATCACGCCGGGGCCACGGACCGCCACCTCGCCCACCGATTCCTCGGGGAGCACGGAGCCGTCGGTGTCGATCACCCGCACCTCCACCCCGTCCAGCGGGCGGCCCACGGTCCGGATCTGCTTCCCCGGCGGGTCGTCCGCGCGGGTCACCGAGATCATGGAACCGGTCTCCGTCATCCCGTAGCCGATGCGTACCTCGGGGACCATCTCCCGCTGGAGGCGCCCGACCAGTTCCTCGGGGACCGGGGCACCCGCCACGATCCCGGTGCGGAGCGAGCCCAGGTCGTGCGGCGCTTCCGCCTGCGCCCTGAGCTCCGTGATGAAGGTGGTGGGCACCCCGTGGTGCACCGTGACCCGCTCCCGCTCGATGATCTCCAGCGAGCAGGCGGGGTCCTGGTCCTCCTGCAGGACCAGCGTGGCCCCGGCGGCAAGCGTCCCCAGCACCCCCGGGCCGACCCCGAAGATGTTGAAGAGGCAGTTGACGCCGAAGACCACGTCGTCCGCGACCATGCCGACCGCCTCGCCCGTGGCGGCGGCCGTTTCCAGCAGGTTGGCGTGCGTGAGCGACACCCCCTTGGGCTTGCCCATGGTGCCGGAGGTGTACAGGATCGCGAACACGTCGTCCGGGCTCACCTCCGCCGCCGGCAGCTCGCGCCCCTCCCCGCTGGAGAGCAGGTCCTCGAACTGGTAGATGCGGTCGTCGTACCAGAGGTCCTCCTCGCCCACCGAGACCACGTACTGCAGGTCGGGGAGGGAGGTGAGGAAGCTCTCGAAGCGCGCCAGGTAGTCCACGCCGCCCCAGTTCTCCGCCGTCACCACCACCACCGTCTCCGAGTGGCGCAGCATGTACTGCAGCTCGGGCGAGGTGTAGCGCGGGTTCAGCGGGACGATGACGGCCCCGAGCTTGGCCGCGGCGAACATCGCCACGATGAACTCGGGCCAGTTGGGGAGATTGAGCGCAATGCGGTCCCCGGCCTCGATCCCCAGCTCGTGGAGGGAGGCCGCGAGGGCGGTGGACTGCGCATCGACCTGCTGGTAGGTGAGTCGCCGGTCCCCCAGCACCACGAAGGTGCGTCGGGGGTCGCCGGCAGCGCGGAGCGCCAGACTTTCCGCTACGGATGAACCGCGGAAGCGGTCGCGAAGCGCCATGAAACCTCCGGACGGGTGTTCGGCCTGAAACGCCGCGACAAACATAACTTGGACACCAACTGGCGTCAAACTCGGGTTTTCGGGTGTTTTTCGCTGCCTTCCGCGCCCCCGCTGGACCCCCTTTCGGTGAGCTTTACACCCGGTGGACGCGGGGGTATCTTCGGGGCCCTCGCGCCGCCTCCGCTCCCGTCCCGGAACCCCAGGGAACAGGGAATAGGGAACAGGGAACAGCCTGCAACCGCGTACGGCACGATCCGCCGTTGCCGTCGGGGGCTGTTCCCTGTTCCCTGGGGCGGTGAAGGGGTAGTCGGGGTGGATTCCCTGTTCCCTCGGTGCCGTGTCCCACGTCCCCCAGTACCTCCGCGCGCTCAACCCCGAGCAGCAGCAGGCCGCCGTCCAAACGGAGGGCCCCCTGCTGGTGCTCGCCGGCGCCGGCTCCGGCAAGACGCGCACGCTCGTGTACCGCATCGCCCACCTGCTCAACCTGGGGGTGGAGCCGCGGCGCATCCTCGCCGTGACCTTCACCAACAAGGCGGCGGGCGAGATGCGCGAGCGCGTGGCGTCCATGGTGGGGAAGCAGGCCAAGGGGGTGCTCCTCTCCACCTTCCACTCGCTGGGGGCGCGCATCCTCCGCGAGCACGGCGAGCGCATCGGCCTCCCCAAGAAGTTCTCCATCTACGCCACCGGCGACCAGCAGTCGCTGGCCAAGCGGATCCTGGCGGAGGAGGTGCACGTGGCGGCCACCGCCGGCGACGACAAGTTCGACGTCAAGCGGGTGCTGCACGCCATCTCCGGGTGGAAGAACCGGCTGGTGACCCCGCTGGAGGCGGCGCGCGAGGTGGCCGAGGGGCGCGTGCGCGGCAGCCGCGCCGACGACTACGCGGTGCTCGCCGCCGACGTGTACCCGCGCTACGAGGAGGCGCTGCGCGCCGCCGGCGCCGCCGACTTCGACGACCTGCTGCTGCTGCCGGTGCAGCTGCTGCGCGAGGACTCGCAGACGCGCGAGGCGCTGTGGAAGCGCTGGCACTACCTGATGATCGACGAGTACCAGGACACCAACGGCGCCCAGCTGGAGATGGCGCGCCTGCTCGCCGGGCCGCGCAAGAACCTGTGCGTGGTGGGCGACGACGACCAGTCCATCTACGCGTGGCGCGGCGCCGACCACCGCAGCATCCTGGACTTCGAGCGGCACTACCCCGGCGCCGGCGTGGTCATCCTGGAGGAGAACTACCGCTCCACGCAGCGCATCCTGGACGCGGCCAACGCGGTCATCGTCAACAACGTGTCCCGCAAGGAGAAGCGCCTCCGCACCGGCAACGGCCCGGGCCCGAAGATCGACTACTGGGAGTTCCGCGGCTCCGGCGGCAAGACCGCCGAGGAGGAGGAGGCGGAGATGGTGGCGCGCGAGATCGGCCTCCGGCGCTTCACCGAGAAGCTGAAGTGGGCCGACTTCGGGGTGCTGTACCGCACCAACCTGCAGTCGCGCCCGCTGGAGGAGGCGATCCGCGCCGCCAACATCCCCTACCGCGTGGTGGGCGGCACCTCGTACTTCGACCGCAAGGAGATCGCGGACGCGGTGGCCTACCTGCGCGTGGTCACCAACCCGCAGGACGAGGTGGCGCTGCGCCGGGTGATCAACTACCCCACGCGCGGCATCGGGCGCACCTCGCTGCTCAAGCTGGTGGAATCGGCCCGCCTCAGGAAGACGACGCTCTGGGAGGCCCTGCGCGGGGCCGGCGGCGACGACGGCCTGTCGCGCGCCCAGGCCGAGGCCGTGCGCCACTTCGTGGAGATGGTGGAGGAGGCCCGGGTCGAGTTCGCCGCCACCGAGGCCGCGATCCACTCCGGCGAGCCCGGCGGCCGCTCGCTGGAGAGCTTCGCCCGCGAGTTCCTGAAGCGCGTCCGCCTGGAAGAGGCGATCCGCACCGAGAACAAGGCCGAGAAGGTGGCCGAGATCCGGGTGGACAACCTGCGCGACTTCGTCTCCTCCATCGGCACGTACGAGGCGCGCACCTGGGCCGAGAAGCCGCTCCCCGACGAGGAGGACGACTGGCAGCCGCCCCGCCTGGAAGCCTTTCTGGAGCGCGTCTCCCTGACCGAGGACGAGGACTCCCGCAAGGACAAGGACAAGGAGGAGGAGCCCGACAAGGTCACGCTGATGACGCTGCACGCCGCCAAGGGGCTGGAGTTCACCCACGTGTTCCTGGTGGGGCTGGAGGAGGAGATCCTCCCGCACGCCCGCAGCGTCAACGCCGTCGCCGAGAGCGAGCCCGGCGCCCCCGACCCCATCGCCGAGGAGCGCCGCCTGTTCTACGTGGGGATCACCCGTGCCCGCCACCGCCTGACCCTTTCCGGCTGCGCCGTCCGCGGCGGCGGGCGTCCCAAGGCGGTGGAGGACGAGGACGGCGAGACCCGCGTGCGCTCCCCCCGCGAGCCCGCCCCGCGCCAGCCGTCGCGGTTTCTCAAGGAGGTGCCCCGGGAGCTGATGGAGATCCGCTCCGGGTCCGTGAGCTCGCTTTCCGACGAGGACCGGCAGGAGCTGAAGGGGAACTTCTTCGCCCGCATGAAGGAGATGCTGGCGCAGCAGTAGGGCAGTACGGAACGGCTTTTTACGGCGGGTTTGGGCGTGCCCCCGGCTGGCGCCGGGGTCGGGCTGCGGCTCCGTAACGCACGATACAACCGTGCGTAACGGAGTCGAGCCCCGGCGGAAACTGCCCCGCCGGGTCTCGCCGCTTCGCGCTCGCATCCCTCACGCGGGGCCCGTGCTGGCGTCCGCTGGGGCCCCCACCCGGCTCGCTTGAGGCTCGCCACCCTCCCCCGTGCCGGGGGAGGGCTGCCCGGAGGTCGGGGATCGGCGCGCCCTGGCGGCCCCCTCCCCCCGGCCCCCTCCCCCGCAAGCGGGAGAGGGGGAGAACTGCGAACGGCGCTCCCGCCTCGGCATCGAGGTGGGGGCGCCGTTTTCGTCGGTCGGCCGACGCCGTCAGAAGCGGCGGGAGATCCAGCCGGCGAGGGCGATCACCGCGAGCAGGCCGGGGCCGTGGAAGAGGAGCGCCGCGGGGAGGAGCGCGGCGAGGGTGCGGCCGCGCACCCAGCGCTCGCGGTGGGCGCGGCGCAGCAGCAGGACGGAGAACGGCAGGTTGACGGCGAGGGCGGTGGCGAGCCCGGGCGCGTAGCCGCGGAGGAACGCGGCGGACGCGAGGTGGGAGGCGACGTTGACCAGCAGGACGGACTGCACGAACAGGAGGAAGACGGTCGCGGAGCCCGGGCGGCGGAGGTCGCCCGCGAAGGCGACGGCGAAGGGGACGATGGTGACGACGAGGAGCGCGACGATGAACTGCGGGTAGGTGACGGCCGGGACGACGCCGCGGAGCGCGGGCGGGAGCCGGGAGGCGACCTGCGGGAGCACGCCGCGCACGAACAGCGCCTCCTCCGCGTTGTGGAGCAGGAGGAGCACGGGCACGAGCCGGAGGAGCCCAGCCGGGCCGGAGCCGAGGCCCAAGAGACGGCGCCCCACCGGGAGATGATCTCCGGGCGGGGCGCCGTTCGCGGTTCCAGCAGTATCCATATGATCTTTGACGGAGGGAGACTCGCCGGCAGTTTGGCGAGGCTCACTCCGGCGAGGTGAGACTCACGCAGGCCGTATCGCGTGAGGCTCGCCGAGCCCGCGGAGGAGACCGGACAGCAGTACCGTCCGGGCTCCGAAGCGGCCCGCCGACATCAGCCGGAGCAGCTCAAACGCCCGCCCCCGCGCCGATCGCCAGGGCACCCTTGGCCACCTCGTCCGCCACCGCGTACCCCCAGCGCCCGTCGATCCCCTGCGCGGGAACGCCCGGAGCACAGATCAGCGCGTACTCGACACGTCCGCCGCGCGCCTTCTTGTCGGTGCGCGTGCGCGACACCACCTCCTCCGCGCTCCACGTCATCGGCATCGCCGTGGGCAGACCGAGCCGGGCGAGCACCCGCCGCAACCCTTCCGTGGTCCCCTTCCCCGCCACCCCCATGCGCTCCGCGATGCGTGCCTCGGCGACCATGCCGATGGACACCGCCTCGCCGTGCAGCATCCCGTAGCCGGAAAGCGCCTCGACCGCGTGCCCCACCGTGTGCCCGAAGTTGAGCAGCTTGCGCGGCCCCGACTCGTGCTCGTCGCGCATTACCATCTCCGCCTTGATCTCCACCGACCTGACGATCAGCCGCGACAGCGCCTCCGGGTCCCCGGCCAGCAGCTCGCTCGCCGAGTCCTCGATCCACTCCAGGTACTCGCGGTCGGCGATGGCGCCGTGCTTGACCGCCTCGGCCAGCCCGGAGCGCAGGTGCTCCGCCGGCAGGGTGCGCAGCAGGTCCGGGTCGATGATCACCGCGGCGGGCTGGTGGAAGGCGCCCACCAGGTTCTTCCCGGCCGGCGTGTCCACCCCCACCTTGCCGCCCACCGAGGCGTCGATCATCGCCAGCAGCGTGGTGGGCACCTGGATGAAGGGGAGGCCGCGCATGTACGTGGCCGCCACGAAGCCGCCCAGGTCGCCCGCCACGCCCCCGCCGAAGGCGATCACCGTGGAGTCCCGCCCGATCCCGGTCTCCAGCATCGCGTCCGAGATCTCCGCCCAGGTCTCGCGCGTCTTCTGCGCCTCGCCGGCGGGAAAGGCGAAGGTCTCCACCCGGTGCCCCGCCGAGTGGAGGCCGCGCGCCAGCCGCAGCGCGTACAGCTCCGCCACCACGTGGTCGGTGATCACGGCGTACCGGTACGCCGGCGCGCAGCGGGAGATAATCGCCGGGACCGAGGACAGCAGCCCCGCCCCGATCAGGATCTCGTACCCGCCGCCCGCGGGGGCGCCCGTGCCCGGCGGCGGGCCGGCCACGTTGCCGTTGGCGCCGTTGCCCACGGGCACGGGCTCGGCCGCGGGCGCGGCGGCCACCCGGATGCGATGCATGCTCTTCATTCGACCAAGGCCTCCCTCTGCTCCGTGCGCCGGTCAAGCCCCACCCCGAGCACCGTCTCGTCCGCGAGCCATCTCACCAGCTCGCGCATGTCGCCCCCCACCTCCGCCGCGCGGGCACGGATCCGCGCCGCCGCGTCGCCCCGCTCCAGCACGGCCGGCAGCCCGGCGAGGATCTCGCCGTCGCCCAGCCGCTCCGCCACGGGAGCGAGCCGCTCCGCTAGCCGGAGCAGCGCCTCCCGCGCGGGCACCACCCCCACCCGCTCCCCCTCCAGCTCCAGCAGCTCCGCCCCCACCCCGTCACGCGAGGCGCGCCAGGCGTTCTCGCGCAGCAGCGTCCCGGTGAGCGCCTCCGGCAGGTCGGGCTCGCGCAGCACCCCTTCCACCACCCCGGCCGTCACCGCGCGGGCGAGCGCCGCCGCGGTCACCGCGTCCTCCAGGCGCGGCGTCACGTCGGCCACGCGATATTCCAGCGTGGGGTAGACGTGGTGCGGGCGGATCTCCCAGTAGACCCGCCCCGGCGCGTCGATGCACCCGGTCTCGGTGAGCAGACCCACCAGCCGCTGGAACTCGGCCGTCCCCTCCAGGCGCGGCGGCGCGCCGGAGCGCGGCCAGCGTCGCCACAGGATGGAGCGGTACGACGCGTAGCCCGAGTCCTCTCCAAGGTATAACGGGGAGCTGGCGGTCAGCGCCAGGAGGTGGGGGAGGAAGAGGCGCGCCGCGTTCATCACCCGCACCCGGTCCACGCCCTCCGGCACCGACACGTGCACGTGCATCCCGAAGATGTTCTGCGTCTCGGCGAGCCGCCGGTACTCCGCGCGGAGCCGGCCGTACACCTCGCCGGGGGTGAACGACTGGTCCTCCCACCCGCTGAAGGGGTGGGTTCCCGCCGCAACCACCCGCAGCCCGCGCGCCTCCGCCGCCACCGCCGCCTGCAGCCGCAGCCGCGCCAGCTCGTCGCGCACGCACCGCGTGTCCGGGCAGATGCGGGTCTCCACCTCCACGGTGTTCTCCTGCATCTCCGGCTTGATGTCGCCGGTCCAGTCCATCGCGATCACCGAGCGCGCGCGGCTCACCAGCGCGCCGCCCTCCCGGTCGACGAGCTGGTACTCCTCCTCCACCCCTACGGTGAACTCCCCGGAATCTGCTGCCATTCGGCCTCTGCGAGGGGGCTGTGCGGCGGCCCTTACCCGGCCGGCGGGCCGGAGCCGAAGGGGGGGAGGTCGCCCCACCGCTCGACGCGCTCCGGCGCACCCGCGGATACAAGCAACTCCCGAGCCGTTCGCCCCAGCAGCGGGTGGCGCCACTCCGGGGCCACCTCGGCCAGCGGCACCAGCACGAACGCCCGCTCCGCCATGCGGGGGTGCGGCAGCACCAGGTCCGGCGCGTCCACCACCCGGCCGCCCACGGCCAGCAGATCCAGGTCGATGACCCGCGGGGCGTTCCTGAAGCTGCGCCTGCGCCCCATCGCCTCCTCCACGGCGTGCAGGTGCGCCAGCACCTCGCCGGGCTCCAGCCCCGTGCACCCCGCCACCACCGCGTTGTAGAAGTCCGGCTGCTCGCGGAAGCCCACCGGCTCGGTGCGGTACACCGCGGACACGGCGAGCACCTCCACGGCGGGGGCGAGCCGCCGCACCGCCTCGGCGAGGCGCTCCACCGGGCGGTCCAGGTTGGAGCCCAGCCCCACCAGCACCGGCTCCGTCATGCGCGAGCGGGGGGAGGCGGCCGCTCCGGCCTCCTCCCCCCGCTCCGTGCCCTGCCCGTCCATCCCGGCTCCGCGGGGCGGCTCAGAGCCCGCCCGCCGCGACGCGCCGGGTGGAGCTGCGCACCCCGTCCGACACGACCAGTTCCACGTCGCCGGAGGCGCGGACCTCCGCGGCGCCGCCGCGGGCCAGCGACAGGATGTCGCCGGTGCGCGCGTCCCTCACCATCACCATGGGGAACGCGGCGGCGTCCCAGCGCACCGCCAGCCGGTTCGCGTCCGTCCGCGCCACCGTGGCGCGCGGCTCCGCCCGGAGCGAGAGCGAGGCGCGGCGGGCCAGCACGGCGCCGGCCGGAGCGCGCGTCCGCGCCTCCGCGCCGGTCCCCACCACGCGGATCGCCGCGAGCCGCTCCATCTTCCCCGCGTCCAGCGGCACCGCGAAGGCGAAGTGGCGCCGGTCGCCCGGCACGTCCGGGATGCGGTCGCCGTCGAAGGAGAGCGAGAAGAGCACCCCGCCCGCGGCGTCCGTCCCCTCCACCGTGTAGGGGCCGGCGGAGCCCGGGAGCGACGGACGGGTGGTCACCTGGAAGGCGGGCTCCAGCACCACCTCGCCGTCCACGATCCGGCCCCACACCAGCAGGGCGGGCTGCGGGGCGACGGAGGCCGCGCGGTCGTTCGCCGCCCGGTAGTTGAAGACGCCGGTGTAGGTGTAGTCGCTGATCCAGAAGTTGGCGTCGCAGTAGCCCATGATGTCGGTGTGCGCCGGCGGCGACTTGAGCTCGCCGGTCTCCACGTCCATCCCCACCACGCCGATCATCCCCAGCGGGTAGGGATAGGCCGGGTCCGGGCCGCCCGCCCCGCCGCAGGGGGAGTGGCGACGCCCCCAGTTGTGCCCGATCTCGTGGGCCACCGTCTCGGCCGCGTCGCCCGCACGGTCCCATCCCAGCGAGGTGCGGCTGGGGATCCCCGCCGCGATCCCCACCACGCCTCCCCCGGGATACGGGGTCTGCACCACGCCGTAGTAGTAGCGGCCGGTCCCCTCGGCCACGCGGATCGCGTCCAGCTCGCTCACCGTCGTCTGCCAGGTGTTCCCCTGCGGGTCCAGCTCCAGGAAGCGGATGCTGAGCGGCGCCCGGACGTCCGCGTCGATGGTGGCGACCGGGTGCAGCTTCCGGACAAGCGTCAGGAAGTCGTTCTTGTTCGCCTCGCTCACCCGCCCCGTGAGCCCGTTCTCCTGCTGCGTGATGGGGACGAAGCGGATCCGAAGCGGGGCGAGGACGGTCACGTTCATCGCCTGGGTGGTCGCGGCGGCGCCGGACGCGTCCGGCTGCACCTGCACCCGCAGCCCCGGCTGGATCAGCGAGCCCTGGAGCTTGAGGTTCCAGGACGCGGCCAGCTCGCCCTGGTTCACGGTGGTGGGCACCGTGGCCGCGGGAGCCGGGATGGTCACGGTCTCGCGGAGCACGTCCCCGTGGAAGAGCTGCACCCGGACCGACGGCGCGGGCGTGCCGGCCTGGTCCGCGACCAGGAACACCCGCAGGTACCCGTCGCGTCCGGCCACGAGCGGCACCGACCCGTCGCGGGTCTGCGTCGCCTGGGTGATGTACACGGTCTCTGTCCGCACGGCCCCGCCCGTCGGCTCGGGGCGGCTCGGTCCGTCTCCTCCGCCGCACGCGGCGAGCGCCGCGAGTGCGAACGGGAGCGGTGCGATGGCGAAGCGCTGCATAAAACTTCGGGAGCTACGGGTGAAAAAAGGTCCGATCGTGCGTCTGCGGAGCAGCACGGGGGAGGAACCCGAAGGTCCCTCCCCCGCACCGTCATGCAGTTTCCCGCGGAAAGCTTACGCGTTCCGGTCGATGCACTGACCGGTCGGGGCTTCCGGGTTGTTCTGCTCCGTGATCGGAACCGGGAAGTTGACGTCGGTCCCGTACGGCGAGCCGAAGATGGTCTGCCCGACCGGGAAGACCGTGTTCGCCGGGAGCTGGTACTCGCGGACCATCCGGCGCATGTCGCCGAGCCGGTGGCCCGTGAGCCACAGCCAGAACGCGCGCTCCGAGAAGAACTGGCGCACCCGCGCCTGGGCGTTGCCCGGGTCGGTGAGGGCGGCCAGCCCGCGGGTGGCACGGAGCTGGTTGAGCGTCGCCAGGTACGCGTTGCTCGTCCCCTTGCTCAGCGCCGCCTCGGCCTGGATCAGCCGGGCCTCGATCCCCGTGGCGAGCGGGAGCGCCGCGCCGCGGGTCGAGTACTTGTTCTGGCGGTACAGGGGGAACGCCGTGCCGATCCCGGCGCCGACCGAGTCCGCCGGGGTGCGCACGTCGATCGTGTTGGGTGCGGGGCCGCGCCGGAAGTACACGAGGCCGTTGGTACCCTCGCCCGAGGCGACCGAGCTGCGGCGCTCCGAGTTGATGTTGGACCAGATGCCGTTGTTCTGGCTCGACGCGCTCTCGCTGAACGCCACGGGGGACACGAAGGTCGTGGGCACAATCGCGACCGCCGCGGCCGCACCGGCGAAGTCGCCCCGGGCGAGCAGCGCCCGGCCGCGGCCGACCCGCGCCAGGTAGATCTGCGCCGAGTCGCCGGACAGCGCCGCCGCCGCGTTGAAGCGCACGACCGCGCTGTCCAGCATCTGCGCCGTGGTGAGCGCCGCGCCGAACGTCACGTCACCGGGAAGGTCGGTGCGGCTGAACGGCACGCCGGAGCAGAAGTTCTCGGCGAACAGGACGTAGGTGAACCCGGCCAGGTTGGTGACCAGCGCCCGGTCCGGCGAGTTGGCCTGGCTGGTGCGGGCGTACTGCTCCGCCGTGCGCTCGGCCAGGTTGCGCGCGCGGTGAAGGTACTGGTAGACCGCCAGGACCTCGCCGTTCGTCCGCTCCATGTTGCGGCGGTCGATCTCCTGCATGCCCTGGAACGTGCTGGAGTACCACATCTCGTCCGTCATCACGCCCGAGATGCCGACGATGCCGGGCGTCGAGTTGTTCGTCGCCGGGCCGGTCATCGCCCGCGCGAACTCGTAGAGCACGCCGTTGCGCAGCTCCGTGATGTTCGCGGTGTCGGTGGCCACGGCGACCGTGATGTCGTCCGGATCGTTCAGGTTGGTCAGCTCGTCCGGGTCGCACCCGGCGAGCGACACGGCGAGAAGGCCCAGGCCGAGGTGGGGCCAAAGGCCCCACCTGGCGCGAACGCCTCCGTGCTTGTTGTCTTGCCTCATCTATGGCCCCCGATTAGAAGTTGGCGTCCACACGGATCGTGTACAGCCGGTTCGGCGGCAGCGACCCGAACTCGGCGGTCGTGAAGTTGGTCTGCCCGCCGTAGTTGATCTCCGGGTCCAGCCCCCTGTAGTCCGTCCAGGTCTTCAGGTTGCGCCCGGCCAGCGTCAGGCTGAGGCCGTTCGCGCCGAAGCGCTCCGCCAGCGTCCGGGGCAGCCCCAGGGTGAGGGCGACCTCGCGCAGCTTGACGAAGTCCGCCTTCTCGATGAAGCCGGCGTACGAGCCGTAGAACGACTGCGCGACGAAGGCCGCCTGGTCCTCCAGCGACGTGCCGGTGTTGTACAGCTCGGCGCAGTTGGCCTTGTTGTTCGTGGTGCAGCGCCACCCGCGGGTCACGTTGAGCATCTCGTGCCCGCCCTTGTAGTCCAGCAGGGCGCTGAGCTGGGCCCACTCGCCCAGACGGAAGTTGCTGTTGAAGGACAGCTCCTTGTCCGGGAACGGGTTGCCGAAGAACACCACGGTGTCGCGGCGGACCGTGACCTCGCCCGGGCTGAGCAGCCCGTTGCCGTCCGCGTCCGCGTAGGACGTGATCGGGAAGTCGAAGTACGAGCCCAGCGGGTACCCCTCGGTGTGGCGCTGGCGCGAGGTGATGCTCCCGGTCCCCACCAGCACGGGCGAGATCGGGTTGCCCTGCGCGTCCTCGCCCAGGTCGAGCAGCTCGTTCCTGATCACCGACCCCGTCACGTTGATGTCCCACTGGAACAGGTCGGTGCGGACCGGCTGCGCGCTGAGCCGGAGCTCCAGCCCGCTGTTGCCCACCTCGCCCAGGTTCTCGAAGCGGAACGCGGGGGCGCCCAGCGACGGCGGCAGGTCGCGCCGGATCAGGGCGTTGGTCGAGGTCTTGTCGAAGTAGGTGAGGTCGAGCCCCAGCCGGTTGTCGAAGAACTGGCTCTCGAGGCCGAACTCGTACTCCGAGGAGCGCTCGGGCTTCAGGTCTGGGTTGCCGAGCACGGAGGTCCCGCCCGGGAACACGATCGCGGCCTCGTCCGAGTTGGCGAACCCGATGACCGCGCTGGTGAACGACGTGTACGCGTCCGACGGCCCGGGGCGCAGGCCCGACTGCCCGTACGCCGCCCGCAGGCGCAGGTTGCTGAGGAAGCCGAACTCCGGGAAGAAGGGCTCCTCCGAGACCACCCACGAGCCGCTGAACGACGGGTACCAGATCCAGCCGATGTTGGCGCCGAACGAGGTGTTCTGGTCGCCGCGGATGGCCGCGTTCACGTACACCCGGTCGCGCCAGGCGAACTGCTGCTGGAAGTAGCCGGAGACCGTGGCGTTCAGCGTGTTGGCCTCGCCCGACTCGAAGTCCGACGTGGCGCCGGCGAGCGAGTCGTCGATGCCCGGGGTGAGCCCCGCGCCGAACGCGTAGATCTGGTGGAGGTTCTCGCGGATGTACTGCGTCCCCGCCGACGACGTGGAGATCAGGTCCTCACCGATGTTGAAGACCGCGGTCGCGCTGCCGTTGGTAGTGACGTCGTAGATGTCGTAGTTGTAGTTCTGGATCCAGCCGTTGGTGTAGATGCTGCCGAACACCGGGCCGTACGCGTTCTCGCGCGGGATGCGGTTGCGCTCCTCGCGGGAGTAGCGGTCCAGGCCCGCGGTGCCGTTCAGGCTCAGCCAGCTGAGCGGGCGGTAGTCGCCGCGCAGCGAGCCGGTGAAGCGGCCGTAGTTCTGGTGCGTGATCCAGTCGTAGAAGAACTGCGGATCGGACTCGAAGCCCTGCTGCGCCTCGACGAACTGGGGACGCGCGCTGCCGAACAGGCCCATGGGGACGATGCCGAAGAGGGCGTTGTCCGACTGCGGCAGCTGCAGCTCGTTGTTCAGGTACGCCACGCTCGCGCCGATGTTCAGCTTGTCGCCGAAGCGGCCGGTGGTGTTGGCCTGGACCCGGATGCGGTCGAGGATGTTGTCCGGCTGGACGCCGTTCTCGTCCTCGGTCTCCGCGGAGACGTAGAAGGTCGCGTTCTCGGCGCCGCCGGAGATGCTCCCGCCGATGGTGCGGCGGTCGCCGTCCTGGAACGGCGTGGTCTCCGAGTTCTCCAGCGGGTTGAACTCGTAGGTGTTCGTCACCGCGGTGCAGCCGATCTGGTTGCCCGTGGGCCGGCTGCCGATCGCCTGGCGGATGATGTCGCAGCGCCCGATGGCGCCGCTCGCCGGCGGAGCGCCGCTCGCCGTGACCAGGCGGCCCTCGGCGTAGGTGTTGGTCGGGAACTCGGTCGGGTTCGTGATCCGGCCGAACTCCGTCCACGCGCGGAACTCAGGACGCCCGGCGCGGCCGCGCTTGGTGGTGACCTGGATCACGCCGTTGGCCGCCGCGGTGCCGTACAGCGCCGCCGCCGCCGGCCCCTTCAGGACCTCGATGTTCTCGACGTCCTCGGGGTTGATGTCGTTGAGGCGCGACGGGGTCTGCCCGCCGACGCCGAACCCGAGCGAGGTCTCGGAGCTCTCCACGCGCACCCCGTCGATGATGATCAGGGGGGCGTTGGAGAGCGACATGCTGTTGTTGCCGCGGATGCGCACGCGCGCGCCGCCGCCGGTGGTGCCGCCGCTCTGCGTCACCACGGCGCCGGCCACGCGGCCCTGGAGCAGCTGCGACGCGTTGGTGACCGGGGCCAGCTCCACGTCGGCCACGTTGACCACGCCCACGGAGCTGCCGATCTCGCGCTGGCGCTGCTCGCGCCCGGTGGCCGTCACCACCAGCCCGCCGATCTCGAGCGCGGAGGCCGAGAGCTGGAAGTTGGCGGTCGCCGTGCCGCCCGCGGCCACCGTCACGCGCTGGGTGCGCGGCGCGTAGCCGAGGATGCTGGCGGTCACCTCTGCGGTGCCCGCCGGGACGTTTGCGACGCGGAACTCGCCGCCCTGGCCGGTGACGGTCCGGAGCGAAGTCCCGTTGACGATGATGGAGGCGCCCACGAGGGGCTGGTTGCCCTCCGAGGTGACTGTTCCCGAAATCGTGCCGCGCTGCTGTGCGAGCGCGGGTGTTGCCACACAGACCGCCGTGACCAGGGTCACAAGCAGCCGTAGAAGCTTGCCCATACGAACCTCCGTGAAGTGGGCCGACTAGCGGTTGGGTGCCTGCCCTCCGGCGACGTTGCCGAAGGCGTGGCACACACGGACAGGGTAATCGGGCGTCTACCTCCCGGTCAGCAGGGTGGAAGGAAACGGCTCCCGGCCGGACCCGGACAGGGTCGGCGTGGGCGGCCGTGCGGGATGTCGTTGCGGGCAGCGAGGATGCCCCCGCAAGGAGGTCGTTTCGAACGCAACGTTCGTGCCGCGGATCTAACGATCGTTCGACAGATTACGCCTACTTAGAATATGCAAGACTTGCCAGTCTGGAAAGATGTTCGCCCACTGAAATTTGCAGCCACCGACAGGCTTCGCGGAAGGCGTCATGGGAGGCGCCCCGCAGGCGACAAAAATGCAGAAAAGCCACCCGGTCCCGCTTCACGAGAAGCGCACCCGCACGAAGTGGCGCTTCCCCTTCTGGAGCAGGTGCTCGCCGCCGGCCGGGACTGTGGCCTCGCGCCGGGTGGCCTTTTCACCGTCCACCGACACGGCGCCCTGCTGGATCAGCCGGACCGCTTCCGCGTTGGACGACGCCAGGCCCGCGCGCGCCACCAGCCGGGGGAGCGCCACCTGCCCGTCCTGCACCGCCAGCGCCGGGTCGTCCGCGGACAGCTCCAGGATCGGCACGTCCTCGGGGGCCTCGTGGCGGCGGAACAGCCGGTCGAAGTGCTCGGCGGCTTCCCGCGCCGCCTCGGCGCCGTGGTAGCTCGCCACGATGTGCGCGGCCAGGGCGCGCTTCGCCGGGTAGGGCCGCGACCCCGCTTCCGCCAGGGCGCGCTCCAGCTCGTCCCCCGCCAGGCCGGAGGCCAGGCGGTACCACTCCTCCATCAGCTCGTCCGGGATGGACATGGTCCGCCCGTACTGCTCCTCCGGCGCGTGCGCGAGCCCCACGTAGTTGTCGTAGGACTTGGACATCTTCTGCGCGCCGTCGGTGCCGCGCAGCAGCGGCATCAGCAGGCAGGCCTGCGGCTCCTGCCCGTAGCGCGCCTGGATGTCGCGGGCCATGAGCAGGTTGAACTTCTGGTCGGAGCCGCCCAGCTCCACGTCCGCCTTCAGCGCCACGGAGTCGTACGCCTGCATGAGCGGGTACATGAACTCCACGATGGAGACGGGGCGCCCCTCGGCGTAGCGCTTGGCGAAGTCGTCGCGCTCCAGCATGCGGGCGACGGTGTACTGCGCCGTGAGCTTGAGGATGTCCACCATGCGCAGCGGGGCCAGCCACGAGGAGTTGAACTCCACCCGCGTGCGCGACCGGTCCAGGATGCGGAACACCTGGTCGGTGTAGGTGCGGGCGTTCTCCGCGACCTCGGCCTCGGTGAGCTGCGGCCGCAGCTCGCTCCTCCCGGTGGGATCGCCGATCAGGGCGGTGTAGTCGCCCACCACGAACACCACCTGGTGCCCCAGCTCCTGGAACGTCCGCAGCTTGCGGATGGAGACGGCGTGGCCGATGTGGAGGTCCGGGCGGGTGGGATCGAACCCCTGCTTGACGAGCAGCGGCTCGCCGGTGCGCGCGGAGCGCTCCAGCTTGCGGGCCAGCTCCTCCTCGGGGACGATCTCCAGCGCCCCCTGGCGGATGGCGTCCAGCTGCTCGGCGACGGGCGGAAACGACTGCACGATGGCGAGGCGGTGGCTTGCGTGGGGCCCGCAGTGCGCCGGAATATGGGGGCGCGCGGGAAGCGGGCGGAAGATAAGCGAGCGGGCCGGAAAGTGCGAGAGCGTGGAACACGACAGGCGGAGCGGATCCCGACATGAGCCAGCTGTTCACCTTCGACACCACCCACCACGCCCTCTGGGCGGAGGAGGTGGCCGCCGCGGCCGGCATCCCCGCCGAGGTGGTCCCCGCCCCGCCGGGCGCGCACGCCCGCTGCAACCTGGCGCTGGCCACGCTCCCGGAGGAGACCGGGCGCCTGCGGGGCGCGCTGGAGGGGGAGGGCGTCCCCTTCCGCCTTTACGCCCCGGACGGGTGAGCGGAGGCCGCGCGCCCCCGCCCGGGCGCCCTACCGCCCCAGCCGCCGGCGCCCGGCGCGGACGGTGTCCTGCAGGGTGTCGCCCAGCTCCTCGCGGAGCTCCCCGGCGCGGCGTGCCGCGGTGCGCCCGATTCCCCGCGCCGTGCGGCGGATGCGGCGGACGCGCGTGCGGTCGGGGAGGAGGAGCAGGGCGATCCCCGCCCCCAGGACCGCCCCGGACAGCAGCCCGCTGGCGAGGTTGAAGCGTCTCGACTCGTCTTCGTAGTACATGGCGGATGGACGGAGGCACGATGTGGACGAGGGGCCGGCGGCGTCCCCCGGCCGCAACGGACGTGCCACCCACGGCTTTGCGCCGGGCCGAGCGGCTTGCGGCAGGGTCGCGCGGGCCTTTACATTACGCCCTTGGGTTTTCAGGTGCGGCTCCCCACACGCACGGGCGGGACCGCGATCCAGATCAGGAGGCAGCCAGGAATGTCCGACTCGAGCAAGACCGTCCTGCTGGTAGAGGACAACGAAGACAATCGGACCGTCTACCGGACGATCCTGGAGCACTTCGGGTACCAGGTGATCGAGGCCCGCAACGGCGAGGACGGGGTCCGCATGGCGCGGGAGGACCGCCCGGACCTGATCCTCATGGACATCTCCATCCCGCTGATCGACGGGTGGGAGGCGACCAAGATCCTCAAGGGCGACCCCGCGACCTCCACCATCCCCATCATCGCGCTCACCGCGCACGCCCTCGCCACCGACCGCGCCAAGGCGCAGGAGGTCGGGTGCGACGGGTACCTGGCGAAGCCCTGCGAGCCCCGGCGCGTGGTCGCCGAGGTGGAGAAGTTCATCGGCTCCGGGCGCGAGGTGAAGGCTTGACCGAAGCGGGGCTGCCGAGCGCGGAGGAGACGCGCATCCTGGTGGTGGACGACCACCCGGACAACGTGGAGATCATCGACGCGCGGCTCTCCAGCCGCGGGTACCAGATCGAGACGGCGAGCAACGGCGAGGAAGCGCTCGCGCGGGTGCACGCCAACCCGCCGCACCTGATTCTGTGCGACGTGATGATGCCCGTGATGGACGGGTACGAGGTGTCGCGCCGGGTCAAGAACGACGAGTCGCTCCCGTACATCCCCATCATCCTGGTCACCGCCCGCGACTCCACCGCCGACAAGGTGGAGGGGCTGGAGGCCGGAGCCGACGACTACCTCACCAAGCCGATCAACTTCCCGGAGCTGGAGGCGCGCGTCCGCTCCATGCTGCGCATCAAGCGGCTCCAGGACGAGCTGGACCTCAAGAACCGCGAGCTGGAGCGCACCAACCAGGAGCTGGAGGTCGCCAACCGCAAGCTCCGCAAGCTGTCCATCACCGACGGGCTCACGGAGCTGTTCAACCACCGGCACGTGCACGAGCTGCTGCACGAGGAGTTCGAGCGGTCCCGCCGCTCGGGCGAGCCGCTGGCCGTGGTGATGATCGACCTGGACCGCTTCAAGGCCGTCAACGACACCTACGGCCACCCCACCGGCGACGTGATCCTGTACGAGACGGCCCGCATCATCCGCGAGACCGCCCGCGAGATCGACATGGTGGGGCGCTACGGCGGCGAGGAGTTCATCGCCATCCTCCCCAACACCGCCGAGGACGAGGCCTCCACCTTCGCGGAGCGCGTCCGCGCGGGCGTGGAGGGGTACGTGTTCCGCGACGAGGCCAACGAGGTGAGGATGACCGCCTCCTCGGGCGTCGCCTCCTTCCCCGGGCCCGACTCCGACACCCCGGAGGCCCTCCTGAAGCGCGCCGACGAAGCGCTGTACGTGGCCAAGGAGTCCGGCCGCAACCGCGTGGTGCGCGCTTCGGAGATGCCCGACGCCGGATGACCCCGCCGGACCCCACCGCGGAGCTCGCCGCCCGCGCGGCCGAGCTCCGCGAGCAGATCGAGCGGGCGAACCACGAGTACTACGTCCTCGACGCCCCCACCCTCTCCGACATCGAGTTCGACCGCCTGTTCCGCGAGCTGCGGGCCGTGGAGGCCGAGCACCCGGAGCTGCGCACCCCCGACTCCCCCACCCTGCGCGTGGGCGCCGAGCCCGCCAGCCGCCTGGAAAAGACGGAGCACCTGGCGCCGATGCTTTCGCTGGACAACGCCTTCTCCCCCGAGGAGCTGCGCGCCTGGGAGACCCGCAACGCCCGGATCGCCGCCGAGGTGCGCGAGTGCGGCTACGACGTGGAGCCCAAGATCGACGGGCTGGCGGTGGCGCTCACCTACCGCGACGGCGTGCTGGAGAAGTGCGCCACCCGCGGCAACGGCACCGTCGGCGAGGACGTCACCCGGAACCTGCGCACCATCCGCGAGATCCCGCTGCGCCTCAAGGCGGACGGCGTCGCCGTGCCCCGGCTGATGGAGGTGCGCGGCGAGGTGTACATGCCGCTCTCCGGCTTCGCGGCAATGAACGAGCGCCGCGCCGCCGAGGGGCAGTCCACCTTCGCCAACCCGCGCAACGCAGCCGCCGGCGCCGTCCGCCAGCTGGATCCCTCCATCACCGCCTCGCGCCCCCTGCGCTTCTTCGCCTACACCGTGGAGCTGGACCCGCGCGGCGGCGACACGCTCCCCGTGGCGACGCAGAGCGAGCTGCTGGCCGCGCTGCGCGGCTGGGGGCTGCCGGTGAACCCGCTGGTCACCCACTGCGACGACCTGGAGGGGGTGCTCGGCTGGGTGGCGAGCTTCGAGCACGAGCGCGAGCGGCTGGACTACGAGGTGGACGGCGCCGTGGTCAAGGTGGAGCCGCTGCGGCTGCACGGCGAGCTGGGCGTGGTGGGCGGGCGCGAGCCGCGCTGGGCCACGGCGTACAAGTACGCCCCCGACCTGGCCGAGACCACCCTGGTGGACATCGGGATCAACGTGGGCCGCACGGGGGCGCTCAACCCCTTCGCGATCCTGGAGCCGGTGGAGATCGGCGGCGTCACCGTGCGGCTGGCCACGCTCCACAACGAAGAGGACATCCAGCGCAAGGACATCCGCGTCGGGGAGCGGGTGCTGATCAAGCGCGCCGGCGAGGTGATCCCCCAGGTGCTCGGGCCCGTGCTCGCGGAGGGGGCGGAGCGCCCCGAGCCGTTCCGGATGCCCGAGCGGTGTCCGGTGTGCGGCACCCCGGCGGAGCGCCCGGCGGACGAGGTGATGATCTACTGCCCCAACGGCGCCTGTCCGGCGCGCATCTTCCGGGGGCTGGAGCACTTCGTGAGCCGCGGCGCCATGGACATCCGCGGCCTCGGCGAGCAGACGGCGAAGCTCCTCCTGGACCGCGGGCTGGTCCACACCGTGGCGGACCTCTACGCCCTCAGGAAGGAGCAGCTCCTGGAGCTAGAAGGCTTCAAGGAGAAGTCCGCGCAGAACCTGATCGACGGGATCGCCGAGTCCAGGGAGCGGGGGCTGGCGCGGCTCCTGTTCGCGCTGGGCGTGCGCCACGTGGGCGAGAACGCCGCGGAGCTGCTCGCTCGCCACTTCGGCAGCATGGACCGGCTCCGGACCGCCTCCGCCGACGAGATCGAGGCGGTGCACGGGATCGGCCGCACCACCGCGGAGGCGCTGGCCGCCTTCTTTCAGGCGGAGGCGAACCAGAAGGTCGTCGACGACCTGGTGAAGCACGGCCTCCGCACGACCGAGGAGCAGGCCAAGCCGGCGGAGGGCCCCCTCACCGGCGAGACCTGGGTGGTCACCGGCACGCTGCCCTCGCTCTCCCGCACGGCCGCCACCGAGCTCATCGAGGGCGCCGGCGGCCGGGTGACCGGCACGGTCACCAAGAAGACCAGCTGCGTGCTGGTCGGCGAGGACGCGGGATCCAAGCTCCAGAAGGCGCAGGAGCTGGGGATCCCGACGGTCACCGAGGCGGAGCTGCTGGAGCGGCTCGCCCAACCTGCCAGCGGGGAGGCGACTCCCCCCGAACCCCCCGTCCCATGAACGCCACCGCCACCTCGGCGCACACCCTCCGCCTCCCCGCCGCCTTCCTCCCGGCCGTGCGGCGCGCCCTCGCGCAGGACCGCTCCCCCATGGACGCGGCCGGGCTGCTGCGCCAGGTGGGCTACGACGCCGGCGACGGCTTCTACGCCGCGCTGGAGGAGCGGGTGGCGTGGCAGCGCCCCGGCGCCACGGTGGGGACGCTCCCCGAGGGCGAGTTCTGGGCCGAGTTCGCCGCCTTCTGGGCGGACGCGGGGTGGGGCACGGTGCGCCACGTGCAGCTGCACCCGGGGGTGGGCGCGCTGGAGTGCGAGGGGTGGGCCGAGGCCGCCGCCGCGCGCGAGACCGGCGACGGCTTCTGCCACCTGACCACCGGGATCTTCGCCGACATGCTGAGCCGGCTGGCCGGCGGCGACGTGGCGGTGATGGAGGTGGAGTGCGAGGCGGCGGGCGGCGACCGCTGCCGCTTCCTGTTCGGCGGCCCGGCCGCGCTCGGCGCCGTGTACCAGGAGATGGCGCAGGGCCACGGGGTGGAGCTGGCCGTCGCGCGCCTCGGGTGAGGGAGCTCGCGTCGGCCCCGCGGCCCGCTCCGGCGGGCCGTTTTCGCTTGGGGGGTGGATGAGCAGGATCCTGGCGCTGGACTACGGCAGGCGGCGCATCGGCGTGGCGCTCAGCGACCCCACGCGCACCATCGCCGCGCCGCTCACCACGCTGGTGCGCCGCCCCGGCAAGCGCCCGCCCTGGGCGGAGATCGCCCGCCTGGTGGCGGAGCACGAGGCCACGGAGCTGGTGGTGGGGCTGCCGCTGGAGCTGGGCGGCGGCGAGGGCGAGTGGGCGGCCGAGGTGCGCGAGTTCGGGGCGGAGCTCGCCCGGCGCACCGGCCTCCCCGTGCACTGGGTGGACGAGCGCCTGTCGTCCGTGGAGGCCGAGCGCGCGGTGCGCGGCATGGGGCTGAAGCGGAGCCAGCGCGAGGACAAGGCGCGCATCGACGCCACGGCGGCCGCGCTGATCCTGCGCGGCTACCTGGACCACGGCGCCCACGATTCGAGCGACAACGGATGATCGGCAGCAGAACACGACTGGGGGCCCTCCTGCTGGGCGGGCTCCTCCTGTCCGGGTGCGGCGGGGAGGGCGGCGACCCGGTGCGCGTCACCATCCCCGAGGGGAGCGGGATGTCCGCCGCCTCCGACTCTCTGGCGGCGCGCGGGGTGATCCGCTGGCCCGCCGGCTTCCGCCTGTACGCCCGCATGCGCGGCGCCGAGCGCTCCCTGAAGCCCGGCGTGTACGAGCTGCGGCAGGGCTCCACCTGGGGCGCCGCGCTGGACAAGCTGGTCTTGGGCGAGGTGGTGGAGGTGCGGGTGACGATCCCCGAGGGGTGGACCGCCCGCCAGATCGCCGCGCGCCTGGCGGAGGTGACGGGGACGCCGGTGGACTCCGTGCTCGCCCTGGTCGCCGACACGGCGGCCGCCGGGACGTGGAGCGTCCCGGGCCCGACGCTGGAGGGCTACCTGTACCCCGCCACCTACGAGTTCCCGCTGGGCACCCCGCCCCGCCGGATGGTGAGGACCATGGTGGACCGCTACCGCAAGGCGTGGACGCCGGCCATGCGCGCCCGCGCCGACTCGCTGGGGATGAGCGAGCGCGAGGTGGTGGCGCTGGCCTCCATCGTCGAGAAGGAGGCAAAGGTCTGGACGGAGCGCGACACCATCTCGGCCGTGTACCACAACCGCCTGCGCATCGGGATGCGGCTCCAGGCCGACCCCACGGTGCAGTACGCCCTGGGCGCCCACCAGTCGCGGCTGCTGTACAGCCACATCGACAGCGTGGGCGACAACCCGTACAACACGTACCGTCGCGCCGGCCTCCCGCCCGGTCCGATCGCCTCGCCCAGCCGCGGCTCCATCGAGGCGGCGCTGAATCCTGCCAGGGTGGACTACCTGTACTTCGTGGCCCGTCCCAACGGCACCCACGTGTTCACGCGGTCGCTGGCCGAGCACAACCAGGCGAAGCGGGCGTCGCAGCGGGAGCGTGCAAGGCAGGGTTCTGCGGGGCGATGAGTTCGAGGGCGGGGGTTGGGCGTGCCCCCGGCTGGCGCCGGGGTCGGGCTTCGGCTCCGTAGCAGACGATACGACCGTCTGCAACGGAGTCGAGCCCCGGCGGAAACGGCCCCGCCGGGTCTCGCCCCTTCGGGCCGAAATCCCTCACGCGGGCTCCGCGCTGGCGTCCGCGGGTGCCGGCCCCCTCACCCCCCGGCCCCCTCTCCCCCGCAAGCGGGGAAAGGGGGAGGACAGAAGGAGCTTTGCTCCCAAGCACCCGGCGCAGGTCCGGATGGGCCTGACCCACACCCGCTCCGCATGACCAACTCCCGAGACGACCTTGCCGGCCGGCTGGCGCTGACGGTGATCACCGACCCTCGCTGCGGCGAGGGGCGCGAGCTGCTGGACGTGGTGCGGGCCGCGCTGCGCGGCGGCGCACCCTGCATCCAGCTCCGCGCCAAGACGGAGACCGCCCGCGAGATGGTGGAGCTCGCCCGCGCGCTGCGCGAGGCGACGCGGGCCGCCGGCGCCCTGCTCGTCGTCAACGACCGGGTGGACGTCGCCCTCGCCGCGGGCGCCGACGGCGCGCACGTGGGCGACGACGACCTCCCCGTCGCCGCCGCCCGCCGCATCGTGCCCCCCGGCTTCCTCCTCGGCCGCTCCACCGAGACGTCGGAGCAGGCCGTGCAGGCCCGCCGCGACGGCGCCGACTACGTGGGCGTGGGGCCGGTATACGAGACCGCCAGCAAGCACGACGCGGGCCCCTCCGTGGGCCTCGCCCGCGTCGCCGCGGTGGCGCAGTCCGCCGGGATCCCCGCCGTGGGGATCGGCGGCATCGACACCGCAAACGCCGCCGAGGTGGTGCGCGCCGGAGCCGCCGGCGTGGCGGTGATCCGCGCCGTGATGCAGGCCCCCGACCCCGCGGAGGCGGTGCGCGAGCTGCTGCGCGAGGTCCACGCCGGCCTGTCCAGGCGCCCCCCCTGACGGGGCACGCCAGCTGCAGCCCGCCGGCGCGAAGAAGCCCGCCCCCCGAGCAGGAGGACGGGCTTCGCTATTTTCGCAGTTCCGCAGTACCCACATGATCCGTTGCGGAGGGAGACAGGCCGGCTGTTTGGCCTGGCTCACTCCGGCGCAGGGAGACTCGCCGGCAGTTTGGCGAGGCTCCCGAAGCCCGCGCAGGAGACGGACGGCAGTATCGTCCGGCTCCGGAGCGGCCCCACCCCCGCCCCCGCCTCAGCAGCAAGCAATCAGTCCCACCCCTCCAGCTCGTACTTCGCCAGCATCCGGTGAATCGTCTTCCGATCGATCCCCGCTTGCCGCGCCGCCTGGGAGATGTTCCCCCCGTTCTTTTCGAGAAGCGACCGCAGGTACTCCTTCTCGAACGACGAAACCGCCTCCGCCTTGGCGTCGTGGAACAGCTGGTCCGAGAGAAACGGCGACAACCCCCGCGTCGTCGACCGCTCCCGGTTGAGCAGCTCCTCCGGCAGGTCGTCCTTGCCGATCGTCTGCCCCGGTGCGCACAGAGAAACCACCCGCTCCACCATGTTCTGCAGCTCGCGGATGTTCCCCGGCCACTCGTACTCGCACAGGATCCGCAGCGACTCCGGCGCAAAGGCGATCTGCGGCCGGTCGTACTCCTGGGCGTACTTGCGCAGGAAGTGCTGCGCCAGCGCCGGGATGTCGTCGCGCCGCGCCCGCAGCGGCGGCAGCTTGAGCGGCACCACGTTGAGCCGGAAGAGCAGGTCCTGCCGGAGCGCCCCGTCCTTGACCGCCTTCTCGGGGTCGCGGTTGGTGGCCGACACCCAGCGCACGTCGATCGTCAGCTCCCCTTCCCCGCCGACGCGCCGGATCTTGCGCTCCTGGATGACGCGGAGGAGCTTGGCCTGCAGGTCCATGCTCATCTCCGTGACCTCGTCCAGGAAGAACGTCCCCCCGGACGCCGCCTCCAGGAGCCCGCGGCGTGCCACGTCCGCGCCGGTGAATGCCCCCTTCTCGTGCCCGAACAGCTCCGATTCCAGCAGGTGGTCCGGGAGCGCCGCGCAGTTGATCGCCATGAACGGCCGGTCCGAGCGGCGGCTGTTCATGTGGATGGCGCGCGCGATCAGCTCCTTGCCCGTCCCCGATTCGCCGGAGATGAACACGCTGGCGTCGGTGGGCGCCACGCGGGAGACCACCGAGAACACCTTCTGGATGGACTCGCTGGTGCCGACGATGTTCTCGAAGCTGTACTGCTTCTTGAGCTGGTCGCGGAGCACCGCGTTGTCGCGCACCAGCTTGACCTGCTGCGCCGCGCGCCCGATGAGGATGCGCAGCTGCGTGGCCGTGAAGGGCTTTGGGATGTAGTCGTACGCGCCGGCCCGGATCGCCTCCACGCTGGAGTCCACGGTGGCGAAGCCGGTGATCATGATCACCAGGCTCTCCGGCGAGATCTTCTTGATCTCCTTGAGCAGCGCCATCCCGTCCATGTCCGGGAGGTGCAGGTCGGCCAGCACCAGGTCGGGGCGGTGCCGCCTCACCATCTCCAGCGCGGTGCGCCCGCGGCCCTCCGTGTAGACGGTGTACCCCTCGCTGGATAGGATCTGGCCGCAGCTCTTCACCAGCAGCTCCTCGTCGTCGACGATGAGCACCGTGATGGAGGAATGCGGCTCGGATGACTGGGTCATGGCGTGGGGCGCAAAGGAGCGGTGGGGACTTGCCTGATCCGGCCGACAGGCTGATGGAGAGTATAGAGCGTAGCACGCTGTCGGGCAACGCCGGCGGCGCACCCGGAGCGGTAATGGCACCAAGGTAGCGAGCGACGTCATCTGTCGCCAGGGACGCTTTTCCGGCAAGTCTGGGAACGGGGGTTTTGAACGGACTGAACTGCGGGTTTGGGCGTGCCCCCGGCTCCGCCGGGGTCGGGCTGCGCGCTGCGTAGGGAACGATACAACTGTTCCCAACGCAGCCGAGCCCCGCCAAACTGCCGGCGGGTCTCGGCCCTCCGGGCGCGCATCCCTCACGCGGGTCTCGGCGTGTACCTGAAGTGCCGGGTGTGCAGAAACGCGAACGCCCCCGGTTCCACTTGGAACCGAGGGCGTCCGAAGAATTGGGCTGGCAGCGCCGTACTCTCCCACCGGGTGGCCCCGGCAGTACCATCCGCGCAGTGGGTCTTAACTTCCGAGTTCGAGATGGGATCGGGTGTATCCCCCACGCCATCGCCACCAGCCGCACTGTCGGCCCGGATCGC
>DASVQR010000180.1:0-3926 GCA_036389055.1 Longimicrobiaceae bacterium | reverse complement strand
CGCCGCCACCCTCCCCCGTGCCGGGGGAGGGGGTCGCCGTTGTCGTGCTCCCCCTCTCCCCTTGTGGGAGAGGGGGCCGGGGGGTGAGGGGTGGCCCCTCGCCCCGAACCCGCCTCCGCGCCGCGTCGTCCTCCCCTCCCGCCTTGCGGCGGGGGGCTACTCGGCGCGGAGGGCGCCGGCGGGGTCCACGCGGCCGGCGCGGCGGGCGGGGAGCCAGCAGGCCAGCGCCGCCGTAGCCAGGATCAGCGCGGCGACGGCGAGGTGGGTGGCGGGGTCGGTGGGGCGGACGCCGAACAGCATCCCGCGCAGCGCGCGGGTTCCCAGGAGGGCTCCGGCGGTGCCCAGGGCGCACCCCGTGAGCGCCAGGCGCATCCCCTGGCGGAGCACCAGCCCCCGCACCTCCCCCGCGCGCGCGCCCAGCGCCAGGCGGATCCCCATCTCGCGGGTGCGCCCGCGGACGGTGGCCGCGATCACCCCGTAGATCCCCACCGCGGCGAGCAGCAGCGTCATGGCCGCGAAGCTGCCCAGCAGCAGCGTGCCGAAGCGGGGGCGCGCCAGCGGCTCGGCCATGAGCTGGCGCAGGGTGCCGCCGCCGGCCAGCAGCAGCTCCGGGTGCGCCTGCCGCAGCGCGCCGCGGATCCGCGGGACCACGGCCGCGTCGTTGCCGCGCGTGCGGACCGCCAGCGTCATGGGCACCGGGCCCTCGAACTGGCGCACCGGGAGGTACAGGCTGGGCTGCGGGTCGGTGAGCTCGCGGTAGCGGGTCTCGCCCACCACCCCCACCACGGTGTGCCACTCGCCCGGGGCGTCGGCCGGGCCCAGCTTGACGCGCTTCCCCACGGGGTCCTGCCCCGGCCAGGTGTGCCGGGCCACGGCCTCGCTGACCACGGCCACGCGGGGCGCGTCCTCCCGGTCGCCCGCGGCGAAGCCCCGCCCGCGCAGCAGGGGGATCTCCAGCGTACGGAAGTACTCCGGGCCCACCACCTCGAAGTTGACCCACGGGTTGGTCGCCTGGGTGCCGGGCGCCTGGCCCTCGCCGGAGTACATGGCGGTCCAGCCGCCCTCCCCGGAGAACGGGGGGCGGGGGAGCGCGGCCGCGGCGGCCACCCCCGGCACGGCGGCGACCCGCGCGAGCATCTCCTCCTGGAGCGCCACCTGGGCGGGGCGCTCCGGCACCAGCCCCGGGGGGAGGCTGGTCTCCAGCACCAGCAGCCGCTCCGCGGCGAAGCCCATCTCCACCCCCTGCAGCGCCGCCAAGCTGCGGACCAGGAGCCCGGCGCCCGCCACCACCACGATCGCCAGGGCGACCTGGCCGACGACCAGCGCGTGCCGGAGCGCCTGCCCGCCCGGCCCGCCGGAAGCGGTGCGTCCCCCGCCGCGCAGCCGCGCCCCCGGGTCTCCGGCCGCGGCGAGCAGCGCGGGGAGGAGGCCGGCGAGCAGGGCGGCCGCGGCCGTGGCCGCCAGCGCGAAGCCCAGCACCCGGGCGTCCACCCCGATCATCTCGCGGCGGGGGAGCTCCGCGGGCGCCACGGCGACCAGCACCCGCACCGCGGCGAAGGCGAAAGCCACGCCCAGCGCGCCGCCCAGCAGGGCCAGCACGCCGCTCTCCACCAGGAGCTGGCGCGCCAGGCGGCGCCGCCCCGCGCCCAGCGCGCTGCGCACGGCCAGCTCCCGCGCCCGCGCCGAGCCGCGCACCAGGAGCAGGTTGGCGACGTTGACGCAGGCCACCAGCAGGAGGAGCCCCACCGCGGCGGCGGCCGCCCACACCGTCCCGCGCGCGTCCCCCACCACCAGCTCGGCCAGCGGGGTGACGGTCGGCCTCATCCCGCGCAGCGCGGGCGGGCGCTCGGGGTCGCCCGCCCGCAGGAACGCGCCCAGGTCCTCCCGGGCCCGCCGCGCGTCCGCCCCCGGGCGGAGGCGGCCCACCAGGTCGAACACCATCACCTCGGCCGGGTGCGCCTGCGCCTCCAGCGTCCGGGGAAAGGCGGGGAGCACCGGGGCCCACGCCTCGGCGCCGTGCGGGTACTCGAAGCCGCGCGGCATCACCCCCACCACGGTGAAGCGCCTGCCGTTCCACTCCAGCGCGCGGCCCACCGCCGCCGGGTCCCCGCCGAAGCGGCGCCGCCAGAGCCCGTGGCTGATCACCATGGTCGGCGCGGCGCCGGGGGCGTCGTCCGCGGGGAGCAGGACCCGGCCGTGCGCGGGCGCCACGCCCAGCAGCGGCAGGAAGCCGCCCGTGACCCAGGTGGCCCGCACGACCAGCGGCTGCCCCGCGTCCAGCAGCACCTGCTCGTGCGCGCCCTGGTACGCCACGCCCTCCACCCCGCGGAAGGCGCGGGACCGCCCGCGGAAGTCGGACAGCTCGCGGAAGGTGAGCGGCAGGTGGTCGGAGTCGCTGGCCGGGGCCCGGTTCCACGCCACCACCAGCTCGTCCTGCGCGCGCACCGGCAGCCCGCGCAGGAGCACGCCGTCCAGCACGCTGAACATGGCCGTGCTCGCGCCGATCCCCAGCGCCAGCGTCAGCGCCGCGGCCGCGGCGAAGCCGGGGCTCCGGCGCAGCGTGCGCGCCGCGAAGCGCGCGTCCTGCGCGAGCGACTCCCACCGGCCCGCGCGGTCCCGCCGCCGCTCGCGCCGGCGCCCGATCTCCTCCAGCTCCCGCCGCACCCCGTCCACGTCCCCGAACTCCCGCTCCGCCCGCCGGCGCGCCTCGGCCTCCGCGAGGCCCCCCCGCACCAGGTCGTCCACGCGCATGGCGAAGTGGAACTCCAGCTCGTCACGCACGTCCGCCGCGGGGTCGCTCCCCAGGAAGCGCAGGTACCTGCGCCAGGCCGGTGTCTCGCGCATCCCCGCCTCCTACGCTCCCTGGGGGACCGCGCGGATCACCCGGTCCACCGCCGTGGTGAACCGGTCCCAGCTCGCGGTCCGCTCCGCGAGCTCGCGGCGGCCGTCGGCGGTCAGGCGGTAGAACTTGGCGCGGCGCCGGTTCTCGCTGAGGCCCCACTCCGCCGCGATCCACCCCCGGTCCTCCATGCGGTGCAGCGCCGGGTAGAGCGTCCCCTCCTCCACCTGGAGCTCCTCGCCCGAGGCGTCCAGGATCCAGCGGGCGACGGCGTAGCCGTGCATCTCGCCCCAGGAGAGCGTCTTGAGGATCAGGAAGTCGAGCGTGCCCTGTACCGAGTCGATGATGTTGCGCGGCATCGGCGCTCCCCGGTGAGGGTGTTCCCCTGGCTTCACAAGGGAAGGGTACCCGCCTTCCCCTGGGATCGCAAGGGGAGCGACACGGGGCGCCGTGGAACGCCCGCCCTAACACTCCGTGCACCCGCGGCGTCCATCCATCGACGGAGCAGTCGACACACACACACGACCACGGAGAACGACCATGCGCACTCACACGAGGTGGATCGCGGTGCTCGGCCTGGCGGCGCTGGGGGCCTGCGGCGAGGGAGTCACGGAGCCGCGGTCCGGCCCGACCACGCAGGGGGTGAAGTGCGGCGAGGGGATCTGCCCCATCCAGAGCATCGCGCCGGCGCCGCCCACGGTACCGGATCCCGCGACGATCACCGGCCACTGAGGCCGGCAGGTCGACGATCCCGAACCCTTTGCAGGAGAACGACGATGCGTGTACGGACGAGGTGGATCGCGGTGCTGGCCTTCCTGGCGCTGGCGGCGTGCGGCGAGACCGTCACCCAGCCCGAAGCGGTGGGGTGCGGCGAAGGATGCCCGATCAAGACCAGCGTCGCGCCGGACCCCGGCACGGTCCCGAACCCGGCGACGATCACGGGGCACTGATACCGAATCCGGCTAATTCGGGCTGGGACGGGGGGCGGTAGGCCACCAGTGAAAGAGCGTCAGGGCACGGATCTGCTGAGTGCGGTGGGAGAGTCGGACCAAATGAGGCGCGAGCAGTTCCTGAAGGGCATCTAAGG
>DASVQR010000179.1:0-45962 GCA_036389055.1 Longimicrobiaceae bacterium | reverse complement strand
CGTGGACGGGGTGGTGATGGTGACCACGCCGCAGGACGTGTCCGCCGGGGACGTGCTCCGCGGCATCCGCATGTTCGAGCGCACCCACACGCGCGTGCTGGGGATCGTGGAGAACATGAGCGGCTTCATCTGCCCGTGCTGCGGCCAGCGCTACGAGATCTTCGGGCGGGGCGGCGGCGCGCGCCTCTCGGAGCAGACCGGCGTGCCGTTCCTGGGCGACGTGCCGCTGGAGATGGACGTGCGCGCCGGCGGCGACGCGGGAGCCCCGGTGGTGGTGGCCTCCCCGGAATCCCCCGCCGCGATGGCGCTGCGGGAGGTCGCCCGCAAGGTGGCCGCGCTCCTCCAGGAAGTGCCCGCGGCGGTGTAGTCTGCAACCCACCGGCTGGGGGAGGATGCCTGCCAGGGAGGGGATGGGCTGGTCGGAGGAAAGAGTTCGGGGAGCGGCCGGGGCGGGTGGCATTCACTCTTTCCGGAGACCAGCCCGTCCCCGACCACCACGCACCGCGGCCGAAGAAACGCAGGAGGGGGTGGCGAGCCGATGCTCGCCACCCCCTCCGAGCGTCCGGTCCGAAGCCGTCGGCCTACGAGTCCAGCCAGCGCTGGTCCGACGAGGTGAGCTGCCGGTGCGAGCCGGAGCCGCCGCCGCTCTTCTGCACCAGCTTGAACACCACGTACCCGATCAGCAGCACCGGCGCCAGCTTGAAGAGCAGCCCCAGCGCGCCGAACGCCAGCCCGAAGACCGCGGCGATCAGCGCGAAGACGATGCTGACGGCCACCAGGCCGACGATGCCGATGACGACGAGCGTAACGAGGGCGGTGAGCATTGGAGTCCTCCTGTGTATGTCCCGAGTGTCCTACCGGTCGATCCAGTCGATGTCGATGGAGCCGAGGGCGGCCTCCACCTCCACGGTGAGGCGGTTGCGGGCGCTCTCCCAGTTGCGGCTGTAGTACGCCCCGCCGCGCTTCACCAGCCCCGAGTCGTCGAAGCTGGTCAGGAACGAATCCTTGACGATCCTCACCCCCAGGTCGCGCGGGAACCGCAGCGTCAGCGACCCGATCCCCATGGATACCTCGGCGGTGGCGTTGCGGTCCCAGGCGCCGCTGAAGTCGAGCACCGTCTCGCCCACGCCGCCCTTGAAGGTGAAGCGCTGCGCCCGCGTGTTGCCCAGCCCCGTGACCTCGAAGCTCGCCGCCCCCGCCTCCAGCCTCACCTCCTCCGCGGGGATGCGGTTGGGGGCGCGGAAGCGGATGCGCGAGTCGCTCGCCCCGGTGGCGACGCGCAGGCTGCGCAGCGACAGCCCGCCCAGGTCCATGTCCGCCTCCCCCGCGCCGAACTCCAGCCCCAGGTCCATGGGGACCTCGCGGCTCAGGTGCAGGTCGGCGCGGGACTCCTCGCGCACCCGGTTCACCCGGATGCCGCGCTCCCGGTCGCGCGACTTCATCCCCAGCCGCAGCGTGCCGCGCTCCCGGTCGTACTCCGTCACCGGGGTGGTCCGGCTCTCGTCGTAGCGCATCTGGAACTCGTACAGGAGCGGCCGGTCGGCCGGGGTCACCACCAGGCGGCCCGCCCCGTACTCCACCTCCACGTCCAGCGCCTTCTCGCCCAGCACCTGCCGCGACGAGCTCACCGTGCGCCAGCTCTGCGCCTCCGAGGCATCCGCCGAGCCGCACCCGGCCGCCGCGGCCACGGCGAGCCCCAGCAGGGCGCTCCGCCCCCGGCGCACGTCAAACATGGGGCTCCCTCGCCACCGGCTCGGCGTCGAAGAGCGGGTCGCCGTCCAGCACCGGGTCGTAGCTGCGCCGCGGGACGTACGGCTCGCGGGTGCCGGCCCGGGTGAGGATCACCGCGCCCAGGCCCAGGGTGGAGGCCGCCCACAGGATCATCCCGCCGAGCACCTGGAGGAGGACGCCCACCCATCCCAGGAAGCCCACCATCCCGATGGTGTGCCCCGCCAGCATGGGCGCGAGCAGCAGCCCGATCCCGAAGAACACGTATGCGTAGGCGTTCCGGTGGCGGAAGTCGAGCCCGCCGCGCTGCTCCGCCGTGTACTCGCCGATCACGTGCGCCACCGCCAGCAGCCCGAAGCCGAAGGCCGCGACCACCGCGAGCGGGTAGAGCGGGATCGCCACCAGGAGCACCGGGATGCCGATGATGGAGATCGCCAGGGCGACCACCAGCAGGATGAAGGCGGGGATCACCAGGAAGCTGGCCGCGAGCCCCACCGCGGCGGAGCGCCCCGTGTGGCGGCGTACCGTCTCGCTGACGTTGCGCAGGTAGGGGAGGCCGTAGAACACCAGCGCCGCCCCGATCCCCGCCAGCACCAGCGCGAAGGCCAGCGTGGACGCGATCCCCGCGATCCCCTCGCCGATGTCGTCGAACCACCCGTGCCGGATCCTCACGGCCTGCGGCGGGGCGGCCGGCGCGTGCGGCGGGGAGGGCATCACCATCACGTGGTCCTCGTTGCCCGCCAGGGTGCGCATCTCGCCGAGGATGCGGCCGCCGTGGTTGATCAGCTGGCCTTCCGTGACCACCGCGTCGCCCAGCACCCTGCCGCCGTCCTCCATCAGGAGGTCGCCGCCGGTGACCACCGCGTTGCCGCGGATCTCGCCGTGGACGGTCAGGTCGCCGTCCACCACCACCATGTCGCCGTCGATGACCTCGCCGTCCGCCACCTCGTGGTCGCCGGTGAGCACCGAGACCCCGGCCTCGCGGGCCCCGGCGTGGGCGCGGGCCGTCTCACGCGCCGCCTCGCGGCGCGCCTGCGCCGTTTCCCGCACGGCTTCGGCCTGCGCCCGGGCGGCTTCGCGGACCGCCTCCACCTGCGCGGCCGAGGCCTCGCGCCGCACCTCCTCCGCCGGGCTCTGCGCCGCCAGCGGGGCGGCGCTCCCCAGGAGCGCCGCGGCGATCAGCAGCGCCGGTACCTTCACGTTGTCAGTTCGCATGGGCCACATCCCCCACCGGGGCTCGAAGAAGTCGAACCAGCACGTACGCCGAGACCGGCGTCGCCAGAGCCATCAGGATCGCGACCAGCGAGACCTCGCTCATGGGGTTCTCCCACAGCGCCGCCGCCGCACTCCGTCCCCATTCCAGGATCCCGCTCCCCGCCACCAGCTCCACGGCGCCGTCCACCGCCGCGTGCCCCGCGTGCGCCGCCCACTGCTGCCCCATGGAGAGCAGTCCGCCCACCGTCACCAGCGGGAAGGAAAGGAGCCACGCCGCCACCGCCAGCAGCGGCCCGAACGGGGCCGCCAGCGCGGCGAACAACATCATCCACCCCCGCCGCGTGGCCGGCAGCCACCTTCGCACCCTGGCCAGCGCGGCCGATCCCTCGGGCCGGAGGGTCACCCGCGCCATCACGGCGTCGGCGAACTCCGGCATGGGCGTGAAGCGGGGGAGCTCGCCGAGCGACGCGAAGAGCGCCCGGCTGGACTCCACTTCGGCTGCGCAGGTGCCGCAGCGCTCCACGTGCGCCCGCACCTCCTCCCGCTCTTCGGGCGGGAGGGCGTCCTCGGCGTACAGCTCCAGCGTCCACTGCGGCACGTGTCCCAGATATGACACGGGTCCACTCTCCTGGTTGTTCGGGCGGTTCGTCACCGACTACGTGGTCTCACCACGAGAAGTTTCAGCACTGTCAGATCCTCAGGTGGGCGAGCGATTCGCGCAGCTCGCCGCGGGCCCGGTGGATGTACGTCTTCACGGTGCCCAGCGGCACCGCCATGATCTCGGCGATCTCCTCGTACGCGCGCCCTTCCACGTGGCGCAGGAGCACGGCCGTCTTGTACTCGGGGCGCAGCCTGCCGATGGCGCGCTCGATCTCGGACCCCAGCTCGCGGGCCTCCAGCAGCTCCTCGGGGTTCTCGTCGTCCGAGACCGCGGTGATGCGGGTGGCCTCCACCTCGTCGTCCGTCTCCGCATGCCGCGAGCCGTCCAGCGAGACGGTGGCCGGCTCCTTCTTGCGGAGGGCGTCGATCGCCACGTTGGTGGCGATCTTGAAGATCCAGCTGGAGAACTTGTACTTGGGGTCGTACCGGTCGATGTTGTTGAAGACCTTGACGAAGGTCTCCTGCGACAGGTCTTCCGCCTGCTCCCGGTCCCGCACCATGCGGTACACGAGCGAGAACACCGGACGCTGGTAGCGGCCGAGGAGCTCCCGGTACGCGGCCTCGCTGCCCTTGCGGGCGCGGGCGACGAGCTCGTGGTCGGGTACTTGGGTCGCGTCCAATTTCGAGGACCGGGGGGTCGGAGTACTCTGCCTGGAGCCTGTACGGCGGTTCTCCGGCGGAAGTTTCAGCCGGGCTCACGCGGCGGGCCGGCCGGGAGCCAGCCTTGCCGCGCGGGGCGGGTGCAGGTACCTTTTGTCCTTCATTTTACACGATTCTCATGCCGTCCGCGATGCCGTCCGCAACCAGCCGCCAAACCGTGCTCCCCGCGCCGACCGAGAAGGCCGCGCAGGTGCGCAGGATGTTCTCGTCGATCGCGCCGCGGTACGACCTGCTCAACCACCTGCTGTCGCTGAACATCGACAAGCTGTGGCGGCGCCGGGCGGTGAACCGGCTGGGGTGGGAGCGGGAGCCGGAGGGGACGTACCTGGACAACTGCGCGGGGACGCTGGACCTGGCCGTGGAGCTGGCGCGCCGCCCCGGCTTCCGCGGGCGCGTGGTGGGGAGCGACTTCACCTTCGCCATGCTGGAGCGCGGCCAGGACAAGGTGGCGCGCCTCCCCGTGTCGTCCGCCTGCGCGGACGCGCTGGCGCTCCCGTACCCGGACCGGACCTTCGACGGGTCCACGGTGGGCTTCGGGGTCAGGAACCTGGCGGACCTGGACGCGGGCCTGCGCGAGTCGGCGCGGGTGCTGAAGCCCGGTGCGCGGCTGGTGATCCTGGAGTTCACCACGCCCACCTGGCAGCCGTTCCGCGGGATGTACTTCTTCTACTTCCTGCGCGTGCTGCCGCTGGTGGGGCGGATGGTGTCGAAGCACTCGTCGGCGTACACCTACCTGCCGGAGTCGGTGCTGGGCTTCCCGGAGCCGCCGGAGCTGGCGGAGCGGATGCGGGCCGCCGGCTTCGACGAGGTGGGGTGGACCACGCTTTCCGGCGGGATCGCGGCGATCCACTGGGGGACGAAGCGGCCGTGAGGGACTTCCTCTCCATCTTCGGGGTGGGGCTGGTCCTCACCTTCATCGCCTGCTGCGTGACCTCGGCGATGCTCCAGATCGTGGCGTGGACCCGCCACGCGCGGGAGGGGGTGCCGGTCTCGCTGCGGGCGCTCTGGAAGCCGGAGGAGCACTTCGACGAGATCGGCATCCGGCAGATCACGCTGGCCCGCATGCTCCTGACCGTGGGCGGGGTGGCGTACCTGAGCTTCGGCGTGCTGAACATCGCCGCGGCGGCGCTGCGGTGAACGACCGGAACACGATGATCCAGTGAGCACATACATCCACGAAGGGCAGCACATCCGCGGGCGGGGACGCCTGGTGGACTATTCCAACCTGGTGAAGCTGCCGCACACGGTGTTCGCGCTGCCGTTCGCGCTGGTGGGCGCGACGCTGGCGTCGTACCGCTTCCCGGTGAGGTGGACGGACCTGCTGCTGATCCTGGTCGCCTTCACCTCGGCGCGCTTCGCGGCGATGGGGTTCAACCGGATCGTGGACCGGGCGATCGACGCGCGCAACCCGCGCACCCGGATGCGCGAGATCCCGGCCGGCAAGCTGACGGTGGGGCAGGCGTCGGCGGCGGTGGCGGTGGCGAGCGGGCTGTTCCTGGCGTGCGCGGCGATGCTGAACCCGCTGTGCCTGGCGCTCGCCCCGCTCGCGCTCGCCTGGATCTTCTTCTACTCGTACACCAAGCGCTTCACCCGCTGGGCGCACCTGGTGCTGGGCGTGTCGCTGGCGATCGCGCCGGTGGGCGCCTACCTGGCCATCTCGGGCCAGTGGAGCCGGCCGGCCGCCGTGCTGCTGGTGCTGGCCGGGGCGGTGGCGGCCTGGGTCTCCGGGTTCGACATCCTGTACTCGCTGCAGGACATCGACTTCGACCGCTCGCAGGGGCTGCACTCGATCCCCGCGGCGCTGGGCGCGCGCGGCGCGCTGGTGGCCTCGCGGGTGCTGCACCTGGCGTGCGCCGGGCTGTTCTTTCTGCTGGGGACGCTGGTGCCGGAGGCGGGGGCGATCTACTACGCGGGGGCGGTGCTGATCACCGTGATGCTGGCGTACGAGCAGAGCCTGGTGAGGTCGGACGACTTCTCGCGGATCGACGCGGCGTTCTTCAACATCAACGGCATCATCTCGGTGGGGTTCTGCCTGCTGGTGCTGGTGGAGAGGCTGCTGGCGTGAGCGCGGCGGGCGGTGCGCCCATCACCCTGGGGGTGACGGGGGCCTCGGGGGCGCCGTACGCGGTGCGCCTCCTGCGCGCCCTGGTCGAGACGGCCACGCCGGTGCGGCTGATCGTGTCGTCGTACGGGTGGCGCCTGCTGGCGGAGGAGTCGGGGATCGACGGGCTGGAGGCGCTGCGGGCCGCCACCGGGGACTGGTCGCGGGTGGAGCTGTACGACGCGCTGGACCGCGGCGCGACGCCGGCGTCCGGCTCGGCGCCCTCGCGCGGGATGGTGATCTGCCCCTGCTCCATGGGGACGCTGGCCTCCATCGCCGCCGGCGTGTCGCGCAACCTGGTGGAGCGCGCGGCGGACGTGGCGCTCAAGGAGCGCCGGCCGCTGGTGCTGGTCCCCCGGGAGACGCCGCTCTCGCTGATCCACCTGGAGAACATGACCCGCCTGACCCGCGCCGGGGCCACGGTGATGCCCGCCTCACCGGGGTTCTACTCGCGGCCGAGCAGCATCGACGAGCTGGTGGACTTCGTGGTCGCCCGCATCCTGGACCACCTGGGGGTGGAGCACGGGATCGGGCGGCGCTGGAGGAGCGGGGAAAAGGCAGGGGACAGGGGACAGGGGACAGGGGACAGCCTGCAACGACACGACGGGTCCGGTGCGTCGTGAAGGTGGGCATCATCTCGGACACGCACGGGCTGCTCCGGCCGCAGGTGTTCCCGGTCTTCGAAGGGGTCGAGCACATCCTGCACGCGGGGGACGTGGGCCCGGCGGACCTGCTCGTGGAGCTGGAGGCGATCGCCCCGGTCACGGCGGTGTGGGGGAACACCGACCGGTGGGAGGTGCGGGGGCGGGTGCCCGAGGTGGCGCGCGTGGAGCTGGGCGGGGTGGCCGTCGTGGTGTTCCACGGGATGCAGATCGGCTCGCCCACGGCGGCCAAGGCCGCCGCGGCGTACCCGGAGGCGGAGCTGGTGGTGTTCGGGCACTCGCACCGGCCCGTGATCGAGCGGGTGGGCGGGGTGCTGGCGGTGAACCCGGGGAGCGCCGGGCCCCGGCGCTTCCGCGATCCCGTAACCGTGGCTCTCGCGGAGCTGTCTCCCGGACGGACGTCCGCACGGCTGGTGGAGCTCGACGTCTGAACCCGGCCGGCGAACCCGGCCTCGTGTGCCGCGGCCCCGCGCCGCGGAGAACCCTCAAGGGAAGGTGTGGATGAAGCGATTCTCGTGGGTGGGGGCGGCCGCCGCGGCCGCCCTTTTTGCGGCGCCCGCCGTGGCGCAGGCGCAGGCGGCGGCCCGGCAGGACCCGGTGCTGGAGGCCATCTGGAACGAGGGCACCCGCAACTCCCAGCTGGAGCGGCTCGCCCAGGCGCTGACGGACTCCATCGGCCCGCGGCTCGTCGGCACGCCGCAGCAGAAGCTGGCGAGCGACTGGGCCATCGCGCAGTACCGCAGCTGGGGGATCCAGGCGCGGACGGAGCAGTACGGCACCTGGCGCGGCTGGGAGCGCGGCATCACGCACGTGGACCTGGTGCAGCCGCGCGTCCGCTCGCTGGAGGGGATGATGCTTGCCTGGAGCCCGGGGACGGGCGGGCGGCCGGTGGAGGGGCCGGTGGTGGCGCTCCCCGACTTCGCCACCCAGCAGGAGTTCCAGGCGTGGCTCCCGCAGGCCCGCGGCAAGTTCGTGGCGATCTCCTTCGCGCAGCCCAGCTGCCGCCCGGACGAGAACCGGGCGCGCTGGGCGACCGAGGAGTCGTTCGCGCGCTTCCGGCAGCAGCGCTCGGCGGACAGCGCCGCGTGGGAGCAGCGGGTGGCGCGGACCGGCCTCACCAGCCGCACCCTCCCGGTGCGCCTGGAAGAGGCGGGGGCGCTGGGGGTGATCGCCTCCAACTGGTCGCAGGGGTGGGGGGTCAACAAGGTGTTCCAGGCCCGCACGCAGCGGGTGCCGCACCTGGACCTGAGCTGCGAGGACTACGGGCTGCTCTTCCGCCTGGCGAAGAACAACCAGGGCCCGGTGATCCGGGTCGTCGCCGAGTCGAGCGCCACCCCGGCCGAGATCCCGGTCTACAACACCATCGCTGAGGTGCGCGGGCGCCAGAAGCCCAACGAGTACGTGATGCTGTCCGCGCACTTCGACTCGTGGGACGCCGCCTCCGGGGCGACGGACAACGCCACGGGGACGGTGGTGATGATGGAGGCCATGCGCATCCTCCGGAAGGTGTACCCCAACCCGAAGCGCACCCTGCTGGTGGGGCACTGGAACGGCGAGGAGCAGGGGCTGAACGGCTCGCGCGCCTTCGCGGCCGACAACCCGCGCATCGTGCAGAACCTGCAGGCGCTCTTCAACCAGGACAACGGCACGGGGCGGGTCGCCACGCTCTCCATGATGGGCTTCACCGGCGCGCAGCCGTTCTTCGCGCGCTGGCTGGCGCAGGTCCCGCGGGACATCACGCGGCACATCACCGTGGATTCGCCGGGGGTGCCCAGCAGCGGCGGAAGCGACCACGCCTCGTTCGTCTGCCACGGGGCGCCGGGGTTCTCGCTGTCGTCGCTGAGCTGGGACTACAGCACCTACACTTGGCACACCAACCGCGACACGTACGACAAGATCCACTTCGACGACGTGCGCAACAACGCGGTGCTGACGGCGATGCTGGTGTACCTGGCCTCGGAGGACCCCAACCGGGTGCCGCGCGACCGGATCACCACCTTCCCGGCCGGGCGGACCGGGACGCCGGGGAGCTGGCCGGCCTGCCAGGACGCCACCCGCACGTCGGCGGCGAGCACCCGGTGATTCTGGTCGTGCAGGTTGCGTTGGGGCGGGTTCTTCGTTTGGGGCCGCGCAGGAGACGGACGATACTGCCGTCCGTCTCCTGCGCGGGTCGCGGAGCCACCGGAAACTGCCCCGGTGTCTCCGCTCCGGCTCCGGGAGCCCCGCCAAACTGCCGGCGGGTCTCCCTCCGCAGAAAGATTTGAGGGGTACTGCGGGAACTGCGAACGGCGCCCCCGCCTCGATGCCGAGGCGGGGGCGCCGTTCACGTACTGCGTACCTCGTACTGCCGTTCTACTCCCGCACTTTCGCACTGCCGTTCATCTCCCGGGGGTCGTGTCCCTCGCCGTGGTGTCGCCCCTCGGGGCGGCGGCGCTGTCGCGGCGGAGGCCGGAGTCGGCGCGGGCCTGGTAGACCTGGAGGAGGCTGTCGAGCGCGGCGTTGGCCGAGTCCGGGGAGACCGTGGGCTCGGCGGCGACGGGGCGGCGCAGGGTGATCAGGGCCACCTCGGGGGGAGCGCCCAGGCGCACCGGGACGAAGCCGTAGCCGACGCCGCAGGTGATGAACAGGCCGTTGCCGTCCACGCGGTAGAGGCGGTCGGTGCCGGGGATCCGGCTGCCGGGGAGCTGGGTGGTGTTGACCCAGCTGAGGCGCGGCGTGCCGGGCACCTCCACGCGGCCGCAGAAGGTGTTGCCGGCCAGCACCAGCGGGTAGGCGCTGTCCGGGGCGGCGAGGACGCCCGCGGGGGAGTGCGACAGGAGCAGCGGGGTGGAGCCGGCGCGGGGGATGGCGCCGAAGATCTCGGCCTGGCGCCACTCGGGGCGGCGCGGGACGTACGGATCGATCCCGGCCACGTAGGCGGTGTCGCCGTTCAGCACCATGCGGCCGCGCTCGTTGCTCAGCACGATCACCCCGCTCTGCTGCAGCACCTGGCGGATGCGGATCGCGGTGCTGTCCGGCTCGCCCTGGCTCTCGGAGGGGTCGCGCTCGTCGCGGTCGCCCATGACCGCCATGGTCGTGATGCCGCGCAGCGGGGCCAGCACGCGGGGGAGCTCGGCGAGGCCGCTCTCGCGGGCCACGTAGTCGCCCAGCAGCACCACCATGTCCGGCTTCAGGGAGACGGCGCGGCGCACGGCGGCCTCGGCCACGCGCGCGTTGTCGGCCCACAGGCCCAGGTTGAAGTCGGAAAGGGCGGCGATGCGCATCCCGTTCCACCCCTCGGGGAGGCCGGGGACCTCCACCTCCACGGGCACCACGCGCAGGTTCTCCGCGGTGCTCGCGCCGTAGAGCGAATCGCTCGAGGGGCCCTGCTCCACCAGGGTTGCCTCCGGCTCCTCCAGGCGGTCGCCGCAGGCGGCGAGGGCGGCGAGGAGCAGGGCGGGGAAGAGGGAGCGGGCGGGGCTCCGCATCAGTGACGTCTCCGGGAACGGGCAAGGGGGCGCGGACCGCGCGGCGGACGGCGCTCCCGGGCGCAACGGATGTGCCAGTGGCGCGCGGCGGCTACGCGATGAGCGGGAGCACGCCGTCCCGCCCGGCGGGCACGGTGCGCTCCAGCTCCTCGGGGTGCGCGCGGAACCAGCGCGCCACCAGGAGAATCTCGTCCACCTGGTGCTTGGCCACCAGGGCTCCCTGCGGCTCCGGCCGCTCGAAGTGCTCGGCGGCCAGCCGCGACAGCGCCCGGCGCTCCGCGGCGGTGCGCGGCGCGGGGACCACGGCGCGCACCGTGCCGCGCCGGACCACGTACACCCGGTCGTCGCCCCCCTCGCCCTTCACGGGGTACAGGAAGCTCAGGCTCTCCAGCGCCTCGCGCAGCCGCCCGAACTCGTCGCGCAGCGTCTCCAGGCGGCGCATGCGGTCGCGCACGGAGGCGGCGTACTCGAACTCCCAGCGCTCGGCGGCGGCCTGCATCCGCTGGTCCAGCCAGCCGAGCGGCTCGTCGGCGTCGCCGGCCAGGAAGGCGCGCGCCAGCTCCACCCGCCTGCGGTACTCCTGCTGGGTGACCATGGCCGCGCACGGCGCGCAGCACAGGCGCAGCTCGGCCCGGTGGCAGCGTGGGGCGCGGTCCACCACGAACAGGTCGGACTGGTCGGCGAAGTGGATGGGGGTGGAGGCGGGGCAGTCGCGCAGCCCCAGCAGGTCGTTGAGCTCGCGGACGGCCTCGGCGATGCGGCGCCCGCCGCGGAAGGGGCCGTAGTATGTGGCGGCGTCGTCGGAGACGGCCTGCACCACGAACAGCTTGGGGGCGGAGCCGCCGGTGAGCTTGAGGAAGGAGTAGCGCCCGTCCCGCTTGTGCTGGACGTTGTAGCGGGGGCGGAAGCGCTTGATCAATTCCAGCTCGCGGAGCAGCGCCGCGAACTCGCAGGGCTCGTACTCCCAGGCGATGGTGTGCGCGTCGCCGACGATGCGGTGGGCCTTGTCGCCGCTCTTGGCGCGCAGGTAGGAGAGGAGCCGGGTGCGCACCTGCTTGGACTTGCCGACGTACAGGATCTCGCCGTCCTCCGCCAGCATCCGGTAGGTGCCGGGGACGTTGCGCGCCTCGCGGATCTGCTCGCGGAGCGGGGTGCGTGCGGTGGGGGTCAAGCGGGTGCCGCCGGGATCGGGTAGAACAAAAGCCGAACCCCGGGAAGATACCGCGGCGAAAAGCGATGCGGAAGGGCCGCAGCGAGGCCGGTCAGGCGCCGCGCACCACCTCGTCTAGGGAAGCGGCCAGCTCGGCGAAGTCGAAGGGCTTGGCGAGGATGCGGACGCCGGTGGCGAGGGCCGCCTCGTACACGGCGTCGCCGGGGCCGGCGCCGCTCAGGAACACCACCCGGGCGGCCACCGGGGGGATGTGCTCGCGGAGCATGCTCCACACCTCCACCCCGGTGCGGAAGCCCAGGTTGAGGTCCAGCAGGATGGCGTCCGGCATGCTGCGGATGACCGCGTGGAGCACCTGCTCCTCGCCGGTGCCCTCCGGGCCCACCTCGGACACCTCGGCGCCCATGCGGCGCAGCAGGCGGCCCAGGGCGCTGCGCACGTCGGCGTTGTCGTCCACCACCAGCACGCGCTTGCCGGCCAGCTCCACGGCCCGCGGCGGGGCGGCGGCGCGCCCCGGGATCCAGGCGGGGAGGTGGATCTCGAACCGGGCGCCGCCCAGCCGCTCGCCCGCGGTGCAGCGCACGCGCCCGCCCAGCTGCGCCACCGTCCACGCCACCGAGCTGAGCCCCAGCCCGGTCCCGCCCGAGTCGCCCCGCACCAGCGGGCGGAAGACCGCCTCGCGCTCGCCGGGCGGGATGCCGGGGCCGTCGTCCTCCACGGCGATCACCAGCGAGCGGGGGGTGCGCCCCGGGTCCAGCGTGACCAGGATGCGGGCGGTGGCGTGCCGGGCGGCGTTGCCGAGGAGGTTCGCGACGGCGCGGTACAGGAAGGAGGCGCGCCCCGCGACGGCGGTGCCGGCGGGGAGCGACGTGCTCATGCGGATCTCCACCGGGCGGCAGGTGTCCAGCGCGCGGCGGATGGCGCGCTCGGCGACGGTCTCCGGGTCCATCCCCACCTCGGGGGACACCGTCTCGCCCCGCAGCGTCCCCAGCACGTCGCGGATCATGGCGCCCAGGTCGCCGCAGCCGTCGACGGCGCGCTCCAGCTCCGCGACGGGCGCGCGGCCCATGCGCGCGTCGCCCAGGGCCAGCCGGAGCCGGCCGTCGAGCACGGCCACCAGGTTGGCCATGTCGTGGATCAGCTCGCCGGCGACCTCGCCCAGCGCACCCAGCCGCTCTTCCCGCGCACCCTGCTCCGGGAGACCCGGCTGCGGCGTGCTCATGGAGATGTCCTCCGCCCGTGGATGGGGATGGTCGATCACTGCTGGACTCCGGGGGTGCCACGCGGACCGGCCGGTCTCGGGCGGGAGGCGCCGGCCGGGAGCGGCGGCGCCGGAGGGGGACTCCGCACGTAACCTGGGAGCTGCTACCGGGTCACCGGCCTTAAATGTATGAAGGGCAAAAGACGTGCGCCAGTCGTGTTCGTGAAATGAGCGTATGCGGGACGCACCCGGCCGGCGCCGCCGGTCAGCGCTGGCAGCGCGGGCAGAAGAAGGTGGAGCGGCCGCCCTGGACGATGCGCTCCAGCGCCCCGCCGCAGGCGCGGCAGGGCTCGCCGGCCCGGTCGTACACGCGCAATCGGTCCACGAACTCGCCGCGCCGGCCGCTGGCGTCGCGGTAGTCCAGCAGGGTGGTGCCGCGGAAGTCGATCGCTTCCTGGAGCACCTCGCGCGTGGACTCCACCAGCCGGGCGGCCTCCTTCTTCTTCAGGGTGTTCGCGGGCCGCCGCGGGTCGATGCGGGCCCGGAACAGCGCCTCGCTGGCGTAGATGTTCCCCACGCCCACCACGCGGCGCTGGTCCATCAGCCAGGTCTTGACCGCCACGCGCGACTTCCCCGCCTGGGCCAGCAGCCACTCCGGCGTGAACCGGTCCGAGAGCGGCTCCACGCCGAGCGCCTGGTCCCTCCGCTCCCACGCCTCGCCGGTGTAGCGCTGCAGGCAGCCGAAGCGGCGCACGTCGTGGTAGGCCAGCTCGCGCCCGTCCGCCAGGCGGAAGCGGACGCCCGGGTGCGTGGGCGCGTCGTCGCCGGGGGCGCGCACCAGCAGCCGCCCCGTCATCCCCAGGTTCACCACCAGCAGGCCGCGGTCCAGCTGCACCAGGATGTTCTTTGCGCGCCGGGTGACCTCGCGCACGGTGGCCCCGCGCAGCCCCGCCGCGAACTCGTCGGCGCTCTCGCCCTGCACCAGGTCGGCGTGGACCACCTCCACCTCGCGGATCTCCGCGCCGGGGAGGAGCCGCGCCAGGTCGCGGACGATGGTCTCGACCTCCGGGAGCTCAGGCACGCTCCACCTCCGCCCGGTGGGCCTCGCGCCACCCGATGTCCCGCCGGAACTGGCGCCCCTCGAACGTGATGTGCTCTGCGGCCTCGCGGCTGCGCGCCGCGGCCGCGGCCACGGTGGGGGCCACCGCGGTCACGGCGAGCACGCGCCCGCCGGAGGTGACGAGCGCCCCGTCCTGCTCCCGGGTCCCCGCGTGGAACACCAGCAGGTCGTCGCCGCCCACCTCCGCGGGGATCTCCACCGGGAGCCCGGTGCGGTACTCGCCCGGGTAGCCGCCGGACGCGAGCACGGTGGTGGCCGCCGCGCCGGGGCGCCAGCGCAGCTCCATCCCCGCCAGCGAGCCGCCGCGCGCGACGGTGAGCACGGGCTCCAGCAGGCTGCCGGCGAGGAGGGGGAGCACCACCTGCGTCTCCGGGTCGCCGAAGCGGCAGTTGAACTCCACCACCTTCGGACCGTCCGCCGTGAGCATCAGCCCGGCGTACAGCAGCCCGCGGAAGGGGCGCCCCTCGGCGGCCATGGCGGCGACGGTGGGGAGCAGCACCTCGCGGGTGATGCGCTCCATCAGCTCCGGGGTGGCGAGGGAGACGGGGGCGTACGCGCCCATCCCGCCGGTGTTCGGCCCGGTCTCCCCCTCGCCGACGCGCTTGTGGTCCTGCGCCGGGAGCATGGGGAGCACCGTGGTGCCGTCGGACAGGGCGAAGACGGAAAGCTCCTCGCCCTGCATGAACTCCTCGACGACGATCTCGCTCCCCGCCTCGCCGAAGACCCCGCCGCCCAGCATCTCGCGGGCGGCGGCCAGCGCCTCGTCCACGGTGGCGCACACCACCGCGCCCTTGCCCGCCGCGAGCCCGGACGCCTTGACCACGATGGGCGCGCCGGCGGCCCGGATGTGCTCCTCGGCGGCGGGGAGCTCGCGGAACGCGTGGAACGCGGCGGTGGGGATGCCGTGCCGCGCCATGAGCCCCTTGGCGAACGCCTTGGAGCTCTCGATCTCCGCCGCCCTTGCCGTGGGCCCGAACGTGGGGATGCCGCGCGCCCCGAAGTGGTCCACGATCCCGGCCGCCAGCGGCGCCTCCGGCCCGACCACCACAAGGTCCACACCCTGATTCTCGGCCCAGCCCGCCAGCGGCTGAAGCTCCCCCGGCCCGAAGGGGAGCGCTTCCGCCAGCCCCGCCGTGCCCCCGTTGCCCAGGGTGATGAAGAACTCGGCGTCCGGGGCGTCCTGCCGGAGCTTCCAGAGGAGGGCGTGCTCACGCCCCCCGTTTCCGACGATCAGGATCTTCATTGCGGAACGGCAGTGCGAGAGTGCGAAAGTGCGGGAGTGCGGGAGTGCGGAACGGCGGGCCCTCACCCGGCTCGCTTGAGGCTCGCCACCCTCTCCCAATTCTGGGAGAGGGGGCAACGGCTGGATGCCGAGGTGGGGGCAGGCAGCTGCGTGAGGGATTTCGGCCCGAAGGGGCGAGACCGCGCGGCTGTTTGCGCGGGCTCGACTCCGTTACGCACGGTTGTATCGTGCGTTACGGAGCCGAAGCCCGACCCCGGCGCCAGCCGGGGGCACGCCCAAACCGCAGTTAAAACCCGTTCAGCTCGCGGAAAGCGCCTGGTCCAGGTCGGCGAGGAGGTCGTCGATGTCCTCCACGCCGCACGACAGCCGCACGATGCCGTCGGAAAGCGCCATGGCACGGCGGCGCTCCGGCGGGATGGACGCGTGGGTCATCATGGCCGGGTGCCCGATCAGGCTCTCCACCCCGCCCAGCGACTCGGCCAGGGCGAACAGGCGCGTGTTGTTGACCATGCGGCGCGCGTTCTCCAGCGAGCCGGTCTCCACGGTGATCATCCCGGTGAAGCCCCGCATCTGCCGGGCGGCCAGCTCGTGCTGCGGGTGCGACCGGAGCCCCGGGTAGTAGACGCGCTCGATGCGGGGGTGCGCCTCCAGCCACTCGGCTACGCGCTGCCCGTTGGCGTTGTGGGCGGCCATGCGCAGGTGGAGCGTCTTGGTGGCGCGGAGCGCGAGCCAGCAGTCCCAGGGCCCGGGGATGGCGCCGGCGGCGTTCTGGAGGAAGCGCAGCTGCTCGTGCAGCTCGTCGGAGGAGACCAGGATCATCCCCCCCACCATGTCGGAGTGCCCGTTGACGTACTTGGTGGTGGAGTGGATCACCAGGTCGGCCCCCAGCTCCAGCGGGCGCTGGTTGTACGGCGAGGCGAAGGTGTTGTCGATGCTGAGCAGCGCCCCGCCCGCGTGCGCGATCTCCGCCGCCGCGGCGATGTCGGTGATGCGCATCATGGGGTTGGTGGGCGTCTCCACGTGCACCAGCCTGGTGTTGGGCCGCATGGCGCCGCGGATCTGGTCCAGGTCGCCGCTGTCCACGAAGGTGAACTCGATGCCCAGGCGGGCGATCACCTTCGCGAACAGGCGGTAGGTGCCGCCGTACACGCCCTCGCCGCAGACGACGTGGTCGCCGGCGGAGAACAGCTTGATCATGGTGTCGGTGGCGGCGACGCCGGAGGCGAAGGCCAGCCCGTGCTTCGCCCCCTCCAGCGCGGCGACGTTGCCTTCCAGCGCCTCGCGGGTGGGGTTGTGGGTGCGCGCGTACTCGTAGCCCAGGTGCCGGCCCAGCTCGGGCTGCACGTAGGTGGAGGTCTGGAACACCGGGGTCATGATCGCCCCGGTGGTGGGGTCGGGGTGCTGCCCGGCGTGGATCGCAAGCGTGCCGAAGCCGAGGCCGTCGCCGCCCGCCGGGGAGTTCTTGTCGCTCATCGTGGGTCCTGGTCCGGGGTGGTCTGAGGCGGCCAAGATACTCCCCGCCGCGCGGGGGGGGCAACCCGCCGCCCGGCGAGAACCGTTCTTGCGTCTCCCCGCGCCTCCGCCGCCGGCTCGCTTGCGGGCGGCGGGGGGCGGTTTCTACCTTCACGCCCCGTGCGGGGAGGTCTTCCACGACAGCGAAAATCTAGGGGCGATTCGTGATCGATACGTCGCAGCTCATGGTCAGCGTCTCCGGGGTGCGGGGGCGGGTGGGGGAGGGGCTCACGCCCGAGGTGATCGCGCACTTCGCCGCGGCCTTCGGGGCGTACGTGCTGCGCCGCGGCCCCGGGAAGACGGTGGTGCTGGGGCGGGACTCGCGCGTGTCCGGCCCCATGTTCGCGCGGGCGGCGACGGCGGCGCTCCAGTCGGTGGGGTGCGACGTGGTGGACGTGGGCGTCTCGGCGACGCCGGGGGTGCAGCTGGCGGTGGAGGACCTCCGCGCGGCCGGCGGGCTGGCGGTGACGGCCAGCCACAACCCCATCGAGTGGAACGCGCTCAAGTTCATCGGGCCCACGGGGATGTTCCTGGACGCGGAGGAGGGCGCGGAGATGCGGGCCTTCCTGGACGGGGAGATCCCGCGCGCCGGCTGGCGCGACCTGGGCGGCCGCACGGAGGACGAGGGCGCGGTGCAGCGCCACCTGGACCGGATCCTGGCGATCCCCTTCCTGGACGTGGAGCGGATCCGCGAGCGGCAGTTCCACGTGGCGCTGGACTGCGTGCGCGGGGCGGGGGGCACCATCTTCCCGCGGCTGCTGGAGGCGCTGGGGTGCCGGGTGGAGGCGATCAACCTGGAGACGGACGGCCTGTTCCCCCGCGAGCCGGAGCCGGTGGCGGAGAACCTGGGCGAGCTGGAGGCGCTGGTGCGCCGCACCGGCGCCGTGGTGGGGCTGGCGACGGACCCGGACGTGGACCGGCTGTCGCTGGTGTCGGAGGAGGGGCGGGCGATCGGCGAGGACTACACGCTGGCGCTGGCGGCGAAGCTGGTGCTGGCGCACCGCCCCGGCCCGGTGGTGACCAACCTGTCCACCAGCCGTCTTCTGGACGACGTGGCGGAGGCGGCCGGCGTGCCCCTGGTGCGCGCCCCCGTGGGGGAGATCAACGTGGCGCGCCGCATGCAAGCCGAGGGCGCCACCATCGGGGGCGAGGGGAACGGGGGGGTGATCCTCCCGGACGTGCACCTGACGCGCGACGCGCCGGTGGCCGCCGCCCTGGTCCTGCAGCTCCTGGCCGAGCAGGACCGCCCCCTGAGCGCCCTGGCCGCCGAGATCGGCCGCTACGAGATCGTCAAGGAAAAGGTGGCGCGCCCCGCGCAGCCGCTGGACGCCGTGTACGACGCCCTTGCCGCGCGCTTCCCCGAGGCCGAGGCCGACCGCCAGGACGGCCTGCGCCTGTCCTGGGCCGCGGAGCGCAAGTGGGCCCACCTGCGCCCCTCGGGCACGGAGCCCATCGTCCGGGTGATCTGCGAGGCGCCCACGCGGCAGGAGGCCCAGGCGCTGGTGGAGGCGCTGCGCGCGGCGCTGCCGGGATGACGGCAGGGAACAGGGGATAGGGAACAGGGAACAGCCTGCAACGGCAGGGCGGAGTACGGTGGGGCGGGGAAGCGGTTCGCTGTTTCCGCAGTATCCACATGATTCGTTGCGGAGGGAGACAGCCGGGCGGTTTCGGCTGGCTCACTCCGGCGGAGGGAAACCCGCCGGCGGTTTGGCGGGGTTCCCGGAGCCCGCGGAGGAGACCGGCAGCAGTACCGCCGGGCTCCGGAGCGGCCCGTAGCTTGAGGTACGGCAAGTCTTTTGGCCCGCAGGATGCATATCAGCCGCGGATCCACCCACACGAGCAAAGGACCCTATGTGCGGCATCGTAGGATACATCGGTGAGCAGCAGGTCGCTCCGCTCCTCCTGCAGGGGCTGAAGCGGCTGGAGTACCGCGGCTACGACTCGGCAGGTGTGGCGGTGGTGCAGAACGGCACCATCCAGGTGCGCAAGGAGGCGGGCAAGATCGCGGAGCTGGAAAGGCTGGTGGGCGAGGAGCCGGTGGAGGGGACGTACGGGATCGGCCACACGCGCTGGGCGACGCACGGCCCCCCCACGGAGCGCAACGCGCACCCGCACACCACGGAAAAGGGCGACTTCGCGCTGGTGCACAACGGCATCGTGGAGAACGCGGGGACGCTGCGGAAGCTGCTCCAGGAGCGCGGCCACGTGTTCACCTCGGAAACGGACACCGAGGTGCTGGTGCACCTGATCGAGGAGGTGTACGACAGCAAGCAGGGCCGCTCGGGCGAGTCGCTGGAGCGCGCGGTGGAGGCGGCGCTGTCGCAGGTGGAGGGGACGTACGGGATCGCCGTGGTGTCCACGCGCGACCCCAACAAGATCGTGGTGGCCCGCCTGGGGAGCCCGCTCCTGATCGGCGTGGGCGACAACGGGCAGACGTACGTGGCCTCGGACGCCTCGGCGATCATCTCGCACACGCGCGACGTGATCTACCTGGACGACGGCGACATGGCCACCATCACCCGCAACGGCTACACGGTGCACCGCCCCACGCAGGGGCCCGTGCAGCGGCCGGTGAGCCGGGTGGACTGGGACCTGGAGGAGGTGGAGCGCGGCGGCTACCCGCACTTCATGCTCAAGGAGATCATGGAGCAGCCCAGCACGCTGCGCGAGACCATGCGCGGGCGCCTGCTGGCGGAGGAGGGCGGGGTGAAGCTGGGCGGCCTCACCGGGATGGACGACGAGCTGCGCGGCATCCAGCGGATCATCATCCTGGGGTGCGGCACGAGCTGGCACAGCGGGCTGATCGGCGAGTACATGCTGGAGGACATCGCCCGCATCCCCACGGAGGTGGAGTACGCCTCGGAGTTCCGCTACCGGCGCCCGGTGGTGGAGCCCCACACGCTGACCATCTCCATCTCGCAGTCGGGGGAGACGGCGGACACGCTGTGGGCCATGCGCGAGGCCAAGCAGCAGGGCGCGACCACGCTGGGGATCGTGAACACGGTGGGATCGACCATCCCTCGCGAGACGGACGCGGGGGTGTACCTGCACGCGGGGCCGGAGATCGGGGTGGCGTCCACCAAGGCGTTCACCTCGCAGGTGGTGGTGCTGGCGATGATCACCGTGCACCTGGGGCGCCTGCGCGGCACGCTGACGGCGACGCGGGGCCGCGAGATCGTCCGGGCGCTCCAGCAGCTGCCGGAGCAGGTCGCGCACATCCTGGAGATGGACGACTCCATCCGCGAGCTGGCGGAGGAGTACGTGGACAGCAAGAACTTCCTGTACCTGGGGCGCGGCTACAACTTCCCGGCGGCGCTGGAGGGGGCGCTCAAGCTCAAGGAGATCTCGTACATCCATGCGGAGGGGTACCCGGCCGCGGAGATGAAGCACGGGCCCATCGCGCTGATCGACGAGAGCATGCCGGTGGTGGTGATCGCCCCGCGCGACGGCGTGTACGACAAGGTCCGCTCCAACATCGACGAGGTGAAGGCCCGCGGCGGGTGCATCATCGGCGTGGTCACCGAGGGTGACACGGACCTGGACGACGTGCTGGACCACGTGATCCGGATCCCGCGGACGCACGACGCGCTCACGCCGATCCTGGCGAGCGTGCCGCTGCAGCTGCTGGCGTACCACATCGCGGTGCTGCGCGGGGCCAACGTGGACCAGCCGCGCAACCTGGCGAAGAGCGTGACGGTGGAGTGAGCTCCATACCCGTTCGTCGCAGTTATTAATGGAGGGGAGCAGAATTCACTCGGTTCTGCTCCCCTCACTGACACGAAACTCTTTCCCTCGCGAAGTGACATGTTTGCGGCCCGGGCGGTGCGTTCACTAATCCCAACAGAGATTAGATACCGTCCGGGAAACCACCGGCAACCTCGTGCCTGAGATGACTCCTGAGAAGTTGGCGGTTCTGCAGATGGTGGAGGCTGCGGCCCCCGCAAACGAGGCAGAAGTAGAAACGAAGATTCTGCTTCATATCTTTCGTTTGCTTGGTTATACGGATATAGATCGGGCCGATAAGCCGCCCATAGAGATGTATTTTGGCCACGAAAAGCGTACCAAGCATCCAGACTTTGTTCTTTATCAAGGGGCTGAGCGCTCGCTTTCCGCCGCACTCATAACAGTTGAAGCGAAGGCGACAACGGAATCACTGTCAGATGCTGAAACACAGGCACAGTCATATGCATCATGGGCGGGTACCCCTTTTTACGTGGTTTGCAATGGGAAGGAACTACGCGCCGTTCAGTTTCTTCCCGGTGTGCCACGTGGGCGCAGCATCACAGTGCCGATACCGAACCTGACTGCTCATTGGGCGGAAGTGGCTGGGTTCCTTGATCGATCTGAGGCAATTCTCTCAAAAGAGCGCCTGTCGTACCTCAGTACGTATCTCCCCGAAGTGGAAAGATTGCCGCCGCGGGAATTCTTTGGTCAGTATTTGAGCCGCCTCAGCGTGCGGTTTAGGGTCAGTTCTACTTCACCAATTCTGGCACTTCAACCGCCCTCAGTAGCTGGAGACACGTTGCCACCGATTCCGGTATCGGTGAAGGAGGATTTAGCATCAGGTGGCGAGGTTCTTGGTGTGCAAGACATGGCTGGTCTACTCTCCGCGATGCCGCTGCGTGTTCTCGTGGTCGGAGACGCAGGATCAGGGAAGTCGACTTTCTGCGGACGGATCGCGACAGCCCTAGCATCGCAGGACGAGGGCTCGCCGGCAGTAATCCCAGTTTATGTTCCCCTGCGCAGATTGGTGCCGAGTAGCGTCTGGGAGGCGTTCAAGTCCGCATCCGAGGATATGGGGGTTCGTGTATTCGAGGGACTTTCTCAGACGCCCTTATCGCGCGCTCGCGTGATTTGTATTCTGGATGGGTTGGATGAGATCGATTCAAGTTATAATTATATTCCAAGGATCGCAGGGCTACTCAGGGAAAACGCCTTCTATAGCTTGGTCATTGCCTCGCGTCCGCTCGCTGTTGACAGTGAACATCATGGACTCCCCTTCGATTCATTTCGGCGTGTAGACATACAGGCGCTCTCGATGGATCAGATTCGAAACGTTTTCACCCGCTATCTCGACGATGATAATGCAGCTGGTCATCTTCTCGCGGCTGTCCCTGCCGAGATGCGCGAACAACTGCGTTTGCCTTTATTTACGCTGTTGGTCTTGCGGGTAGCTCAAACCAACCCAAATTGGTCCACACTGAGCAATTTCAAGCTGTACAAAACGTTTGTCACGCAGTTGCATAGCTACTACTCTGATCCCGCTGTTCGTGGTACGCTTTCTTCGGAGGAGGAATTACTGCACGCTATTGCATCAGCCGCAGAGGTGCAGTTTGCATCAACCGATCCGATTTCGCTGGGCGCACTTGCTTTGGAGATGAGCAACCGCCATTTGGATAGTCCTTTTCGAGCATTGCTTAATGCAGGGATCATCAGTGGGTCGGGCGGTTATGCACGATTTGTACACCAGACCTTTTTCGAATTTGGAATTGCGATCGCTATTCTGCGGGCGATTCATGTAAACAATTCACAGCGGCTGATTGCGATCGGTCCAACACCCGGAGTATACGAGTTCGTACGTTCCGAGATCGGTACCGTTGAGCGTCGTCAGCTCATCGAATGGTTGGCATCTGCCAAGAGCAAGTTGCAGCGGCGGATTATCAACCTCCTAAAGGAGGATTCGTCAACCGAAGTTGTTGATGCGATGCTGTCACTCTATGAAGGTGCAGCCTCTCTGGAAGTTTGGGCTGCAGCTGCCACTTTGCTTCTGGCCAGGGGCGATAGGCGCGTGCTGCGACAACTGCCCACAGTATTCCTGACTGACCCTGCGCGTGCACGGCGATTCACTCTCGCGGTGGTGCGTGTTTCGGCGGATCACATCGTACCCGATCTTGTTCGTTGCGCAAGCGAAACTCGATCCCCACCTGTGATCGAGGTCGCAAGCGCTGTTGTTGTGGGGTTGCGCCGCTCCGAATTCGTGCAGGAATGCGCTGCCTTGTACCGTGGAATGAATGTCGAAGCTCGCCGTTCGTTGTCGACGCATCTCGCTAAGACTCGTGTTGGAGCACACGGCAGGGTGGTCCTCGCACGGCTCGTGTCGCAATTCTTGGAAAACGAGAGTGATCCGACTGTCGTGCTGAAGCTGCTTGCCTTAGTGCGTCCTGATCTGATCCGCCTGAGTAGCACTGCCGTTGAAAAGGCAGCTGCGGTGCTTAACGAGGCAGAGACGTTCACCGAGTGGGAAATAGGACTCGCGAACCGGACGCTATCAGCAGCTCTACGTGTACGCCCGCCGCACGGGCGAGTTGGTCCTCTGGTGGATAGTCTGAGAGGTATGGGCACCAAGAGCTGAGTAGTGAACGCGATGTGCAGGTTTCAGCGAGGAGAGGTCCATGGCAGGGAACCAGCAGAATCGAGTGGTTGTGTCGAGATTGCAGGCGAGTTCTTGGGTACTGACACCGTTATCGCGCTCTTTTGCTACTCCCACGTTGAGGCGGGGCGCTGCGTGTCGGCGGATGCGGACTTCGTGATCACCGGTACCGTCTACCCGCACGAGATCCGGCTGTCGCGGCCGCACAACCTCGCCAAGTCGGTCACGGGGGAGTAGACGCGCGGGCGGGGCCGTTCTGCCCAATGAAATCGGGAGCCCCGCTGCCACTGGCGCCGGGGCTCTCCTCGTATCCGGGATCCGCCCCGGAGCCCCTCCCACACGTTCCTCTTGACGCCTACAGGAGTCGCCCCTACTTTCCTGTTGACGCCTACAGGAACCCCTTCCGGAGCCCACGGTGAACCCCCGTCCGCACATCGACGCCCTCCGGGGCTCGCTCGACCTGCTGGTCCTCAAGACGCTGTCCCTGGCGCCCATGCACGGCTGGGGCATCAGCCAGCGCGTGCAGCAGATCTCCGAGGGCGTGCTGGAGGTCAACCAGGGCTCGCTCTATCCCGCGCTGCAGCGCCTGGAAAAGGACGGCTTCATCACCAGCGAGTGGGGCATCACGGACAACAACCGCCGCGCCCGCTACTACCAGCTCACCGCCGCCGGCAGCCGCGCGCTCGGCGCGGAGCTGGAAAGCTGGCGGCGGTTCGCCGCCGGCCTGGAAGCCGTCCTGCGCACCTCCTGACGGCGTCCCCCCCTCCCACACGCCACGCTGGCCACCCCCACCGGACACACGCAATGAGATGGATCGACGGGATCCGCGCGCGCCTCGGGCTGCTCTTCGGGCGCCGCGCCGCCGAGTCGCGGATGGACGAGGAGTTCGGCTTCCATCTCGACATGGAGACGGAGCGGCTGGTCCGCGAGGAGGGGCTCGACCCCGCGGAGGCGCGGCGGCGGGCGTTCGTCGCCTTCGGCGGCGTGGAGCGGCACAAGGAGGCGCTGCGCGACGGCTGCGGGCTGGCGTGGCTCGGCGGGCTCTCGCTCGACTTCAAGCTCGGGTTCCGGATGCTGGTGAAGTACCCCGGGCTCACCGTCGTCGGGGGGCTCGCCATGGCGTTCGCGATCTGGGCCGGCGTCGTCACCTTCGTGCTGGTGGGGCAGGTGGTCCACCCGACGGTTCCGCTCCCCGGCGGCGACCGCATCGTGCAGATCGGGAACTGGGACGTCGCGGTCAATGACGTGGAGCCGCGCGCGACGAGCGACTTCCTGGTCTGGCGCGACCGGCTGCGGTCGGTGGCCGACCTTGGCGCCTACCGGGACGTCTCGCACAACCTGATCGTGGGCACCGACGCGGGGCGCCCCGTCCGCGGCGCCGAGGTCACGGCCGCGGCGTTCCGCATCGCCCCCGAGCCGCCGCTGCTCGGCCGCGTCCTCGCGCCGGCCGACGAGCGGCCGGGAGCGCCGCCGGTGGTGGTCCTGGGGCACGAGATCTGGCGGACGCGCTTCGCGGGCGACCCGGGCGCCGTCGGACGGACGGTGCGGGTGGGCGACACGCACGCGACGGTGGTGGGCGTCATGCGGAAGGGCTACGCGTTCCCGGTGTCGCACGAGCTGTGGACGCCGCTCCAGCTCGACGCGGCCGCCCACGGCCCGCGCGAGGGGCCGGCCATCAAGGTGTTCGGCCGTCTCGCGCCGGGCGCGACGCTGGAGCGCGCGGAGGTGGAGCTGGGGACGATCGGCCGCAGCCGGGCCGCGGAGCACCCGGGGACGCACGAGCGCCTGCAGCCCCGCATCGCGCCGTACACGCAGTCGCTCCAGGCGCCGTCGATGCTGGACAAGACCCTGATGCTGTCCATCGAGGTCTTCGCGGTGATGCTCCTGGTCCTGATCTGCTCCAACGTGGCCCTGCTGCTGTTCGCGCGCGCGGCGACCCGGGAGAGCGAGCTGATCGTGCGCAGCGCGCTCGGCGCGAGCCGCAACCGGATCGTCGCGCAGCTGTTCGCCGAGGCGCTCGTGCTTGGCGGGGTGGCGGCCGTGGTGGGCATCGCGGCCGCGCAGCTCGCGCTGCGCCGGTGGGGCGTGGAGTTCCTGGAGCGCAACGTCGGCCCGCTCCCGTTCTGGTACGACGTCAACGTCTCGCCCGCGACCGTGCTCTACGCGAGCGCGCTGACCCTGCTCGCCGCCGCGATCGCCGGCGTGGTGCCCGCGCGGAAGATCACCCGCGGCCTGGGGGAGCGCCTCAAGCAGGGAACGGCCGGTGGGGGGGTGCGCTTCGGCGGGGTGTGGGCGGCGGTGATCGTCGCGCAGGTCGCGGCGACGGTCGCGTTCCCGGCCGTCGTCTTCTTCGAGCAGCGCCAGCTGGCGCGCTTCCAGTCGCACGACCTGGGGATGGCGGCCGAGGAGTACCTGGGGGTGCGCCTGGACCTGGACGTGGACGCGGGCGCGGACACCGCCGCGCACCGCGCGCGCTTCGAGTCCGTGGTCGAGACGCTGCGGCGGCGCCTGGCCGCTGAGCCGGGCGTCCGCGGGGTCTCGTTCGTCGACCGCCTGCCGGGCGACTATCACAGCGAGTCCTGGATCGAGGTCGACGACGGGAGCGGCGTGTCGTCGGCGACCTCGCAGCCGCTCGATCCCGAGGTGAGCACCGCGCTGGTCGACCCGTCGTACTTCGAGGTGATGCGGGCGCCGATCCTCGCGGGGCGGGGGTTCGGCGCCGCCGACCTGGGGCCCGACGCGCGCGTGGTGATCGTGGACCAGGGCTTCATCCGGCGCGTGCTCCGGGGGCGCAACGCCGTCGGCCGGCGGGTGCGCTTCTCGCCGCGCGGCGAGTGGACCCAGGACGAGTCGCGCCCCTGGTACCAGATCGTCGGCGTCGTCAAGGAGCTCGGCATGGCCCACCCGGCGAACAGCCGGCTCCCGGCGGGCGTGTACCTGCCGGGCGCCCCGGGGCGGCACGGCTCGCTCCACCTGGTCCTCCACGCGCACGGCGATCCGCTCGCGCTCGCCGCGCGGGTCCGGGAGATCGCGGCCGAGGTGGAGCCGACGCTCCGGCTCTCGGACCTCCAGCGCCTGGACGAGGTCAAGAAGGGGATGGTCTGGATCGTCGGGATGTGGCTGAGGGTCACGGTGGTGCTGACGGCGATCGCCCTGCTGCTCTCGCTGACCGGCATCTACTCGGTGCTGGCGTTCACCGTGTCGCGCCGGACCCGCGAGATCGGCGTGCGCGTCGCGCTGGGCGCGGCCCGGGGCCGCGTCGTCGCCGAGATCTTCCGGAAGCCGCTGACGCAGGTCGGCGTCGGGGTGCTGTTCGGCTTCATCCTCGTCACGGCCGCGGCGTTCGCCGTGTCCGGGAGCCAGCCCGACGGCGCGCCGCAGTCGGGTTCCGCCGGGCTCTCGCTCGCGCAGCTGTCGCTGCTCGCGGCGTACGCGGCGTTCATGATGGGGGTGTGCATGCTCGCGTGCGTGGTGCCCACGCGGCGGGCGCTGCGGGTGGAGCCGACCGAGGCGCTGCGAGTGGAGTAGGCGGCGCGTAGGCGGGCGAACAAAGCGGCCCCGGGTGGAGCAATCCACCCGGGGCCGCCGTGCATCCGCCACCGTCCGTGCGGACCGCCGCTCACTCCCCGCGGTAGTCCACGGGCCTGAGCCGTCCCTCGGCGTCCACCACCAGGGTTTCCATGCCGGGGACCACGTCGGTGTTGTGTGCGGAAGCGCAGCTCCACCCCCGCGGCGTCCGGTGGACCACGAACGAGAAGACGTTGGTCCGCGTCCCCGGCGCCTCCACCCCGTCCACCGGCGTCTGCCCCTCCAGCGTCATCCGCGCGTGGACCACGGCGACCTCGTCCGAGAGCCGCTTTACCCGCACGGTGCCCAGGCGCAGCGTGGAGCGCTCGAAGATGCGCGTCAGCCCGTACGCGTGCGCCTGGCGGATCGCCTCGTGGCTGTGCCACCACAGCCCGGTGACGTTGACGAACTCGGCGTCCTCGTCGAACAGGCCGGCCAGCGTGTCCGGGTCGCGCCGGTTCCACGCTTCCACGAACACCGCGGGGATGCTCTCCGGCCGGTCGAGCGGCGAGTAGCCCATGCGTCCGGCCCCGGTCCCGTCAGCCCGGAGCGAGGAGCGCGTCGGCGAGCCGGGGGAGCACCCGGCCGAGCGTGCCCTCCACCTTCGCCGCCGCCGCCTCGTCCGCCCGGGTGGGGCCCAGGTTGACCACCGCGATGGGCACGCCCTCCTGCTGCGCCCGGTAGATGAAGCGCCGCCCGGAGTACACGGTCAGCGACGAGCCCGCCACCAGCAGCACCTCCGCCTCCCCGAACAGGCTCCAGGCGTCCTCCACCGTCGCCGCCGGCACGTTCTCCCCGAAGAACACCACGTCCGGCTTGACCACGCCGCCGCACGCGGGGCAGGCAGGCACACGGAAGCTCTCCACCGCCCACGCCGGCAGCTCCGCGTCGCCGTCGGGCGCCTGCTCCACCCCGGCCTCCGCCGTCCCCCGGGCGAGCCGCTCCTCCCACCCGGCGTTCAGCTCCATCAGCCGCGCCTGGAAGTCGGCGCGCGGCTCGGCCTGGCCGCACCCCAGGCAGCGCACCGCGGCGAGCGAGCCGTGCAGCTCCACCACGCGCCGGCTGCCGGCGGCGTGGTGGAGCCCGTCCACGTTCTGGGTGATGATGCCCCGCACCGGGCCGCCCTCCTCCAGCCGGGCCAGCGCCAGATGTCCGGCATTCGGGCGCGCGTCGGCGATGCGCCGCCACCCGACGGCGCTGCGCGCCCAGTAGCGGACGCGCGCGGTGTCGCTGCGCACGAACTCCTGGTACTGCATGGGCTTCCGGGTGCGCATGCTCCCCTCGGGCCCCCGGTAGTCGGGGATCCCGGACTCGGTGCTGCACCCGGCGCCGGCCAGCACCACCACGCGCCTGCCGCGCACCAGCTCCAGCAGGGGCTGGAGCGCTTCCATCTCGGTCTGCGGAGCCAGGACTGCCATGCGCTGGGGGATCTCCTGCCGGTGTTGCGTCGGGCGATCGGGACGTGCCCCTGTACCCGGCGGCCGGGGGCGCGTTCGCGCCGGAGACCGTTCCGACCGAGGTGGCGCCCGTCTTGCGCGCGGGCGGAGCGGGTGCTGGACGGCCGCGGACCGGCAAGGGAGGAGAGGATGAGCGAGACGGCGGGGACGATGCGGGCAGTGCGGGTGCACGAGACGGGCGGCGCGGAGGCGATGCGGGTGGAGAGCGTGCCCGTGCCGCGCCCCGGGGCAGGGGAGGCGCTGGTGCGGCTGGAGGCCGCGGGGGTGAACTTCATCGACGTGTACAAGCGCACCGGCCTGTACAGGGTCCCGCTCCCGGCGACGCTGGGCGAGGAGGGGGCGGGCACGGTCGTGGCCGTGGGCGAGGGCGTCGCGGAGGTGCGCCCGGGCGACCGGGTGGCGTGGGCGGGTTCGCTGGGCGCGTACGCGGAGTACGCGGCCGTGCCGGCCGGCAAGCTGGTCCCGCTCCCGGAGGGGGTGAGCGCCGCCCAGGGCGCGGCGGTGATGCTCCAGGGGCTGACGGCGCACTACCTGGCCACCTCCACCTATCCGCTGCGCGAGGGCGACCGCTGCCTGGTGCACGCGGCGGCCGGCGGGGTGGGGCTGCTGCTGGTGCAGATCGCGAAGCGGCGCGGCGCGTACGTCGTCGGCACGGCGGGGAGCGACGACAAGGCGGAGCTGGCGCGGGCGGCCGGCGCGGACGAGGTGATCGTGTACACGCGCGACGACTTCGTGGCGGAGACGCGGCGGCTCACGGGGGGGCAGGGGCTCCAGGTGGTCTACGACTCGGTGGGCCGCACCACCTTCCTCCCCGGGCTGGAGCTGCTGGCGCCGCGGGGGATGATGGTGCTCTTCGGGCAGTCCAGCGGGCCGGTGGAGCCGGTGGACCCGCAGCTCCTCAACCAGAAGGGCTCGCTCTTCCTCACCCGGCCCACGCTGGCGCACTACGTGGCGACGCGCGAGGAACTGCTCGGGCGCGCGGGCGAGCTGTTCGCGTGGATCGGGGCGGGGGAGCTGTCGGTGCGGGTGGGCGCGGAGTTCCCGCTGGAGGAGGCGGCGGAGGCGCACCGCGCGCTGGAGGGGCGGCGGACCACGGGCAAGGTGCTGCTGCGCGTCGCGCCCGCTGCCTGACTCTTGCAGTGCGGGGCGCGAGACCCGTTCGGCCCCTCCCGCACCCACCCCCGAGGCAGCCATGTCGGAGACCAGCACCTGGATCGTCGCCGCCAGCGAAGAGAGGCCGCTCGAAGACGTCGCGAAGGACCTGGCCGAGCTGGGCTTCGAGGTGGAGGACGTCCTCGGCCACGTCCGGTGCATCGTGGGGTCCGCCACGCGCGAGGTGGCGAAGGCGGCGGAGCAGGTGCCCGGCGTCCTCGGCATCTCCCAGGACGAGCCCATCCGCTTCGGCGGCTCGAGCTCACCCCCGACCGCGTAGGGGCGGGCACTCTCGCCCGCCTCCGGGCCGCGCCGGCCGCCCGCCGCCGGGCCGGGTTCCGCCCAGGAGCGGCTTCAGAGCACCCGCCACCACGGGGTGGCGAGGATGTTCGGGCCCAGACGGTAGGTGTCCGTCCCGGCATGCAGCACCAGGCCGCCCCGGACACGCTCTCCGTACTCCTCCGCGAAGACGCCGAGGTTCGCGGCGTCCGCGGCTGAAGGGCGCGGGCCGCTCTTTACCTCGATCCCCAGCAGCTCTCCGTCGCGCTCGACGACGAAGTCCACCTCGCGGCCCGTCGCGGTGCGCCAGTACAGCACTTCGGGCGGCTGGAGCTGGGCGTCGCGCCAGGCGATCAGGTCGGTGAGCACCATGTTCTCCAGGTGCGCGCCGCGCGGCTCCGTCTCCCCGGCCAGGAACATCGCCAGGCCGGTGTCGCTCCAGAACGCCTTTGGGCTCTTCACCAGCCGCTTGGTGCGGTTCACCGAGTACGGCTCCAGGCGCAGGAGCTGGTACGAGGTCTCCAGCAGGTTGAGGTAGCGGTGCACCGACGGCTGCGACAACCCCGTGTCGCGCGCCAGCTCGCTCTGGTTCAGCAGGTTGCCCAGCCGCAGGCAGGTGGCTCGCATGAGCCGGCGGAAATCCACCAGGTTGGCGATTGCCGCCAGGTCCTGGAGGTCCCGCTCGAGATACGTCCTCACGTACCCCGAGAACCAGATCGTCCGCTCCTCCGCCGTCTCCAGCTCGTAGGCGGGGGTCGGGTGTCCCCCGAGCTTCGCCTCCGCGCGCCAGTCGGCGGGCGTGGAGTCCTCCGCCTGGATCCGGTCGTACCACTCGGCCGCCGGCCACCGGAACAGCGCATCCCAGATCCCGGTCGCCCCCCTCCCGAGCCGCTCCCGGCGGGTGAAGGGCCAGAGCGTCACGTAGGTGGCGCGGCCCGCCAGGGTCTCCGACACGCGCTTCATCAGCAGCAGGTTTGCCGAGCCCGTCAGCACGTACTGCCCGCGTACGCGGGGGCGCTGCGCGTCCACGGCGCGCTTGATCGCCAGCACCAGGTCCGCCTCGCGCTGCACCTCGTCCAGCACCAGGCGGGGGGCGCGCCGCACCAGCACGTCGGGAGCCGTCTGCGCTTCGGCGCGGACGTCCAGGTCGTCCAGCGTCAGGTAGGGATGCGCGCTCAGCTCCGGGAGCGTCTGGACCAGCGTGCTCTTTCCCGTCTGGCGTGCTCCCATGAGCACCACGACGGGCGAGACCTTGAGGGCGCGCGCAACCGGCCCCGCGGCGACACGGGGAAGCACCGGGACGTCGGCCGGGGGTGGGAGAGAGCTCATCGAGGGAATCGCTGGTTTGTGCAAACTATTCACGACGTGAATGGATTTTATTCTGATGCTGAATAGATTGCAAGGTGTTGCTGCGCCCTTCGGGACCTCCTGCCGTTGACCCGCCGGCCCCGAGCGCCCATCCTTCCGGCGCGATCGCCACCCGAGCCACCGAAGTGCCGACCCGATGGGATACAAGAGCCTGGAAGCCTGCGTCCTGGACCTGGAGCGCAACGGCCACCTCGTCCGCATCCGCGAGGAGGTGGACCCGCACCTGGAGATGGCCGCGATCCACCTGCGCGTGTTCGAGCACGGCGGGCCCGCCGTGTTCTACGAGCGGGTGAAGGGGTCGCGCTTCCCGGCGGTGTCCAACCTGTTCGGCACGCTGGAGCGGTCGCGCTTCATCTTCCGGGACACGCTGGAGCGGGTGAAGGCGCTGGTGGACCTGAAGTACGACCCCGTGCGCGCCCTGCGCAGCCCGCTCAAGTACCTGCCGGCGGCCCGCACCGCCACCGCCGCGCTGCCGCTCCCCATGAAGCGCGGGGCGCCGGTCCGCTTCGGCACCACCACCGTGGGCGAGCTGCCGCAGGTGGTCAACTGGCCCATGGACGGCGGGCCGTTCGTCACCCTGCCGCAGGTGTACTCGGAGGACCCGGACAAACCCGGCGTGATGGGCGCAAACCTGGGGATGTACCGGGTGCAGCTGGCGGGGAACGAGTACGCGCGGGACCGGGAGATCGGGCTGCACTACCAGATCCACCGGGGCATCGGGGTGCACCAGGCCAAGGCCAACGCGGCGGGGAAGCCGCTGAAGGTGAGCATCTTCGTGGGCGGGCCGCCGGCGCACACCCTGGCGGCGGTGATGCCGCTCCCCGAGGGGCTGCCGGAGGTGGTGTTCGCGGGGACGCTGGGGAACCGCGCCTTCCGCTACTTCCACGACGACGGCGGGCACTGCGTCTCGGCGGACGCGGACTTCGTCATCACCGGCACCATCCACCCGCACGAGACCAGGCCCGAGGGGCCGTTCGGCGACCACCTGGGCTACTACAGCCTGGTTCACCCCTTCCCGGTGATGCGGGTGGAGCGGGTGTACCACCGCCGGAACGCGGTCTGGCCGTTCACCGTGGTGGGGCGCCCGCCGCAGGAGGACACCAGCTTCGGCGCGCTGATCCACGAGATCACCGGGAGCGCCATCCCCCAGGAGATCCCCGGGCTGCACGCGGTGAACGCGGTGGACGCGGCCGGGGTCCACCCGCTTCTCTTCGCCATCGGCAGCGAGCGTTACACGCCCTACCTCCGGGAGCGCCGGCCGCAGGAGATCCTGACGCTGGCGAACCACATCCTGGGCAAGAACCAGCTCAGCCTGGCCAAGTACCTGTGGATCTGCGCCCGGGAGGACGATCCGGCGCTGGACATCCACGACGTGGGCGGCTTCCTGCGCCACGCGCTGGAGCGGGTGGACCTCGCGCGCGACCTGCACTTCTACACCAACACCACCATCGACACGCTGGACTACAGCGGCACCGGGCTCAACGCGGGCTCCAAGCTGGCGGTGGCCGTGGCGGGCGAGCGGCGGCGCGAGCTGTGGCGCGAGCTGCCGGCCGGCGTCTCGCTGCCGCGCCCGTTCGGCCGGGGGGCGATGGTGATGCCGGGGGTGCTGGCGGTGGAGGGGCCGCGCTTCACCACGTACGCGGAGGCGGAGCGGGAGGCGGCGGCGCTGGACGGAGGGCTGCGGGGGCAGGAGCTGTCGGGGATCCCGCTGATCGTGCTGTGCGACGACGCGGAGTTCGCCGCGGCGAGCATCGACAACTTCGTGTGGGTCACCTTCACCCGCAGCAACCCGTCGCACGACGTGCACGGCGTGGGCAGCTTCACCGAGCACAAGCACTGGGGGTGCCGCGGGCCCATGGTCATCGACGCCCGCATCAAGCCGCACCACGCCCCGCCGCTGGAGCGCGACCCCGCCGTGGAGCGGCGGGTGGACCGGCTGGGCGAGCGCGGCGGACCCCTGCACGGGATCATCTGATGGACATCGACGAGCGCCACGTGGTCGCCTCGGCGGACGAGCTGGCCGGGATCTACGAGCCGCCGAGCGAGCGCGCGCTCCTCAAGGTCATTGACCACCTGGACGAGCACTGCCGGGCCTTCATCGCCGCCTCGCCCTTCGTGGTGCTCGCCACCTGCGGCAGCCGGGGGGCGGACTGCTCGCCGCGCGGCGACCGCCCCGGCTTCGCGCAGGTGGCGGACCAGGGTACGCTGCTGCTGCCGGACCGCAGGGGGAACAACCGCCTGGACAGCCTGCGGAACATCCTGGAGAACCCGGCGGTGGGGCTGCTCTTCCTGGTGCCGGGGGTGAACGAGACGCTGCGGGTCAACGGCCGCGCGGTCATCTCCCGCGACCCGGCGCTGCGGGAGCGCTTCCCGGTCGATGGAAAGGCGCCGACCGCTGTCCTGGTGGTCGCGGTGGAGGAGGCGTTCATCCAGTGCTCCAAGTCGCTGGTGCGCTCCGAGCTGTGGAACCCGGCCCTGCACGTCCCCCGCTCCGCGCTGCCCAGCCTGGGGACCGTGCTGGCGGCCCACACCCGCAGCGGGGTGGACGCCGCCGGGTACGACCGGGAAGCCGAGAGCCGGGTCCGCGAGACGCTTTACTGACCCCTTCGACGCCCGTTTCGCTCCCGTGTCGATTTCGCGGAGCGTCGTTCGACGTGTATGCAGAGACCGGTTCGAGCCCGGTCGTGACCCGAAGCTGGACGACCCAACCCACAGTCAGGAGAGCTCCGATGCGCTGCATGGTGATCATCAAGGCCACCGCCGAGTCCGAGACCGGCGTCCTCCCCGGCGAGGAGCTGCTCGCCGCGATGGGCCGCTACAACGAGGAGCTGGTCAAGGCCGGCGTGATGCTGGCCGGCGAGGGGCTGCACCCCAGCTCCAGGGGAAAGCGGGTGCGCCTGTCGGGCGACCAGCGGACGGTGATCGACGGGCCGTTCGCGGAGACCAAGGAGCTGGTCGCCGGCTTCTGGCTCTGGCAGGTCCGGTCCATGGAGGAGGCGGTGGAGTGGGTGAAGCGCATGCCGAACCCCATGCCCGGCACCGAGCCGGAGGTCGAGATCCGTCCGGTGTTTGAGGCCGAGGACTTCGCCCCGATCGATCCCACCGGCGAGCACCGGGCGGCCGAGGAGCGGCTGCGCCAGCAGGTGGCCTCGCACCGGTAGCCGCGGCACGCCGCCCCGTCGCACGGCGGCGCCTGCCGCCGTGCGGACCGGGACGGGTCCACGCGCGCTCATCCATCCGCCGGGCCGGGCCGATACTCGTGCGGGGCGGCGGGACGATTCCCGCCCTTCCTCCCCGACCTCCGGCCACCCGCACCCGCGAGACGAGCGTGACCCCCACCGCCACCGGCATCCAGCTTCCCTACACCGATCCCACCCCGGACCTGTCCGGGTACCTGACCTTCACCGTCCGCGTCGGCGGCGGGGAGGCCCACTCCATGGTCATGGACACGGGGTCCAGCGGCATCGTCGTGGCGGCGTCGCGGATCTCCTCGTGGACGCCGATGCCCGACCCGCCGGCGCCCCCGCGGTACTCCAGCAGCGGCAACAGCTACTCGGGCGAGTGGGTGCTGGCCGCCGTGGAGCTGACGGCCGCCGACGGGCAGACCTTCACCACCGCCAGGCCGGTCGCCGTGTTCGCCGCCACCGGCATGGAGGGCGGGCCCGAGCCCGGCGTGAGCATGATGGGCGTGGGGATCCGCGGGCTGCACGGGGACGCACGCAACGTGATGAACCCGTTCCTGAACCTGCCGGAGATGGCGGCCGGGGAGTTCCGCACCGGGTACGTCCTCACCCGCGAGGGCGTCCGGTTCGGCTACGACGAGGCGGAGATGGCGACCTTCGCCACCTTTTCCACCAACTGCGCCGACCCCGGCACCACCCCCGCCGCCACGGTGACGCTGACGCCGCCCGCGGGCTCCGCGCTCCGGCCGTACACGGACACGGCTCCGCTGCTGCTGGACACCGGCATCTCGTACATGATCGTGACGCCGCGGCAGGACGGGGCGCGGCCCGACGCCGGCTACCTGGAGACGGTGGGGACGCACGAGCAGTGGGTCGGCGGGGTGGCGGTGTCGCTGGAGCTGGGCGGGGCAACGATCTGGAGCTTCGACACGGACGACTTCGGGGAGCCCGGCACGCCGGAGTACGCCCGGTTCGCCCGCCCCAGCCCCACCGGCATCATCAACACCGGCCGCCACCTGCTCGCGTCGTACGACTACCTGGTGGACGTGACCTTCGGCCCGGAGGGGGCCAGCGGTGTGGTGGGCCTGCGCCCGGCCCGGTAGCCCCACCCGGTCGTCAGATCCCGAGGCACATCCGGGCACCCGCGTGAGGGATGCGCGCCCGGCAGGGCCGAGACCCCGCCGGGCAGTTTCGGCGGGGGCTCGGCTGCGTTGGGAACGGTAGTATCGTTCCCTACGCAGCGCGCAGCCCGACCCGAGCGCCAGCGAGGGGCACGCCCAAACCCGCAGTTCAAGGCTGTTCGAAAATCAGCGCCGCGGCGCGATCCTCCACAGCTCGCCGGTGGGCCCGTCGGTCACCACGTAGAGCATGCCGTCCGGCCCCTGGCGCACGTCGCGGATCCGCTGCTTGCGGTCCACGAGCAGGTGCTCCTCGCCCGTGACCCGGTTGCCGGCGACCTCCAGGCGCACCAGCCGCATGGAGGCCAGCCCGCCCACGAACAGGCTCCCCCGCCACGCCGGGAACGCGCTCCCCGTGTAGAACTGCGCGCCGGACGGGGCGATCACCGGGTCCCAGTAGTACACCGGCTGCTCGGTGCCCGGGCGCGTGGGGGTGGCCGTGCCGGCGGCCGAGGTGATGGCGCCGCCGCGGTACTCGATGCCGTACGCCGCGATCGGCCAGCCGTAGTTCTTGCCCTTTTCCACGCGGTTCAGCTCGTCGCCGCCGCGGGTGCCGTGCTCGATGACCCAGAAATTGCCCTGCGGGTCGAAGGCGGCCGCCTGGATGTTGCGGTGCCCCAGCGACCAGGTCTCCGGGAGCGCGCCCTGGCGCCCCGCGAACGGATTTCCCGGCCCCGCCGTGCCGTCCGGGCGGACGCGCAGCGTCTTCCCCAGGTGGCTCCCCAGCTGCTGGGCCTGCGGGCGGGTCTCGCGGTCGGAGCGCTCGCCCATGGTGACGTACAGCATGCCGTCCGGCCCGAACGCCAGCCGCGAGCCGTAGTGCATGTTGTTGGCGTAGGTGGGCCGGGTGCGCAGGATCACCCGCACCTGCTCCAGCCGCCGCCGGTCCGCCGAGAGCACGCCGCGCGCGACGCTGGTGCCGTTGCCGCCCTGGCGCGGCTCGGTGAAGCTCCAGTAGACTGTGCGGTCGGTGGCGAAGCGGGGGCTCAGCGCCGCGTCCAGCAGCCCGCCCTGGCCGCGCGCGTCCACCTCGGGGACGCCCGTAATGGGCGCGCCCACCTGGCCGGTGCGCGAGACGATGCGCATCCGCCCCGGCTTCTCCGTCACCAGCAGCGAGCCGTCCGGGAGCGGCTCCACCGACCAGGGATTCTGGAGCCCCCGCGCGACCACCGCCACGTCGAAGGTGACGTCCGAGCGGACGCCGCAGGCGCGGGTCTGCCCGGGGAAGGCCGGCCGCTGGCCCTCGCCGTTGGGGTCGCGCGTCTCCAGCGGCGTGCAGCGGGAGCCCTGCGCGGGCGCGCAGTCCACGAGCGCGGCGGAGGCGAGGAGGGAAGCGGCGAGCACGATTCTGGTTCTGTGCATGGTCCGTCTGTCGGGTCCTGGAATGGGTTGGCGGCGCGGAGAGGGGGGTCTCCGCGCGGATGTCTCACCGCTGCAAGAAACGGTGCGGGCTGGCGGCGCCGGGCTCCAGGCCGCAGAATGTCCCGTGTAGAATCCCACCCGGCGGGAGCGCCCGCGCCGCACCGGCAGACCCAGGAGGACACGCCACCATGCGCTTCATGATCATGTTCAAGGCCGACGCGGACACCGAGGCCGACGCGCCCGCGTGCATCGCGCTCCCGGAGATGGGGCGCTTCATCGGGGAGCTGCACGACCGGGGCGTTCTCCTGGGCACCGAGGGGCTGAAGCCCAGCGCCTACAACGGCGCGCGCCTGCACCGCACCGGCGGCAGGATCACGGTGACGGACGGTCCCTTCGCCGAGGCGAAGGAGCTGGTCGCCGGGTTCGTGCTGGTGGAGGTGCCCTCGATGGACGCGGCGGTGGAGCTGGCCGGGCGCTTCCTGGAGGTGGCGGGGCAGGGTTCCGCCGAGGTGCGCGAGGCGTTCGACTCGCCGCACGCCGCCGCCGAGTTCATGCGGGCGGCGGTGGCGTAGCCCCGGCGGCACCCCGCGCGCGGCGGTTGGGAGCCGCCGGAGCACACCGCTCCGGCGGCTCTTCGCTTGTCGGCCCCTGCCGCTCGGAATCGGCCTTTCGTTGGATTGTCGAATCGGCGGAGGTCGGTTCGACGTGTCTGCAGAGAAGCGAATCCGACCGACCCGGAACCCAGCCCACGGAGGAGAGCATGGCAGAAGTCGTCCGCCCCAAGAACGGAGTGACGCCGTACCTGATGATCCGCGGCGCCTCGGACGCCGTGGAGTTCTACAAGCGCGCCTTCGGCGCGGAGGAGGTGGCCCGCACCCCCACCGAGAGCGGCGACAAGCTGATCCACTGCCACCTGCTGATCAACCGGTCGGACGTGATGATGGCGGACGAGTTCCCGGAGTACGGCTCCGGGCTGGACGGCGGGCCCAACGGCGTGATGCTCCACCTGGACGTGGACGACGCGGACACGTGGTTCGCCCGCGCGGTGGAGGCCGGCGCGACCGTGACGATGCCGATCGGGGACGGGTTCTGGGGCGACCGCTACGGGCAGGTGCAGGACCCCTTCGGCCACACGTGGTCGATCGGCTCGCCTAAGAAGTAACGCGCGGCGACCGGATCCACATCCCACACACCCGAGACACAGGAGCCGACATCATGGAAGCGACCATCGCCAGGAAGCAGCCGCCGACCCGCACCGTCCGCGACGAGACGGCCGCCGCCGCGCCCTCCAAGGCCGCCCTGCGCGCCGGATACGCCATGAGCGCGCTGGTGGTGCTGTTCCTCGTCTTCGACAGCGTCGGCAAGTTCGTGGCGCCTCCGCCGGTCGTCGAAGGCACGACCGCGCTCGGCTACGAGGTGGGCCACCTCCTCCCGCTGGGTGCCGTCCTGCTCGCCTGCACCCTGCTGTACGCGGTCCCGCGGACGGCGGTTCTGGGCGCGGTGCTGCTGACGGGCTACCTGGGCGGCGCCGTCGCCACCCATTTCCGCGTGGGCGACCCGCTCCCCAGCCACACCCTGTTCCCCGTCTACATGGGCGTGCTGGCCTGGGGCGGGCTGTGGCTGCGCGAGCCGCGGCTGCGCGCGCTGCTGCCGCTGCGGCGCCGGCCGTGAGCGCGATCCCGGGGCGGCGCCCGCGCACGGGGGCGGGCGCCCCCGCGCGGCCCGCGCCGGCTTGCGCCGCGGCGCGCGGACGCTATGATGCGTCCCGTGACTACGACCCTGGTTCCCGAGACGCACGCCGCGATCGACGCCGTCTGGCGGATCGAGTCGGCGAAGGTGATCGCCAGCCTGGCGCGCATGGTACACGGCGACGTGGGGCTGGCCGAGGACCTGGCCCAGGACGCCCTGCTGGTCGCGCTGGAGAAGTGGCCGCACGACGGCGTGCCGCGCAACCCGGGCGCCTGGCTGATGGCCGCGGCAAAGCGGCGCGCCATCGACCACTTCCGCCGGGACAGGCTGCTCGACCGCAAGCACCAGGAGCTGGGCCGCGAGCTGGAGGTGCGGCAGGAGGCGGCCGTGCCCGACCTGGATGAGGCGGTCGACGACGAGATCGGCGACGACCTGCTCCGGCTGGTGTTCACCTGCTGCCACCCGGTGCTCTCCACCGAGGCGCGCGTGGCGCTCACCCTCCGGCTGATCGGGGGGCTGACCACGGAGGAGATCGCCCGCGCCTTCCTGGTCCCCGTGCCCACGCTGGCGCAGCGCATCGTCCGGGCGAAGAAGACGCTCGCCGAGGCGCGCGTCCCCTACGAGGTCCCGCGCGGACCGGAGCTGGCGGAGCGGCTGTCGTCGGTGCTGGGGGTGGTGTACCTGATCTTCAACGAGGGGTACTCGGCGACGGCGGGCGACGACTGGGTGCGACCGGCGCTGTGCGAGGACGCGCTCCGGCTGGGCCGCATCCTGGCCGGGCTGGCGCCGGACGAGCCGGAGGTGCACGGGCTGTCGGCGCTGATGGAGATCCAGGCGTCGCGGCTGGGGGCGCGGGTGGGCCCCGGGGGCGCGCCGGTGCTGCTGCTGGACCAGGACCGCGGGCGCTGGGACCACCTCCTCATCCACCGCGGCCTCAGGGCGCTGGCCCGCGCCGAGGCGCTGGGCGGCGCGCGCGGGCCGTACGCGCTCCAGGCGGCCATCGCCGCCTGCCACGCGCGGGCGCGCACCGCCGCCGAGACGGACTGGGTGCGCATCGCCGCGCTCTACGACGCGCTCTCCCGGGTGGCGCCCTCGCCGGTGGTGGAGGTGAACCGCGCGGTGGCGCTAGCGATGGCGTTCGGGCCGGCGGCGGGGCTGGAGCTGGTGGACGAGCTGGTCGCCGAGCCGTCGCTCAAGAACTACCACCTGCTCCCCAGCGTGCGCGGCGACCTGCTATTCAAGCTGGGCCGGATGGACGAGGCCCGCGCCGAGTTCGAGCGCGCCGCCGCGCTCACCCAGAACGCGCGCGAGCGCCGCCTCCTGCTGGACCGCGCCGCCGCGTGCGCCGGGGGCTCCGCCGCGCCGGCGCCGAGCTGACCCGGGAGCCCGGTCCAGGCGAAGCACCGAGCTCCGACCCTCGCGCGAGCACCCGCGAGGGGCACGCCCAAACCCGCAGTTCAAAGCCGTTCCTCCACCCCGGAGATCCACCATGACTCCGTCTCAAGGCGACACGCTGCTGCTGGTGGGCACCATGAAGGGCGCGTTCGTGCTGCATTCGGACGCGGAGCGCAGGGCATGGCGGGTGGACGGGCCCCACTTCCGCGGCGAGACCGTGTACTCGCTGGCCTTCGACGGACGCGGGGGGCGCAACCGGCTGTTCGCGGGGACGCAGAGCTTCCACTGGGGGAGCGTGGTCCGCACCAGTGACGACTGGGGCGCCACGTGGAGCTCGCCGGAGCGGCAGAACCTGCGCTTCCCGGAGGACTCCGGGCTGGCGCTTGCGAACGTGTGGCAGCTGCGGCCGGGACCGGCGGACGAGCCCGGCGTGGTGTACGCCGGGGTGGAGCCGGCGGCGCTGTTCGAGTCGCGCGACGCCGGGGAGACGTGGAGCGCGGTGGAGGGGCTGCTTGGGCACGAGCACCGCCCGCGGTGGCAGCCCGGGGGCGGCGGGCTCTGCCTGCACACCATTGTGGTGGACCCGTCCGATCCGGGGCGCATGGGCGTGGCCATCTCCACCGGCGGCTTCTACCGCACCGACGACGGCGGGAGGAGCTGGCAGGCGCGCAACCGGGGCGTGCGGGCGCAGTTCCTCCCGGACAAGTACCCCGAGTTCGGGCAGTGCGTGCACAAGGTGGTCAACCACCCGGCGCGCCCGGAGCGGCTCTTCCTCCAGAACCACTGGGGGCTGTACCGCAGCGACGACTGGGGCGACAGCTGGCACGACGTCGCCAACGGCGTCCCGTCGGACTTCGGCTTCGCCATGGAGGTGCACCCCCACGACCCCGACACGGTGTACATCGTGCCGCTGGAGTCGGACGAGTTCCGCGTGGTGCCGGAGGCACGGCTCCGGGTGTACCGCACCCGCGACGCCGGCGAGTCGTGGCACCCGCTGGAAGGCGGCCTCCCGCAGGAGGGCGCCTACGAGACCGTGCTCCGCGACGCGCTCGCCGCCGACTCGCACCGGGAGGCCGGCATCTACTTCGGCACGCGCGGCGGCCGGCTCTGGGGCTCGGCGGACGCGGGGGAGAGCTGGAGGGAGATCGGCGAGGCGCTGCCGCCCATCGTGTGCGTCCGGGCCGCCGTGGTCGGCGGCTGACGGCACGGCCCACCCGCACGGGAGACGCGGCCATGGAGATCACGATCGAGCTGCCCGGCGCCCTGCAGCCCTACGCCGCGGGGCGCCCCGAGGTGAGGCTGGACGCGCCCCGCGGCACCGTGGGCGACGCGCTCGGCGCGCTGGCCGGGCGCTACCCCGGGGTGGTGGACCGCGTGGTGGACGAGCGGGGCGAGGTGCGGCGGCACGTCAACGTGTTCGTGGACGGCGACGACATCCGCTTCCTGGGCGGGCTGGCGGCGCCCGTCCGGGAGGGGAGCACGGTGGTCATCTTCCCCGCGGTGAGCGGCGGGTAGCGGCGAGCCCGGCCGCAGCGACGGCCGGGATCGCCGTGTTCATCGTTGAGCTCCGAAAGCGACAATGAAAGGAAATTGGCGTCCCGTTGGCGACAGGCGGGCGCACAATTGGGCGGTTCCGCCCATGTGTCCTGTCCAGGGAGTGCATAGACTTGGTCGAGCGACACGATCCCCATCCGGACGCGGGCGGAGCACCTCGGCTCCTGCCGGGGTCCGGCGAACCTCGACGAGGAGTGCACCATGCCCGGATTCAAGCGCCCGGTATCGGCAGGGGTGGCGAAGCGGCTTGCGGCCGCGGCCGACGGCTTCCGCCACGGACGGCCCATGTACTTCGTCTCGGGGCTCCGGGACGTCGGCCCCATCCAGCGCTTCGAGGGCGAGGAGGGGAGGGAGGCGGCGGAGCGGGCCCGCGGCGAGCGGGAGGCGCGGGGGGAGGAGGTGGACGTGTTCGGCCCCTACGTGACCGGGTCCGCGGGGGAGCCCGGCGCGCGCCCGGAGCACCAGGTGCTGGACGTGACGGTGCGGGTCAGGCTCCCGGACGGCTCCGTGCAGACGCGGGTGCTCGACGGCGGCGACTACGACTCGATCTTCTGGACCCGCTCGGCGGTGGACAAGTTCGTCGTGCCGTACTACGCCGGGGCGGTGGGGCTCCCGCAGGCCGTCCGCGTGTCCGAGGACTTCGCCGCCGACGGCGTCTACATGCTGGCCCACCTGCCGGACACCGTGTCCGTGATGATCCGGGTGGAGGGCGGGGGGACGGAGGGGGCGTGATCCCGGGAGCCGCCCCTCACTGCTTGAACGACAGCCGGGCGCCCGCCGTGTCGCTCCACAGCGTCCTGAACTGCGGGTCGCGCAGGGCGTACGGCCTGAGCTCGGGGCGGTGGCGGACGTAGTGGGTGAGCAGGTCGAAGGCCTGCTCCCTTTCCCCCAGCACCAGCCGCAGGTACGCCTCGTCGTACGCCAGGAACAGGCTCATCGCCCGGTCGCCGCCCGCCTCGCGGCGGGCGCGCGCCAGGAGGTCGCGCGCCTCGCGCTCCCTGCCGGCGCGCGCCAGCACCACCGCCGCCCGCACGGTCCGGTAGATGGGGTGGTACGGGCGGCCGGCGAGCCGCGCCTTGTCGGGCGGGTCGATCCGGTCCAGCTCGCGCAGCAGCCGCAGCGCCCGCCGGGGATCCGGCCCGGGGGTGGCCGGGCTGCTGAGGATGTCCAGCTCGCACTGCACGAACTTCCAGTCGGACGGGAACTTGCGCCGTCCCAGCGCGCACCAGCGGCCGGACTCCTCCGTGCGCTCCAGGGCGAGCGTGCTGCGGTAGAGCACGTCGAGCACCTGGTCGATGTTGCGGAGGTAGGCGTCCTTGTGGTACGCCCGGCGGGCGGCGAACGCCGCCTCCTCGAAGTCGGTCTGGAAGCGGAGCACCTGGCTCAGCGTGGCCCAGGCGCTCGCCAGCGACGGGTCGGCCGCGGTGGCGGCGCGGAGGTCGGCCTCGGCCCTCCCCACCAGCTGCGGCCAGCGGCCGGGGGCGGAGTCGTCGGCCTCCAGCCAGTACGCCGTGCCGCGCAGCTCCAGCGCGGCGGGGAAGCCCGGCTCCCGGCCCAGGGCGCGCTCCGCGTGCGCCGCGGCCAGGGCGGTCCACTCGCGCTTCCGCCGCATGTCGGTCACTTCGATCCGGTCCAGCGCCAGCCAGCCGCGGCGCAGCGTCGGCTCCACCCACTCGGGGTCCAGCCGCTCCGCCTGCACCAGCAGGATGTCGGCGATCTCCAGCGAGCGGCGCGCGGTGAGCACCGCCACCGAGTCGGGCCCGCGGGCGTCGGCCAGGGCCCGGCTCCGCATCTCGTCCGCCCGGGCGACCATGTCCCTCGCGCGGGGCTCGCTGGTTCCCACCGTCCACTCGCGGAGCCGCACCTCCTCGCCCAGCCGGACGCGGAGGAAGTCGGCCACCTCCGCCGCCAGGTCGTTCCCCAGGCTGAGCCGGTCGCCCATCGCCCGCCGGATCACCGTGCCGTCCAGCTCCTGCCCGGAGTTGGCGTCCACCACGTGCACCCTCAGGCGGACGCTGTCGCCGAACGGCTGGAGGGTGGCGCTCAGCAGCGTCCCCACGCCCAGCGCCCTGCGCAGGCTGTCCGGCGGGACCGCGCGGTCGCGGTACGGGCGGACGCCGTTGGGCGACACCACGTAGAGCCCCTCCACCTGGGCCAGCTGGTGGATCAGGTTCTCGGTCAGGTCCTCGGCCAGGTACTCCGCGTCGCGGCCGCCGTCCTGGGTCTGGAAGTACAGCACCGCGATGCGCTCCGGGGGCGCCGGCGTCCCTCCCGGCTCGAACAGCAGGAAGGCGAGCAGGGCGGCGACGAGCAGCCCCCCGGGGACGGCGGCCAGCCGCGCCAGCCCCGGCCGCGCCCACCCGCGGGTGGAGGGCGGAGCGGGGAGGACGGGCTCCGGGGGAACGGCCTCCGCCTCCGCCGCTCCCGTCCCGGGCCGGGCCTCGGCCGCCGGGGCCGGGTCCGCCGCGGACGGCGGGACCACGGCTTCCACGCCCCCGTCGTGGACCGGGGGATCGGGCCGGGCCGGCGGGGCGGGGCGCGGGGACGCCCGCAGCCGCGCGGCCAGCGCCGCGACCTCCGGCTCCGGCTCCAGCTCCAGCTCCTCCCGGAGCGCCGACGCGTGCGCGGCGAAGGCGCGGAGGGCCGCGGCCCGGTCGCCGGCGGCGTCCAGGGCGCGCATCAGCCGGAGCGCCACGCGCGCGCCGCACGGGTCGTGGGCCGTCGCCTGCCGCCACCGGCGGGCCGCCTCGTCGGCGTCTCCCGCGGCTTCGGCCCGCTCGGCCAGGCGCTCCAGGGCCCCGGCGTACTCCAGGGCCAGCCGGTCGCGCTCCGCGTGCATCCACTGCTCGAACGCCGGGGCGTCGTCCACGTAGAAGCCGTCCAGGAAGGGCCCCCGGTACAGCTCCACCGCGCGCGCGTCGTCGCCGGCGCGGAGGGCCGCCTCGAAGTCCGCCACGTCGGCGGCGACCACCTCCGGGTTCAGGGCCACCTCGCTGCCGGTGGACACGAAGGCGTGCTCCCCCAGCTCCCTGCGCAGCTCGCTCAGCGAGACGGAAAGGTTGTGGCGGGGGCGGTCGGACTCCGGCCACAGGTAGCCGACGATCTTCTCGCGGGTGAGCGAGCCGGTTCGGGAGGAGGCGAGCAGGGCCAGCAGCGCGATGCGCCGCCGGTGCGCGGCCCGCCCGGCGAGGGGCCCCGCGGGACCCTCTACCTGTGCTCCACCGAAGGTGCGGACGGTGAACGACACTGGTTGACCGGGGAGGTTGATGGTTAGGGCGGGAACAGGTAGAGACCCGTCCCGCATTGTACGCGTTCGAGCGGCAGCCACAAGGGCCGCCGGTGCCACCCCGAACGCGCACCACGATGCTCCAGCCACAGCTCACTCCGCCGCCGGCCGGGTCCCGGGACCCGGCCACCCTGTTCGAGACCCTGGACCTGCTCCCCCAGCACCAGGCGCTGATGACCACCGGGGGAACCACCGTCCGGGTGAACCGGTGGCTCGCGGACCTGCTCCGCAGGGTCCCCGAAGGGAGGTACCTGGAGGAGGCGCTCGGCTCGTACGCCCGCTCCATCGCGGACGCGCGCAGGCCGTGGAGCGGCGCGCCGGGCGCGGCTCCCACCACCCTAGAGTATCAGACGGCCGCGGGTCTCTGTCTTCTCTGGGGGTGGTGCGTGGAGCTGGACCGCTACGGCCTGGGGAGGCTGGTGCTGATGACGGTGCAGCCCGTGGACCCGGAGATCCCGCCCGACGACACGCTCCGCCGGCTGCTGGGGCTGACGCCCAAGGAGGTGGACGTGGCGCGGCTCCTGGCCGAGGGGCGCACCAACGCGGCGATCGCGACGGCGCTGTGCATCAGCCAGCACACCGCCAGGCACCACACGGAAAAGGTGATGGGCAAGCTCCGGGTCCGCTCGCGGGCCGAGGTGGGGCCCCGGCTGCGCAGCCTCCCCCGCGGGGGACGAAACTAGACTCTCGCCAGGAGAAGGCAGATGTGGGGATCGTTCATGCGCCTGGCGCCGCTCTGCCTGGTCGTGGGGGCCACGGCGGTGGGGCGCGGCGGCGGGCCGGGCCCCCGGACGGCGGCCCCGCGCGCCGCCGCGCCGGACCCGGTCGCCGGCGGGGGGCCGCCGGCGGCGTACCGGGGGACGCACCTCCGGGAGGTCCGCTGGCTGCTGGACCACGCGGCGGGGTGGCGCACCTCCCGGGACGCCCGCACCGACGGCGGAGTGCCGCCGCCGGTGCCCATCGCCTGCGTGCGCGACGCGTACGTGGCCGCCGCGGTGCAGCACGCGTGGGCCGCCGAGAGCTACTACCGGCTGCGGCACCCCGGCACGGCCGCCATGGCCGCCGCCGTCCGCGCCGACCTGGACGACGCCGACGAGCTGTGCGCGGCGACCCGGCGCGGGGGCACGGCGCAGTGCGAGACGCTGGACATCTGGGGGTGTCCGGCGCCGCTGTGAGGGTTTGAACGGCTTTGAACTGCGGTGTTGGGCGTGCCCCCGGCTGGCGCCGGGGTCGGGCTTCGGCTCCGTAGGGCTGCAAACAACGCAGCCCTACGGAGTCGAGCCCGCGCAAACAGCCGCGCGGTCTCGCCCCTTCGGGCCGAAATCCCTCACGCGACGGCGGGCCCCCTCCCCCCGGCCCCCTCCCCCGCAAGCGGGAGAGGGGGAG
>DASVQR010000178.1:0-7320 GCA_036389055.1 Longimicrobiaceae bacterium | reverse complement strand
GCGACCATCGGGGCAGGCGCGCTGGGGTGCGTGGTGGCGGGCGCGTGGGCGGACCGGCTGGGGCGGGAGCGCGTCACCATCTGGGCGATGGCCGCGAGCGGGGCGTGCGCGCTGCTCATGGGCTGGCTGCTGCACGCGCCGGTGCCTCTCGCCCTAATTGTAGCCCTAATCTGGGGTTTTGCCGTGGTGGCGGATTCGGCGCAGTTCAGCGCGGTGGTCACCGAGGTGGCGCCGGAGCACGCGGTGGGGACGGCGCTGACGTTCCAGACCGCGCTCGGGTTCCTGCTCACCTCGGTCACCCTGACGGCAATGCCGTACCTGCGGGACGCGGGGGGGTGGCCCCTCGCGTTCGGCGTCCTGGCGCTGGGTCCGGTGGCCGGGATCGCGGCGATGCGGAGGCTGAAAAATCTCCGAATTGCGATCACATCAGACTCATAGGCCCCTCGCTATCGACAAAATTCTCGACAAATCCAGTTGCTCGCAGCCTCTCATAGGCGATGGAGCCTGGGGTTCCCTCCTGTGGCATGCTCACGTTCTCAATCCGCATGCTGTCATAGAATCAACCATAGGAACCAAGAAGACACATCTCGCGGCGGCACGCGCCTACTTCGTTGTTGGAGGAAGGCAATGGGTTGTCCCCAGTGAAGTCGGGTCGGTTCAACCGGAAATGCGAGATCGGAGAGCGAAACGCTGAACCGGCATCGTGCGACTGCCGGAGGAGGGGATCCAGAGCTACCTGCGAAGAGCTCGCGGAACCGAGACCCACGCCAGCACCAGCAACGAGGCCCGCCGGAATTCCAGCGGGCCTCGTTCGGTTCAGCCATCAAGAGTCCGAAATGTTGATCACTCCTGGGACACCCTTGATTGTCACTCGATTCGCGGTGGCGGCGGGCTTACTGCATGCTCCCGCTCTGCCCGTTCCAGCTGCGAACCTCTGGCCCCACCTCCCAGCCCAGGAAGACGTACGAGTGGCGCACGTACCGGTCGCGGCCCGCCTGCCTGCGCCAGAAGGTGCTCCGCTCCGCGGCCAGGAGCGGCCTGGCCTGGCCCTCCACCTCCCACGAGCGGAAGGTCACCTCGCCGCCCGCGTCCTCGTTCGGCCGGGGCGTGCGGTAGCTCCAGCGGGCCTCCGCCAGCGACGAGTCGCGCGTGATGCGCAGCCGCCCCTGGATCGAGGGCAGGTTGCGCCGCACGGGGCAGAAGGCGATCACGACCCCGTCGGCGGCGTCGCGGACCAGGCTGAGCGTGTGGAGCCGCCCGAACTCGTCCGAGGCGAAGTGGTCGGCCCGGAAGGTGAACAGCTGGACGTAGTTCCACGCGAAGAACTCCTCCGCGAACGACCGGTACCACGACAGCCTCCAGGGCAGCTCCCAGGCGTAGCCGCGCTCGCGGACCCGCTGCTCCAGCGGCTGAGCGCCGGAGTAGGGCTCGTCGCGGTCGCCGACCCAGAACTTCCAGCTGGGATGCATCCGCTCTTCCGGGACCGGGTCGGCCGCCGGGTCCTCCACGCTCTCGTCGTAGGAGAGCATCATCGCCCGGTAGGCGCTGCCCGGGGGCGGAGGCGCGTAGCGCGCCCGGGCGGCCTCCCAGGCGCGGCGCGCGGCCGGCTGCTCCCGGTTGGGGCAGGGCGCGCGCTCCGGGAGCGGACGCACGGTGATCCCCTCGATCAGTACCGGGTCGGGCGCGAGCGTGACCGCCAGCACCGAATCGGCCGCCACCTTCGCGGCGTCCACGACCTGCGACTGGTAGCCGATCCGGCGGAACGAGAGGCGGAGCGCGCCGCGGAGCTGCTCGCCCGTCACACGGAACCCCCCGGAGCGGTCCGTCCGCATGCCGGCGGGGGTAGGGGACGAGCTCCAGACCTCCACCACGACGTCCGCGAGCGGGGCGCCGGCGGGATCCCGGACGACGCCCCGGAGCTGCCCCTCCGCCGGCCCGGCGAGGAGGAAGAGCAGCAAGAAGGAAGCGGCGAGGTGGCGGAAGCACATGCGGGGCGGGGCGGTGGAGGTGGCTTTCGTTCGGGGTGTGCGGTCAGGCTGGAGTCCTGCTCACCAGTCCGCCGGCATGGTGATGCGCGCCGGCGGATTCGGCGCGAAGCGCGCCCGGGTGGTCCGCAGCGAGGCGGGGAGCTTCTCCCACTGCCCGGGAGCGAGCACCGACCGAGTCGCCTCCACGGCTGCGCGGCGCAGTGTGGTGGCCTGCTCGCTGAGCGCCCGGATGCGGGCCGAGCCCGTACGCGAGTACCGCGCCCCGGGATCCAGGACGGCGCGGGTGAGCGCATCCACCAGCCGGTCCGTCTCGGCGGTCACGGAGTCCGCGGCAGCCTGGAGCCGGACCGCCTGGTCGGGGCTGAGGTACAGCCGCGCGGGGGCGTTCCGGGCCAGTGCCTCCGCGGGGACGTTGGGGAGCTGCGAACGCAGGTGCGCCCCGAGTGCCTCGGGAGTGAGCGCCTCCTGCACCTCGCTGTTGGCCTTCATCCTGTCCCTGAACGACCGGTAGGCCCGGTCGGTTCCCAGCGCCGCCCTCACCTGGATGCTGAGCGTCATGGGGAGCCGGCTCGCGGCCGACTGCCGCAGCGGCTCGCCGAAGCGGGGGTTCACGTCGTACCGGAAGGCGCTGGCCGCTGGGTCGAAGCCCCGGACGGTGAGCAGGGTGTTGTCGACCAGCGGGAGCTGCCCCCACCCCTGGAGCCCGTCCCGCCCGTGGAGGATGTAGTCGAGGGCCGAGGGGACGTTCCGGAGGATGAGCCACACGGTCGCCCGCCGGTAGGGCGAGTCGGGGAGCTGGGGACCGACCTGGAACGCCGTCCGGAAGTCCAGCCCGGCGGTCCACCGCGTGGAGCAGCTGTTGGGCGCCGCCACGCGGCCCGCCTGGGCCGCGAGGCAGCTCCGGACGGCCGGTGTCGCGTCGTCGAGGAGCCGCCGCATCCCCGCGGCAGTCTCCGGGACCCGGGGACTCTGCGCGTCTGAAGCGAAGACGAAGGCGGGGTCGTTGGAGAGACCGTCTCCGTTCACGTCGCCCTCCACCATCGGCGTGAACGGGAGGCCGGAAGCGAGGCGGCCGACCAGCTCGAACTCCATCCGGTTCGACGCGCGCCAGGTCAGCTCCGACCGCAGCAGGTGGCGCGGCGCGTAGGGCGATGGCGCCCAGGCGACGCCGGAAGGATCGTCTCCCGCGATGGCGTCGCCGCCGGCCGGGGCATACAGCGGCCCGACGGTCTCGCGCGCCGAGGTGAACGAGTAGCCGACGGTTCCGGATCCCCGCAGGCCGAAGAACCTCCCCACGCTCGCGGTTACTTGGAGCGCCCGCGACCGGCCGCCGCCGGTGACCTCTCGCACGATGCCCATTTCGGGGAACCGGCGCGAGGCCAGGAGCGAGGGGACCCCTGTTCCGGGGTCGATCGCTTCGGCCGGCACGTACACGCGCCGGCCCGCCTCGTCGGCATTGGAGAACCCGGCTTCGGCGCGCAGGTTCCGGTCGAACGCCACCGGCTGCGACACCCCGCGGAGGAGCGACGCCTCCAGCCGCCAGTCCAGCGCGCCCGCGGCCGCGCCCCCGGCGCTGAGCGACGTGCGCCTGACGCGCGGCGCCCCGAAGTCGGACGCGAAGATCGTGGCGCGGGGGAAGCGGCCGGCGAAGACCGGCGCGCCGTCGGCGCAGGCGGTGGGGACCGCGCCGGGGTCCCGGCGGTAGGCCTGCCAGTCCGGCCGGGGCGCCGCCGGCCCCACACACACCAGGTCCTCGACGTCGCGCAGCCCCGTCTCGGCGAGGGCCGCTCCCATGGCCTGGAGCGGCAGCGCGCCGACGAACTCGCCGATCCCGCCCTGGATGGTCGTCCCCCGCACGCCGGCGTCCCAGGGCATCGCGAGCGGGAGCGAGAAGCCCACCCGCGGGCTCACGCGCCAGCGGGCGGGCACGTCGCCGGGAGCGGCGCCGAAGGCGGATTCCACCAGGGGGGCCACCGGGCGCGCGGCGGGATGCCAGGAGCGCTCGGCGCGGAGCCCGTAGCTCAGCTGAGCGACGCCCGCCTTCCACTGGTGGCCCAGGAACAGCGCCGCCCGCCCGGCCTCCGCGTGGCGCTCCGCCGCTCCCAGAGAGCGGGTGAACTGCGCGGGCCGTCCCTCCTGCAGGTCGCGCAGGCTCGCGTAGGCGAAGCTGCCGGCGTCGGCGGGGGATCGCGTCCCGAGCTCCCGGAGCCCGACCTCCGCGCCCGCCCGGAACCGGTGGTTCCGGTCCGGGGTGGTGAGGAGGAGGTTGTCGGTGATCTCGAAGGCTCGCTGGTCCGTGTCGCGGGCCCGCTGCGGGCTCCCGGCGAAGCGCAGCGTCGCCAGCTCGCTCCCGCCTTCGCCGGACCCGGAGGCGACGCGGACGATCCCGGCCGCAGTCGGATCGGACGACGACGCGTCCTGGGTGGCGCGCGAGAGCTGCACCTTGACGTCGTTCGCCAGGCGCGCGCCCCCGGAGCCGAGCTGGGCGAGCACGCCGTAGCCGGTGCCGTCCGACCCGGTCCCGGTCCCCGCCACGGACAGGGGCGACGCGAAGGACGACGCGTGGGACGCCTGCCCGGTCAGCCGGAGCATCAGGGAGTGCCGCGGCGACAGCGCCGCGTCCAGGCGGAGCAGGCCCGACCCGAGGGTGGACTCGTTCCTGTCCGCTCCGGCCGCGCCGGGCCGGAGCCCGTCCGTGAGCCCGAGGAAGCGCGCCACGCTGTCCGGGCTCACCCCGAGCCCCCGGAGCGCTCCGGGGTCGAGGTCCTCCAGCGCGCGGCGGGGCGAGGCGGTCTGGCGCAGCGTGAAAGCCCCGTAGGCGAAGAGCCGGTCGCGGACGAGCGCGCCTCCGCCGCCGGCGTCCACCGACGCGTGCGCGCCGCGCTGGCGAAGCGCGCCGGAAGCGTCCCCGTACTGGAGCCAGGGATGGCGCCCCTCGAAGCGGACCGTCGCGCCCCACTCGTTCCCCGCCGCCTGGGTGCGCACGTCCACGTTCCCGCCCGTGAACTGCCCCCGGGCGACGTCGTACGTGTTCGTGACGACGGCGATCGAGCCTACCGCCTCGCGGGGGATGGCGGCGCCTTCCAGCGAGGCGCCGTCGAGCGTCAGGCGCGTCTGGTCCGTGGGCTGCCCGGCCATCGAGATCCCCGCCCCGTTCGGGCCGGCGCTCTGCGCCCCACCCGACGCCTCCGCCAGGTCGGCTGCATCGTCGGCCTCCATCGGCCGGCGCCTCAGCTCGGCCCCGGCCCGCGACACGTCGGCCGATCCCGGAGTCCAGCGCCCGGGGGCGGCGCTGAGCCGCGGCACGTGGACCCGAAGGCCGGGGAGCACGACCGGCGCTCGCGCCAGGACGAAGTCGACCCGGCCCGCGCCGGGGACGGTGACCACGCGCGTCACGGGCTGCAGGCCGGGCGCCTCCACCGAGACCACGAAGGAGCCGGTTCCGCCCGGGACGCGCACGCGGTAGTGGCCCGTGGAATCGGTGGTGGCCTCGGCGGTGCTCGCGGTGGAGGTCACCTGGACGCGCGCGCCGGCGACGCCCCCCTCGTCAAGGGTCGTGATCCGCCCGCTGAGCTGCGCGGCTTCCTGGCCCCGGGCGTCGAGCGCGCACACCAGGCTGGCCAGGAGGAGCAGCAGACCCGCCACCCTGACCCGCAGACGCCGAGCCTCCCTGGATCCACGCCGCGCTTCACTGGCTTGGTGCACCGGCAGATAGGGCGTGAGAGCGAAATACAAAGAGTGGACCGGGGCGAGTGTCTCGCGGCGGTCCACCCGTTGCCCCCGTGGGAGGCTGTCCCGCATTCCCCGTCGACCCAGCCGGCCGGGAACGGAACGAACCGCTACGGCTTCGCGACGGTGGCGAGGGGGGTCGCGGCCGCCGGCTTCGGCGCCGTGGCCTCGATGACGAGCTCGTGAGTCTCCGGGCCGCGCTTCACCTGGACGGTGTACTTGCGGCCGGGGACCGCGTCGGGGAAGAGCCTCCGGAGCGGGAGCGTGTTGCGCCCGTCGACCACCATGATCGAGTCCCCTGCGGCGAGGCCGGCGCGCGCGGCGGGGGAATTCTCGTCCACCGAGGCGACGACGGGCCGGCCCATGTTGCGGCTGGCCCAGCGGAAGCCCATGTCGGCCTGGGCGGCGGGCTGGCGAATGGTTCCCCGCTCGATCGTCTGGGGAGCCTGCTGCGCGTGGGCCGTACCGGCGGACAGGAGGCCCCCGACCAGGAGGGCGGCCAGCGTCTTGAATCGCATGGGTCGTTGTGCTGCGGTGAAAGGGGAGATACGCTCGGGCTCGTTCATGCGGGGCGCCCTCCGGACTCGTCGGGAAGGCATGCCGTCGGGGCGGTGTCGTTTGGGCTGCCGTGGGGCACACGGTCGATCACAGGCGGACTCACTCTGCTCCGCGCCGGCCGTTCCAGGGCGAAGTGCGCTGCTGCGCACCCCGCCCTCCCATCAACGGATCCCCCGGGCCACGGTGCCCGGGACCACGCGGCTCAGCTGTAGCAGGTGCAGTCCATCCAGTACTCCTCCTCGGAGCAGGAGGTGCTGCACGAGTACGAGGATCCACCCGCAGCTCCGCACTCTCTGACGAAGAGCGCCTTGGCGGTCTGGAGGCTGTTGCACCCACCGCGCACCGCGGCTTCGGCGGACGGAGTCCCGAGTGCGCCTGCCCCGAGGGCGACGATGGCCGCGGCGAACAGGTTGATCTTGAGGCGAGTCATGGGAGTTGCTCCGGAATTGAGGGGAGTTCGACGAGCGTGAACAACGGCGTCGGAAGGGAGGAATTCCACCTGCTGGCCGCCTCAAGCGGTGCTCGGAGCCCACCCCCGCAGCGCCGGCATTCGGAGGGCCACGCGTTCATGGCTTCCGGTCCGGGTCTGCGGGGATCCGGGCGGATGAGTGCTTGTAGCGGAGGACTCGGCCGAGTGCTGGAATGATATCGGCTCCACGCGCGTGTTGTCAACGATCGGCGGAAAGTGTGCGGCTCGCGCCGTAGCCCCGGCCCGCCGGGTCGACCTACCGTCGACAAAATCTTCGACAAATGGTGGCTGATCCATCCTTGCTCATGGGGTTTCCATCATCTTCAGAATGGTAGGCCAAAAGAGCCCAAATGCCCCTCATGGATGATCTTGGCTGACCTGGGGACTCGCGGGACCGATCCGAAGGAAACGATGCTCTACATGTGGGAGCTGTACGCCATGTGGGCTTTCGTCGCCGTGTTCTTTTCGGACTACTTCCTGGCGCGGGGAGCCGCCGGTGCGCGTGCGGGGATGCTCTCGGGGGCGGTGGCGTTCGCGACCATCGGGGCAGGCGCGCTGGGGTGCGTGGTGGCGGGC
>DASVQR010000177.1:0-59709 GCA_036389055.1 Longimicrobiaceae bacterium | reverse complement strand
CGCTGGTGCCCCACGGTGACGAGCGACCGGCTGGCGGGCGGGGCGCCCTTTTGCTTCGCCGGACACGAGCAGCACGACGCGGCCGCGCCCCCCGGGGAGCGCGGCCGTCCGGCATGACCCCCCACCCCACCATTCCGGGATGAGACGCCTGCTCGCCTGCGTGCCGATCCTGCTCTGCGCCGCCGGGTGCGGGGAGCCGGTCGCGCGGGCGATCTGGGAGGCGATGGGAACGGGGACCGGCCTCCGGAGGCTCACCCTCGCGCCCCGCTCGGAGCCGCGGAGGTACGGGTCCTGGTCGGAACTCGGCTTCTACGCGCGCGACTTCGCGGCCTCTCCCGCCGGGGCCGACTAGGACGCCGGACTCCCGGCGTCACCTCCCCTCCCTCCGCTCCGTCTACGCGCCGCCCTCCCCGCGGCGCCCGTGGAACGCCTCCGCCGCCGGCGCGAAGACGCCGCGGAACTCCGCGTACCAGCCGTCCAGCGCGGCCGTGTGCTCCGCCAGCACGCGGAACTCCGGCGGCGCCAGCCGGTGCACGGAGGCCAGCCGCATCAACTGCACGCAGCGGAAGAACGTGTCCGTCTCGGCGTCCACGTCGTCCATGGAGGGCGGCGGGTCGCCGCCGCGGTGGGCGGCCACCATCTCCGCGCAGCGGAAGGCGTTGTACCGGTACAGGTCCACGATCTCCACCCTGGTGAACCGGTACAGCGCCGAGGCCGCATCCGCCCCCTTCGCCCAGCAGCCCGCCTCCTGCGCCGCCAGCGCCAGCGGCCGCACGAGCTCCCATCCCCGCTCGTGGTGCTCCAGCAGCCGCGCGACCAGACGCGCCAGCCGGGTGCGCCCGCGTCGCGCGCTCGCCCGCGCCTCCCGCCAGTGCGCCGTGTAGATCGTCGCCACCGGCTCCCCCGCGTCCGGCCGCAGCAGCGCGGCGGCCCGCTCCATCCTCCGCCGCGCCCGCTCGGGGTCCGCCTCCGCCCCGGTGAAGGGCACCATCAGCTCCGTGGCCGGCTCGGCGCGATCTCGCCCGGGCGGGCGGCCGGGTACGTCGGTCATCGGGACCATTGCGCGTCGGTGAAGGCACCCCCTGGCACCACGAAGGTGCCGCCCTCCCCGGCACGGCCTCAAGGCCCGCGAGCGTCGGCAATTACGCGATCCGGACGCCTGCTCGCGTCCGGATTTACGCAAATGTGGACAGGCCAACGCAGTCGCACAAACACGACGTTAAGCGGCCACTCACAAAAGGGACCGACCTGGTGAAACGCTTTGTCGGCCCCTATGTTGGGCGCACCCCCTACACCAACACGGTGCTCCCGAACCTGGAGATTCTCATGGACCGCTTCCGTCTGCCTCTGGCCACTTTCGCTCTTTTTCTCGTCGCGGCCTGCCAGCCCGCGCCGACCGCCCCGGCCGAGCCGCAGACCCCGGTCGTCCGCGGCAGCTTCAATGTCGACTCCGTCCGCACCGACGCCGCGAGGGGAGGTGGTGGGATCGGCTCCGGAAATTGATCTTGTAAGACTGCGGGCCGGGGATCACTCCCCGGCCCGCAACGCCGTCAATGCTTCTACCAGCCCCACAGCGAGTGAGCGTGACTTTCGTTCTTCGAGTGGGCTCGTAGGCTCGGGGCATGCGTCCGCGAAACGGTGCAGGCGAATGGAATCGAGGAGAGGGCCAAGGACAACGAGTTGATCTGCTTCCTGTCGGATCGCCGCCGCTCGTGACGCGAGTTCAGCCGCACGCTCGGCGTCTTGCCAGAGCCGGAGGCCTGCTGCGCCTCGGGCAACATTGACGTAGACGACCGCCGGGACGGATTCGATCACCCGGCCCCCGATGAGGTCCCATACTTCCGCCGCTGCCCGAGCGAATGCGTCGGCACTCCCGTCGGCACCCGCGCAGCGCGCCAGGTTGGAGCACGCGAGCAGGCGTTCCTGCGGCTTCTGGATGAGGGGGAGAACCGCCCCTAACACCTGGAGTGCCCTGCCGAAGTGCCCACGCTCCATCCAGAGAAGGGCCACGTCGTGCGCCAGCACCGGGAGCCGCCGGTGTCCGGCGCGCATCCGCTCGAATGCCTCGGCCGCGAACCGCTCCGCGTCTACGAAGCTGCACGCGTAGATCGCGACCAGCAGCAGGTCGTGCAGGATGTCGCCTTCCAGCTCCCGCAGCCGCTCCCGGCCGCCCTCCACCCGCCCGCGGGGCCGCCGGGCCGCTCCGAGCGCCTTGGCCAGCACGCCGCGCGCCTGGCCGAACTCGCCGTGCTGCGCGTGCAGGTTGCCCAGGCTGTTGAGCGAGAGCGCGAACTGGTACGAGTCCCCGTGCCTGCGGGACATGGCCGCGGCGTGCAGGAGCCACGCTTCCGCGGTGGCGTAGTCCGCCCGGCGGCGCGCCAGGATCCCCACGCGATGCGCCGCTGCCACGTTGGGCGGGTGCGCGATCGCCGCCGCCCGCGCCCACGCGAGCGCGGTGCCCGTGTGCCCCGCCTCCTCCGCCCACGCGGAAACGGCGTCGCACGCGCGGCTCACGGCCGCGGGGCGCGCCTGGCCGGGCTCCGTGCGCAGCTCGCGGAGGTCCCGGACCGCCTCCGCCAGCGTGTCCGGCAGCGGCGCGCCGCCGGGCTGCGCGTGCGGGTCGTCCGCGCCCGCGCCGCACGGAAGCTCCCCGCGCTCGGCTGGGGGCGTCTCCGCCCACAGCAGGACGCCGCGGTAGAGCACGAGGAGGACGCCGCCCAGCTCGCCGGGGACTTCCTGGACGTTGGTCCAGCCGGGAAACGGCTCCGGCGGAGCGGGGAGGAGGAGCGGCCGGGGGTGTGCCATGGGAGAGCGGGCGGAAAGTGGACGGAGTGAGCAGGCCGGCCGAAGTATATGCACCGACATACGGGGCGCACCAGGGGACAATCTTCCCATGCACACCGTCCCGGGGCGGACGCCGTGGCATCATGACCCGGGATCGCCGCCGTGACAAGATACAACGTCCCGGAAGCCCGCCGTCGCGTGGGGCGCGGCGTGGAGAAAACGAAGCGCCCCGGCGGCTCGTGGTCGAGCCGCCGGGGCACTTCGCGCCGCTCCGCCGTTCTGGTGCGTGGATCCCTACCCGGGCCCCGTCGCCACGATGCCGCGGTCCTCGCCGCGCAGCACGGCGTCCAGGGCGCGGCGCAGCGCCTGCGGGTCCGCGCCGTCGCGCTCCGCGGCCGCGTCCGGCGGGACGGCGCCGCCGCAGCAGGCGTCGATGCCGAAGCGGTTGAAGACCTCCACCGTGTCCGGCCAGCGCCGGACGATCTCGTTCACGGTCAGCGTTTCCGACGTGTCCGTCCGCATCGCGGCCTCCTCCGTTTCAGGAGCGCGCCACCGGGAGCTGCACCGGGCCCGCCGGGCGGCGGGCCGCGGGCGCCGCTCCCAGCGTGCGCCAGATGTTGTAGATGAACAGCCCCACCCCCACGGCGCTCACGGCGCCGCCCGCCCGCACCAGCGCGTCGCCCGCGGCGAAGGCCCACACCCGCACGATCCAGCCGCACACCAGCAGCGCCAGCCCCAGGTTCGCGGCCACGAGGTGCACCGGGCCCAGCCGCCGGTCGTGCAGCGGGCTTCCGGTGAAGCGGGGGACGACGTGGTACGCCACCCCGAAGATCATCATGCTCACGAACCCCAGCAGGTTGGCGTGCACGTGCGCCGGCCGGTAGGCGAGCGCCCGCCCGGGGAAGAACGCCATGGAGATGCCCAGCAGCACCCCCACCCCCAGCCACACCAGGCTGGCCCGGATGAACCCGCGTACGAAAGTCTCCATCGGTCCTCCCTCGGTTAGCCCTGCTCCACCAGCGACTCCAGCGCCGCCACGCTGCGGATCCGGACGCGCGGCCCCCGCTGCTCGATCGCCCCTTCCCTGCGCATCCGCCCCAGCGCGCGGGCGATGCTCTCGCGCGTGGTCGCCAGCTCGGCGGCCAGCTCGTCCTGAGTGCGGGGGAGCACCAGCTCCGTGCCGTCCTTCACCGGCCCCTCGCGCTCCGCGTACTCCAGCAGCGTCATCGCCACCCGCGCGGGGACGTCGCGCAGCGAGATCTTCTCCACCAGCCCCACCATGCGCCGCAGCCGCCGGCCCAGCTCGCGGATGGTGGCGTCGGCGATCTCGGGGTGGCTGCGGTACGCCCACTCCCAGGCGTCGCGGGGGAGGAAGAGGACGCGGCTCTCCGTCTCGGCGCGGGCGGAGGCGGGATAGGGGCCCCCGTCGAAGAGCGGCACCTCGGCCAGCGGCTGGCCGGGGCCCTGCACGTGCAGCGTCTGCTCCCTGCCCTGCCGGTTGGAGCGGTAGACGCGCACCGCGCCCTCCAGCACCACGTACAATCCCTCCGCGGGGGCGCCGCGGCGGAACAGGATGCGCCCCTCGGGCACCGTCCGCACCACGGTGCGGTCCGCCACGGCGCGCAGCGCCTCGTCGCCCAGCCGGGCGAAGAGCGGCAGCCCGCGCAGGATCTCCACGCTGCGCTCCACCTCACCCTCCCCGCGTCGCGGGCGCCATCAGAAGCGCTCCCCCCGGGCCTCGCGCAGGTGGCTCCCCACCGGGCGGATGCGCGTCCACATGGTCCAGAAGTAGAGCGCGAGCCCCGCCGCCTGCCCCACCCCGCCGGCGACCACCACCCACGCCAGCCAGGGCCGGTCCGCCCACGCCCGCGCCAGCTCGCCCCCGAAGCGGCCGCCGGTGGAGGCGAGCAGGATCCAGTACGCGGCCTCCGCCCCGGCCGGGGTGTAGCGCGTGTCCTCCTTCGCCGCGCGCGGAAAGAGCCAGAGCGCCACGCCCAGGATCAGGAACATGACGAAGCCCACGAGCACGGCGTGCGCGTGGGCCGAGACCAGGTACGGGTGGGGCCACTCGCCCCACAGCTCCCGCCGCACCAGCAGGTACACCCCCAGCGCCACGCCCGCGGCGAGAAAGGCGATCCCGGTCTTGATGTAGCGGCGGACGAGCGTGTACAAGCGGCGCCCCTGGCGAGCGGTGGAGACGGCGGTGCGGCGGCCGGAATCCCGGCCCGCACGGAAGCTGGCCGCGCGGGAGGACCCGCGCCGTGACGAATGTCACGTCCGCCGGGCGGCGCCGGCAGAAGACGGATGCCGATTCCGCTGTGGGGAAGAGCCCGACACTCCAGCCTTGTGGGCGGGTGCGGCGCGGGTCCACATTGCGGGGGTGATCGCGGCGGGTCCCCCGTCCCCACGTCGACACCCGGCATGAGCCTCCACCTCCGCCCCCAGCCCGTCCTCGCCGGCGCGCGGCTCGACCTGCGCCCGTTCCGGCCCGGCGACGCGCCCGCCGTGCAGGCGCTCGCCGGCGCCCGCGAGATCGCGGACACCACGCTGACCATCCCGCACCCGTACGGGGACGGCCTGGCCGAGCAGTGGATCGCGACCCACGCGCCCGCCTGGGCCGCGGGCGCGCGGGCCAGCTTCGCCGTGGTCGAGCGCGCGTCCGGGCAGCTGGTCGGGGCGATCGGGCTGGCGCTCAGGCCGGAGCACGCGCGGGCGGAGATGGGCTACTGGATCGGGTTGCCGTTCTGGAACCGGGGCTACGCCACGGAGGCGGCGGCGCTGCTGCTGGGCTTCGGCTTCGAGGAGCTGGGGCTCCACCGGGTGCACGCGCGGCACTTTGCGCGCAACCCGCAGTCCGGGCGGGTGATGCGGAAGCTGGGGATGCGGCACGAGGGGCGGCTCCGCCAGCACGTCCGCCGCTGGGGGAGCCCCGAGGACCTGGAGCAGTACGGGATCCTGCGCGACGAGTGGCGGGCCGGCCCCGCCGCCGGCCAGGAGTCCCGGGCGTGGTGAAGGCGGGCGGCCTGGACCCGTGCGTGCGCCGCGTGGTTCTGCTTCCCGGCATGGACGGAACGGGCGTCCTCTTCCGCGACTTCACCGCGCTCGCCCCTCCCGGCGTGTTGCCGGAGGTCGTGGCGCTCCCCTCCGAGCCGCTGTCGTACGCCGGCCTTGCCGACATCCTCTCGCGGCGGCTGGAGCTTTCCCCCGGCTGCGTCCTGCTCGCGGAGTCGTTTTCGGGACCGCTCGCCGTCACGCTTGCCGCCCGGCACCCGGTCGCCGCCCTGGTCCTGTGCAACAGCTTCGTGCGTCCGCCGCGCCCGTCGGCGCTCCGGGCGCTCGCCGTTCCGGCACTGTTCCGGGGACGGGTGCCCCGGTGGGTCGTCCGCCGGTACTTCGTCGGGCCGGATGCCTCCCCCGGGCTCGTGGACAGGGTGCGGGACACCGTGGCCGCGGTGCCGCCGTCGCTCCTCGCCGGCCGGCTGTCCAGCATCCTCGGGACGGACGTATCCGGCACGCTGGCCCGGGTCGCCACCCCCGTACTGTACCTGCGCGGCATGGACGACAGGCTGGTGCCCGAGCGCAGCGTCGCCGAGGTCGCGGGCGCCGTCCAGGCGCGGGTCGTCCGCATCCCGGGGCCGCACCTGCTTCTCCAGACCCGCCCGGAGGCCGCCTGGGCCGCGATCGGTCCGTTCCTGGCCGGCATCACCGCCGCTCCGCATCCCGCACGAGCGGAGTCACGCCCCGAAACCGTATGAACCTGCACAGGACATTCGGCCTCTGCGCGCTGCTGCTGGCACTGGCCCCCGCGGCGGCCCACGCGTGCAGCCTGTCCGGCCTGGCGACGACGCAGTGGCCCGGCACCGCGCACCTGGTGGCGACGGCGCGTGCGGACACCGTGGCCGCCGGACCGGGGAGCGTCCGCGACGAGGTGGGCTCCGGGCGCACCGGGCCCGCGCGCGGGCGTGCCGTCTACGGGCAGGTGGTGGAAGTGGAGCGGGTCGGCGGGATGACGGCGTCGGAGGTGGGCCGGTCGGCGAAGCGCGCGGTCCTGGTGCCGTGGGGCTACGGCGACGACTGCAGGCCCGCGCCCTGGCCGGAGAGCGCGCGCTGGGTGGAGCCCGGGGAGCGGGGGCTGTTCATCGCCATGCTCCGCGACCGGGCGCACTGGGCGGGCGGCCTCCCGACGTTCGACGTGTACCTGCCGGATGCCAACCCCTTTCCGCAGCGCCCCGGGCGCGAGGGGAGCGGCGTGCCGGCGGACTCGCTCATGTCGGCCGACGACTACTTCGCGCTGATGGAGATCCTGCCCACCCCCGAGCGGGTGAAGGCGTCCGCCGCGGACGCCTTCCGGCCGCTGGAGCGGTGGGCGGAGCGGCACCCGGCGCCGGCCCGCCGGTTCCCCGCCCGCGACCTCCTGGCCCACGCGCGCCACGAAGTCGAGCACCAGCGCCTGCGGAGCATCTCGCCGCCGCTGGCGGGCACCTACCGGTTCGAGGCGCGGCTCGCGGACGGCGCGCCGCGGGTGTTCTACGCCCGCACCCGCACCCGCCCGACCACGTGGTGGCGCCCCGCCCTCGCGGGCGGACGGACGGCCGAGGGATACACACTGCTCCTGTCCGGGGCCGCATCGCCCGACTCGCTCCCCGCGGACGCGCCCTGGAACCGGCGGATGGACCGGGAGGGCTACGCGTCCGTGCTCGTGGAGCCGGAGCCGGGCGCCGGCGCGCGGACGTGGCGCGGGAGGATCGAGACGTCGCTGGTCGCCCGGCAGTTCCCCGCCGACTCCGCCCTGCGCGACTTCGCCCGGGCCGAGTTCGCGCGGTTCTTCGACCGCCACCGGCGCGGCGAGCCGGAAGAGACGCCCGCGCGCTTCGTGGAGGCCCCGGACGGCACCGTGCGCGTCACGCAGATGATCCGGCTGGACGACGGCCGGACGCTGCACGTCTCCGGGACGCGGGTCTCGCGCTCCACGGTCGCGGAGCCGTAGCTTCGGCGGGGTGAGCTGCCTGGAGAGGGAGGAAGGATCCAGCGGCGCTTTCCGGCCGGGACGTACACGGCCGGCGGGCAGGGGCTACGCGGGGAACGCCGCCGTCGCGACCAGGACGGCCAGTGCATGGAGGAGCCCGATCACCCACCTCAACGGCCGGAGAGCCGGCTTGACGGCGGCGAGGCTCCACACCGCGCCGTAGACCGGGTACTGGATCGCGGCCACCAGGAGCGGCAGGCCGTCGCCCCCGCTCCCGCCGAGCATGGCGAACGGGAACAAGATCAGCATGGGGGCAGCGGTGCCGTGGCCTCCCCCGGCCGAGACGATCGCCACGGCCAGCAGAACGGGCGTCGCGAGCATCCCGACGAGGACGGGCTTCCAGCGCCAGGCCGGTGCTTCGGTGAGCGACTCGATCCGGTATCCGTGCGGCGACAGGCCCTGCTCCAGCGGGACTTCCGCGCTCAGCACCTCCTGCACCTCCTCGTCCGACAGCCCCAGGGGATTCTCTCCGTCGCCCGCGGACGCGACCGTCACCGGCTGCCCGGGCCTGGAGAGATGGCGGTACGCCTGCACGTACGCGTCGGCTCGCCCGGATGCCTCGACGGTGATCGCTTCGCGCACGGCACCCAGGGACCTGCCGCCGACGGCGATCGGCGGACCGATGAAGCGCACCTCGTACTCGGTCATGGCCGCGCTCGGAAAGGTGTGGCGAGGCTGCGCACGGAGCGTCGTCGGGCACGCTCCACCGCGGCCGGGGAGAGAGGGGGTCGGGGACGGGAATCGAGCCAGCCAGCCGCGGCGTCACCCGCCGCAGCGGGCGTGGGCCTCCATGAACCGCTCCACCCGCCGCGGGTCCACGGTCTCGCTCCAGCGGCCGTCCCGCTTGAACGCCGAGCCGACGATGAAGCCGTCCGCGCCCGGATAGTAGCTGGCCAGGTTGTCGTGCGTGATGCCGGAGCCCAGGTACAGCGGCACCCGGCAGCGCCCGCGCACCTCCGCCACGTCGGCCGCGGTGGGGCACTCGCCCGTGGCCGAGCCGGTGACGATCACCGCGTCCGCGCGCATGAACTCCGCCGCCGCCGCGGTCTCGCCGATCCCCACGTCGGCGGTGAGGGCGTGCGAGGCGTGCTTCTTCTTGACGTCCGCCCACACCTGCACCCGCTCCGCGCCGATGTGGCGGCGGAAGCGCAGCAGCGCCGCCGCCGACGACTCGATGATCCCCTCGTCGGCCACGTGCGCGAAGGCGAACCCCTCCACGCGCACGAAGTCCAGCCCCGCGGCGTGCGCCACCGCCAGCGCCTCGAGGTTCGCCCCCGCCAGGATCTGGATGCCGCAGGGGAGCCCGCTCGCCTCCTTCACCGCCCGCGCCAGCACCGTCATCGCCGCCGTGACCTCCGGGCCCACGCCGCCGCGCAGGTACGGCACGTCGTGCATGTTCTCCAGCGCCACCCCGTGCACCCCGGCCTCCCGGTACAGCGCCGCCTCCGCCGCCGCGCTCTCCTCCAGCTCGCGCACCGAGGCGCGGCCCGCCGGCGTCCCGGGGAGCGCGCCGACGTGGACCATTGCGACGACCGGCCTGGACGACGAGAACATGGGGCGATGCGGGAGCGGGTTGCGGGATCGCGATCGAGCTTAACAGTGCAGGTCGGCGCCACGAACCGAAAGGGCCCGCCTCCGCTCGGGAGACGGGCCCTTTCCGCCGGTTCAGCGCGCGTCCACGTGGCCGATCCACTGGCGGATCACCGCCGCGAAGGCCGGCCCCCGCGCCTCGACGTCGGCGAGGTCGCGGAACTTCACCGAGGCGCGGTCGGCGCCGAGCCATTCCAGAAGCGACTCGGGGTCGGCGATCTCCGGGGCCGCGGCGTCCCGCTTCTTGGCGCCCAGGTGCAGGATCACCTGCACCCCGTCCTTTGCGCGGAGGTGGAAGGTGGCGAACCACTCCGAGGTGCGGAAGCTGGGCGCGTTCCACTTGATCCCCTCCGCGATCGCGGCATCGGCGCCCAGGATCACCCGCCGCAGCGCGAGGATCTCCGGCTTGCGAGGGTGGTCGAGCGCGGCGAGGAACGCGTCCACGTCGTCGGGTGCCGCCGCGCCGCGCCCCGCCGGATTGCGGCCGGGAGTCCTGCCCATGGCGATGGAGTCCGGGTGTGGGAGAGGCGGAGCGGCCGGCGGCGCATGGACCGCACCGGCCGACAGGGTCACGGGGCGGCGGAGCGGATGGCCGAGTCGAGGTCCGCCCAGAGGTCCCCGGCGTCCTCGATGCCGACGCTGAGCCGCAGCAGCGAGGGCGGCAGGTGCCCCTGCCCCGGGATCGCGGCCCTGCGCTCCATGGTCGATTCCACGCCCCCCAGGCTGGTGGCGTGGCGGACCAGCTTCACGTTCCGGCACACCGCGTCGGCCTCCCCTGCCCCGCCGCGCACGTCGAACGAGATGATGGTCCCGAAGCCCCGGAGCACGCGCCTGGCGATCGCGTGCGTGGGGTGCGAGGGGAGGCCCGGGTAGCGGACGCGGGCGACCCCCGGGTGCGCCTCCAGCCGCTCGGCGAGCATCGCGGCGGTCCGCTGGGCGCGCTCCAGGCGGAGCGCGAGGGTCCGGGCGCCGCGGACGGCGAGAAAGGCTTCCAGCGTTCCCGGCGTGGCGCCGTTCAGCTCGCGCGATTTGCGGAGGGCGTGCCACATCGCGTCGTCCGCCGTGGTGGCGACCCCGGCCAGCAGGTCGGAGTGGCCGCCGATGAGCTTGGTGGCCGACTGCAGCGACACCGTGGCGCCGAGGGCGAGCGGCTGCTGGTTCAGCGGCGTGGCGAAGGTGTTGTCCACCGCCACGATCGTACCGGGCCTGCGCGGCGCCGCGCACACGGCCTCCAGGTCCGCCACCGCGAGCAGCGGGTTGGAGGGCGATTCCAGCCACACCAGGTCGGCTTCGCCGCAGGCGCGGATCCAGCCGGCCGTGTCGTCCACCGCAACGCGCCGCACCGACCAGCGCCCCCGCTCGGCGCCCGCCGCGACCAGCCCCGCGACGCCCTGGTAGCAGTCGTCGGGGAGCGCGACCAGGGCGCCGGCCGGGAGCTGGTCGAACACCGAGGCCATGGCGGCCATGCCGGAGGCGAACGCCACGGCCCTGCCCGACTCCAGCCCGCCGACGATCTCCTCGAGCGCTTCCCAGGTGGGGGTGCCGTCGTCGCGCGAGTAGTCGCGGCCGGCGCCGATGACGAAGTTGGACGCGGGAACCAGCGGCGCGTTCAGCGGAGCGCCGGGCTCCGACGGCCGGCCCGCCGACACGAGCCACGATTCCGGCCTGATTCCGGACGGGTGCCTGTCCATGCTCTCGTATTCCTCCAGGGCTCCGGCGGACCGGCGCGGATGCAGGAAGCCCCACGCCACGACTCGCCCGCGAGCCTGGTGTGGGGCCGTCCCCACGTGCGTGCTGGAGAGGCGGGGTCGTCCCCGCCCTGCTCGTCCGCACCAATCTGCACGGGCGGGAGCGACCGCGTCAACCGGCCGCCGGCCGTGCCGCGGGTGGGCGTACACGGGGAGTTCGGGCTCGCCCCGTGCCCCCCCTACGCGTCCTCGCGCTCGGCGCTCCACATGGCGGGGGGCACCAGCAGCACCGGGCAGGGCGCCCCGCGCGCCACGGCCGAGGCCACGCTCCCCAGCAGCGCGCGCCTCACCAGCCCGTGGCCGTGCGTGGCCAGCACCACCAGGTCGGCGCGCTCCCCGGCGGCGTAGCCGTTGATCTCGTCGGCCTCGCCCTCGCCCCAGAGCAGTTCCTCGCGGACCGTCGCGCCGGCCGCGCGGCCGCCGCGGGCCAGCGACTCCCCCACCCGGCGGTGCAGCTCGGGTCCCACCACGGCCCGGCCGGAGGGGAGGTCGCGGACGAAGAGCGCCGGCAGCACGTGCACCACGCGCACGTCCAGCGCGGCGGCCCCCTCGCCCGGGCGGCCGGCCAGCGCCGTCCCCCACCCCAACGCCAGGTCCAGCGCGCCCTGCGACGGCTCGGACAGGTCGAAGGGGACCACCACCCGGTGCAGCGGCAGGTCGAGGTGCTCCCGCACCACCAGGCAGGGGACGGGGGAGGTGCGGACCACGCGGTCCGCGGTGCTCCCCAGGAACTCGCCGGGGCCGCCGCGCCTGCGGTGCGGGCCCAGCGCCACCAAGTCGGCCCCCACGGCAGCGGCGCGCTCCACGATGGCGCGGTGCGCCACGTACACCTCCACCGCGCGGCTGGCGGGCCGCACCCCCCGCGGCAGGGCGCGCTCGAGCTGCGCGTCCAGCGCGCGCTCCGCCTCGTCCAGCCTCCCCTGCCAGGTGGGGGGCGACGCCGCCTGCTCGCCGGCCGCGTACGGCGCGGAGGGCAGGTCGAAGGCGTGCAGCACGTGCAATTCCGCGCCGGTGTGCGCCGCCAGCGCGCCGGCGGCGCGGAGCACCTCGTCGGAGGCCTCCGAGAGGTCGGTGGCGGCGAGGATGGAGCGGATCGGTTGCGGGACCATGCGCCCTCCCCGGGCGGGTGCGCCCGTCGGCTCTGGAGTGGAGCGCGGCCCGCCGCGGGCCGCGCCGGGTCCGCCCGGACCCGTCCCCAATCTACCGCCCCGCGCCGTTCTTCGCTGTAGGGGCCGGGCAGGCCCGCGCCGCCCGGAACTCCCCCACGCGCTCCCCGGGCGCGGTGGACGAGGACGGGTTGACATAGGGGGTGGGGGTACATATCTTTCGATCCATCAATAGGGGCAGGGGGTATCCAGAACCGACCGGAGAAGGGACCATGGAGAGCACGACCATCGGGATCAGCGGGATGAGCTGCGGGCACTGCGTCGCCGCGGTGAAGCGGGCGCTGGACGGGCTGGAGGGGGTGGAGGTGCGGGAGGTGAAGGTGGGCTCGGCCACGGTGGACTACGACCCGCGGGCGACGTCGGCGGAGCGGATCGCGCGGGCCATCGAGGACGAGGGCTACGGGACCGAAACGGCCGGGAGGTGAGCATGAGCGCGACGGACTGGCTGGTGGTGGTGGGCGGCCTGGCCGCCCTGGCCTGGGTGAACTGGTACTTCTTCCTCGCGGGCGGCGGGGCGGCCACGGCCGCCGCCTCCGGCGGGGTGCAGGAGGTGGTGATCGGGGTGCAGGGCGGCTACGAGCCGGCCCGCGTGCGGGTGAGGAAGGGGGTGCCGGTGCGGCTGGTGTTCGACCGGCAGGAGACTTCGGGGTGCTCCGAGGAGGTGGTGATCCCGGACTTCGGCATCCGCCGCTTCCTGCCGGCGTTCAAGAAGACCACGGTCGAGCTGACGCCCGAGCGGGCGGGGAGCTACGACTTCACGTGCGGCATGGGCATGCTCCGCGGCAAGCTCATCGTCGACGAATAGGAGGGGAGGGTACGGTTATGGCGAGCGTCACGGCGGAAGCGGGACAGGCGGCGCGGCCCGGCGCGGGCGACAGGGTCACGATCCCGGTGACGGGGATGACCTGCGCGGCCTGCTCCGGGCGGGTGCAGCGGACGCTGGAGAAGCAGCCGGGGGTGCGGGACGCGGCGGTCAACCTGATGCTGGGGAACGCCACCGTCCGCTTCGACCCGGGGGCGACCACGCCCGGGGCGCTGGTGGACGCGATCCGCGCCACCGGCTACGGGGCGGAGCTTGCCGCGCCGGACCGGAGCGCCTTCCAGGAGCAGGACGAGCAGGACCGCGCGCAGGAGGAGGAGTTCCGCGCGCTGCGGCTCAAGGCCGGCGTCAGCTTCGCCGTGGCCATGGTCGCCATGGTCGTCTCCATGCCGCTGATGTCGGCGGGGGCGCACGGCGCGCACGGCCCGGCCGGCGACCCCTTCATGCGCTGGACCATGGAGTGGCTGAGTCCCGTGCTGGAAGGGGCGCTGCCCTGGCTGTACGCGGTGCCGGCGGCCGCGCTGTCGTGGGGGCTGATGCTGCTGACGCTGGGCGTCATGGCCTGGGCGGGGCGGCACTTCTACACCCGCGCCTGGGCCGCCTTCCGCCACCACTCGGCGGACATGAACACGCTGGTGGCGGTGGGGACCGGCGCCGCCTTCCTGTACTCGGTGGCCGCGACCGTCGCGCCGGGCTTCTTCCTGGCCCGCGGCGTGGCGCCGGACGTGTACTACGAGGCGGTGGTGTTCATCATCGCCCTGATCCTGCTGGGCAACGCGCTGGAGGCGCGGGCAAAGCGGCAGACCTCGTCCGCGCTGCGGGCGCTGGTGCACCTCCAGCCGAAGACGGCGCGGGTGGTCCGCGGCGGGGTGGAGGCGGACGTGCCGGTGGAGGAGGTGCGGGCGGGCGACGAGGTGGTGGTCCGCCCCGGCGAGCGCGTCCCGGTGGACGGCGAGGTGATCGCCGGGAGCAGCGCGGTGGACGAGTCCATGCTCACCGGCGAGTCGCTCCCGGTCAAGAAGGAGCCGGGCGACCGGGTGATCGGCGCCACCATCAACAAGACCGGCGCCTTCCGCCTGCGGGCGACCACGCTGGGGGCCGACAGCATGCTGGCGCAGATCGTCCGGCTGATGCGGGACGCGCAGGGCTCCCGCGCCCCCATCCAGCGCCTGGCGGACCGCATCAGCGCCGTGTTCGTCCCGGTGGTGCTCCAGCTCGCCATCGTGACCTTCGTGGTCTGGTTCGTGGCGGCGGACGCGGCGCCGGGGGTCCGCGCCTTCGCGGCGGCGGTGGCGGTGCTGATCATCGCCTGCCCCTGCGCCATGGGGCTCGCGGTGCCCACCGCGGTGATGGTGTCCACCGGCAAGGGCGCCGAGCTGGGGGTGCTGATCAAGGGCGGCGAGGCGCTCCAGCGCGCCGGCGACGTGCGGGTGGTGGTGCTGGACAAGACCGGCACCATCACCGAGGGCCGCCCCACCGTCACCGACGTGGTGGCCGGCGCCTGGGCCGGGCGCGAGGAGGAGCTGCTGCGGCTGGCCGCCTCGCTGGAAGCGTCGTCCGAGCACCCGCTGGCCGACGCCGTCGTGCGGCGGGCCCGCGACGCCGGGCTGGCGCTCTCCCCCGCCGAGGGCTTCGAGGCGGTGACGGGCCGGGGCGCCGTGGGCGTGGTGGACGGGCGCGCGCTGGCGATCGGAAACGAGGCGCTCCTGGCCGACTATTCGGTGTCCACGGCCCCGCTGGCGGAGGAAGCGGAGCGGCTCGCAGGCGAGGCGAAGACGCCGGTGTTCGTGGCGGTGGACGGCGAGCTGGCCGGGGTGCTGGCGATCGCCGACCCGGTGCGCGACACCTCGCGCGAGGCGATCGCCCGGCTCCGCCGCATGGGGCTGGAGACCGTGATGCTCACCGGCGACAACCGGCGCACCGCCGAGGCCGTGGCCCGGCAGGCCGGCGTGGACCGGGTGGTGGCCGGCGTGCTCCCCGAGGGCAAGGTGGCCGAGATCAGGCGGCTCCAGGAGCAGGGGAAGACGGTGGCGATGGTGGGCGACGGGATCAACGACGCCCCCGCGCTCGCCCAGGCCGACGTGGGGATCGCGGTCGGCACGGGGACGGACGTGGCCATCGAGGCCAGCGACGTGACGCTGATGCGGGGCGACCTGCGCGGCGTGGCCTCGGCCATCGCGCTGTCGCGGCGCACCATGCGGACGATGAAGCAGAACCTGTTCTGGGCCTTCGTCTACAACGTGGTGGGGATCCCCGTGGCCGCGGGCGCGCTCTTCCCTGCCTGGGGGCTGCTGCTCTCGCCCGTGCTGGCGAGCGCGGCCATGGCCTTCAGCTCGGTGAGCGTGGTCGCCAACAGCCTGCGCCTGCGCCGCTTCCGCGCGGCGTAGGCCAGACCTGAGAAACACCAACCGGAGACCGGACCGACGATGACGATGCCGACCGACGACGAGACCCTTCCCGTGGCGCACTCCGCCTGCGGGTGCGGCTGCGGGACCCGCGACGGCGACGAGCGCAGCGCGATGGGCGTGGACGCCGGGATCAAGGAGCGCAACCTCAAGCGCCTGCGGCGCATCGAGGGGCAGGTCCGCGGGCTCCAGCGGATGGTGGAGGAGGACCGCTACTGCGCCGACATCATGACCCAGATCGCCTCGGTGCACGAGGCGCTGCGGGGCGTGGGCCGCGAGCTGATGCGCAACCACCTGAAGCACTGCGCGGCGTCGGCCATCCGCGGCGACGACGGCGAGGCCGCCGAGGCGATGTACGACGAGCTGGTGGACATGATGTACAAGCACGCCCGCTGAGGGCGGAGGTCGGGGCGCTCGCCGCCCCCTCCTCGCGAGCATGTTTTATGCGCTGTAAAATCGCCCCTCGTCCCGGCCGTCCGCGGACCGCCGGGAGCTGCACGGACGAGGGCTTTTCCCGAAGAGAGACAGCGATGAGCAAGGATTTCGCGGTGGCGGGCAGGGCGCTGGCGGGCGCGGCGGCGGCGCTGGCGGCGCTCACGCGACCGCTGGCGGCGCAGACCGACTACTACAACACCGACCTGGGGCGCCCCGTCCGCATCGAGGACGCGGCCCCGACCGAGCGGTACGCCTTCGAGCTCCAGCTCGCCCCGCTCCGGCTGGAGCGCGAGGCGGGCGGGGGCTACCACTGGGAGATCGCGCCGGAGCTGGCGTACGGCATCCTGCCGCGGACGCAGCTGGAGGTGGGCTTCCCCGTCTCGTTCGTGGACGCGGCCGGCGACGGCGGGGCGTCGGGGCTGGCGGGGATCGAGGTGGCGGCGCTGCACCAGCTCAACGTGGAGACGCGCACGCTCCCCTCGCTCGCCGTCGCGGCGGACGTGCTCCTGCCGGTGGGCGGGCTGGCGCCGGAGGGCGTCTACACCTCCGTGAAGGGGATCGCCACGCGCACCTTCAGCGGGGCGCGCTTCCACGCCAACGCGCAGTACACCTGGGGCGACGAGCCGGGCGAGGGCGAGGAGGCCGGCGAGGCGTCGCGCTGGATGGCTGGGCTCGCCGCGGACCGCGCCTTCCCCCTCCGCTCGCTGCTGCTGATCGCGGACGTGTTCGCGGAGCAGCCGCTGCACGACGGCGAGGAGCTCCGGTGGACGGCGGAGACCGGGGTGCGCTACCAGACCAGCCCGCAGCTCAACGTGGACCTGGGCGTCGGGCGGCGCTTCGCGGGGGGCGGCCAGGGGTGGTTCTTCACCTTCGGGGCGTCGCACGCGTTCGCGGTGCGCTCGCTGATGCCCTCCGGGCGCTGAGGGCCGACACCATGCACACGACGATGCACAAGCTGACGAATCGCCGGTCTCGCGCCCGTTCTGCCCTGGGCGCCGCGGCGGTGGCGCTCGCCCTGGCCTTCGCGGCGGAGCCCGCGGCGGCGCAGTGGTCGCGCCAGCACGAGCAGTTCTACCTGCCGGCGGAGCACAACTGGGTGTTCCGGCGCAGCTACCCGGGGGCGGACCGGCTCTTCAATGCCTTCGACTACGGGCACGCCATCCTGTACGAGGAGCTTTACACGAACCCGGACGCTCCCGTTTCCGAGCTGGAGGAGCGGGAGTACGACTTCATCACCCGCAAGCTGCTGGTGAGCCCGCCGCGGATGCCGCTGGAGGAGGGGGCGATCGAGATCGCCTACGTCAAGCTGGCCCCCGAGGCGAAGCTGATGTTCGAGTGGGCGCACCTGCTGCACCGGCAGATTTACGACGTGCTGGGCGACGAGCGCCTTTCCCAGGAGGACAAGGACCGCGCGATCGCGGAGCTGGTGCGCTACTACAAGTCGCGCCCGGACGTGGCGTTCAGCTCTCGCCCCAAGAACATGGAATTGATGGAGGGGCAGTTCTACTCCACCGCGTTCCGGGAAAAGTACCCCAAGTTCAACGGGCTCATCTGGGCGTACCACTGGCTCCAGGTGGGCCTGTACGAGCCGCTGCTGGTGGGCCGGAACCAGGACGAGCGGCAGACGGGGGTGACGGCCACGGTGGCGCGCTTCCGCCAGATGCTGGAGAACGCGCCCACCCACATGCCGCGCGTGATGCCGATGACCGCGGCCGTGGCGCCGCGGTTCGCCGCGCGCTACCCGGAGGCGTCGATCATCTTCGACAACCTGCACGGCATGCACGACGTGATCTCGGACATCCTGGCCTCGCCGGAGGTGCCGCGCGACCGCAAGCGCGCCGAGGTCCTCACCGCCGCCGCGCGCTACCGCGACGACACCTCGTTCGTGATGACGGAGCAGGAGTGGCGCGACATGTCGCTGGCCATGGGCGTGCAGAACATGGGCGGCCCCGTCACCGGCTTCCTTGCCGGGTTCCCGCAGCCGACGGTGGAGCGTGGCGCGGTGATGGCGCACGGCGCCGGCGGCCACGGCGCAATGCAGCACGGGCAGACCGGGGCCGCTGCGCAGGGGCACGAGGGGATGCAGCACGGCGCGATGCCGGCCGCGCAGGGGCAGGCGCACGCGGCCGGTCACGGCGCGCCGGCATCGGCCCTGGCGTCCGCCGACGCGGCGCGGCTCGCGGAGCTGCACGAGCGGATGATGGCGGACCCGGTGATCCGCGCCCGCGTCGCCTCGGACTCCGTGCTCCAGCGGATGATGGCCGGGGTCCACGGAGGCGCACATGGCGCGGAACACGGGGCCGCACCCGCGGCGGGCGCGGCGGCGGACAGCGCGCAGGCGCTGGACTTCGCCGTTCGGCTGCTCTCCGACCCGGAGGTGGAGGCGCGCATCCACTCGGACCCGCGGCTGCACCAGCTGTGGAGCGACCCGGAGGTGCAGCGGCGGCTGGCGGAGCTGCGCCGGCGGCAGCCCGCGCCCGCGCAGCAGCACCGGCACTGACCCAGGACGAGGGGAGAGCGATGTACAGCAAGCTCGGAATCGGACTGGCGGCGGTGGTGATGGCCGCGTGCTCGGGGTCCGGCGAATCCGCGGGCGGCAGGCAGGCGCCGCGGGACAGCACCGCGGCCCCCGGCGCCACGGCGGCCGCGCCCGCGGCCGGCCACGCGGGACACGCCATGGGCGACAGCACGGCCCGCGACTCCGCCGCGGCCGGCGCCATGGCCGGGATGGACCACTCGGCGCATGGCGGCGCGGCGGGGGGAGCCGCGGCGGGGACGGACCACTCCGGCGGCCACGGCGCGGCGACGGCGGGCGCGACGGCCGGACACGCCGGGATGCCGCACGGGGCGCCCGCGGCAGCGTCGGCGGGGGGCGCGGCGCACGCGGGGCATTCGGGCGGGACGGCGGCCGCGGGGCACATGGCCGGCCATCCGGGGGCGGCGCACTCCGCGCGGTCGGCGACCAGTGCGCATTCCGGAGCGGGGCATTCCGCGAGGACGGGGCACGCCGCTTCGGCCGGGACGGGCGGGCACCCGGGCGCGGCGCACGCGGCGGGCGGGCACGCGGCGACGCATTCCGGGGCCGCGCACTCCGACTCGGCCGGCAGGACGGCACACACGGGTGCCGGACACGCGGCGGGCGGACATCCGGGAGCGGCACACGCGTCGGGTGGGCACGGCACCGCGCACTCCGGAGCCGCGCACACCACGTCGGCCGGCGGAACGGCGCACCCGGGGACCGCCGGCCACTCGACGGGCGGGCACACCGCTTCGACCTCGACCGGCTCGCACGCGGGGATGCAGCACGGCGCGGCTCCGCGACCGGGCGGCCACGCGGAGCACACGGCTCCCGCGGCCGCGGCCGGACACGCCAGGATGCAGCACGGGACCGCGGCGACGCCCACAGGCAGCGGCGCGCACGCGGGACACGGCGCGCCGGCCGGCGCTGCGCCGGCGGACGAGGCGACCCGCAAGCTGCTGGCCCTGGCGGGCGAGCTGGTCAAGGACCCGGCGGTGCAGCGCGAGATCCAGCAGGACGCCGCGCTCCGCGAAGCCTGGTCCGACCCCGACGTGCGGCGCGTGGTGACGACGCGCCCGTAGCCTGCGGACGCCGCCTTCCGCACCGCCACCCGGCGGATGGGGAATGGAACCTGCCGCCGCCCCGTCGGGCAGCAAGCAGTTCTCCCCCTCTCCCGCTTGCAGGGGAGGGGGCCGGGGGGAGGGGGCCCGCCACGGCGCGCCGATCCCTGACCTCCGGGAAGCCCTCCCCCGGCACGGGGGAGGGTGGCGGCGATAAAGCCGCCGGGTGGGGGCCCCCGCGGACGCCAGCGCCAGCCCCGCGTGAGGGATGCGAGCGCGAAGCGGCGAGACCCGGCGGCAGTTTGCCGGGGCTCGCCTCCGTTGCAGACGGTCGTATCGTCTGCTACGGAGCCGCAGCCCGACCCCGGCGCAGCCGGGGGCACGCCCGAACCCGCAGCTCACGCCGTTCCCGAGCCCATTCCAGGACGCCCCGCATGCACGAGCCCACCGACGGCAGGAAGCCCGACCCGGACTCGCTCCACCTGCACGACACCGTGCGCCTCTCCGCGGAAGGTCTCGCCAAGGTGCTGGGCGACCTGGAAGCCCGCGTGATGCGCGTGGTCTGGGCGCTCGCCACGCCAGGGACGGCCCGCGAGGTCCACGAGCGCGTGCTGCGCGAGCACGAGGTGGCGCACCTCACCGTGGTCACCGTGCTCAACAAGCTGGTGGACAAGGGCCTGCTGGCGCGGGACAAGGCCGAGGGCATCTTCCACTACCGCGCCTGCTGGACGGAGGAGGAGTTCCGCGCCCACGTGTCGCGGCGCGTGGTGGAGGGGATGCTCGCCTTCGAGCCGCGCGCCCTCGCCGCCTCGTTCGTGGACGCGCTGGCGGAGCGCGACCGCGCCGAGCTGGCCGAGCTGCGGCGGCTGATCGACCGCCGGCTCCAGGAGGAGGAGCCGTGAGCGCGCGCGGCGACCGCCGGCGGCGCCTGCTCCTGTTCGCGGTGGGGGGGCTGATCCTGCTGGGGATGAGCCCCATCGTGGGGCACCACGTCGCCGGCGGGATGGACCGGCTCGTCCTGGGCGCGGACCACCTGGGGCCGCTCTGCCTGATCGCGCTGCACCACTTCCTGCGCCCCGTCCACGACCTGATCCACGCCCTGCTCGCCGCCGGGCTCGCCTACGCCACGTGGGACCGCGTGCAGGCCGCGCGCCTGCTGAAGCGGACGCTGGCGGCGGTGGAGTGGGAGCGGCCCGAAGCCGGGAGCGGCATCGAGGCGGCCGCGCGCTCCGCCGGCGTGGACCCGGAGCGGATCCGGGTGGCGCGCGGGCTCCCCGTCCCCGCCTTCACCGCCGGCTGGCTGCGCCCCCGCATCTACCTGACCCGCGAGCTTGGCCATCGGCTCACCCCCGCGGAGCTGGCCGCCGTGATCGCGCACGAGGGCGTCCACGCGGACCGGCGGGACCCGCTCACGCTCTCCGTGCTGCGCTTCGTGGGGCACGCGCTGTTCTGGATCCCGGTGCTGCGCAGGCTGGCCCAGGACTGCGCCGACGAGGCCGAGATCCGCGCGGACGACGCGGCCCGCCGGGGGCAGCCGCTCGCGCTCGCCTCGGCGCTGCTGCGCGTGGCCGAGTGGCAGCCGGCGCCGCGCCCCGGCATCGGCGTGGGGATCCGCGGCGGCGACCTGTTCGCCCGGCGCATCCGCCGCCTGGCCGGCGAGGAGGTGCGGGCGCGCAGCCACGTCACCCGCCGCTCGCTGCTGGGCGCCGCGGCGTCGCTCGCGCTGGTGTGGGCGACCGGGCTGGTGATGGCCCACCCGCTCCCGCGGGGCGGCGCGCACGCGGAGCACTGCGAGCACGCCGGCTCCCCCGCGTGGACGCACCTGCTCTGCGCGCACCGGTCTTCGGCTGTCCCGCCCGGCATCTGCCCGCACACGGGGCGCTGACCCGCGGGCACGGCAAGCAAGGTCCGGACGCCACCCTGTCCCGACGGGAGGAAGCGCATGGCCGATCCCGATCCCCACGCCCATTACGCCCACCACCACGGCGCCGCGGATCCCCACGACCCGCCCGCCGAGCCCGGCTACCCCCTGCACCCGGAGGTGCCGCACGGCGGACACGCCGGAGGCCACGCGCACGGGGACCACGGCGGGCACGACAAGCACGCCGGGCACAGCGTGGAGATGTTCCGGCGCAAGTTCTGGCTGACGCTGGCGCTCACCCTCCCCGTCGTCGTCTGGGGGCACATGCTGGCGTCGCTGACCGGCTGGCACGCGCCGGCGTTCCCCGGCTCGCGGTGGATCCCGCCCGTGTTCGGCACGGCGGTGTTCCTGTACGGCGGGCTGGTGTTCCTGCGGGGCGCCGCGGCCGAGCTGCGCGACCGGCTGCCGGGGATGATGACGCTGATCTCGCTCGCCATCTCGGTGGCCTTCGCGTTCAGCGCGGCGGTGCTGCTCGGCTTCCCGGGAATGCCGCTCTGGGAGGAGCTGGCGACGCTGATCGCCGTCATGGTGCTGGGGCACTGGATCGAGATGCGCTCCATCACCCGGGCGCAGGGCGCGCTCCGCGAGCTGGCGAAGCTGCTGCCCGACACGGCGCTGCGCCTGGCGGGGAACGGGACGGAGGAGGTGCCGGTGGACGCCCTGCGCGCCGGCGACGTGGTGCTGGTGCGCCCCGGCGCCGCCGTCCCCGCCGACGGCGAGGTGCTCTCGGGCGAGAGCTCGGTGAACGAGTCCATGCTCACCGGCGAGTCGCGGCCGGTGCGGAAGCACCCAGGCGAGACGGTGGTCGCCGGCACGGTCAACGGCGAGGGGTCGCTGCGCGTGCGGGTGACGGGCACCGGCGAAGGGACGGCGCTCGCGGGGATCATGCGGCTGGTGGAGCAGGCGCAGACCTCCCGCTCGCGCGCGCAGGCGCTCGCGGACCGCGCGGCGTTCTACCTTACCATCGTCGCCGTGGCGGCGGGGATCGCGACGCTGCTGGCCTGGCTGGCGCTGCGCCCCGGCGACCCCGCGTTCGCGGTGGAGCGGATGGTGACGGTGCTGGTGATCGCCTGCCCGCACGCGCTGGGGCTGGCGGTGCCGCTGGTGGTCGCCATCTCCACCACGCTGGGCGCGCGGAGCGGGCTGCTGGTGAGGGACCGGCGCGGGCTGGAGGAGGCGCGCGGCCTCACCGCGGTGGTGTTCGACAAGACGGGGACGCTGACGCTCGGGGAGCAGCGCGTGGTGGACGTCGCGGTCGCGGACGGGGTCGCGCCCGACGAGGCGCTGCGCCTTGCCGCGGCGGTGGAGCGCGACTCCGAGCACCCGGTGGCCCGCGCCGTGGTCACGAGCGCCGAGGAGCGCGGCATCGTCCCGCCCCCGGCGGAGGAGTTCGCGGCGATCCCCGGGCGGGGCGTCCGCGCGCGGGTGGAGGGGCGCGAGCTGCGCGTGGGCGGGCCGAACCTGCTCGCCGCGGAGGGAGCGGAGCTTCCCCCGGCGCTGGCGGAGGCGGCGGAGCGCGCGGCGGGCGCGGGGCGCTCCGCGGTCTACCTGCTGGAGGGCGGCCGGGCGCTGGCCGCGTTCGCCACGGCGGACGCCGTGCGCCCGGAGTCGGCGGAGGCGGTGCGGCGGCTGCACGAGGCCGGGATGGAAGTGGTGATGCTCACCGGCGACTCCCGCGCCGTCGCAGACGCCGTGGCGAAGGAGCTCGGGATCGACACCGTGTTCGCGCAGGTGCTCCCCGAGCACAAGGCCGACCGCATCCGCGAGCTCCAGGCGCGGGGGAAGCGCGTCGCCATGGTGGGCGACGGGGTCAACGACGCCCCCGCGCTGGTCGCCGCCGACGTGGGCGTGGCGATCGGGGCGGGGACCGACGTGGCGGTGGAGGCCGGCGACGTGGTGCTGGTGAGGAGCGACCCGCGCGACGTCGCCCGCATCGTGGCGCTGTCGCGCGCGACGTACCGCAAGATGATCCAGAACCTGTGGTGGGCCGCCGGCTACAACGTCGTCGCGATCCCGCTGGCGGCCGGCGTGGCGTACGGCTGGGGGATCCTCCTGTCCCCCGCCGTCGGCGCGGTGCTGATGTCGCTCAGCACGGTAATCGTCGCCGTCAACGCGCAGCTGCTGCGGCGGGCGAGGCTCTGACGAAGCGGCGGGAACCTGGAGAGCGCCACGGCGGCGACGTGGCGCACATCCGGCTGGACGTGCTCCGTGCCCTGATCCACCCGGCACGGCCTACGTCGTGCGGCACGACGGGGCCCGGCAGGCCTGTCCCGCTCCGATCCGGCCGACTAGCTTGCACTCGTCGCGCAGGCCGCTCGCCCTCCCCGCCCGGAACCGGAGTCCATGTCCCCCCACGACCGAGCCGTGCCCGTCCGCAGCACCCGCCTCCTGGCCGCCCTGGTCGCTCCACTGATCCTCGCCGGGTGCGCCTCGCGCGACGCCGGCGATGCGGCCGCGGTGCGGAGCCCCTGCGCGCTGCTTCGCGCGGAGGAGGTCGGGACCATCATGGGAGGCGGACCGCTCACCGGAGTGCCCTCCACGAAGGAGGACGTCCAGGACTGCACCTGGATGGTCGGGGGCGGCGTGGCCGTCATCGCGGAGGTACGCCCGGACGTGGCCCGGCTCGAGTCGGCGCGCAGGGCGACGGAGATCGTGCAGCGCGACGAGGCGCAGGACCTGCCGGGGATCGGCGACGAGGCGTTCTACGTGGGCGGGGAGGCCGGACCGCTCGCGATCGCCACCGTGGGAGCGCGGAAGGGCTCGGTCGCCGCCCGCGTGCAGGTGATGTCCCCGGAAGGCGACCCCGTGACCCTGCGGAACCAGGCGGTGGAGCTCACGCGGCTGCTGGTGCCGAGGCTGTAGAAGCGCCGCACGCACCGGCACCCGCCCGCGGGAGCCTGGACCCGGTGCGATGCATCCCCGCGCGGCCCCGGCGCCGCCCGTGCCTTTCGGACCGCGGCGGGGAGCCGGGGACTCTCCCGCTCCCTCCGCCGGTCCCACCCTCCTCCCGGCCCGAGCATGCCCTCCGCTCCCACGAAGCCGCGCGCCCGCATCGATCCGCCCTGGAAGCTGGTGTTCCCCGGCCTGGGGTGGCACTTCGCGCTGGAGGTGGACGGCAGGCCCGCCGAGGCGAGCTGGGTGGTCAGCCACCCGGACGTGGGGCGGGTGGTGAAGGAGACCGGGGAGTTCCGGGCGCACGAGGGGTTCCGCCTCCCCCGCACGGACGTCGTGGCGATCACCCGGGACGCGCGCCACGTCGCCAGGGCGGCCGTCCACGTGATGGTGGGCCCCCTGCCCACCGACGGCCCCATTCCGGTGGACGACTACCGGGTGCACCCCGGGCTGCGGTCGCTCCGGTGGAACGACCTGCACGGGCGCCGCGCGGTGCTCCTGATGACGGAGACGCTGATGCAGCTCCCGCGCGAGTTCCTGGACGCGGTGGGCCCGGTGGCCGTGCTGCGCGTCCCCGGCGCCGGCATCGGGGGCGCGGCCGGGATGCACCTCCCCTTCCCGCAGCGCGTGGTCCTCATCTCCGACACGGACCGGGTGATGAGCCTCCACCCCGAGTCGGGAGAGTTCACGGACGAGGACTACCACTTCGTGGAGACCTTCATCCACGAGCTCGCGCACGTGGCCCTCGCCAACGCGGCCCTCCCCGACCGCGAGCGCACCCAGATCATCCACTGGCTCGCCGGGGCCCCGACCACGGCGGGGGCGTCCCTGCTCTTCCTGGCCGGGGGGGTGTACGCGCGGTACGTGGGCTCGGCCGCCCGCGACCTGGTCACGGAGTACGCGGAGCGCACCGGCTGGGTGGTGAACAACCCCAACCCGCTCGGCTTCCTGTGGAACGACCTCACCCGTCCGCCGAACGTGGTCACCGGGTGGAAGCCGGTGGGGAGGCTGTTCGGGCTGCGGAACCCCGACCGGCCGCTCGTCCCCATCCCGCTCCCCCCGCCGGCCACCCCGGACGAGGTGAAGAAGCACGACGCGGAGGTGGAGAAGCGGTGGGAGGAGAAGGGGTTCGCCAGCAGCTACGCGGGGACCGACGTGCACGAGGACTTCGCGGAGGCGGTGACCGCCCTGGCGCTCGGCTGGTCCGTGATCGACACGCCGGCCTTCGCGCCGCGCCGGGAATGGATCATCGAGAAGGGGTTCTGGCCCAGGAAGTGGGAGTTCGTGGAGCAGGGAAGGATCCTGGACGCCTGGGCGAGGGACAACGGCCGGCCTCTCCCCAACGTCTACGACTGGGCGGTGAACTTCGGCCTGTACTCCGGGCGCCCTCCGGAAAAGGCGCGGCTGACCGTGACCTGCCCGCAGAAGCCGCGGATCACTCCCCCTCCCCCCGCGCCGGGCGGGCCGGTGGCGATCATGTCCGTGGAGGGGGAGGAGGAGCCGGCGGCGGGCGCCACGGTGCCGGAGCCGGCCGCCCCCGCGCCGGCGGAGCTGGGGGAGGGGGACGCGATGGAATATTCCGGGGACGAGGACGAGCTCCGCTGGTCGCTCGACCTGGCGCGGGACGCGGAGGCGGCGGCCGCGCACCACGCCGCGCACGAGGAGTCGCTCGCTCCCGCGCTGGCCCGCGTCCGCGAGGTGGTGGAGGGGCTGGAGGCGGAGTTCCGCTCCGGAGCGGCGGTGGAGCTGCTGCGCGCGGCGGAGCGCCGGGGGGACGGGGTGCTCTTCCTGGGGGAGCGGGGCGTGGAGGAGGACGAGCAGGGCGCCTTCGCGGTGCCCGGGCGCCCCGCGGAGCCGGGGGACGTGGTGGTCGCGGCGGGGGGAGCGCTCTACCTGGTGGTGGGGACGGACGCGGAGGGGCGCGTGACGCGGCTGGCGGGGGAGCCCGAGGTGGGCGGGGGCGGCGGGATCCGCGGAGGCGGGGTGCGCGGCAAGGCGCTCCGCTACTTCTGGAGCCCCGGCCGCGAGCCCCGCGCCTGGACCGTGCCGGGCGGCCCCATGGGCGAGTACGCCGACCTCCCCGCCGCGCTGGCGCAGCTGGTGGGGCTCTGGGGGGAGCGGGAAGGGCGGCGCCGGGGGAGCGACCTGTCCGTGGCGGGCGACTTCGCGGCCGAGGTCCTGACCGCAGCGGGGCTGAAGCACAGGGGCCTCGCCGGCTCCGACGGGGACGGGGTGCGGGACTACCTCGACGGCTGGGGCGAGGGGGTGCGGCCGCTGGGGAGGCCGGACTCCCCGGCGCCCGCGGCGGGCGACCTGGTGCGGCTCCGCAGGGAGGGCCTGTGGGGCGTCTGCACCCGCGCGCGCCGCCCCGGCGAGCCGCTGGACGTGCTGTTCCAGGGCGGCCTCGCGGGCCACGCCGGCGAGGAGGAGGACGCCGCGGTCCTGCGCCACTCCGTGGAGCCCCGGCGCCTGGGCCACCTCTGGCGCCCGGCCGCCGCCCGCCGCGCGCGCGGGTGAGGGCGGGAGAGCGTCCCGTGTTCATCCACGTCCTGACCGCCGTTCACGCGGTGGGCGCCCTCGCGTGCCTCCTCATGGCGGCCGGGAGCGCCGTCTCCACCGGGTTCCGCGACGCCCTGGTGGTCTCCGGCGGAAGCGAGCAGATGGTCCTCCTGTTCGGCGACCGGACCTGGCTGTTCCTCCTCTTCGTCGGCCTGGTGCTCGCGGTCCTCGCCCACGCCTCGTGGCGGCTCCGTCCCTGGGCCTGGCACCTGACCCTGCTCGTCTACGGGATCGGCGTGGCGGGGAGCCTCTGGCAGGTGAGCATCGGCATCCGGGAGGGGTGGACCGCCGCCGTCGTCAACGCGGCCGTCGTGGCGTACGCCGCCACGCCCGGCGTGCGCCGCACCTACCGGGGCGGCCGGGAGGGCGCGCGTAGCTGACGAGGGCAGGCTCCGCACCCGGGTCTACCCCTCACCCCGGCCCCCTCTCCCACAAGGGGAGAGGGGGAGCACGACAAAGCCGAACTCCGGACAGCCCTCCCCCGGCACGGGGGAGGGTGGCGGCTCTCAGGCCGCCGGGTGGTGGCCCCCGCGGACGCCAGCGCGAAGCCCCGCGTGAGGGATGCGAGCGCGAAGCGGCGAGACCGCACAGCAGTATCGTGCGGGCTCGCCTCCGTTGCAGACGGTCGTTTCGTCTGCTACGGAGCCGCAGCCCGACCCCGCGCCAGCGGGGGCACGCCCGAACCCGGCAGCTCGGCCGTTCCTCAGCCCCGCTTTCCTTTCTCTGAAAATCCACGGTACTCGCGGCGGTAGTACAGCAGCGGCCCCGCGTCCCGCCCCAGCTCCACCCGCTCCACCTCCCCGACCAGAATCCGGTGGTCGCCGCCGGGATGGTCCTCCCACAGCCGGCACACCAGCGTCGCCAGGGCGCCCTCCATCACCGGGTCGCCCTCCTCGGGAAACAGCGGCCGGTCCAGCGGCAGCCGCTGCGCCACGTAGCTGGCCGTGCGCCGGTCGTCCTCGGCCAGGAAGCCGACGGTGAAGCGCCGCGCCTCCAGCAGCGTCGGCAGGATCGGCGAGTGAACGCCCACGCACACGAGCACCAGCGGCGGGTCCATGGACACCGCGCTGAAGGCGGTCACGGTGATCGCCTCCGCCTCCTCGCCGTCCGTCGCGGCCAGCACGGCCACCCCGCTGGCCCAGGACGAGAGCGCCTCCCGCAGCTGCGCGGCCAGGTCGGGACCCCCGTCGTCCCCACGGGTGCGGATCGTCGCCTGGATCGGCCTGCGGCTCATCGCGTCTGCCCCCTGTCTCTCGGCGGAAAGGTCGCTCGTCGGCCCCGGTCCGGCACGCATACGCCGCGCCCGCCGCAGCTCCGTCCTGCCGCCGCCGGGCCGCGAATCGGCGCGCGATCCCGTAACCCCTCCGTCCAGCGCCGTTTGGGCCGTTCCGGCAGCCGCGGAGCCGTTTTCCCCCGCCCGGGCTGGCACCTTTTTTCCGTACATAGCTTCCCACAATCACCGACGCTCCACAACGCTTTGCGCAGGAACAGAACCGGATGCCCACTCTCGCGAGCCTGTTCGGACTCCGCAAGCCGCACGCGCCCCTGTACACGGGGCGGGAGATGCTCACCTTCCACAAGCTGGCCGGCGCCGACTTCCAGGTGGCCGTGGAGGAGACCGACCTGAAGCTGGTGGCCCACCTGTGCAGCGCCGCCGAGAAGGCGGGAGACCCGGAGTTCCGGGAGGCCACCCTGAGCGACATCCGCAGGATCGTGGGCAAGTACCTGTGAGCGCGGCCGGCCCCGGGCCGGCGGACGGGTGAAAAAAGAAGCGGGAGGCCCCGGCCGATCCATCGGCCGGGGCCTCCCGTCTTCCGTCCTCCCCCAGTCAGCCCTGCTGCGACTCGCCTCCGCCGGCCGATTCGCCGCCTTCGGCGAGCGGGCCGGGCTCCTGGATCAGTTCCTCCAGCGCCAGGATGGCGCCGGCGATCCGCAGCAGCGTCTCGTGCAGGCTGTTCTGGCGGGCCTGGAGGTCCGCCAGCATCCGCTGCCCCTCCTCGTACTCGCCCCGCAGCTCCTGGAGGCGCTTCTCGATCTGCTCTTTCATCGATGCACTCCGTTCCGGCTTGATGTTGGTTTATCCGACCCGGGCCGGCCCGCCCTCCAGGGCGGCGAGCCGCGCGGCGAGCTCCGCCTGGGCTCCCCGGAGCGCGCGGATCTCCCGGTCCCGCGCATCCCCGGCGGCGTCCACCCCGGTCTTGAGCTCCTTGACGGCCTCCACGAGCACGGGGATGATCCCGTTGTAGTTCAGATAGTAGCGGTCCGACTCCTTCTCGTACACCATCAGCTGCGGGAACACCTCGCCCACCTCCTGGGCCACGAAGCCCAGGTTGTCCTTGAGGCGCTCCTCCGGCCCGGTGGCGAACTCCGGCTTCATGTCGTACATCCGCCCGTTGAGCCGCATCAGCTTGTCGAGCGGGGTCTCCACGGGGCGGAAGTTCTCCTTGACCCGCAGGTCCGAGTTGTCGTACGTGTAGCTCCGGAACAGGTCCCACACGTAGATGTTGCGGACCAGGTAGCTGGGGTGGCCGATGGAGCCGTGCTTGTTGGCGTGCGGGCGGAGGACGTAGGTGTTGTTGATGTGCGTCACCCCGCTCATCTCCTCCATCAGGAACGAGCCGGTACCGGTGTTCAGCGCGAAGCTGCCGGTCACCTCCAGCCGGTCCCACACCGACACCCGGCGCGTGCCCCCGTCCCAGGACCGGTTGCCGATGATCATCAGCGTCTTGTGGCCGCTGGTGTCGTTGCAGATCTCGGCCTGGTTGGTGGTCCCGTCGGGGAAGCCGGACCAGACGGAGGTGAAGCGGAGCGGGTTGGTGTCGGTGAGCATGCGCACGTTGCCGTGCACGTGAAGCTTGTCCTTGGGGTCGCCAGTGCCGATGCCGAACGCGCCGTCGCTGCGGCGCAGCATGAGCCCCTTGCCCCACTGCCAGTTCCCCTGGGCGTCGTCCCAGGTGACGTGCAGCGAGTCGCCGGCGAAGTTGCCGCGGGTGTGGAAGATGAACTTGGAGCCGGGGGCCGCGCCGGACAGGATGTCGCCGGTGACGTTCAGCGGCCCGAACACGTCCAGCCACTCCCACACGGACACCCGCCGCGGCCCGCCCCCGGACTTGTTGCCGACGATCATCAGCGTCCGGTGGTCGCCGGTGTCGTTGCTGATCTCGGCGTTCTGGTTTGCCAGGTTCGGGAACCCGGTGTAGCGGCCGGTGATCCGCAGCGGGTTGCTGTCGCCGAGCAGGCGCACGCTGCCCTGCACGTGCAGCTTGTCCTCGGGCGTGACGGTGCCGATGCCGACGCCGCCGGACGACATCAGCGCGATGTGGTCCTCGGGGTCGTTGGAGGTGCCGATCTCCAGGGTGGTGTGCTCGCCGGTGCGCGCGTAGTAGCGGATCCACGCCGCGTCGCCGCCGCCCTGGCCGGGGTTCTCCGGGAACATGATCCCCGACTCGGCCGTGTTGCCGGCGGCGGGCATGATCGCCCCGCCCGCCACCTGGAGCCGGGCGGCCGGGCTGGCGGTGCCGATCCCCACCCGCCCGGCCGCCGTGACCGACAGCAGGTGGGTGCCCGAGCCGTAGTTGCCGCCGTAGAGGCGGAGCGCGCGGGGCGCGCCGGCGGGGATCTCGTCGGAAACGAAGTGGAAGCTGTTCGCCGCCGTGGGGCCGAAGCCGATCTGCAGGCCGCTCTCCGGGACGTTCAGCGCCGCCTTGGGGTCCAGCGTGCCGATGCCGACGCGGCCGTCCTTGACCGCCAGCACGTCCGTGGTGCCGCTCCCCAGGACGAGCCGTCCGGTCCCGCCCTGGGAGCGGATGCGCGCGTCGCCGGCCCCCCCGCCGGTCAGCGCCACGCCCATCTTCAGCCGGTGCGTCGCGCTGCCGATCTTGACGTCGCCCTCGCCCGCGGCGAGGTCCCAGTTCCCGCCGGCCACGTGGACCGGGGCGTCCGCCGCCGCCAGCCCCACCGCCACCCTGGCGGAGACGGACAGGCTCCCCGCCAGGTCGGCCCGGTTCGCCGCGCCCCAGCGGAAGAGCGGGTACTCGGCGGCGGGGCGCCCCTCCGAGGCGAGCGCCAGGCTGCGCACCTCCAGGTCGCCGCCCACCACGCCGGCGTAGCGCCGCCGCATGGACACGTCGCCCTCGTCCACGGAGGCGACGGTGCCGTTGGCGGCCAGGTTGACCCGTGCCAGCAGCAGGGTCTCGCCCTGCCGGGCGGGGGCCGCGTCCACCACCTTCACCTCGGCGCGCTCGGTCCAGCGGCGGGCCTCCAGCCCGGTGCCGGTCTCGTCGGTCTCGTCGGTGGGCTCCTCCAGGTAGCGGAGGGTGACGAACACCGTCCTGGTCGCGTACGTCGCCAGCCGCTCCACGCGCTCGGTGAGCAGGACGATCTCGCGCCCCTGCTCGTCGATCGCCGTCCCCGGCGCCACCCTGACGGAGTTCGCCCCCGCGGCGGCGGTCACCCCCAGCCCCTCGGCGACGCCCCAGGTGTGCAGCACCCGGTTGAGGCGGCGGCGCATGCGCAGGTGGTAGTCCTGCTCCTCCTGGAAGTCCTCCACCCGCAGGAACTGGTGGTTGAAGTACCTCAGGCGTTTGATGGCAAGCTCTTCGGCCATGCTCGGTTGTCCGGGTCTCAGGTCGTCGGCGTGGTCAGGTCAAGCACGTACCGGGTGTGCGCGGGCTTCTCCGCCTCGATCACCGCCGTGGCCACCTCGCGCAGGCGGCGGAGGTCGGCGGGCTCGGCGGTGGGGGCGCGCAGCCGCACCCGGAAGAAGTGGGGCGCCCCGCCGGCGAACAGCGTGTCGGCGCCGATGCGCGAGCTGACGCCGAGCTGGAACGACGAGACGAGCTCGTTGACCTCCACGTCGGCCGGGGGGAGGCCGGTGTGCACCTCCAGGATCTCCTCCAGCCCGCGGCGCGTGCCGCGGCGGCGGTACAGCGTCACCGCCCGGCGGATGAACTCGCGGCGGCGGGCGTCCTCCAGGTCGGCGCGGAAGGAGAGCGCCACCCAGCCGCCCAGCCACTCCAGGAACTCCCGGGGCGCGTCGTCGGGGTCGAAGGTCCGGTGGACGTCGTCGATCTCCCCTTCCAGCTCGGTCAGCACCCCCTGGAAGGCCCGGAGGAAGAGCGCCAGCCAGCTGGGCCCGGCGGCGTCCCGGCCGTCGGCGGAGACGGTCTGCTGGAAGGGGGCCGGGAGGAGGCGGAGCAGGTCGAGCGGTTCGCGCGTCGCCATGGGTCGGTCAGCGGAGGTCCAGGGACACGCGCACCTCCGCCATCTCGCGGTCGGAGAGGCGCAGGCCGACGACGGCGCCGGAGGCGTCGAGGGCGAGGTGCGCGGGGTCGGCGTCGAAGCGCACCGCCACCGCCTGCCGCTCGTTGACGGCGGCCAGGCGGCGCAGCTCGGTGCGCAGCCCGGCCACGGTGTAGCCCTCGGCCGGCTGCGCGAAGTAGCGCTCGGCGGCGGCGCGCAGGTCGCGGCGGGCGGCGGCCTCGTCCACCGCGCGGTTGCGGGTGGCCTCCACCGCCACCCGCACGGGGACGGTGTGGGTGGACACCTGCACGTCGCCGCGGACCACGCGGAGCAGCGGGAGGTGGTGCTGCGCCATGGCGAGCCCCACCTGGGTGCGGCCGTCGGCGGAGCGCAGCTCCGGCGCGGCCACGCACCCCGGCTCGCCCGGCCCGCACCCGGGGAGCAGCTCCAGGAAGGGGACGTGGTCCACCACGGGGAGCCGCTCCAGCGCGGCGTACAGCTCGGAGGCGTACACGTCGCGCCCGAAGGCGCGCCCCTCGCCTTCCACCCCGCCGCGGAGCGGGTCGAAGAAGCGCTCCAGCTCCGCCTGCACCGCGCCCAGCTGCGCGTCGGGGACGTCGGGGCGGCTCATCACCCGCACCCGGACCCGCACCGGCACGTAGGTGGGCCCCACCACGTGGTGGCGGGTGGTCAGCATCCGCCGCGGGTCCAGCCAGCTCCACAGCGCGCGGCGCAGCGGCCAGTCGGGGGCGAGCCCGGCGTACGAGGGCGGGGCGTCGGCATCCGCCGGCGGCGCCGGGCGGGGGAGCACCACCAGGCTGAGGTGCCCGGGCTCGGCCGCGGTCCGCTCGGCCTCGGTGCCGGCGTTCAGGTTGCGGCGGGGGACGCAGAAGGCGCGCTCCACCGGCCGCACGCCGGAGGGGAGCGGGTCGGAGCCGCGCACGAGCCCCGCGGGGCCCCACCACTCGCGCGCCCACCACGCCTCGCGCCCGGCCCACGCCTGCTCCACCGACAGGCCGGCGGCCTCCTGCGGCCGCACCCGCGACAGCCAGGCGAACCACTCGTCGGGCGTATCGGCGGCCTCGGCCTCCCGGAGCCCGGCCAGCCAGGCGTTGAAGGTTTCCAGCGCCAGCGTCTCGTAGTCGCCGCGCGTCACGGCGCGCTCCCGCTCGCGCAGGCGCAGCACGCCGCGGCGCAGGGCGTCGTCCAGCGCGGCGCCGCCCGGCTCCACGGCGCCGCGCAGGTCGCCGGAGCCGCCGTCCAGCAGCTTGAGGAAGACGCGGAGGTTGGCGTCCGGCACCTGGTTGGTGCGGTACACCATCATCTCCGCCAGGTGGGCGAACAGCTCCACCAGGGTGATCCCCGGGTCGGACGGGTTGTGGTCCGTCCAGCCGGGGGCCAGCCCCGGGATCATGGTGCGCGCCTCCTCGACGAAGTCGGCGAAGGTGCGGTCGTCCAGGTTCGGCAGCGGGATCGGCACGCGGGGCTCCCGGGTCAGGCGTCGGCCAGGCCGACGACGGTGATCCGGTGCTCGCCGCCGTAGACCAGCGAGCGCTCCGGGTGCGGCATCTCCTCCGTCTCCACCTCCAGGGCGCGGACGTGGTCCACCCCCGGCGTGTCCTCCACCAGCGCGTACAGGTCGGACCTGTGCGGGCGCCGCCCGAACGGCCACCCCTCGCCCCCCGCCCCGCCGGTGAGCGGGTGCAGGAAGGCGGCGATGCGCGCCAGCACGGCGGCGTGCACGTCGCTGGCGGCCTCCAGCCGCGCCGGCACCACCTCGGCGCTCACCACCACGCGCGCCCAGTCCGGCCCCTGCACCACCAGGTCCACCGTGGGGGACACGCGGGCCTCCAGGTGCTCCCGCACCCGGGCGATCAGCTCCAGGCTGGGCGCCGGGCGGGCCTCCGCGCCGCGGGGGACCAGCACCAGCGCCACCGTCCCCACCGACTCCACCCCCGGCGGGACGGCGTGCGCCAGCGCCAGCTCGGGCGACGCCTCGAAAGCCAGGTCCTCGTAGTCGGCCAGCGCCACGGCGCGGTCGCGGTGGCGGATGGTGCGCGGGCCCCGCAGCCGCGCCTGCGCCGCCGTCTCCCCGGCGGCGCCGCCCGCGGCGGGCTCCGGGTTGGCGGCGGCGACCACGTAGGGGACGGTGGTGCGCAGCCGCGCCACGCTCCCGGCGGGGCGGTTCCCCTCGGGGCCGCCGCCGGACAGGTAGGCGGACAGGCGCAGGTTGCCGCGGCCGCGCGGCGGGATCATCCCGCGCCGCCCGTCGCCGAACCTGATCTCGCCGCTCCAGCGCTCCAGCGTGTAGTGGCGGCTGCGCGGCCCCGAGCCGAAGAAGTCGGGCACCCGCGTCCACCTCACCCACACCTCGGCCGGGCGCCCCGCCTCGTCCTCCACCACCCGGATCGCGTCCGGCCCGGCCCCGGCCAGGATCGCCTCGCGCTCCGCGGCAGGGGGAAGCTCCGGCTCGCGCACCTCCAGCGTCTCCCCCGGGAGCACCGGCGCGCGGGTGGTGCGGAAGCCCTGCCCGGGCTCGCCGTTGCCGGAGCCCAGCACCTCGTCCGTGGTGAGCACGGTGTGCGAGGCCCAGGTGGTGTTCGCCAGCACCCGCTCCAGCACCGGGGGCACCGGGTAGCCGCCGCGCTCCAGCCGCGCCCGCAGCCAGAACGCCGTCCTCCCGAAGCGGGTGGACGCCGGGAACACGGGCGGCCCCACGAAGGCCAGCAGCCCGCGGCGGGTGAAGCCGGCCGTCTCGTCGCGCGCGCCCAGGTGCGCCCAGCGCGCGCCGTCCCAGAACTCCCACACCACGCTGGCCGGCTCCGGTACCGCCGCGTCCGCCGCCAGCGCGTCGTAGGTGGCGGCCACGGCCCCCAGGTACAGCGTGTTCAGGCGGTTGTCGAAGCCGCGCGCGTCGCCCGGCCGCTCCCACCCCAGGTACAGCGCCGGCTCCGTCTCGGCGGGGGGGACGAAGGGGACGAACGGCGCCGCGAGCCCCGCCCCGTCCGCCGGGCGCGCCACGGCGAAGTCGTTTTCCGTCGCCACCAGCGGCACCGGCGCGAAGGGGGCCGTGTAGTCGTACGCCACCTGCACCGAGCGGACGGAGGGCGGACGGACGTCGGCCGGGGTGAGCAGGTAGACGGGGACCGTGGTGCCGGGGTAGACCGCCGTGGACTTCTCGTACGCGGCCTCGCGGCCGTAGTTGCCCTCGGAGAGGCGCGCGCGGATCCAGGGCTCGCTGCGCCCGTCCACCTCCACCTCGCCCATGTCGGCCGGGCGCACGAAGGTGACCTGCGCCGGCGCCGCCGCCGATCCCGCGGTGAACGCCTTGGTCCCGTCCGCCAGCTCGAAGTCCGTCTTGCCCGCCGCGCCGTCCGAGCGGGAGGTGCCCAGCAGCTCCCAGCGGCCGGTGGCGCGGTTCCAGTACTCCCAGCTCAGCACCACCCCGTTCGCGAGCGCGGGGCGCGGCGTGCCGCTGGGGTCCGCCGGGTTGGTGAGGACCACGGACAGCGTGACCTTTGCGCCCGGCTTGTCGGCCAGGGCGCGGCACGACAGGTACACCGCGTCGCCGATGCGCGGCGTCTCGCCGAAGGGGAAGAAGTCCTTGTGCGGCTCGGCCGCCGCGCCCCCGGCGAGCACCGCGTCGGGCACCAGCCCGGCGGCCTGCATCTTCACCTGCGACTCCACGGAGGCGACGGGCGGGACGGCGAGCTGCGCGTCCAGCCGGACGCGCAGCAGCACCGGCGGGTAGGCGGCGTCGTCGGTGCCGTAGCCGCCCTGCGCCACCCGCGCCCGCAGCCACAGCCGCTCGGTCCCGCCCACCGTGCCCTTCGCCCAGTCCGCCGGGACGCGGAACTCCACGCTCCCCCCGGCGGTGAAGGCGCGGGTGCCGTCGCGGAACAGCGAGGTGTCGCCGCCCACCGACTCCTCCCGGTCCGAGGAGCGCCCCAGCTCCTTCCACGCGCCGCCCGGCGCGCCGTACTCCCACACCAGCACCAGGTCGCCGGCGGGGAGCACGCGGTGGGCCGGGTCGGGCTCCACCCGCAGCACGGCCCGCGCCCCGGCGAGCGCGAACACCGCCGGGGCCGCCAGGTACCAGGCGTCGCGCGGCTCCGCCCACCCGAACGGGTACACGCGGTCGTCGCGCTCGCCGCCGCGCAGCCCGGCCGGCGGGGCGACCCAGCCGTATTCCGGCACGACGCCGCGCTCGCGCAGCGGGGTCGTCAGCTCGCCCGAGAGCCAGGCGCCGCGCCTCCCCAGCACCTCGGTCTCCGGCACGGTGGGGAGCCCGGGGAGCGTCACGCGCCACCCGTCCGCCCCCTGCGACACCGCCCCCGGCGGGAGCGGGACCCACCCCTCCGCCGCCCGGTACGACCAGCGGATCCACCCCGGCCAGGGGACCTCCGCCGCGGCCGGCGCGAAGCGCAGCGTCACCGTCTTCGCGCCCTCCGTGCCGAGGCGCGGGTCGCCCAGGTACAGGCGGTGCTCCAGCGGCGACTCTCCGCGGAACACCTGGAAGGGGAGGCCGCCCGCCGCCCGCGCCGAGGCGTCGGTGCCGCGGTCGCGCAGCGGGTCGCGCACCAGCGCGGCCACCAGCCGCGAGCGGGTCACCACCAGCTCGCGCTCGGTCTCGAACACCGGCGGCTCCGCCTCGCCCTCGCGGGGCACGGCGGCCACCGGGGTGCGCGCGGGGACCACGGCGTCCTCGGCCGCGCCCTCCGCCAGCGCGAAGGTGAGCGGGACGCGCGCCGCGTGCGGGGGGAGCAGGTCCACCCCCAGCAGGTTGAGGAACGCGAGCAGGTTGCGCTCGGGGACCTGGTTCAGCCGGTCGGCTACGGTCTCCGCCATGCGGGCGAACACGTGCACCAGCGCGCTGCCCCGGTCGCCGCCCCCCGGCGGCGGCGCCCACCCCACCAGCCTGGCGAGGCGCTCCTCGATGTCCGCCGCGAACTCGCGGGCCGTGCGGGTCTCCACCCGCGGTCGGGTGGCGCTCACCCCGCGCTCCTTTCCAGGTAGAAGGGATAGACCAGGTTGAAGCGGTTGTTGGTGGTGCGGACCCGGTAGTCCACGCGCACCCGCAGCAACGCCGGCTCGGCGCGGTCGGGGGCCACGTCCACCCCCAGCAGGTCGATGCGCGGCTCCCAGCGCACCAGCGCCTCGCGCACCGCCTGCGCGGCCAGCCCCGTGGTGGACGCGCTCGCCGTGGCGAAGAGCAGGTCGTGGATCCTGCACCCGAAGTCGGGGCGCATGACGCGCTCGCCGGGCGCCGTGGCCAGGATCAGCCACACCGACTGCCGGACCGCGTCCTCGAACAGGGAGGGGACCACTCCCCCCTCCTCGCGCGGGGCCACCAGCTCCCGGAAGCTCCACCCCATCCCCTGGAAGTCGCTGCTCATCGCCCCCTCACCCGATCAGCACGGTGCCCGCGGCCACCACCGTCCCCACGGGGAGCTCCGCCGGGTCGTTGCAGGTGGCCGCCGTGTCGCCCATGCGCGCCGCCGCCTTGCCGTTGATGAACACCGTGGCGCTCCCCGTCTTGATCGTCCCCTTGTTGGAGGGCGGCGACTGGAAGGCCACGCCCGGCGGCGTGGGGACGTGCTTGGGCGTGTTGTCCGCCGTGCTGTCCACCGTGGCCGCGGGCTTTCCCATGATCTTGACGTCACCGCTGAGCCCGCCGTTCAGCACCCCCGAGAACGGGTGCGGGAGCGGCGTGGGCACCAGCGCGGGCGTGGGCACCATGACGATGTGCATGTCGACCGCGACGACGCGGTCCCCCTTCTTGGCGGCGGGCTGTCCCATGCGCCCCTAGTTGAGGTTGATGGTGGAGCCCTTGACGACGACCTGGGCGCCCGACTTGAGCTCCAGGTTCTTGCTCGCCTCCACCCTGACGCCCTCCTGCGACTTCAGCTCGATCCCCTTCCCTTCCAGCACCAGCTTGCCGCCGGAGGAGCGGACGACGACGTCGGCGTCGGCCTGGACCGTGATCGTATTGTCTTTCGTGCTGATCGTGATCGAGTTCTTGCCGCTCCCGTCCACGATCTCGATGCGCTCCTCGCCGTCCTTGTCGTCCAGCCGGATCTCGTGGCCGCTGCGCGAGCGGAGCACGCGCACGTCGTTGGTCTTGTCCGCGTTGGTCTCCGGCGGCGGCGCCTTGCTGTTCCACAGCCCGCCCAGCACGTAGGGGAAGCGCGGGTCGCCACGCTCGAACGCCACCAGCACCTCGTCGTCCACCTCGGGGAGCAGCCAGAGCCCGCGCTCCTTGCCGGCCATGGGCGAGGCCACGCGCGCCCAGGCGCTCTCCTCGCTCTTTCCCAGCCAGGGGAAGCGGACCCGCACCCGCCCCAGCTTCTCCGGGTCCTGGTTGTTGGTCACCACGCCGGTGACCACGCCGTGGATCCGGCCGGAGGGGCCCGCGGGCTCCCCGGGGTCCAGCAGGTCGAGTAGGCTCATCCCAGGGCGTCCTTGCGAGCTTCGAATCCGGTGCTGAACCCGCCGCCGTCCATGCGGTGCGTGACGCGGCTCACGTAGTAGCGCCCGCCGAAGCGCGGCCCCAGCCCCTCCAGGTGCACCGTGGTCCCCGGCTTCAGCTCGGGGAGCCCCAGCGTGGAGCCGCTGCCGCGCACCAGCTGCATCGCCTTCTCGGCGAAGATGGCGCGGGCGCGCTGCTTGGCCTCCGCCTGCGTGGCGACGGGCTCGTCGCCCACGTACAGCTCGTTCCTAACCCCGAACGCCTTGTACGCCACGTCCGCCGCCGGCTCCCGGCCCGCGGCCGGCACGTCGCGCGCGGTGGCGCGCCCCTCGAAGCCCTCGCGCGAGAGCGGGTCCTGCCCGCGCACGATCACCTCCGTCACCTGCTGGCGCGCATCGAGCTGCGGCGAGAAGCTCCGCAGCGGGTAGACCGGCACCCCCGGGAGCCCCGGCACCGGCCCGGCCGCCGCCGCGCTCCCCCAGGCCAGCGCAAGCACCGGGGAGCCCGTGCTCTCCGGGCGGCGGAAGTGCAGCGTCTTCCCCTCCACGAACACCTCGAAGCCGATCACCCGGGCCAGCGCGCGCAGGAAGTCGTAGTCCGTCCTCCCGCTCTGCACCATGTACGGGTGCTCCGGCCCGGTGTCGTCCACCGCCGGCGTCAGGTTCGCGGCCCCGGCGATCTGCTTGACGAGCAGCTCGTACTTGCCGCGGGTCAGCGTCCGCTCCCGCCGCACCACCTGCAGCCGGTGCAGCCGGTCGTGCGCCTGCACCTGCAGCGTGGGCCCGCCGCTCTCCGGGAACGACGGCGTCATCCCCGTGACCTCGCCGTCGAACACCACGTGGAGGTCGTCGGCGTAGCCCATCGCCACCTCCACCGAGTTCCCCTCCTGGAACAGCTTCCAGTCGTCGGAGTGCGTCCAGCGCATCTCCGGGAGCGGGTTGGCCAGGCTGATGTCGCAGCGCGAGGGCACCCCCGGCTCGCGCACCACGGACACGCTGGTGACGTGCGCGGACACGTCGCCCTCCAGCCCGGAGCCGTTGACCCTGACCCGGAAGGCGGGCGCGAAGAAGCGTGCGGTCATCCGTGCGCGGGGCCGCTACGGGCGCGCGGGGATCGCCAGCGGCGTCCCCGGCTGCAGGGTGCGCGGGTTGGTGATTCGGTTCGCCGCGGCGATCCCGCGCCACTTGGACGCGTCGCCGTACTGCGCCGCCGCGATCCCGCTGAGCGTGTCGCCGCGCTTGACCACGTAGGTGCGGGTGTGCTCGGCCGCCGCCGTCTCCACCTTGCTCACGGTCACGGCGACGTCCGCGAACTCCTTGAACACCACGCTCAGCGTGGCGCGCACCGGGGTGCCGTTGGCCAGGAACATGGTGAAGCGTCCGCCCACGCGCTCCAGCACCCAGCGGCACGCCGTCTCGCCGCCCCACACGAACTGGAACGACTTCGGGCGCCGGAGCCTGGAGTCCACGTCCAGGAGGGCGTAGACCTGCCGGGTGAGGTCGCGGACGTCGCGCTGCTCCTCGTACGTGTCGAAGAACAGGTCCATGGTGAGCGTGCGGCCGTTCCCCCGGACGTACTGGAGGATGGGGGCGCCCAGCCCGGGAACGCCCACCTCGGCGATCTGGTTCCCCTGGTCCAGCGAGTACTGGGTGGGGTTGTAGCACACCACGATGTCCTCGCCGCTTTCCGGCTTGATGACCGCCTTCTCCGGCATCGTGTCTCCAGCGTCGCGTTCGGACGATTCGGTGGAACGGCTTTTTACGGCTTCAACTGCTTGAACTGCTTCGGGCTGCGGGTTCGGGCGTGCCCCCGGCTGCGCCGGGGTCGGGCTTCGGCTCCGTAACGCAGCAAACAACGCTGCGTAACGGAGTCGAGACCCGGCAAACTGCCGCCGGGTCTCGCCCCTTCGGGCCGAAATCCCTCACGCGGCAGGCCCCCTCCCCAAACCCCTCCCCCGCAAGCGGGAGAGGGGCTTTTCTCGTGCGTATGGCAGGCGACGCGCTGGCGTCCGCTGGGGCCCCCACCCGGCGGCCTGAGAGCCGCCACCCTCCCCCGTTCCGGGGGAGGGCTGCCCGGGGTTCGGCTTCGTCGTGCTCCCCCTCTCCCCTTGTGGGAGAGGGGGCCGGGGGGTGATGGGGTCGCCCTTCGCACCGGAACCTGCCCGTCACCCCGTGGTGCTCCCCCTCCCCCCTTGCGGGGGAGGGGGCCGGGGGGAGGGGGGTCCGAGGGTCGGCAGCCCCCCAGACCCTCGCCGCCCTGTCGTTCTCCCCCCTTGTGGGTGAGGGTCTGCCCGGGCCTCAGCCCCCCCGCAGCCGCCGCTCGTCCGCGAGGCGCCGCACCAGCATCTCGTAGACCTGGTCCGCGATGCGCGCGGCGTCCGGCGCGGGCGCGCTCTCCGGCAGCGCCGTGCGCGTCGGCAGGGTCGGCGCGGCGGCGGCGGCCGAGCTCGCGTCCGTCGTCCGCTGGATCGTTCCCGCCGGCGCCGCGCCCGCCGCGCCCCCGACGACCGTCTGCGCTCCCGTCGAGGCGCCGCCCGTCCGCCCCGCGTGCACCAGCGTCGTCGCCGGCGCCGTCCCGAACGCCGTCGCCACGCTCGTCGCGCCGGACGGGGCCGGCGCGCGCTGCACCGTCCCGGAGGCGACGGGCGAGGCGGTCACGACGGGGCGCGACGGCAGCGCGGGCGTCGGCGTCGGCGCCGCGGGCGCGCGCTGCACCGGGGCGGCGCCGGCGGCCGCGCGGGGCGCGGTCACGGTCGGCCGCGTCGGCGCGGCGGCGCTCGCCCCCGCGGATGCCGCGACCACGGTCGGCAGGGTGGCGGCCGGACCGGCCGAACCCCGCGGCGCGCTCCCCGCGATGGCCGCCGTTTCCGCGGCCGACGACGCGCGCGGGGCGATCGGAGCGCCGGGAGCCGGGCTGCGCTGCACGACCGACGCGGCACCGGGAGCCGGGCTCCGCTGGACCACGGCCCCGCCCGCGGCACCCGCGGGCTGCGGCGCGCGGGCGGCCGGCGCGGCAGCTCCGGCCGCCGGAGCCGTACGGCCACCGGGGACGACGGGCACCGCGGCCACGACCGGGAGCGCGGCGGAGCGGCCGGCGGCCGGCGCAGGCGCCGCGTCCGCCGCGACGGCGCGCTGGAGGCGGGTCGCCGCGGGCGCGGCCACGGGCATCGCGGGGGAGGACGGGGCGCCGGAGGGGCTCCGCCGCGCGGGGGCCACCGGGAGCGGCGCCGCAGGGTCGGGGCTGCGCTGCACCGCGCCGCCGCCCGCCAGGGGGCGGACCGGCGGGAACGCGGGCGCGCCGGCGCGCTCCACGGCCCGCACGACGGGGCGCGCGGGCGACGCCGGAGCGGCGGGGCCGGGCGAGACCGAAGGCGCAGCCGCAGCGGCGGCGTCCCCCGCGCCGCCGGGCGCGGGAGCGGCCGGGCGCGCGTGCACCACCGGCGGGCGCTCGCCGCCCAGGGCGGCGGAGCCGTGGCGCGCGGACAGGCCTTCCAGCAGCGGGAGGCGGTCCGTCATGCGCAGGATGCGGCCGGCGATGGCAGCGCCGTGGCCGCCGTCGGACAGGCCGGGGCGGGTGGCGGGGCGGACGAGCCGCGCCGCCAGCGCGGGGTCCACCGCCCCTTCCCAGTTCGCGCTCGCGTCCGCCATGGCCTACCCGAGCAGCCGCCCGAGGACGTCGGCGGCGGCGCGGCCGCCCGGCGCCGCGGGCCCCGCGGCGGGCCGCCCGATCCCCCTGTGCACCAGCTCCACCGACTCCACCGCCACCGCCCCAGCCTCCGCGCGGAAGTCTGGCCCCGACCAGCGCACCGGGTACGCCCCGGTGAAGTTCCAGAAGAGCGCCGGCGTGCGCTGCGCGTCCAGCAGGTAAAGGGTGCCGTTGCGCCGCACCACGTTGCCGCGCGTCACCTCCTGGTGCCACGCCCACAGCGTGTCCACGTCCGTGATCCCCCGCCGCAGCACGAGATTCGAAGGATAGCGCGTGGGCCCGGGCAGCCGGTGCACGAACCCGTTCTCCCCGCCCTCGCGGTAGTCCTCCACCTCCGTCTCCACCTGCAGCCCCGTCACCTCCGAGAACCCGCCCACCACCAGCCCCTCGATCTCCACGAGGAAGCTCGCGCCCAGGTACGGATCGTTCCGCTTCCCCGGCGCCCCCGTGGCCGCGCTGAGCGGTGCGTTGAATGAGAACATCTAGGGAACAGGGAACAGGGAACAGGGAACAGCCTGCGAACGGCGACGGCGGCCCTCACCCGGCTCGCTTGAGGCTCGCCACCCTCTCCCTTCATCCGGTTCACGCGAAGCGTGAAGCGTCATCCTGGGAGAGGGGACAACTACGCGTACTCCTCGTCGTTCTCCCCTCTCCCGCTTGCGGGGGAGGGGCCGGGGGAGGGGGCCCCCGCGGACGCCAGCGCAAAACCCGCGTGAGGGATTCCGGCCCGAAGGGGCGAGACCCGGCGGCAGTTTGCCGGGGCTCGACTCCGTTACGCACAGTTTTATCGTGCGTTACGGAGCCGAAGCCCGACCCCGGCGCAGCCGGGGGCACGCCCAAACCCGCCGTTGCCGTCAAAGCAGTTCAAAACCGCTTCGGACCGGACCCAGCATCCTGATTGATGCGCTCGTTGATCCGCGACACCTCGGCCACCCACAATTGCCGCTCGCGGTGCTCCATCTCCATGACCTGGTCGTACGGCCAGTGCAGATAGTAGCTGACGTAGGCTACCTCCTCGTACAAGCGCTCCAAGGGGTAGCCGGCTACCCCCCCAGGCCGGCCGTCTCCACCTCGAACTCGCCCTGGCAGTGCGGGCAGGCGACGGCCAGGCGCGTGCTGCCGTTCTCGTTCACGCGCCGGTACAGCTCCTGGAGGTACGCCAGGTCCGCGGCGAACAGCCCCTCCACCACGCCGGGGTTCACCGCCGTCAGCTCGCCCAGCCGCACGACCACCCGGGAGAGCAGGATGATCACCAGGTACCCGGGGTTGGCCTGCACCCGCGGGTCGCGCAGCGGGGCGATCTCGTCGTAGGCGGTCGCCAGCCTCATCACGCCCTCGCGGTGGAGGGTCCCCTCCCGGTCCACGTAGCCGCACGGGAGCGTGAAGGGGAATTCCGTCTGCAGCATGGCGGCGCCTTACCGCTGGAGGACGATGCCCTCGTGGGACAGCTCGATGGACTCGATGGCCACCTCGTTGCCGGTGGCGTTGAACGACGGGCCGCTCCACTTGCTGGGCCAGGCGTCCACGAAGTTCCAGCGCATCTTCTCCTGGCCGCCGGCGTCCAGCAGCACGATGGAGCCGTTGGCGCGCTTGACGTTCCCCTCGGCCGCCTTCTGCCGCCACTCCCAGATCTCCGCGTCGTCCGTCATCCCCCAGCGCAGGGTGATGTTGGAGTAGCGCACCATCCCCGGGAGCTTGCGCGAGGTGGGGCCGTCGGTGCCCTCGCGGTACTCCACGGGGTCCTGGCTGGAGTCCAGCCCGGTGCACTCGCGGAAGCCCGCCCGGACGATGCCGTCGATCTCGACGAGGAAGTTGTAGCTGAGGTACGGGTCCCTGCGGTCTCCGACTGGCACGGTTGGCCTCCTTGCGGTCAGGCGGGCCCGGCGGGCCCGGGGTTGTCGATGCCGTCCGCCTCGCGCGCGAAGCGGACGACGATGAACTCGTTGGGTACGGCGGGGGCGAGGCCGACCTCCACCACCACCATGCCGGCGGCGCGAACCTCCGGCGGGTTGAGCGCAGCGTCGCAGCGGACGAAGTACGCCTCCTCCGGCCTGGTCCCCCGGAGCGCGCCGCGCCGGAACGCGGCGTCCAGGTAGGCGCCCAGCTCGCGGACGATGCGCGCCCACAGCCCGGGGTCGGCCGGCTCGAAGGCCACGTCCGCCAGCATGCGGCGGGTCCAGCGGCCCACGGTGAGCACGGTCCGCCGCACGTTGACGTACTTCCAGGCGGCCTCCTCCGGCGGGGCGGCGTCGGCGCCGGAGAGCGCCCGCGCCCCCCACACCCGCACGCCGCGGCCGGGAAAGGCGCGGATGCAGTTGACGCCGGCCGCGTTCAGCGCGCCGTTGGCCGCGTCGTCCAGCAGCACCGTGAGGTCCAGCACCCCGTCCAGCCGCTCGTTGGCGGGCGGCTTGTGCACGCCCACGCGGGCGTCGGACACGGCGTAGACCCCGGCCACGTGGCCGCAGGGCGGCACCGGGTCGTCCCAGCCCTCCACCACCAGCCACGGGTAGTACAGCGCCACGTCGCGGAGCGCGGCCCACCCGGGCGCCTCCCCCTCCGTGGCGAGCGAGCGGCGCTGCGCCGGCACGTCCTCCGGCGCGTCGCCGGGCACGGAGTCCAGGATGGCGAAGCGCCCGCCCGCCCGCCCGCAGTGGCGCAGCACGGCCTGCTGGCGGCGGATGGCCTCCTCGCGGGCGAGGAGCATGGCGTCCGGGACGCACACCAGGTCCACGTCGTCGGCGGCGTCCAGCGCGGCCAGGCCGCGCTCCAGCGCGTCCGCCCCGTCGTCCTCCAGCCGCACCACCACGCACAGGGCGCCGCCCACGCGGAAGAAGCCGTGCACCGCCGGGGCGAGCAGGCCGCCCGCCGGGCGCGTCCCGAAGACGCGCTGGAAGTCGGCCCATCCGGTGAGCTCCACCGGCTCCCCCACGGGCCCCGCCGCGGCGAGCCCCAGGAAGGCGGGGACGCCGGTGCGGAAGCCCGGGCGGGGCGCGGTGGCAAAGAACTCCCGGTAGACGCCGGGGGCGAGGGGCGCGGTCACGGTGCGGGGCGCGTGCGGGTCAGCCCTGCGGGCCGGACCACTGGCTGATGCGGAACACCACGAACTCCGCCGGCTGCACCACCGCCACGCCGATCTCGGTGATCACCTGCCCCAGCTCCCGCACCTCGGGCGGGTTCAGCGACGCGTCGCAGCGGACGTAGAACGCCTCCGCCGGGGTGCCGCCGAAGAGCGCGCCGCTGCGCCACACGTTGGTGAGGAAGGCGGTGACGTTGCGGGTGATGCGCGACCAGAGCGCCTGCGTGTTGGGCTCGAACACCACCCACTGCGTGCCCTCGTCGATGGACTCGCGCAGGAACAGGAAGAGCCGGCGCACGTGCACGTACTTCCAGGCCCCGTTGCCGTCGCCGCCCAGGGTGCGGGCGCCCCACACGGTGATGTTGCCGTTGATGTCGCGGATGGCGTTGATCCCGGCCTGGTTCAGCTCGCCCTGGTCGGCCTTGCTGACGCGCACGTCCACGCCCAGCGCGCCGCGCACCACCTCGTTGGCGGGCGCCTTGTGCACGCCGCGGGACGCGTCCACGCGGGCGTAGATCCCCGCCACGTGGCCGCTGGGCGGCACCACCACCGGCCCGTTCTCCACCGGGTCGAACACGGTGATCCAGGGGAAGTACATGGCCGCGTAGTCGCTGTCGCCCACCCCGTTCTGGATCTCGGCGGCGGTGAGCTTGTCCGGCGCCTGCAGGCCGTCCAGGATGGCGAAGCGGTCGCCGGTGTTGACGCAGTGCGTGATGATCGCCGTCTGGATCGCCGGGTCGGTGATCCCGGGCGCGGCCACCAGCGCGATCTCGTCGATGGCGGCGAACTGGTCCAGCACGCCCTGCACCGCGTTGGCGGTCCCGGCGCTCACGACGCGCGCCACCCAGCAGCGGGTGCCGCCGTTGTTGAAGAAGCCGTAGACGGCGTGGGCCAGGATGCGGTTGCCCGCCTGGACGTCGCCGAAGCTGTTCTTGAACTGCTCCCAGCTGGTCACCAGCGTGGGCTCGCCCGCGTCGGCCACCGTGTAGGCCACGGGCTCGGAGGGCATGACCACGTCGTTGGCGACCTCGCCGATGAAGCCGGCCGTGCTGGTTCCCACCCCGGCGATCGGCTGGACCGACGGGGGCACCTCTTCGACGTAGACGCCGGGCGCAAGGTACTGGGGCATGTGTGCTCTTCTCCGTCTCTGGAAGAAGGTTGTCCGGGGCGCCGCGGCAACGGGCCGCCTCCCGGGTGCGGGATCTCTAGGGTACCTCTGCCGTCTGCGCGCCGCCCGGCGGCACGTCGGCGGTCGCCGTCCAGCCGGCGAGCGGCAGGCTCGCCGGCCGCGCCAGCGGCGCCCGCCCGGGGGCCAGCACCTCCACCGTGCGCTCGCCCGCCTCCACCCCGGCCAGGACGTAGCGCCCGTCGGCGCCGGTCCAGGCGCGCTCGCCGCTGCCGCGAAGCCTCACCTCGGCCATCGCCACCGGCTCGCCCGCCGCGTCGGTCACCCGGCCCTGCACCGTGGTGTGGGGGAGCGCGAACGTCGCGGGCCCCTCGGCGCGGCCGTCCGTGACGCGCACCGTGGCGCGGGCCACGCCGCGGCGGCTCCCCTCGACGGGGACGGAGGCGCGCAGCACGTAGCGCCCGTCCGGCAGCCCGGTCATGAAGAAGGTGCCGTCGGCGGCGGTGCGGACCCGGTCCGGGCGCGCCGGCAGGGCGTCCCACCCGGCGCCGTGCGTCCGCGCGCGAAAGGCGAGCAGGTCGCGGAAGGCGGCCGGGAACTCCACCGCCTCCACCCGCGCCCCGGCCACCGGCCGCCCCGTGGCGTCGTCCGCCACCCGCCCGGTCACCGCCACGCGCAGCCGCGACTCCTCCCAGGGCCCGGTCACCGGCTCTCCTGGCGGATGCGCACCACCCGCTCCGTGACCACGGGGCCCAGCGACTCCTCCGGCTGGAGGGCGAGCGCCAGGGTGACGGTGTAGTTGAGCGCGGCGCGCGGCCGCCCGCCCAGCGCCTGCCAGAACTCCCCCAGGTTCTGGAGGTGCCCCGGCTGCAGCGTCGAGGTGGGGAGCGGCAGGTCCTGGTCGCGCATGGAGCCCTGGAGCACCGCCTCCGGCAGGGTGCGGTGCCGAAGCAGCACCCGCATCACCTCGCCCAGCAGCCGGTGCTCGTCCTGCGCGGCGCCGGCGCCCTCGCTGGCCCAGGCGGTCACCAAGTACGAGCAGTCCACCCGCACCGGCGGCGCCCTGCGCACGGCGGTGCCGTCCGGCTGGCGCTCCAGCGTCGGCTCGCTGCTCCGCAGCTCCCGGTTCTCCCGCACGTCGTACAGGAACAGGTCCACCGCGGGGGTGGACACCGAGGGCGGGGGGAACTCGTCGTTGGGGGTGGCGAAGGTGATGGTCACCTGGTCCACCAGCTCCCGCGGCAGTTCCCGGCGGAGCAGCTCTTCGATGCTGCGGTCGAGGTCGTGGATCATCTGGCGCGGTGGCGGGCCTTTCGTCGCCTCAGGTGGCGCCAAGTCTACGCGGAGGGTCGGACAGGCGCATGGGGCGAATTACCTACTTTGTTTCCGGGGGTACGGCGGGGAAGTGCGGGTTCGGGCGTGCCCCTCGCTGGCGCTCGGGTCGGGCTGCGGCTCCGTAACGCAGCAAACAACGCTGCGTAACGGAGGCGAACCCCAACGGTACTGCTGTTGGGTTTCGCCGCTTCGCGCTCGCATCCCTCACGCGGGGGTGGCGCTAGGGTGTGTCTGACGGAAAATCAGAGCCAGAGCATGATCGAGGCGACGAGGACACCGGCCAAGTAGTTGTATCCGCGCTTGTCGTAGCGAGTTGCCACGGCACGGAAGTCCTTAAGCCGGTTGATGCAGCGCTCGACCACGTTCCTGCCCTTGTATGCCTCGGTGTCCAGTGCAGGCGGTCGCCCTCCGCGCGATCCCTTGGACAGGCGCGCTTTCTGGGCGTCCTTGCGCTCGGGGCAAATGCACTGGATGCGGCGCTTCCGCAGCGCCTTGCGGTACTTCCTCGCCCCATACGCCCGGTCCAGCCGCAGCCGCTTCGGTCGCTTGCGAGCCGGACCACGGCGCTGGGGGACATGGATGGCATCGAGGACCGGCTCCATCTGCGTCGCGTCGTTTCGCTGCCCAGCCGTGACCACGATCGCCAGCGGGCGTGCCTTGCCCTCGGCGCAGAGGTGGATCTTCGTCGTACGTCTGCCACGCGAGTGGCCGATCCACTCGTCGCTCAGGAGCCCCTTTTTTCCGCACGCGCCGGAGCCTTGCGTGCTCCCGCCGAGGTGCGGTGTGCCTTGATGTGCGTTGCATCCAGCGCGGCGCTGTCCCAGTCCAGATCGCCTCGTGCATCGGCCTCGGCTTGCAAGACTTGCAGGAGGCGCAGCCAGGTGCCATCGCGGCCCCAGCGCACGAAGCGATCGTAACAGGTCTGATGCGGGCCGTAGCGCTCCGGAATATCGCGCCAGGCAGCACCCGTGCGGAGCCGCCAGAGGATGCCGTTGATCACCTTGCGGTGGTCGCTCCAGGACTGCCCTTTCGAGGGGTCCCCCGGAAGATGCGGCGCCAGTGCGCGCCACTGTGCTTCGGTCAGGTCAGTGCGTGTCATGCGCTTGCATACACCGCTATCCGTCCGTCAGACACACCCTAGCGTCCGCGGGGTGGGCCCCCTCACCCCCCGGCCCCCTCTCCCCCGCAAGCGGGGGAGAGGGGGAGCACTGCAACGGCGTCGCCCGGCGGGATGCGGCGGGGTTGGTCGCGCCGGAAGGCGGGCGATAGATTCCGGCGCGGTGGGATCACCTCCTCCATTCCGATGCTCCCCATGACATCGACCGCTCGCCGGTTCGCCGTGGCTGCCTTCGTGGCGGCCGCCCTCCCCGCACGCCTGCTCGCGCAGGACGAAGTTCCCCCGATCGACCCGAAGCGGGTCCCCGTGGAGGCGGGCAGCGCGGCGGGGTTCGCACCGCCGGGCTGGCGGCTGGCCGACTCGGTCGCGGGCGACCTGGACGGGGACGGCCGGGACGACCTGGTGGCGAGCCTGGTGGAGGAAGAGCGCCCCGCCGCCGGGGAAGCCGGCTACGCGCCGCGCGCGAGGGCGCTCGTGGTCGCGCTGCGCGGGCCGGAGGGCACCTACCTGCTCGCGGCGGTGGCCCCGCGCCTGCTGGCGTGCACCCTGTGCAACGGCATGCTGAGCAGCCCGGACGGCAAGGGCGCCGACCTGGAGATCTCCGGCGGGGTGCTGACCGTCGAGCAGGAGCACGGGAGCAGGTGGGCGGTCTACCACACGCAGCGCGTGCGTCTCGACCGGCGGACCGGGGAGTTCGCCCTGATCGGGGAGGATATCGTCGTGGTGGACAGGCCCGGGGTCGACGGGGTGACGGACAGCCGCAACCATCTCACCGGCAGGCGCATCGTGGAGAGGTGGCGCAAGGACCGGGATGGAATCCTGTCCCGGCGGGTCACCCGAATCCCCAGGTCGAGCGTCCGCATCGAGGAGGTGGACGTCGAAAGGGCGAGGATGGAGCTCGACGTCGGGGCGGAGTGAGAAACGACGAGGGGAGCCCGGCCGCTCTGCAGTAGCGGGAGAACCCCGCGCCGCCGGCAGCTTCGCCGGCGACCGGACGAATCGCACGAGCCGGTGCGGCAGACCGGGCGTCGTTGCAGTGCTCCCCCTTTCCCCCGCTTGCGGGGGAGAGGGGGCCGGGGGGTGAGGGGGCCCACCCCCGCGGACGCCAGCGCCAGCCCCCGCGTGAGGGATGCGAGCGCGAAGCGGCGAGACCGCGCGGCTGTTTGCGCGGGCTCGCCTCCGTTACGCACAGTCGTACCGTGCGTTACGGAGCCGCAGCCCGACCCGAGCGCCAGCGAGGGGCACGCCCGCACCTGCAGCTTCAGCAGTTCAAAGCCGTTGCCGTACCAGACGACTTTGCGATCACTGCGGAAAAGCGGGATTATGGTACACGCGGTCGCCGAACTGCACCTGCATCACGGGGCTGCCGGCGGCGAAGTGCCTGGCCACCATGGCAGTCTCCACTTCCAGATCGGTCGGGCGGTACGTGTAGCGCAGCACGATGGGCTCCCCCGCCGGGAGGTTGCGCGCGTTCTTGACCGCCTGCGACTGGTTCTTGCCGGCCGTGTCCAGGCACTGCTGCCGGTCCATCAGGTGCAGGTCGTTGGCCTTGTCGTTCACGTGCACCTGGACCACGCGGCCGTCCCGCCGGGTGTACGGCCGCGAGAAGTCGGGGCGCGCCACGTGCCCGCGGACGCGCGACTGGTCGTCCAGGCGGACGCTCTGGTCCAGGAACTCGCGCTGCGAATAGCCGCTCTCCACCGCCGTGCGCGGGGTGCGCAGGAACTCGTTGAAGTTGCCCTTGAGCGCGTTGATCCGCTTCTGGCTGTCGCCGCTGGCGGCGAGCAGGCGGACGTAGCGGTCGAGCATCCGCACCTTCTCCCGCTCGCTGAGGTGGGTGAAGTCGCGGTCCCTGGCCTGGGCGTACAGCTCCTCGGCCTCGCGCTTCGCCCCGGCGGAGTGCGCGCCCAGGGGGTTCTCCGGCTCGGCCCGGCGCTCGCGCCGCTCCTCGCGGCGCTGGTCGCGGCGCGGCCGCTCGCCGGCGTCGGCCTCCATCTCGCGGTCCTCCGCGGCCAGCCGCCTCAGCTCCTCCTGCTCGCGGCTCCGCTCGCGCCGCCGCTCGCCACGGGCGTCGCCCGCCATGGTCCGCTCCCCCTCGGCGGGGTCCGGGCGGCGGCCGGCCAGGTACGCGTCCACGTCCGCCCGCAGCGCGGCGTCCAGCTCCGAGCCCGGCGCGGCGGCCACGTGGTGGCTCTCCCAGTAGCCGCGGAACTCGTCCACGTCGCGGAAGCGCACGGTGTGGGTGGTGCCGTCCGGACCGTGGGTGGTGACGTAGAAGGGCCGGTCGCCGGAGGGGTCGGCGCCGTACTCGGCCCTCCCCCGCCCCACGCCGGGCACGTGGAACTCGATGAACTCGCGCACGGTGCGGCCGCCGTCGCCGCGGCGGGCGGCGATGTCCTGGAAGTCCGCGGGCGCGGGGAGGAAGAAGCGCTCGGCCGCGGTGCGGTTGGGGTGGAAGTGGAGCACCGCCGTCCACCCCTCGCCCGAGGGCGAGCGCACCGAGCCGTGGTCGCCCACGCGCACGGTGTAGCTGCCGTCCCGCTCGCTGCGGAAGATGGCGACTTCCTGCTTCCCCCCGGCTTCGCCGAGCGCCCGGTTGTACAGCGCGTACGCCTCGGCCGGGTCGCCCACGCCGCGGGCGTAGTCGGTGTGCGGGCGGAGGCCGGGGCCGTCCGCGCGGGGCTCGGCCAGGTCGCGGCGGATCCCCTCGCGCGCCATCATCTCGTGCAGCGGGTCGGCCTCCGCGCCGCCGCCGGTGGCCGGCCGCGGGCGGGGCGCCGCGTCGCTCCCGGCCATGGTGCGGGAGGCGGGCTCCGGGCCGGCGGCGGCCAGCGCCGCGGGAGCGTCCGGGGCGGCGTCGGGCGCGCGCAGAGCGGCGGACTCCATCTCCGGGGGCGGCGGGGTGGCGGCGCCGCGGCGGGCGGCGCGGCTCGCCTCGGCGCGCCCGGCCAGCTTGCGCTGCACGTGGCCCAGGAGCAGGTCGTAGAACATGCTCTTGGGGTCGGTGAGGTGCGCGCCCAGCTGCTCCAGGAACTGCCCCACCGTGACCGGCGCCCCCGCGCCGCGCAGGTTGTCGAACACGGTGCGCGCCGCCATGTGCAGCGAGGCGATCGCCTGCCCGGAGAGCAGCTCGCTCAGCGACTCGGCCAGGACGCGGCGCCCCAGCGAGGCCACCTCCGGCCGGGCGAGCAGCCGCTTGAGGATGCCCTCGCCCAGCTTGCCGCCCATCTTGGACGTCACCAGCGAGAACAGGGCGTCGAAGGTCACCCCCGCCCAGTCGATCCGGTCGCGCATCCCCAGCGACAGCTCGCTCCCCTGCCGGGCCACGGTCTGCGTGGCGGCGTACGCCGTGCCCAGCAGCAGCCCGCTCGCCGCGCCGCCCGTCACCAGCGACGCGGCCACCCCGCCCAGCACCGCCGTGACCTCCAGCACCACCTCGGCGCGCCCGGCGCCGGAGATGGTCCCCTCGGTGTACTCGGCCACCTGGTCCTGCGCCGCCCGCCACCCCGCGGCGGCGCGCTTCAGCAGCCGGGCGGTGGCCGCCACGTCGCCCTCGGCCAGCGCCGCGTCGGCCAGCGCCAGGTCGGCGAGCGGCGCCTGCCAGATCTCCATGCCGGGGAGCGACCGGAAGCCGCCCAGCACGTCCGACACGAAGCCGACCACGTACTGGTCCTCGCGCACGCGGGTCATGTAGCGGTGCCCCTCGCGCCCGCCCTCCACCAGCGCGAGCACCTGCCTGCGGAAGCCGCGCAGCGCCTCCAGCGCGGCCTCGCGCGGCACGTCCCGGTACTGCTCCGGCTCGCGGCCGGGGATCATCAGGACCAGGCTGTAGTCCGTCGCTTCGGCGGCCGGCGCCTCCGGCTGGCGCTGCACGGCGGCGCCGGGCGCGACCAGCGCCCGCTGCACGTGGGCGTTGCCCACGGCGCGCTGCAGGCGCAGCACGGACGCGGCCCCGGCGCCGCGCGGCGGCGGGGGCGCGCCGCCGGCCAGGCGCAGGTCGCCAGGGGCGAGCGCGGGGCCCGCGGGCGCCCCCTCGCGCTCGCGGGGCGCCGCCGGGCGCTCGCGCGCCGGCTCGGCGCGGCGCTCCGCCTCGGGGGCGGCGGTCAGTCCCACGGCTCCCGCCGCCGCGTCCCGAAGACCACGCCGTAGAAGCGGTACAGCTCGGGCATCGCGCTCTTGGCCCCGCGCACGGCCTCGGCCTCGTCGTCGGACGAGGTCCAGTCGCCGAAGTGAACCCACACGCGCGCCTCCCGGTCCATGTCCCGGGTGTCGCGGCGGTAGCTCTGGAGCACGCCGATGGAGCGGAGGCGGTCCTCGATCGCGTCCAGGTCCAGCACGTCGGCGTCGTCCTCCTTGAGGCTCGCCATCCAGGCGAGCCACATGTCCTGCTCCAGCTTGAAGGCGTAGGGGACCGGCAGGCCGTCGTAGTGCTTGCGCAGCTCCTCCAGCTTCTCCGACGCCCAGCCCAGGTTCCACTCCACGGGATCCAGCTCCGCGTCGGCCCTGCGCAGCTCGGCCCACTCCTTCTTCATCCGCTCGTCCGACCACTCCCGCCGGGCGGCGCGCATCTCCGCCAGCATGGCGCCGCTCCTCACCATCACGGCGCCCAGCTTGGCCGCGCCGGGGTCCACCACGTCGAGCACCGCCTCGGACAGCTCGTTGAGCTGCTGCACGGCGCGGAGCTGCTGGAGCGTGGGGGAGAGCGCGTCCTGCGGGCGCAGGTCCGCGCCGGCGATCTTGGGGCCGGCCCAGGTCCCCAGCCCGCCGGAGATCGCGTTCCCCGCCGCGCCCAGCCAGACAGCGCGGTTGATGGTGCCCGCGATCACCGTGGCCGGCACCGCCACCTCCAGGAACACCCCCGCCACCGTTCCCGCCGCGATCCCGAACAGCAGGTTGGCGACGTCCTGTTGGCTCTGCGCCTCCTCCCGGGCCTCGCCGACGACCTTGGAGTAGCGGTCGTACGCCAGCTCGTAGTTGGAGTTGAAGCTGCCGAAGTACCTGCGCAGCCCGCCCAGCTCCTCCCTCGCCTTGGACACGTAGCCGGTGAGCGCCTCGAACCGCGACACCGCCCGCGCGTGCAGCAATTCCACCGAGTCGCGCCCGGGGAACGCCGCGGCTTCGAAAGCTTCCTTGAGCGTGGCCGGGCGCTTCGCCGGCGCCGGCTCCCGCGCGCCGCCGGCCGCGGCGGCGTCCGCGGCCGGTGCCCTGCGCACCGTCCCACCCTCGTCGCCGTGCTCCACCCCGGCCTCCAGCCCGTCCGCCACCGCCGAGGCCACGCCGTCGGCCTCGCGCTCGAAGGCGTCGTCCGCCGGGCCCAGCGTCAGGCTGCGCTGCACCGGGGCGCCGCTCTGCTGCACCACGTGCGTCAGCTCGTGCGCCACCAGCCGCCGCCCCCCGGCCGAGCCCGGCGAGTACTCGCCCTGCCGGAAGAACACGTCGCGCCCGGTGGTGAAGGCGCGCGCCCCCAGCTCCCGGCTGAGCGCGTCCGCGCGCGCGTCGGTGTGCACCCGCACCCCGGAGAAGTCGGCGCCCATGGCGCCCTCCATCTGCGCGCGCACGCCGCCGTCCAGCGCCTGGCCGCCGCCGCGCGCCGCGTGGATGGCGTCCTCCACCTCGGGCGTGATCCCCGGCGCCGTGCCCGCGGCGGAGCGCTGCACCAGCGTCCGCTGCACCACGGCGTTGCCGGCGGCCCGCTGCAGCCGCAGCACGGAGGCGTGCGGGCCCGCGGCGGCGGGCGCCGGGGCGGCCCGCTCCCGGGGGGCGGGGGCGGTCGTGGTCGTGGAGACGATGTCCAGGTCTGCGCGCACGCGTAGTTCCTCGTTCTTCCGGTTCGGCCTGCTACCCGATCCCCGCCAGCAGCTTCATCACCTCGTTCCGCAGCTCCGCGCGGTTGATGCCGCGGGCGGCCGGGCGGAGCGCCGCGCCCAGCTCCGCGCGGTCCTCCGTGGAAGCGTCCAGCAGCGTCCGCAGCGCGGCCAGGTCCTCCGCGCTCGCCACCCCGGACAGCAGCACCTCGCCCAGCCGCTTCCGGTCGGGGAGCGTCTGCCGGCCGAGGACGTCGGCGTGCCGGACGATCCAGTCGCGGACCCGGTCGTCCTCCGTCACCAGCCCCGTCACCACGTCCGGCCCCTCGCGCGAGATCACGTCGCTGGTCATGGCCGAGAAGTCGTCCGGCACCGGGACGGGCTGTCCGTCCGCGCCCCTGCGCCAGCGGGTGACGCGCCCCGTCCAGCGGTCCCGGGACGGGTCGGTCGGGCTGGGGATCAATTCCTCCGCGGCGAAGCTCGCCGCGTCGTCCGGGGCGGGGCCGCCCGGGCCCGCGGCCAGCGCCCGGGCCACGTCCTCCTTGGAGAGGCGCACCGCCTCCTGCACGATCGCCAGGTTGTCGCGGTTCGCCGCGTCGTCCATGCGCTCGTCGCCGTACGCCACCCACTCCTCGCCCAGCCCGTTCCGCACCCGCACGCCGTACGTGTTGTCCAGGTCGTGCAGGATCTTGGAGCGGATGTTCCCGGCGTTGCTCCCCATCAGCTGGCTGCGCGGGGTCCTCACGTGCCCGCCGGAAAAGGCGTCCGTCAGGTAGTGGTCCGCCATGGCGTTCAGCGTCCACGCCAGGTTGGCGTCGCCCGCGCGCGCCGCGGCCAGCGCCTGCAGGTGCAGGTCGCGCCAGCGGTCGTGGTTGCTCTTGCCCGGCGCCGTGTGGGAGAAGTGCGCCTCGTTCTCCCTGGCCAGCGCCAGGTAGCGCCCGCCGGTGGCGCGCTCCTGCTGCTCGGTGGTGGCGTGCCCGCGGATCAGCGGCACCAGGTCGTAGATCTCGCGCAGCGGCGCCCGGCTCAGCTCCGCGAAGCCGGCGTACATGTCGCCGGTGAGCGCCACCACCTCGCCGTAGGTCAGCCCGTCGCGCAGCACACGCTGCTGCTCGGGCGTCCCGTCCCGGTACAGCGCGCGCCACTCCGCCGGCCAGCGCTCCACGGGCTCGCGCCGCTGCGGCAGGTCGGCGTCGTGGGAGGCAAGCGTCAGCAGCCCCGTCTCCGCCCCGCCCGACTCCTCGCCCAGCCGCACGTGCTCGCGGCTGTCCCAGCGCTGCACCCGCCCCGCGGCGCCGGGGCGCGGCCCCAGCATCCGCTGGGTGGCCGCGTTGCCCACCGCGCGCTGCATGCGCAGCACCGGCGAGCGGGCGCCTCCCTCCGCCTCCCGCGCGTCCGCCACGGGCGCGCCGGCGGCCGGCTCCCGCTCCGCGCTCCGCGCCCGCCTCACCGCGTCCCCGCCAGCGCCGCCAGCTCCCCCTCCGACACCACCTTGCCCATCTTCTGGTACTCCCGCCGCGCCGCCCTCACCAGGTGCTCCGCCGTCACCACGCCGCCGCCGTCCGCGGCCAGGAAGGCCGCCGCCAGCGCCACGTTGCGGATGTTGCCGCCGGCCAGCTCCAGCCGGCGCGCCACCTGGTCCAGCGCGATCGCAGGGTCGCGCGGCAGCTCGTCCGGCCACACCGCCTCCCAGATGCGCAGCCGCTCCCGCTCCGAGGGGAAGGGGAAGTCCACGGTGAAGTGCATCCGCCGCACGAACGCCTCGTCCATGTTCTTGCGGAAGTTGGTCGCCAGCACCACCACCCCCTCGTACTCCTCCATCCTCTGCAGCAGGTACGACACCTCCAGGTTGGCGTAGCGGTCGTGCGAGTCCCTCACCTCGCTGCGCCGCCCGAACAGGGCGTCGGCCTCGTCGAAGAACAGGATCGCGCTGCTGGTCTCCGCCTCGGCGAAGATGCGCGACAGGTTCTTTTCCGTGTCGCCGATGTACTTGCTGACCACGCCCGACAGGTCGATCCGGAACAGCTCCAGCCCCAGCTCCCCGGCCACGATCTCCGCCGCCATGGTCTTCCCCGTCCCCGGCGGCCCGGCGAACAGCATGTTGAGTCCCTTGCCCATCGCCAGCTTCCGGTCGAACCCCCACTCCCCCAGCACCAGCGAGCGGTACTTCATGGTGTTGGCGATCTCGCGGAGCTGCTCGCGGCGGTCCGGCGGGAGCACGATGTCGTCCCAGCCGTAGCGCGGCGCGATCTTGCGCGCCAGCGTCGAGAGCCGCGGGCTGGACTGCGCCCGGGAGGCGGCGAACAGGTCGTCCATGGACAGGCGCCCGCGCTCCGGGTCGCGCAGGCGGGCCAGGCTGCGCGCGCCCGCCGCCGCGTCGCGGATCTGCCCGCCGCTGAGCCGGAAGCGACCCGCCAGCTCCGCCACGTCCACCCCCGGCGCCGAGCCGTCGCCGTTCAGCGCCGCCGCCCACATCCGCACCCGGTCCGCGTGCTCCGGCCGCGGCAGCGCCACCCGGTAGAAGGCCGCGCCGCCCAGCTCGTCCGCCGGCTGCCACCCGTCCTCGCCGGCAAGAAAGACCGCGCCGCCCTCCCGCGCCTCCCGCAGCACCGCGTCGCGCCGGGCGCGGCGGTCGTCCGGGAGCAGCGCGTCGAAGCCGTCCCAGAACAGCGCCGCCCCGCGCAGCAGCGCCTCCCGCGCAGCCACCCCCGCAAGCTCGTCGAAGCGGGCCTCGTCCAGCCCCGCCAGGCGCGCCGTGTCCACCACCACCAGCCCCCGCCCCGCCTCCGCGCACATCGCCTCCGCCACGGTGCGCTTCCCCACGCCGTACGGGCCCTGCAGGTAGAGCACGCCCTCCGCGCCCGCGCGCGCCAGGCCGCGCAGCCGCCCGCGCAGGGCGTCCGGGAGGAGCAGGTCGTCCAGGCGGGCGCGGGGCTCCACGGCGCGCGCGTACGGGGCCAGGCGCGGGTCCGGCTCGTCCGCGCCCAGCAGGAAGTCCACGGTCCGGTCCTCGGGCTTCAGGTAGCGGCTCAGCAGCGGGGGGTCGCGGTGGCCGGGGTCCTCGGTGAGGCGCAGCAGGCGGTGGCGCAGCAGCGGCGCCGACGGCGACAGGCGGGCGCGGGCGCGCACGCGGTCCTCCCACGCCGGGGCCAGCAGGCCCAGCGCCAGGTCCACCGTGGGGCGCTTGCGGGTGACGTCGTCCTGCAGGTAGGCGAAGACGCGCTCGTACTTGAGGTCCAGCTCCGGGGCCAGCGCCACCAGCAGGATCCCCAGGTCCGTGTCCGTCAGCCCGGCCAGGCGGCGCAGCCGGGCCAGCCGCGAGCCGCCGTCGCCGCTTCCGTCCGGCCCGCCGACGGGCAGCTCCGCGGCGAAGGCGGGCGGGGCGCCGGGCTCGCGGGCGGCGAGCGCGCCGGCCTCCGGGTGCGACACGTACAGCCCGCGGTACGGGTCGGCGGCGTGCTCCGGGCCGTGCGCGGCCTGCATCGCTGCGACGGCGCTCCCCAGCAGGCCGTCCAGCCAGCCGAGGGCGCGCAGCAGCTCCGGGGTGTCCGCTTGCGTCAAGGTCGTTCGGTGCGGGTGCGGGGTGCGGGTCTGGCGACGGGAGAAGAGCCGGGTTCGGGCGTGCCCCCGGCTGACGCCGGGGTCGGGCTTCGGCTCCGTAACGCACGATAAAACTGTGCGTAACGGAGTCGAGCCCCGGCAAACTGCCGCCGGGTCTCGCCCCTTCGGGCCGTAATCCCTCACGCGGACGGCAAGGATTCTCCGGCGCTCCCAACCCTCTCCCAGAATTGGGAGAGGGTGGCGAGCCTAAGCGAGCCGGGTGAGGGCCCGGCCGGGTGAGGGCTCCGTGAGGGCCCGCCGCGGCCCGCGAAAGCTATCGCCGGGCGGGTGGGGCGGCATCGGACGTTTTACCCATGCGCGCCGCGGGCCGGCGACGTCGGGGGTGCCGGGCGGCTACGTCTCCGGCTCGCCGGCGCGGCGGCGGTGGTAGTGGCGGCGGACCTTGGCGCGGTTGCCGCAGTCGCGCATGTCGCACCAGCGGCGGCTGCGGTTCTTGCTGGTGTCCAGGTACAGCCAGCCGCAGCTCTCCGCCGCGCAGCGCCCCACCCGCCCCAGCTCCGGCGAGGTCAGCAGCTCCGCCGCGGAGCGCGCCACCGGCCAGAGCACGCGGTCCGCCTCCGGGGCGTCGTCCCACCCCCACGCGAACCCCTCCGCCGTCCTCGTCAGCCGCGCGTGCGACATCGCCCGCGCCACCTCGCGGTTCACCGTCGCCAGGTCCGCGGCGTCGGGGGCGGCGCCGTCCTCCACGGCGCGCAGCAGGCGCCAGCTCGCCTCGCGGAAGTCGATCGCGCGCCGGAAGACCTCCTCGGCCTCCGCGGGGCGCTCCACGGCTCGGCGCAGCAGCTCGCGCCGCTCCGCGTCCGTCAGGACCTCCGCCCTCACCCCCCACCAGAGCAGCTCCGGGTAGCCCCGCAGGCGGTCGCGCTCCACGACCACCCCGCGCGAGCCCACGCTGTTGGTGAAGTCCAGGATCAGCCGGCCGCCCACCAGACTCAGCTCGTCCAGCGGGTTGGTCTCGTCGCTCATGGGGTCCTCCGGGGATCGAATCACACCGTCAAAATAACTCTTGACAGGTTAGCGCGCCAGCATTAGCATGCGACTAACCATCAAAACGCATTTTGATGGTCGCACGACAGACACGCGGGAACCGGAGGCGGATCATGCAAGGCGAGAGGACGCTGTACCCGGGCCGTTCCACGCTTCCGCGGCTCCCCGCCGCGGGGCGCGTCCCGGGCCGCGCGAGCGACTGGAGGCGCGCGCTCGGGCGGTGGGTGGCCCGGGCCTGGGCCGTGTACCTGGCCGGCTGGACGGAGCTGGTCCGCAGCGGGTACTCGCCGCCGGGGTCCCCGG
>DASVQR010000176.1:0-57269 GCA_036389055.1 Longimicrobiaceae bacterium | reverse complement strand
GAGCGGGCGGACGCGCGGACGCCGCCCAGCGAGTCGCCGTCCAGCGGCACCGCCCGGCGGAAGGTGGAGTCGGCCGAGCCGATCTCCAGCGGCTCGGTCACCACGGCGTCCAGCCGGGCCACCCGGTCGGCGGGGCCGGTGACGCGCACCGTGGCGGGAGTCACCCGCGGCGTGTCCAGCACCACGTAGCGCTCCCGCGAGCGCCGCGCGATGCGGACCCGCACCGGCACGTCGCGCGTCACCACCCGCTGGGTGAGCACGCGCGCGCTGGCGGGCCGCACGTCGATCGGGGTCACCGCGGACAGGCCGTTGGGGATCCGGACCATGCGGGGGTCCAGCACGTACACCTGGTTGTCGGCCTCCACCCCGTCCACGGGGAGCACCAGCACCGGGCGCTCCAGCGCCAGCTCCCACAATTCGCGTCCCGGCCCGCCGAACCTCACCTCCACCTCCGCGGGAAAGGGCCCGCCGGTCACCACGCGGTCCGGGTCACGCTCGGCGACGCGCACCGGCACCGGGATCCACTGCGTGGTCACCTGCTCGGCGCTCACCACCACCCACAGCAGCACGGCCAGGGTGAGCGCCGCCAGCTTGAGCTGCCAGTTCCGGGTGAGCGCGCGGAAGGGGAGGCGCACGTCAGCTCTTGAGCAGGCGCTCGACCAGCTCCACGTTGGCGCCGGAGTCCCACTCGGTGGCCCCGATCACCTTCTTGACGATGGTGCCGTCCCGGTCGATCACGAACGACTCCGGCACCCCGGTGGTGCGGTACGTCCGCTGCACCGCGCCGGAGGGGTCCAGCCACAGGGTGAAGTCCAGCCCCATCTCCCGCGCGAAGGAGCCGACCAGCTGCCGCGGGTCGCCGGCCGCGCGCTCCGTGGCCGAGGCGCCGTCCACGCTCACCGCCACCACCTGCAGCCCGCGCGGCCCCAGGCGCTCGTGCAGGCGCTGGAGCGAGGGCATCTCCTCGCGGCAGGGGCCGCACCAGGTCGCCCAGATGTTGAGGAGCACCACCTGGCCGCGGAGCTGCTCCAGCGACACGGGGCGCCCCTGCATGTCGCGCGCGGCGAAGTCCGGCGCGGCGGTCCCCACCTCCACGGGGAGGAACCGGTCGCGCACCAGCCACCCCGCCCCGAGGAGCGCGGCAAGCACCAGGACGAAGCCCCCCACGACCCACCACTGGCGGTCCGCTCTACGCATGCTGCCTCCTGCGCGTGCTCACGGCGGCGTCGGCTCGGGGGCGGGCGGCGCCGGCGAGGGCGAGGGCGCGGCCGCCGCCGAGTCCGCCGCCGGCGGCGGCGGGGCGGGCGGCGCGCTCCCCGAGATGGTCACCCGCACCGAGGTCCCCGCCCGGGCGCTGTCCCCCGCGGCCGGGCTCTGCGACGAGATCCCGCCCAGCGGCACCGACGAGTCCGGGTCGTACCCCACCTCCCCCATCCGCAGCCCCGCCTCGCGCAGCCGCGCCCGCGCCTCCGGCTCCGGCAGGTTGGTCAGGTCCGGCACGGCGACGGTCGGCACCACCACCACCGGGGGCCCGGCGCTCAGCGTCAATTCCACGGTGGACCTCACCGGGAGCTGCGTCCCCTCCTTGGGGTTCACCCCCAGCACGCGCCCCTCCGCGCGCTCCGAGAGGACGCGGCGCACCCGCACCGCGAACCCCGTGCGCTGGAGCAGCGACTGCGCCTGGTCCGCGGTGAGGTCGCTCACCTGGGGGACGGGGCGGCGCTCCCGCCCGGCGCTCAGCGTCAGCCGCACCACGGAGCCGCGGGTCACCTCCTGCCCGGGGAGCGGGCTCTGCGCCAGCACCGCGCCGGAGTCCACGGTGGCGTGGTACAGCGCGGGACCGCGCGCCACGTCCACCCCCGCGTCGTCCGCCGCGCGGCGGGCCGCGGCGAAGGTCCTGCCGCGCAGGTCCGGCACGGTGACGATGGCCTGCCGCCCGAACCCCGGGAACACGAGCAGCGTGGTGAGGACGTACCCCACCACGAAGGCCCCCAGGCCCAGGGCGAGGAGGCGCAGGACGAAGCGCCTGCGCTCGGGGGAGAAGCGGCTGCCGCCGGATCCTTTCAAGCTCGTCTCCGCATCCGGGCCGCGAAGGCCCCGTCCACGCCCGTCCGCTGCGGGAGCACCACCAGGCGCCCCGCCGCGTCGAGCAGCCCGTCGTCCACCGCACCCCCGGCGGGATCCATCGCGAACTCCGGGTGCGCGCCCAGGAAGGCGTCCACCTGATCTCCATTCTCCTCCGGCTCCAGCGAGCAGGTGGAGTACACCAGCCAGCCGCCCGGCCGCACCAGGCCGGCCGCCGCGTCCAGCATCTCGCGCTGCAGCCGCACCAGCGCGGCCAGGTCTTCCTCGCGCACGCGCCAGCGCCCGTCCGGGTGGCGGCGGAAGGTGCCGGTGCCGGTGCAGGGCGCGTCCAGCAGCACCAGCTCCGCGGCGCCGGGGCGGAACGGGGGGAGGCGCGCGTCCGCCACGACGCACCCCACCGGCTCGCCCACGCGCCCGGCGTTCTCGCGCACCCGCCGCAGGCGCCGCCAGGACAGGTCGGCGGCGGCCACGAAGCGGGCCCGCTCCGCCATGCCCAGCGCCTTGCCCCCCGGCGCCGCCGCCACGTCCAGCACCAGCGCGCCCTCCGGCACCGCCGCGTAGCGCACCACCAGCGCCGCCGCCGGGTCCTGCACCACCGCCGGCACTGCGGCGAGCGCCTCGTGCGCGCCCGCGGGCGGGTGCACCCGCAGCGAGTCCGGCGAGAAGGCCACCTCCTCCGCCACGACGCCCGCGGCCTCCAGGCGCGCCCGCGCCTCCGGCACGCCCACGCGGAGCGGGCGCAGGTACAGCTCCGGGCGCAGGTTGTCGGCCTCCAGCAGCGCCTCCGCGTCGTCCACGCCCCACAGGCGCACCCAGCGCTCCACCAGCCAGCGCGGGTGCGAGTGCCAGGCCGCCAGCCAGCCCACCGGGTCGCGCCCGCGGTCCGGGAAGCGGATCTCGCCGCCGCGCCGCCGCAGCGACTGGAGCACCCCATTCACCAGCCCGGAGGCCCTCCCTTCCCCCGCCTCGCGCGCCAGCTCCACCGACTGCGACACCGCCGCGTAGGGCGGCACGCTCCCCATCTCCAGGAGCTGGTAGGCGCCCAGCCGGAGCACGTCCAGCACGTCGGCGTCCAGCGCCGCGGTGCCCCCGCGCACCAGCGCGTCCAGCAGGAAATCCAGGCGGCCGCGGAGGCGAAAGGTACCGTACACCAGTTCCTGAGTCCAGGCGCGGTCCCGCTCCTCCAGCCCCCCCACCTCCCGGTCCAGCGCGCGGTCGGCGAGGTCGCCGTCGCGCACGCGGCGCAGCGTTTCCAGCGCGGCCAGGCGCGTGGGAGTGACCTTCGGCGGCATCAGCAGAGTCCCCGGTGAAGGAGAATGGCGTGAATCAAGGCGCGCGAGGAGGGGCGACTGAGGCGTACGCCGTTGTACGCCGCAGGGAGCCCCGACGAGCAGCAACGCAGAGTCACGCCATTCTCCAAGCCGGTCAGTCCAGCATGCCCTTGCGGGGGGACGACGGCACCGCCCGCTCCCGGCGCGGCATCCGGCCCGCGAGGTAAGCGAGGCGGCCGGCCTCCGTCGCCAGGCGCATGGCGCGCGACATCAGCACCGGGTCCTGGGCCTCGGCGAGGGCGGTGTTCATCAGGATGCCGTCCACGCCCTGCTCCATGGTCACGGCCGCGTCGGAGGCGGTGCCCACGCCGGCGTCCACGATCACCGGCACGGACAGGCGGCTCTTGATGGTGCGGATGTTGTACGGGTTCACCAGCCCCAGCCCGCTGCCGATGGGCGAGGCCAGCGGCATCACCGCGGCGCAGCCGGCGTCCTCCAGGCGGAGCGCGGTGATCAGGTCGTCGTTGGTGTAGGCCAGCACCTTGAAGCCGTCGGCCACCAGTTCGCGGGCGGCGCGCAGGGTGGCGTCCACGTCCGGGAGCAGCGTCTCCTGATCGCCGATCACCTCCAGCTTGACCCAGTCCGTGAAGCCGGCGGCGCGGGCCAGGCGCGAGTACCTCACCGCGTCCTCGGCCGTGTAGCAGCCGGCCGTGTTGGGCAGCAGCAGGTAGTGCTCCGGGTCCAGGTGGTGGAGGACGCCCTCCTCGCTGCTCCGGTCCAGGTCCACGCGGCGCACGGCCACGGTGACCACCTCCGCGCCCGAGGCCTCGATCGCCTCCACCATCTGCGCGTTGTCGCGGTACTTGCCGGTGCCCACCATCAGGCGGGAGCGCAGCTCGCGCCCCGCGATCACCAGGGGCTCGTCCCACACGCGCGTTTCTGCTGCCGCTGTCGCCATCGTTTTTTGTATCCCTCGAATGTGCTTCGTCTGGTTTCGGCGGGCCGCTACGGAGCCGGACGATACTGCCGTCCGTCTCCTCCGCGGGCTCCGGGAACCCCGCCAAACTGCCGGCGGGTTTCCCTTCGCCGGAGTGAGCCTCACGCAAACTGCCGCGTGAGTCTCCCTCCGAACCGATTCATGTGGGTACTGCCTGAACTGCAACTGCAACTACCAACGGCCACTCGCGTACCCCCGGCGCGATGCCGACCAGGGAGGGAGCGGGGGTGGCCGGAGGAAAGAGTTTGGGGTGCGGCCGGGGTGGGGTGGCATTAACTCTTTCCGGAGGCGACCCCCGTCCCGACCGCCACGCACCGCACCCGACGCCCCGCCGCCGTTCAGCCGCCCCCGACGAAGTGCACCAGCTCCAGGGTGTCCCCGTCGCTCACCGCGGCGGCCTCGTAGCCGCCGCGGCGCAGGATGTCGCCGTTGTGCTCCACCACCACCAGGCGCGGGTGCAGCTCCAGGTGGAGCAGCAGGCGCTCCACCGAGAGCCCCGCGGGCACGTCCCGGGCCTCGCCGTTCAGGCGGACGGTGATCGTCGCCGTGTCAGTCGTCGTCTGCATCTCCGAATGCCTCCAGGAACCTCGCCACCGCGAGCGCGGGATCGTCCGCGTCCCACACCGCCCGGATCGCCGCCACGCCGCGGGCGCCCGCCGCCCGCACCTCCCCCACCCGCTCCGGCGTGATCCCGCCGATCGCGACGGTCGGAACCCCGAACGACGCCACCTCGGAAAGTCGAGCCGGTCCGATCCCGCCGCGGCCCGGGTGCGTCGCCGTGGCGTACACGTTCCCCGAGAGCAGGAAGTCGGCCCCGGCGCCGAGCGCAGCCCGCGCCTCGTCCGCCGTGCCGACCGAGACGCCGACCCGCGGCCCGTCTCCGAGCAGCACGCGTGCGTCCTCGACCCGCATCGACCGCCTTCCGAGCTGCACGCCGCCCGCCCCGGCGGCGAGCGCCACGTCCACCCGGTCGTTCACCACGAGCAGGGCGCCGCTGTCGCGCGCCGCGGCCGCGAGCGCTTCGGCGAGCTCGAACAGCCGCCGCCCGCCGGTGCGCGGCCCGCGCAGGTGCAGCGCGAGGTCCGGGCCGCCGGCCGCGAGCACCTCACGTGCATGGCCCGGGAAGTCGGGGCGGGCGAGGACCGCGTCGTCGGTGACGGCGTGCAGCCGGGGGAGCCGGCGCTCAGCCAAGCCGGTCGCCGGCGGCGATCCCGCGGCCGCGCACCCACTCGCCGGCGGTCATGCGGCGCTTGCCCGCGGGCTGCACCTCGGCGATGCGCACGGCGCCCTCGCCGCACGCCACCAGGATGCCGCGCTGCGGGTCCGCGTCCAGCACCGTGCCGGGCTCGCCGGAGGCGGGCTCGACCGTCGGGCGGAACAGCTTGAGCGGGCCGCGGTCGCCCTGCGGCGTCCAGGCGCCGGGGACGTCGTCCAGGCCGCGGATCCAGCGCGCCGTCTCCGTAGCGGAGCGCGTCCAGTCCAGGCGCGCCGTGTCGCGGTCCAGCTTGGGCGCGTAGGTGGCCAGCTCGTGCTGCTGCGGCACCTCCACCAGCGTCCCGTTCTCCAGCAGCGCCAGCGTCTCGATCAGCGCCTCCGCCCCGATCTCCGAGAGCCGCACCGCCAGCTCCGACGCCGACTCGTCCGCGCGGATCGGCTCCTCCACCCGGAACAGCATGGGACCGGAGTCCAGCCCGGCCTCCATCCGCATGATGGTGACGCCCGTGGTCTCGAAGCCGCGGATCACCGCCCACTGGATGGGGCCGGCGCCGCGCAGCTCCGGCAGCAGCGACGCGTGGATGTTGATGGAGCCGCGCGGCGGCAATTCCAGCACCTCGGGGCGGAGGATCTGGCCGTACGCCACCACCACCGACACGTCGGGGCGGAAGGCGCGGATCTCCTCCAGGAACTCCGGGCCGCGGGCGCGCTCCGGCTGGAGCACGGGGATCCCCTCCTCCAGCGCCACGGTCTTCACCGGCGACATGGAGATCCCCCTCCCCCGCCCCGCCGGCCGGTCCGGCTGCGTCACCACGCCCACAACCTCGTGGCCCTCCTCGCCCAGCGCGCGCAGCGCGGGGAGGGAGAACTCCGGCGTCCCCCAGAAGAGGACCCTCATCCCCGCTTCTTCCACTTCTGGATGAGCATCTTGCGCTTCAGCGGCCCCACCCGGTCGATGAACAGCACCCCGTCCAGGTGGTCGATCTCGTGCTGGAGGCAGCGCGCAAGCAGCCCGCCGCCCTCCACCCGTAGCGGGTTTCCGTCGCGGTCCAGCCCCTCCACCACCACGTGCGCCGGCCGCTCCACCGCCGCCGACAGGCCGGGGATGCTCAGGCACCCCTCCTCGCCCTTTTCCGTGTCCTTGCTGGCCTCGACGACGCGCGGGTTGATCAGCGCGAAGGGCTTCACCTCGTCGTCGTGCACGTCCACCACGATGACGCGGCGCGAGACGCCCACCTGCGGCCCGGCCAGCCCCACGCCCTCGGCCTTGTACATGGTCTCGAACATGTCGTCGATCAGGCGGCGGAGCTCGTCGTCCACCTCCTCGATCTCCACGGCGGGGGTGCGCAGCACCTCCGCGCCCAGCATCTCGATGTTCAACAGCGGCATCACTTCTCCGGGGCAGCCGTTGCCGGGCCGTCCATGCGGCGGGCCACCTTGGCGCGCTCCACCTGCACCTGCGCCGAGCCGGTCTTGAGGGTGACCGTGTCGTCGTTGAGCCCGATGATCTCGCCCACGAGCCCGCCCACCGTGGCCACCCGGTCGCCGCGCTTGAGCGAGGCCACCATCTCGCGGTGGCGGGCCTGCTCCGCGCGCTGCGGGCGGATGAGCAGGAAGTAGAAGATGCCGATGAAGAGGGCGATCTGCACCACCAGCATGAGGGTGCCGTTGCCGCCGCCGCCGAAGCCCTGGAGAAGCGTGATGGTAGCCACGTGTCCGTGTCCGTTCGTGAGGTGTGTGCGTCAGCCGCCGCGGCGCGCCGCGTTGCCCGCGTGGAACCGCTCCAGCCAGGCGCGGCTCCAGCCGTGGAAGCGCCCCTCCTTGATGGCCTCGCGCGCCTGCTCGCCCAGCCGCACCAGGAAGCGCACGTTGTGCAGCGCGAAGAGCCGCAGCACCGTCTTCTCGTCCGCCACGTGCAGGTGGCGCAGGTACGCCCGGGTGAAGTTGCGGCAGGTGTAGCAGTCGCACTCCGGGTCCAGCGGCCCCGGGTCGGTGCGGAAGCGTGTGCCCTTCATGTTGACCTGCCCCTCCCCCGCGATCCACACGGCGCCGTTGCGCCCGTTGCGGGTGGGGGCCACGCAGTCGAACATGTCCACGCCGCGCGCGATCCCCTCCAGCAGGTCGTCCGGGTACCCCACGCCCATCAGGTAGCGCGGCTTGTCGCGGGGGAGCTCCGGCTCCAGCGCCTCCAGCATCGCCCACATGGTGGGCTTCGGCTCGCCCACGGAGAGCCCGCCGATGGCGATGCCGTCCCACTCGCCCACCGCAAGCGTGGCGCGCGCCGACTCCCGCCGCAGGTCGGGGTGGATCCCCCCCTGCACGATGGGGAAGAGCGTCTGCACCGGCCCCTCGGGGTCCTCCTCCTGGATCGCGGCGAAGCGCGCGCGGCAGCGCTCCAGCCAGCGCAGCGTGCGCTCGTACGCCTCGGTGGCGAGGGCGCGGTCGGCCTGCCCCGGCGGGCACTGGTCGAACGCCATGATGACGTCGGCGCCCAGCGCGCGCTCGATCTCCATCACCCGCTCGGGCGAGAACAGGTGCTGCGACCCGTCGATGTGGCTCCGGAAGGTGACCCCCTCCTCCCGGATCTTGCTCATGTGCGCCAGCGAGAACACCTGGAACCCGCCGGAGTCGGTGAGCACCGGCTTCCGCCACGACTGGAACTTCCCCACCCCGCCCATGGTGCGGACCACGTCCGGCCCGGGGCGCAGGTACAGGTGGTAGGTGTTGGAAAGGATGATCTGCGCCCCCAGCGCCTCCACCTCGTCGGGCACCAGCGTCTTCACGGACGCCGCCGTCCCCACCGGCATGAACACCGGTGTCTCCACCACTCCGTTGGGAAGCTGCAGCGTGCCCGCCCGCGCCGCGCCCTCCGTCGCATCGATGCTGAACTCGAACAGCGTCCGTTCTCCCGCGTCGGTCCCGGCCGGCGCGCGCGGCGACCACCGCGCCCCCCCGGCCAAAGCAGGTAGTTTGCCGGAATCGCGGGATTAAGGCAAGCCGGGGAACGGCAGGGGACAGGTTACAGGGGACAGGGGACAGCCTGCGAACGGCATTACGAAGTATGCGAAACGGCGCCCCCTCCTCGGCATCGAGGAAGGGGCGCCGTCGCAGGACCCTCACCCGGCGGCCTTAGAGCCGCCACCCTCTCCCAATTCTGGGAGAGGGGGCAACTGCTGTAGACCGCGCTACGGCAAGCAGTTGCGTGAGGGATTTCGGCCCGAAGGGGCGAGACCCGGCGGCAGTTTGCCGGGGCTCGACTCCGTTGGGCTGCGTTGTTTGCAGCCCTACGGAGCCGCAGCCCGACCCCGGCGCCAGCCGGGGGCACGCCCGACCCCGCCGTAAACGTCGTTCAGTCTTCCAGTTCTCCCGGCCCGGAAAGGTCGATCATGCGCGACGACCCCACCTGGCGCACGGAGGGAGAATCCTTGCGCTCAGCCAGACGGTGGACGACGTCGCGGATGCGGCGCGCCTGGCGCACGATGGAGTCGATCATCTCGCGCTCCTCCTCCGGCGAGTTGCCGTCCATCTCCAGCATGGCGGCGTCGGCGAGCATGGAGGTGAGCGGGTTGTTGATCTCGTGGCGGATGGCAAGCGTCGTCTGGCCGATGCCGGCCAGCCACTCGGCGCGGCGCAGGCTGGCCTCGGCCTCGCGGCGGGCGGTGACGTCGCGGAAGGTGACCACGGCGCCCACGGTGCGCCCGGCCTCCACCGCGGCGGTCACCGTGTAGTCGGTGGGGAAGCTGGAGCCGTCCCTGCGGCAGAACACGTCCTCGGCCACCTCGCGGGTGCCGCCGTCGCGCAGCGTGGCCTGGATGGCGCACTCCTCGGCCGGGAGCGGGCTGCCGTCCTCGCGGCAGTAGTGGAAGAGCGCGTGGTGCGGCTGGCCGATCAGCTCGCCCTCGGCGTAGCCCAGCGTCCGCGCGGCCACCGGGTTCACGAAGGTGATGCCGCCGTTCAGGTCCAGCCCGAAGATCCCCTCCCCCGCCGAGTTCAGGATCAGCCGCACCTGCCGGCTCAGCCAGTGCAGCGCCTCCTCGGTGCGCTTGCGCTGGGTGACGTCGCGCCCCACCAGCTGCACCTGCACGATGGCGCCCGAGTCGTCGCGCACCGGCCGCGCGGTGCACCCCAGCCAGATGAAGTCGCCGGCCTTGCGCCGCACCCGGTACGCGAGCCCCTGGGAAACGCCGCCCTCCCACGCGCTGCGGAAGAAGCGCCCGTACTCGTCGGCGTCGTCGGGGTGGAGGAGCGCCTCGGTGCCGGTCTCCACCAGCTCCTCGGGGGTGAAGCCCAGGATCCCCGCGGCGGACTCGCTGGCGTAGCGGAGCGCGCCGTCGCCGCCGTGCAGGAGCACCAGGTCGCTGGACTCGTCCGTGACGATGCGCGCCGCCGGACCCTCGGCGGGGGCCCCGGGGAGGGCGGCGCCGGCGCGCAGGCCGGTCACGTCGCGGACGGCGAGCAGGCAGGCGCGCAGGCGGCCGTCGGCGTCGCGCAGCGGGCGCACGTTGAAGCTCAGGACCCGGCGGCCCAGCTCGCGGAAGCGGTGCTCCACCTCGAACCCGTCCACCCGCTCGCGCTCGCCCACCAGCGTCTCCAGCAGCACCCGGAGCGGCGGGATCTCCCAGTCGCCGCGGCCCAGCGCGAACAGCGGGCGGCCGAGCACCGCGTCCGGCGGCAGGCCGAACGCATGGTGGAAGGCGCTGCTCGCCGCGAGCACGCGGTGCCCGGCGTCGAGCACCAGGAAGGGCTCGTGGAGCGTGTCCAGCACGCCCTGCGCGTCGCGGGAAAGGAACGGCTCCGCGGCGGGGGCGGCGGCGGGCGGAAGTGGGTGGGACTGTGACATGGGAGGAGAAAAGAGCACAAAATGGACACTCCGGCAAGACGCGCGGGGAGTCCGGTTCGGCACGGGAAAGGGAGCAGTTTACTCCGGGAGAGGGCCGGTCCGAGGGACGTCGCGGGGAAGCCTCACCCGCCTTCGCTCAGACGTCTTCCAGCTCGGCGGGGAGCGAGGTCCAGTAGGATCGCGCCGGCCCGCCCGCGCCGTCCGGATCGCAGGCGAGGAACCGCCGCAGCTGCCGCCGCTTCTCCGCCAGGTCGTCCGCGCCGTCGCGCTCGGGGTCGTAGTAACAGAAGCCGGTGTCGTCCCGTGCGGCGATGCACAGGCACTCGAACATCTTCAGGGACGAGGAGAACATCGGCTTGACTTCCTGGTCCGTGTCCATCCAGTCGTGGTCCCAGAAGACCACGGGACAGTCGCCGTCGGGCAGCCGCCTGCGCGTGTCGAAGCAGACGGGGCCGGCGTCGTGGAAAGTCTCCTCGCCGAAAGGGATCAGCCCCTCCCCGAGGATCCGTTCCGGCCACCAGGCCTCGTACGAGGCCTCCAGCTCGTCCCGCCAGGAATGCACGGGGTGGCGGGCGAACCGCACGCCGACCTCCGTCAGCTCGTAGAAGTGAGAGGTTCGCAGAAACCTCCGGTAGGGGGGCGGGAAAGCCAGGCCGATGCCGCGCTCCAGCTCGTCGAGCTGCGCTTCGGTCACCGTGCTGGGAACCGGCTTCCACCCCACCCACCCGTCGCTTTCCGGAATCGTCCCGTCCCGCATCTCCTCGGGCATGTCGCGGAGGGGGAGCCGCATCCTGCCCTCGCGCCGCAGCTGGTCCAGCGCGGCCAGGACGTATTCGCCCACGATGTCGATCTCTGCCAAGTGCACTCCTGCGGCGTATCAGTTGCGATCGTGGCGGGAAATCTGCTGCACCCAAGGTAGGCCGGGCGCTCGCCGGGGCCGTGCGCCCGGCTACACCAGCAGCATCGCGTCGCCGTACGAGAAGAAGCGGTAGCCGCGCTCCACGGCCTCGCGGTACGCCCGCATCACCGGCTCGTGCCCGCCGAAGGCGGAGACCAGCATCAGCAGCGTGGACCGAGGCAGGTGGAAGTTGGTCACCAGCCGGTCCACGGCGCGGAAGCGGTACCCCGGGCGGATGAAGATGCTCGTCCACCCCTCGCCCGCGTGGACCGTGCCGGCCTCGTCCGCGGCGCTCTCCAGGGTCCTCACGCTGGTGGTGCCCACCGCCCACACCCTGCCGCCCTCCGTACGCGTCCCGTTGACCGCCGCCGCGGCCTCGGGGGACACGCGGTACCACTCGGAGTGCATGGTGTGCTCGGCGGGGTCCTCGGCCTCCACCGGGCGGAAGGTGCCAAGCCCCACGTGCAGCACCAGCCGCACGATGCGGACGCCCCGCTCCTCCAGCCGCGCCAGCAGCTCCGGCGTGAAGTGAAGCCCAGCGGTGGGGGCGGCCACGGAGCCACGCTCGCGGGCGTACACCGTCTGGTAGCGCTCGCGGTCCTCCGCGCCGGCGGCGCGCTGCACGTAGGGCGGCAGCGGCACCTGGCCGTAGCGCTCCAGCGCCGCGTCGGGCTCCAGCGGAGTGTGCAGGCGCACCACGCGCTCGCCGGAGGGGGTGGACTCCACCACCTCCACCTCCAGCTCCGGCCCCACCTCCACCCGGCGGCCGGGCTTGAGCTTTGCGCCCGGGCGGACCAGGGCGGTCCACAGGCGCGGGTCCTCGCCCGCGGGGTGCAGCAGGAACACCTCGGCCTGGCCGCCGCCCGCGCGCGTCCCCAGCAGCCGCGCGGGGAAGACGCGGGTCTCGTTGAGCACCAGCGCGTCCCCCGGCGGCACCAGCTCCGCCAGGTCGGCGAAGTGAAGGTGCCGGGTGGCGCCGGTGGAGCGGTCCAGCACCAGCAGGCGGCTCCCGTCGCGCCGCTCGGAGGGGACCTGCGCGACCAGCTCCGGCGGGAGGTGGAAGTCGAAGTCCGAGGTGCGCAGCGCGGGACTTTCGCTCACGCCTCGAACAGGCTGGCCTGCGGCCCCTTCTCGCCCGGGTGCTCCGCCGAGATGGGCGGCGCGTAGCCGAAGCGGCGGTACGCCAGCGCGGTGGCGACGCGGCCGCGCGGCGTCCGCATCAGGAAGCCGTTCTGGATCAGGAAGGGCTCGTACACCTCTTCCAGCGTCCCCGAGTCCTCCCCGATGGCCACGGCCAGGGTGTTGAGCCCCACCGGGCCGCCGTCGAACTGCTCGATCAGGGAGCGGAGGATGCGGGTGTCCATCTCGTCCAGCCCGTACTCGTCCACGTCCAGCATCTGCAGCGCGGCGTCGGCCACCTCGGTGGTGATCACGCCGTCGGCGCGCACCTCGGCGTAGTCGCGCACCCGGCGCATCAGCCGGTTGGCCACGCGCGGGGTGCCCCGAGAGCGCTTTGCGATCTCCTCCGCGCCCTCCACCGTGCACTTCACCCCCAGCACGTCCGCCGTCCGCGCGACGATGAAGGCCAGCTGGTCCACCGGGTAGTAGTGCAGGCGCTGGATGATGCCGAAGCGGGCCCGCATGGGCGGGGTGAGCAGGCCGTAGCGCGTGGTGGCGCCGATGAGCGTGAAGCGCTCCACCGGCATGGAGATCATCTGCGCGTGCGGCCCGTCCGAGAGGCGCACGTCGATGCGGCAGTCCTCCATCGCCGGGTACAGGAACTCCTCGATGATGGGGCGCAGCCGGTGGATCTCGTCGATGAACAGGATGTCGCCCTGGTTCAGCGAGGTCAGCTCGCGCACCAGGTCGCTGGGCTTCTCCAGCACCGGGCCGGAGGTGATCTTGATGCTCACTCCCATCTCCCGCGCCAGCAGCATCGCCAGGGTGGTCTTGCCCAGCCCCGGGGGGCCGAAGAGGAGCACGTGGTCCAGCGGCTCCCGCCGGCTCACCGCGGCGTCCACGGCGATCTTGAGGGACTCCTTGACCTTGGGCTGGCCGATGAACTCCGCCAGGCGCTGCGGGCGCAGGCTCAGCTCGTTGGCCTCGTCGGCGGAGAGCGCTTCGGGGGTGGTGATCTCGGACCGCTGGGGCTTGGACATGACGGCTGCCGCTCCGGGTTTCTACGGGTTTTCTTCGGACGCGGCTGATACACCGGCCCCGCCGAACCGGTCCGTCCCGCGAAGCCTCCCGCGCATCCCCGGAAACCCTAGCGGGGACGCGCCAGGGCGGCGCGGATCAGCTCCTGCGCCGGGAGCGGCCCGCGGTCCTGGATCACGGCACGGACGGCGTTCTCCGCCTCCAGCGCGTTCATCCCCAGCACCACCAGCGCGCGCAGCGCCTCCTCCACCCCGGGCGCCTGCTGCGCCAGCCCGGACGAGGCGAAGGCCAGGTCGTCCAGCTTCCCCGCCAGCTCCACCGAGAGCCGCTCCGCCGTCTTCTTCCCCACCCCGCTCACGCCGGTGAGCACCGCCAGGTTGCGGTCGCGGATGGCGCGCACCAGCGCCGCCCCCGGCAGCGCCGAGAGCAGCGAGATCGCCAGCTTGGGCCCCACGCCGGTGGCGCCGATCAGCCGCGTGAACAGCGCCCGCTCGTTGTCCTCCAGGAAGCCGAAGAGGAGCTGCGCGTCCTCGCGGATCACCAGCATGGTGCGCAGCTCCACCTCCTCGCCGGGGCGCGGCAGGCGCTCGTAGACGGTGGTGGGGATCTCCATCTCGTAGGCGACGCCGCCGGGGGTCATCACTTCCGCGCGACCGATCTCCCGGGCCAGCAGGGTCCCGCGGATCCGTGAGATCACAGCGCCCCCTTGGCCTCGGCCAGCATGCGCAGCGAAAAGCGCATGGGCGGCCGCGCCGCCTCGCCCACCCCGCGGAAGCAGTGGCAGAGCGCCACCGCAACGCCGTCCGCCGCGTCGGCGGGCTTCGGCGCCTCGCGCAGCTTGAGCAGCTTGGCCACCATGAAGCCCACCTGGTCCTTGGTGGCGCGGCCGGTGCCCACCACGGCGCTCTTGACCTCGGCCGGCGGGTACTCGGCCACATCCAGCTGCCGCAGCGCCGCGGCCAGCAGGATGGCGCCGCGCGCGTGCCCCAGCACCACGGCGGTGCGCGGGTTCTTGCCGTAGAACACGCCCTCCACCGCCACCGCGTCGGGCCTGTGCCGCTCCATCACCTCCACGATCCCCTCGTAGATGTCGCGCAGGCGCTCGGGGAGGCCGGCGCGCGCACCCGTGCGGATGACGCCGCACTCGCGCAGCGTCACCGTGCCCGCGCGGTCCCGGGCGACCACGCCGTAGCCGGTGATCGCCGTGCCGGGGTCCACGCCCAGCACGATCACGTCCTTTGCCGTGTTCAGCGTGGGGCGGGTGCCGGAGGCCGGGGCGTCGGCGGCAAGTACCATCCGGAGTGGATCTTGGGGTGAATGAAAGGATGAAAAGCGGGTTTGGGCGTGCCCCCGCTGACGCGGGGTCGGGCTTCGGCTCCGTAGCAGACGATACGACCGTCTGCAACGGAGTCGAGCCCCCAACGATACTGCTGTTGGGGTCTCGCCCCTTCGGGCCGAAATCCTACACGCGGGGCTTGCGCTGGCGTCCGCGGTGTTCCCGGAGAGAGCCAGGGTGCGGACGCCGTTGCAGGCTGTTCTCTGTTCCCTGTTCCCTGTTCCCTGTTCCCTCTCCCGCCTAAACGTAACCCCTCCCCTTTGGCCGGGGGAGGGGTGCGTTTCCGCGGGTTCCGCGCTGCGCGTCAGACGCCGGCGAGCGACTCCTCGTCGATGTCGGCGTTGGTGTAGACCTTCTGGACGTCGTCCAGCTCCTCCAGCAGGTCGATCAGCTTCACCAGCTGCGCGGCGTCGCCGCCCTCCACGCGCACCTCGGTCTTGGGGACCATGGCGAGTTCGGCCTCGGCCCACTCGATCCCCTTGGCACGGAGGGCGTCCTGCACGGCGGCGAAGTCGGCCACCTCGGTAAGGACGGTGTAGCCGCCGTCGCCGCTCTCCACGTCCAGGGCGCCGGCCTCCAGCGCGGCCTCCATCACCTGCTCCTCGTCGTACCGCTCGCCGTCGATGGCGATCTGGCCGCGGCGGTCGAACATCCAGGCCACCGAGCCGGTGGTGCCCAGGTTGCCGCCGTTGCGCGAGAGCCAGCGGCGGATGTCGGCGACGGTGCGGTTGCCGTTGTCGGTGAGCGACTCGATCATGATTGCGACGCCGGCCGGGCCGTACGCCTCGTACGTGATCTCCTCGTAGTTCACCCCCTCAAGCTCGCCCGTGCCCTTCTTGATGGCGCGGTCGATGTTCTCGTTGGGCATGTTCGCGGCGCGCGCCGTGTCCATGGCCAGGCGCAGCCGGGGGTTCCCCGCCGGGTCGCCGCCGCCCGCCTTGGCCGCCACCGTGATCTCACGGATGATCTTGGTCCAGTTGGCGGCGCGCCGGCTGTCGGTGAGCGCCTTCTTGTGCTTGATCTGCTTCCACTTGCTATGCCCGGCCATCGGGCACCTCCGTGGGTCGTCGCGTGTGGGTGCGGAAACCGGAAAGCCCCGAATATAACTCCCGTTTCCGGACGATTCAACTTGGCTCGGCCCGGCAGTTGGTCAGTTTGATTGTAACCAGTGCGGAGGGAAGAAAGAGGGAGGGGGCACCCCGGTTCGGCACCCCCTCCCCTGTCACGTACGATGGACGCAGCTTCCGGCGCGGCGCTTCAGCAGCTGCTGGCGGACACTGGCTCGGGAAAGCAACTGGGATCCGCGCTGAAGTTGATTCCAGGGCTCGCGGCCGCCGTTCCCTCCACGCCCTTGTCCCTGGTGGGGGCCCGGAACGAAACCAGCCGCAACGTCTCGCGGTGCAGGGTGAGCTTCTTCATAACGTCCTCCCCGTGAGTGGCGCACCCCACGCCCGAAGTAGGCATGGGCATGAAATAGCATGCTAAGCGCCATTTTTCTGAAAAGCAAGACTCACACGAATCGTCAGCGACCGTCCGGCAGGTCCAGCTGATCGTGAACCGTCCACACACGTGGTCGATCAGCTTCGGCGCCATGGCCGGCGTGGTGCGCATCCCGTGCCGCTTCTTGGTGACGTCTGTTGGTGGTGGGTCCGGTTGATCGTAACAGCACATGACAGCGAAAAGGCCCGGCTCCGGCGTGGAGCCGGGCCGGACCTGGGCAACGCTCAGGACGGGAGTTAATTGTACACGCAACTACACTGGACACGCCCGTCGAACTTTCTGCACCGGCCCTCCCCGAAGGTGGCCGCGCAGTAGTCGTTACAGATTGCCGTCTCGCTCGCGGTGCACAACAGGCTGCTGGCGACCTGCGTCGGTGACGCGAGCGCCTGTGTGGCGCCGAAGCCGAACACGATCGCGCAGGAGGTGCCGAACAGCACCCGGCGCAGGTGAATGAACGGATGGCTCATGACGTCCTCCGGTGAAGTAGTGGCCCCGAGTGGCGCGGCCGTGAGAGTTGAAGAGACCCCGTCGAGCGCATTCAACCGCAACGATCCTGTCTCTCCGGTGGCGGATGCGTTGGCCGTAGCCTTCCTGCTCGACGACCTTGTCGCGCAGCCGCACCTCGGATGGGCTCAGCCGGCCGCCAGGTTCACGGGTCGTCAGGGAGGTACGGCCCGTACTCGCACTGGCACTGCAGCATTCCGAAGTTGGTACAGCGCCCCTTCGACCCCGATCCGTAGGTGGACGTGCAGTAGTCCTGGCACTGCTGCGCCTGCCACGACGTGCAGCCGTAGAACGCCGCCTGCGCGGGCGCCGCGAGCGCCTGCGTCGCTCCGAAGCCGAGGGCGCCGCCGACCAGTGTTCCGAAGATGCCGCGCGCGAGTCTCAGGTTCATTGCGCGTGCTCCGCTTGAGAGGTGAAGGGTCCCGACGGCGGGCTCCGCATATCTTACGACTCTAAACACGACAAGCACTCGTCCTGGACGTCGCAAACTTTTCCTCGGCGGCAGAGCAGCCTCTCCCTATTCGCCTCCATCGCCGGATCGGCGCACGGGCGGCAGCGCCGCCACCCGCGCCAGCACGGCGTCGTGGTCCAGGCCCCCGGTGGCGAGCACCCCCCTGACGAACGGCTCCGCCCGGTTGTAGCGCAGCTCCCGCCCCTCCGCGTCGGTGACGCCGCCGCCCGCCTCCCGCACCACCAGGTCCGCCGCGCACACGTCCCACTCGCTCTTGGGCCCGCGCGACAGGAACAGGTCCGCGCTCCCGTCCGCCACCTTCACCATCTTGCAGGTGGTGCTCCCGTAGGGCCGCACCTCCCACTCCCCGCGCACCGGGTCGAACTCGCCGCGGCGGATCTCCGAGCGCGACGCCAGCGCCACCGGCAGCCCCGCCGGGCGACCCGCGACGCGGATGGCCGCGCCGTTCCGGAACGCGCCGCCGCCGAGGGTCGCGTGGTACATCTCGTCCGCCGCCGGGTTGTAGACCACCCCCACCACCGCCCGCCCGTCCACCGCCAGCCCCACGCTCACCGCGAACTCCGCCACCCCGTCCACGAAGGAGCGCGTCCCGTCGATGGGGTCCACCAGCCACACGCGCTCCCGCCCCAGCCGCTCCGGCGAGTCGGCCGTCTCCTCCGAGAGCCAGCCATACTCCGGCCGCTCCCCGAGCAGCATCTCACGGAGCAGCCGGTCCGCGGCGAGGTCCGCCTCCGTGACGGGCTGGTCGGCGCTCTTGTAGTGCACCTCGCCCCCGCCGCGGAAGTGCTTCATCACCTCTCGCCCCGCGGCGCGCGCCGCGCGCACGGCGAGCTCCAGGTCGGCGGCGAGGTCGTGCGCGTCGGGTGAGGTCATGGAGAGCGGAGCAGTTCGCGGTTCGCAGTTCCCATCGTTCCCACATTCGGTTCGGGGGGAGACTCGCCGGCGGTTTGGCGAGGCTCACCCCGGCGGAGGGAAACCCGCCGGCAGTTTGGCGGGGTTCCCGGAGCCCGCGCAGGAGACCGGCAGCAGTACCGCCGGGCTCCGTAGCGGACCGCCGGAGCACGAGGACCCACCGCACACCCGGTGCCCCAAACGACGAACCGGCCCGGATCGACTCGACCCGGACCGGCTCCCCAAAGACAATCGAACGAAAAAGATCAGCGGCCACCCACCTCACGGGACATCCGGTACATCTCGGCCGCGCGGTCGTGCTTGCCCTTGCGGTCGTAGGCGATCCCCATGGCCCAGTACGCCCGCGAGTTCTCCGGCTGGATGCGCGTGGCGTTCTCCAGCGCCTCCAGCGCCTGGTCCGACTCGGCCAGCTGGTTGAGCGCCTCGCCCAGCACCACGTAGGCCGGCCCGCACCCCGGGTCCAGCTCCACCGCCCGCCGCAGCTCCGTGGCCGCCGCCGCGTACACCCCGCGCTTGAACAGCACCACGCCCAGCTGGTGGTGCACGTCGGCCAGCTCCGGCGCCAGACGAAGCGCGCGGCGCAGCTCCTTCTCCGCGGCGTCGTAGCGGCTCATGGCCGTGAGCGCCGCGCCCGCGCCCAGCAGCGCGCGCACGTCGTCCGGCGAGGCGGCCAGGAGCGCCGCGTACGCATCGGCGGCCCCGGCGTGGCTCCCCTGCTCCATCAGCGCCTCGGCCCGCGCGTACGGCGACGGCTCCGCGGCGACCTCCGCCGGCTCCGCCTCCGGCCCGGCCGCGCCGCCCGCCACCCCGCGCGCCGCGTCCAAGGGCGCCTCCTGCTCCCTGCTGCGTCCGATCATGCACCCACCTCGGCGGTTTCCTCCACGACCCACCCGCAGTACGCGGGGGAGCCCTTCCCAACGGGAAAGCTGAGCAACTCGGGGACCTCGTACGGGTGCAGCTCGGCCACCCGCCCGAACAGGCGGTCGAGCGATTCCGTCCGCGTCTTCATCAGGACCAGGACCTCGTCCTCGCGCTGCACCTCGCCCTTCCAGCGGAAGATCGACGCCACGCCGGGGACCAGATTGCCGCAGGCGATCAGCCGCTCCTCCACCAGCTGCCGGACGATGCGCTCGCCGGTGGCCCGGTCCGGGACGGTGGACACGACCAGCGACAGCTCCGCGGCCGGCCCGGCTAGCGGCATGCGCCCCTCACGGCTCGTTGCCGGGGAGCTCGGCCATCGCCTCGCCCTCGCCGGTGAGCTCGGCCAGGGTGAAGCGGGCGTGGGCCACGTGCCGCTCGGCCCCGGCCACGCGGGGCGGCCGCGCCAGGAAGGCGCGCAGGTGCGCCACCGCCTCGTCGGCCTGCCCGCGCTGGAGCTGGAGGAAGGCGAGCCCGTAGTGCGCCCCGGACGCGTGCGGCTTCAGCTCCAGCACGCGCCGGTAGGTGCGGACCGCCTCGTCCGTCATGCCGATGTGCGTGTACGTCACCGCGATCTGCTGGAGCACGTCGGTGTCGTTGGGGCTGTCGCGCAGGGCCAGGCGAAACGACGTGAGCGCCTCGTGGTACTTCTCTTCCCGGAGCAGGTTGATCCCCTCGTCGTAGTAGTCGGGACCCCTGGAATCGGGCCCGGACGCTCCGGAGATCAGGTTGCGCCACCAGGACATAGGCTTTATGGACGGGATATCGATGGACGGAGTCGGAGGGGCGTCCGGGCGGCGGGCGCGCTCGCCGCGCACCCCGGCGGGACGCCACCGGACCAAGTTACCGGCGGCGCGGGGGGCACGCAACGGAACGCACGGCGGACGTCAGGCCTGCCCGCGCGGCCCCCTGGGGACCCCGCCCGGCCGCTCCGCCACCAGCCACCCCTCCTGGTCGAGCAGCACCCGCAGCCCCGCCGCCTCCAGCCCCTCCGCCGCCCCCGCGGGCGCGCCCTCCACCACCACCCGCCCCCCGGGCGCCAGCAGCCGCACCGCCTCCTCCGTCCGCCCCGCCGCCCCCGGCCCCAGCGCCACCCCGCGCAGCGACCCCGGCGCGAACGGCAGCGGCGCCCCCGCCACCACCCGGCTCAGCCGCCCCCCGCCCTCCCCCGCCCCGGGCTCTCCCACCGCGTGCACCACCTCCACGCCGGGAACCAGGGAGGCGAGGGAATCCGCAAGATCCGCTCCGGCCCCCACCAGCAGCACCGACCCCCACGCCTCCGAGAGCCCCAGCAGCGCCGCCAGCCTCACCGCCTCGTCCGCCCCCGCCGGCGCGCCGCCCTCCGGCAGCGCCTCCCCCCCCGGCACCCGCAGGTCCACCTCGCCCCCGGCCACCGGGTACATCTCCCGGCAGTTGGCGCACCCCAGCCGCCCCGCCTCCACGCGCCGCTCCTCCACCCGGTCGGCGAGTAGGACCAGCCCGAACTCCGGCCCGCAGCGCGGACAGCGGAGGATGTCGGTGAGGAGGATGTGCATGGGGAACGGCTAGGTTACAGGGAACAGGTTACAGGGGACAGCCTGCAAACGGCGACGGCGACCCCCTCCCCCGGCCCCTCCCCGCAAGGGGGAGGGGAGAACGACGGAGCGCGGGGGCGGGCTCTGCGCGGGGGGCTACCCCTCACCCCCCTGCCCCCTCTCCCACAAGGGGAGAGGGGGAGCACGACAAAAGCCGAGGCACAGGAAGCCCTCCCCCGGCACGGGGGAGGGTGGCGAGCCTCAAGCGAGCCGGGTGGGGGCCCCGGAGGACGCCAGCACCAGCCCCGCGTGAGGGATTTCGGCCCGAAGGGGCGAGACCCGGCGGGGCAGTTTCCGCCGGGGCTCGACTCCGTTAGCGAGCGTTGTTTGCTCGCTTACGGAGCCGAAGCCCGACCCCGGCGCCAGCCGGGGGCACGCCCGAACCCGCCGTTCCAAGCCGTCAGAAGAACAGCGTCTTCTCCGAGTACTGCGCCCACTGGTTCGGCGTCTCCCAGACGCGCACGTACAGCAGGTGCTCCCCCTCGGCACCCAGGCGACGACGCAGCTCCTCGAAGATGTACCGCGCCTGGTTCTCGGCGCTGGTCTCCTGCTCGGCGAACGGCGGCAGGTCGTTGAGGTTCTCGTGGTCCAGCGAGTCCGCGATCGCCCGCAGGTGAAGCTTGGCGTCGGTGAAGTCGTAGGCCATGCCGCCCTCGCCCAGCCGCTCGAAGGCCAGCCCCGCCTCCACCACGTAGCGGTGCCCGTGCAGCCGCTCGCACTTGCCCTTGTAGCTGCGCAGGAAGTGCGCGGAGTCGTAGTGCGCCTTGACGTTGATGATGTACACGGCGCTACCCCGCGGACTGGACGGCGATCACCGGGATCTCCACCCCGGCGGGCTGCGTCGCGGCGAAGAGCACCGCGCGCGCCACGTCGTCGGGCGAGAGCATCTGGGCGCGCGAGGGGAGGTCCTGCCGCGCGTCCGGGTCGATGGGGTCCCACAGCGAGGTGTCGGTGGCGCCGGGCTCCACCAGCGTGGCGCGGACGCCGGTGCCGCGCACCTCCGCCACGAGCACCTCGTGCAGCCCGCGCAGCCCGAACTTGGAGGCCGAGTACGCCCCGTTCTCCGGGAACGCGGTGCGCCCCGCCACCGAGCCGATGTTGACCACGTGCCCCGAGCGGCGGGCCAGCATCAGCGGGAGCAGGGCGCGCATGAGCAGGAACGGCCCGCGCAGGTTGACGGCGATCTGCCGCTCGAACACGTCCGGGTCGGTGGCCGCCAGCGGCGCCAGCGCGAACGTCCCGGCGGAGTTCACCAGGATGTCCGGCGTGTCGCCCAGCAGCTCGGTGACGTACCCCACCAGCCCGTGCACCGAGGCGGGCGAGGTCACGTCGGCGGGGATGGCGTGCCCCCCCACCTCCGCGGCCGCGCGCGCCAGCTCGGCGTCGCTGCGCGCCACCATCCCCACCCAGGCGCCGGCGCGCGCGAGCTCCCGCGCGGTCGCGAGCCCGATCCCCCGCGAGGCGCCGGTCACCAGCGCCGTCCTCCCCTTCAGCAGCCCGTCCATCGTCCCCCCGTCAGAGGTTTTCACCGGTTCGCTCCCACCAGGAGACCGTCACCCTCCGTTCACCATGCATAGACGCAGGAACTCCTCGCGGGTGCGCAGGTCCTCCAGGAACACGCCCTTGACCGCGCTGGTGATGGTCCTGGAGTTCTGCTTCTCCACCCCACGCATCATCATGCACAGGTGCGCCGCCTCGATCACCACGCCCACGCCGGCGGGCTGGAGCACCTCCTGGATGGCGGTGGCGATCTGCTCGGTGAGGCGCTCCTGCACCTGGAGCCGCCGCGCGAACACCTCCACGATGCGCGGCAGCTTGGACAGCCCCACGATCTTGCCGTTGGGGATGTACGCGATGTGCACCTTGCCGAAGAAGGGGAGCATGTGGTGCTCGCACATGGAGTACATCTCGATGTCGCGCACCAGCACCATGTTGTGGTGCTCCTCCTCGAAGATCGCGTCGCCGATGACGTCGCGCACCGACAGCTGGTAGCCGCGCGTCAGCCAGCGAAGGCTCTTCTCCACCCGCTCCGGCGTCTTCAGCAGCCCCTGCCGCTCCGGGTCCTCGCCCAGCTCCTCCAGGAGGTCGCGCACCCGCTCCTGGAACGGCGTGGCCTCCACCTCTCCCAGCTCCGCGCGCGGGACCTCCCGCTCCGTGATCGACATCTCTCTCTACTCCCCCGTGTACTCGACGTAGTTTCGCGGCGTCTCCCACAGCACCAGGCGCACCAGCCGCCCGGACGGCACCCGCGGCGCCAGCCGGTTCCAGATCGCCACCACCAGGTTCTCCGTGGACGGGAGCACCCCCTGCAGCCAGGGGACGTCCAGGTTGAGGTTGCGGTGGTCCAGGTCGCCGATCACCTCCTCGGCCCGGTCCCGCAGGACGCCTAAGTCCACCACGTACCCGGTGGTCGGGTCCGGCTCGCCCTCCACCGTCACGTCCATCTCGTAGTTGTGCCCGTGCCAGTTGGGGCTGTTGCACAGCCCGAAGATGCGCCGGTTCTCCTCGTCGGAGAGCGCCGGGTTGTGGAGCCGGTGTGCCGCGCTGAAATGGACGCGGCGGGTGACGCGGACGCTGGGCACGGATCCTCCCTGGAGTGCTCGCCAAAAGAACGACGGGCCAGCCTCGCTCGCGAGACCGGCCCTGTCGGGGCGCGCCGGGAAGGATTTTTGAAGCCTGTTATGAACAGTGTGGGTGCCTCCCCCTCGACGTTCCGCCTTCCCCGCGAGGGGCGTGGCGTCGGCCGCGAGAGTCGGCCCCGGCTTCAAAGTGTTGGCTCAAAAATGTGGCTTCCCGGCGCGTCTGACGGGGGTAAGTATAACCGGCCCCTCCGGGGGGGTCAAGGATTCCGCGGACCCGCCGCGGGGCCGCTCCGGACGGAAAAAAACACGCGCCGGGGACCGCTCCGCGCGCTGCGTGGTATCAGTCGGCGCCCACGGGAGTCGCCCCCACCCCGCACACCCCAGCGATGGCAGACGCAGCACAGGTCCTGCGGACCGCGGCCCAGCGCGGCCACCGGCTCACCCGGCCCCGCCGGCTGGTGATCGAGGCGCTCGCCGTCGCCCCCGAGCCGCTCAGCGCCCGCGCCCTGCACGAGGCCGTGGGGACCGGGCGCACCGACCTGGTGACGGTGTACCGCACGCTCGACTGGCTCAAGGAGATCGGGCTGGCGCGCGCCGTGCTCACCGGCGAGGGGGTGGAGCGGGTGGAGCTGGTCCCGCCCGAGCGCCACACCCACCACCTGGTGTGCGACGGCTGCGGCGCGGTGCGCACCGTCTCCGTGTGCGGGCTGGACCGCACCATCGCGGAGCGGATCGAGCGCGAGCACGGCTTCCAGGTGGACCACCACCAGCTGGTCTTCCACGGCCGCTGCGCGGGGTGCTCCGGCGCCGCCGGCGAGGCGGCTTCGTAGGGCTTTCTGCAAATCACTTGCAATTAGGACGGGGCGCGGTTAGCTTCGGTGCGCTCGAACGGGCCGCGAGGCCCGACGCACGTACCCGGAAGCCGCTGCACCCATGTCCGATTCCTCGCTGCGCCGGCCGGCGCTCTGGAGCGCCGCCCTGCCGCTGGCCTGCGCCGTCCACTGCGTGCTGATGCCGCTGGCGGCGCTGTTCGTCCCCTTCCTGGCCCCGGCCCACGACCTGGAGGTCGTGATCATGCTGGCCTCCGCCGTCCTGGCCGCGGCGCTGACCCGCGGCGGCGTCCGCGCGCACGGCCGCCGCGCCGTGTGGATTCCCCTGGCGCTCGGCGTCGCCGTGTGGGGCGCGTGCGTGGCCCACGTGGCCGCGCCGCTCCCGGAGCCGGTAACCGCCGTGCTGGGCAGCCTGCTGGTGGCCGGCGGCATGGTGTGGAACGCGCGCCTCCGCCACGAGGCCGCGTGCCGGAGCTGCGGCTGCCCGGCCCACCACCACGACTGAACGGGCCCCCTCCCCCCGGCCCCCTCCCCCGCAAGCGGGAGAGGGGGAGCACTGCGACGGCTCGGCGGCGTGGTTGCAGTTCCTTGGATCTGCGCCGGGAGGTCGGGGGAGGCTGCGCAGGGGGAACGTCATGTTCGAAGCCAGCGTGATCCCCAAAGCGCAGACGGAGCGCCGGCGAGTGCTCTGCGAGTCCCTTCGGGTGCGGCTCCCCCGGAGCAGCCTCCCCCGGCCGACCCCCTACACGGAGTCCGGTCGAAGCGCCACGAGCCGACAAGCGCCGGCCCGACGGAAAGAAGCCCCCGGCCACGCGAAGTGCCCGGGGGCTTCCTGCATCCGGCAGAGACCGGCTTCGACCGCTTACGAGATCGTCATCGGGATCAGCGGACCGAGCACGGACGTCCCGCCGTCCATCACGTCCAGGATCAGCGTGGTGCTCCCGGAGAGCCGCCCGGTGACCACGAGACGGTCGGACCCGCTCACCGCCGCGCTGGCGTGCTGGCCGGTGAGGACGCGCGGCTGGAGGGAGTAGCGCCCGCCGAGCCCGATCTCCGAGCCGCCGATCCCGATCAGCCGCACCTCGAACGTCCGCTGCTGGCCGTTGGGGACGGTGATGCGGCCGGTCACCACGGTGGTGGTGGCGCTCGCCACCGTGTTGCCGTTGGAGTCCAGCACCACGACCCCGGTGGGGATCTGCTCGTCCACCCCCGTGCCGGCGTCCTGGCAGCCCGCGAGCCCCACGGCCACGCCGAGCAGCAGCCCGGCGATCCAGCTCCTGGTCCTCACCCGCTTCATGTTCTCCTCCGTGCGGCGTCGTTGTGGCGGGCCGGCGCAGGACGCGCGCCGGCCTCCACAAGTTTACTCAGAACAGCACCCGGTACACCAGGCTCAGGTTGCGGCCCGGGTTGGGCGCGAACTCCTTGATGCGGCTGGTGGCGTCGCGGTACTCCCGGTCGAACAGGTTGTCCGCCCGCAGCGTGATGGAGTGCACCAGCCCGCCGCGGATCAGGTTGATGCCGCCCGCCAGGTCCACCAGCGTGTAGGCCGGGGTAGCGAACTCGTTCCCCGACACGCGGTCCTGCTCGAAGGTGTGCCGCACGTCCGCCCCCAGCGAGTAGTGCCCGTCGTCCCAGCGCACCGAGCCGCCGACGCGGCCGGCCGGCATGAAGGGGAGCGGCCCGCCCTGGTCGAAGTCGCCGCGGACGAAGTCACCCATGGCGCCCACCACCCAGTGGTCCGCCACCGTCGCCTCCACCTGGCCCTCCAGCCCGCGCAGCGCCGCGTCCTCCTGGCGGAACTCGGTGAGCGGCACCCGCAGCAGCGCGCCGTCCTCCTCCTCCACCAGCGTGTCGCCCACCACGAAGGGGGTGATGTAGCTGGAGATGCGGTTGTAGAAGGCCGACAGCTGGCCGTTGATCCGCCCGCTGCGCGCCCGCAGCACCAGTTCGCCGCCCAGGTTGGTCTCCTCCTCCAGGTCGGGGTTGCCCACGTCGAAGCTCCCCACCGCCGCGTGGAAGCCGTTGGAGAACAGTTCCTCCACCGTGGGCGCGCGGAAGGCGCGGGCCACGCTGCCGCTCAGCGTCACGTCGTGCCCGAAGGGGACGCTGGCCCCCACCGAGCCCGAGACGTTGCGGAAGGTGCGGCTGCGCGCTGGGCCGAAGCGCTCCCCGCCCGCGTCCGAGTCGATCACGTACTGGTCGAAGCGCGCGCCGAACTGGAGCCGCGGCGTGTGCGCCTCGCCGGGGGCGACCGCTCCCACCGGGAACTCCTGGAACAGGAACACCCCGAAGCTGTTGCTGTTGGCGGAGGGCGTCAGCGCCTCCTCGCCCAGCGGCTCGTACTGCCGGAACAGCCCCGAGGCGCCCAGCGCGCCGCTCACGCGGCCCAGCTGCGTGCGCGCCGTGAGCGACGCCGTCTGCGTGTTGAGGCGGAAGGTGGTCCCCACCTCGCCCGACGGCTCGATCTCGTCGTGCGTGTACCACTGCGCCGTGCCGTCCGCGCGCAGGAAGGTGAGCCCGGTGGAGCCGAGCGCCAGGTCCGCGCGGCCCAACGCCTCGTGGCGCTGGCCGTCCAGCCGCACCCCCTGGTGCCCGTGGCCCAGCTCCCCGCCCGGCTCGCCCTCGCCCTCGTGCTCCTCCTCGTCGTGCTCCTCGAAGGGGACCCCGTACTCGAAGCCGTAGCCGCGGTACGCCACCCCGGCCGTCAGGTCGCCGCCCACGTACCCCAGCCCCAGCGTGCCGTTGAGGTTGGTGAAGGCGGTGTTCTCCAGGGTGTGCCCGCCGCCCGTGCGCACGTCGTTCACGTCGCGCCCGCCAGCGCGCAGGTTGAGCGCGAGGTTGCTCCCCAGCGGCAGGGTGAGCCCGCCGCTGGCCGCGCCGCCCGGGTTCACCGACTCCGCCTGGCCGGCCAGGAAGCCCTCCACGTGCGAGGGGACGGCGGTGGGGATGTCGTTGGAGATGACGTTGACCACGCCGCCCAGCGCGTTGTTGCCGTACAGCAGCGAGGCTGGGCCGCGCACCACCTCCATCTGCGTGGCCGCGAGCGGGTCCACCGACAGCCCGTGGTCCGACGAGGTGGAGGACAGGTCCGCGGCGCGCTGGCCGTCCTGGAGCACCAGGATGCGCTCGTTGCCCAGGCCCCGGATCACCGGGGCGCTGGCGCCCGGGCCGGCGTAGCGGGCGCGGATCCCCGGCTGCTCCGCCAGCGTCTGCGCCACGCTGGCGCGCAGGTTCCGCCCCAGCTCCTTGCCCGCCAGCTGCGTGGTGGACTGCGGCACCCGCAGCGGGTCCTCCGCCGTGGGCGAGGCGGTCACCTGCAGTCCGGCGAGCGCCAGCGGGCTGGCCGCCAGGGTGACCACCACGCGCGGCAGCGTGCCGTCCTCCGGCACGTTGACCACCACGTGCTGCGGGGCGTACCCCAGCAGGCTGACGTCCAGGTGGTACACGCCGCGGCGCAGGTTGGGGAAGGCGAAGGTGCCGTCCGCCGCGGTGCTGACCGCGCGGCCCAGCTGGGTGAGCGACACCCGCGCGCTGGGGAGCGGCCGCCCCTGTTCGTCCTGCACGATCCCCGCGAGGGTCTGCGCGGCGTCCGGCCGCGCGGTGGTGTCCGCCCGCGGCACGAGCGCCGCCGGGTGGACGAGGGCATGGGCATGGGCGTGCGGCGCCGCCAGCGAGAGCAGCGCGAGCGCGGCGACCCCGTGCCGCAGGTTGTTCGATGACATGACGTGGGTACTCCCGGTCCGAGAAGATTGCGTGCCCCGGCGCGCCCTGCCGCTGGCGGGGGGCGTGCCGGTGTGAGTGCGTCGCGTGGCCGCGGGTGCGGCCGTCTTCAGGAAGCGGGTGGCGCGCGCGCCCGGGGACGGGCGGAGGAGACGGAGGGGAGGCCGCGCTCCGGCACGGGGGCCACGGGCGCGGTCCCGGCGGCGAACGCCGGGAGGGGCGCGTCGTCGGCCGGCGGAGCGACGGAGGAGAACGCCTGCCAGGCCCAGCACCCCAGCTCGTCGTGCGAGACCGGGTCGTGCGGGCCGTGCCGGTCGGGCGCGCACAGCGTGTGGCCCGACGAGTGGCCGCGCCCCAGCTCGTGCGCCCACGGCCCCGCCGCCGCGCCCACGAACTGGAGCAGCGCGGCGAAGAGCAGGCTCAGGTGAGCCCAGCGGCGGAACGGCGAGGTGGCGGCGGTCATGTAGGCCGTGCGTTACCCCGGCGGCGGAGCGCGGTTCCGGCGCTCAGCCCAGGAACGAGCGCAGGCGCGCCAGGTTGCGGCGGTCCGCCGCCGCGTGGTCGTCGCCCTTGGGCGTCTCCAGCACCTTGGGCACGGCCGCGAAGCGCTCGTCCGTCATGATGCGGCGGAACGGCTCGTCGCCCAGCGATCCCTCGCCGATCTCCGCGTGCCGGTCCTTGCGGCTGGCGAAGGGGCACTGCGAGTCGTTGAGGTGGAACAGCCGCAGCCGGTCCAGCCCTACCGTGTCCGCCAGCCGGTCGATCACCCCATCGTAGTCGCCCACCAGGTCGTACCCGGCCGAGTACACGTGGCAGGTGTCCAGGCACACCCCCACCCGCTCCCGGTGCTCCGGCGAGATGCGCTCGATCATCTCCCGGAGCTCCTCGAAGGTGGAGCCCAGCACCCTGCCCGCCCCGGCCGTGGTCTCCAGGAGCACCAGGGTCCGCCCCGGCACCTCCGCCAGCGCCTCCTCCACCAGCGCCGCGTTCTGGGCCAGGCCGCGGAAGCGGTCGCCGTCCGTGGCGTTCCCCGGGTGGGTGACCACCGCGTCCAGCTCCAGCTCGGTCGAGCGGCGCAGCTCCGCCTTGAACGAGGCCAGCGAGCGCTCGCGGAGGACGGGGTCCGCGGTGGCCAGGTTGATCAGGTAGGAGTCGTGCGAGTTGGTGAAGCCGATCCCCCGCTCCCGCACCCCGCCGGTGAAGCCGCGCACGTCGTCCTCGCCGCACACCGGCTCCGCCCAGCGGTTGGGCTGCTTGGTGAACACCTGGATGGCGGTGGCGCCGATCTCCCCGGCGCGCGTCGGGGCGTTGCGGACGCCGCCCGCGGTGGAAACGTGGGCTCCGAGAAGCACGTCTTGACCTGTCCTCGTCAGGGGGAGCGGGGCTCCGTCCACGAATGGGAGGCGCCAAGGTAGGCCCCCGCGCAAGGGGTGTCAACGCGCCCCCCGCGGGCTTAGATTCAGCCCCCCGCCGGCACGCCGGCGGCCCGATCCCCCCTCCCCGCGAGGGTGGGAAGCAGACCCGGAACCGGACGACGGATCGCAGACCGATCATGATGATAAATCCCTGGCACGAGCTGGAGCCCGGCCTCAACCCGCCCGGCAAGATGCGGGCGATCGTGGAGATCCCCAAGGGCAGCCGCAACAAGTACGAGCTGGACAAGAAGACCGGGATGTTCCGGCTGGACCGCGTGCTGTACAGCGCCGTGCACTACCCCGGCGACTACGGCTTCTTCCCGCAGACCTACGCCGAGGACGACGACCCGCTGGACGCGCTGGTGATGGTGACGGTGCCCACCTTTCCCGGCTGCGAGATCGACGTGCGTCCGGTGGGGCTGTTCCGCATGAAGGACCGGGGCGAGATGGACGAGAAGATCCTGTGCGTCCCCTGCAACGACCCGCTGTACGACGAGTTCCACGACGTCGGCGACGTGGCCAGCCACTTCCTGCGCGAGGTGGAGCACTTCTTCTCCGTCTACAAGGACCTGGAGGGGGCCCGGGTGACGCCTCTCGGCTGGGAGGACGCCGCCGCCGCGCGCTCCGTGATCACCGCGTCCATGGCCCGGTACGCGCTGTACATGAAGCAGCAGCAGGCGGAGTCGTACGCCAAGGTGCAGGTTCGCAAGGGCCTGGAGCTGTAACGGCAACGACTTACGACGGGCTCGGGCGTGCCCCCGGCTGGCGCCGGGGTCGGGCTGCGGCTCCGTAGGCGAGCAAACAACGCTCGCCAACGGAGTCGAGCCCCGGCGGAAACTGCCTCGCCGGGTCTCGCCCCTTCGGGCCGACATCCCTCACGCGGGGCTCGCGCTCGCGTCCTCCAGGGCCCCCTCCCCCGGCTCCTCCCCCGCAAGCGGGAGAGGGGAGAACCACTGCATCGCCTGTAGTTGCCCCCTCTCCCAGGATTGGGAGAGGGTGGCGGCTCTAAGGCCGCCGGGTGAGGGCCGAAAAACGACGCCCCCACCGGGATCTCCCGGTGGGGGCGCCGTCGTGGTTGCAGGCTGTTCCCTGTTCCCTGTAACCTGTTCCCTAGCCGTTCCTCACTCCCCGACCCGGTAGTTCACGATCGCCTGCTGTCCGTCGCCGGTGCGGGCCACGATGGAGACCACCTGCCCCGGCTTCAGCCGCGCGGCCGCGGCGCGGATGTCCTGCACCGTCCTCACCTCCTGGCCGTTCAGCCGCTCGATGCGCATCCCGTTGGCGAGCGCGCTGGCGGCCGGGCCGCTGCGGTCCACCTGGGTGACCACCAGGCCGTCCCGGAAGGGCAGCCGGTACTGGGCGGCGACCTGCGGGGTCACCTGCATCACGCTGAAGCCCAGGCGGCCCGTGGGCTCGCGCGAGGCCTCCGCGGGGGCCTCCTCGCGCACCTGCTCCAGCTCCAGCTCGCCCAGCTTCACCGTGGCGCGCTGGCGGCTGCCGTAGCGCACCAGGTCCAGCGTAACGCGCTCGCCGGGGCGCTTGGCAAGCAGGGCGGCCTTGAGGTCGCCGTCGTCGCCCACCGGCTGGCCGTCGATCGCCACGATCACGTCGCCCATCCTCACGCCGGCGTCCGCGGCCGGACCCTTGGGCTCGGTGAACACCACCGCGCCGTTGGCGCTCGGCAGGCGGAACACCTCGGCGTCCGCCGGGGTCACCGCGCGAATCGCCACGCCCAGCATGGGGCGGTGCACCTGGCCGTCGCGCATCAGGTCCTCGGCCACCCGCTTCGCCAGCTCGATGGGCACCGCGAAGCCGTAGCCCGCGTAGAAGCCCGTGGGCGAGGCGATGGCGGTGTTGATCCCCACCACGCGGCCGTTCAGGTCCACCAGCGGGCCGCCCGAGTTGCCGGGGTTGATCGCCGCGTCCGTCTGGATGAAGTGCTCCAGCGGCGCGGTGGCGGTGCGGTCGCGCTGCATGATCCCCAGCGAGCGCCCCTTGGCGCTCACGATCCCCGCCGTGGTGGTCTGCCCCAGCGACATGGGGTAGCCCAGCGCCAGCACCCAGTCGCCGGTCTGGAGCGACTCCGCGTCGCCCAGCTGCGCCACCGGGAGCCCCTTGGCGTCCACCTTGAGCACCGCGATGTCGGTGTTGGGGTCGCGCCCCACCACGCGGGCGGTCAGCTCGCGCTTGTCGGCCAGCACCACGGTCACGCGCGAGGCGTCGGCGACCACGTGGTTGTTGGTGAGGACGTAGCCGTCCTCGCTGATGACGAAGCCGGAGCCGCTCCCCTGCTGCGGCGGCATCACCATCTCCCTCCCTCCCCCGAAGAACTGCTCCATGGGGGTCCCCCGGAACTGCTCCGGGACCTGCGACGACACCGTCCGCGCGGCGGTCTCGACCTTGACGTACACCACCGCGGGGAGCGCCCCCTTGCTGGCGTTGCGGAACGCCGAGGACAGCGACTCGGGGCCGGGGATCCGCGCCGCCAGCGACGGCTGCTGCGCGGCCTGCGCTCCCAGGTCCGGGAGGGGGTCCCTGACCACTTCCATCGCCGTCGCCGCGACCCCCATCCCGACGACCAGCGCGCCCGGCACCGCGAGCTTGCGGATCCTGTTCATCTTGTGCAACCTCCGTGAGCGTTTCAGGGAACGACTTCCCGGTTCCGCGGCCTCGTACACGGCCCCGGAAGCGGCCGTTCCGGAGTTCGATTAAGGACCAGTTAGGGCTCCATTAAACCCCGTTAATCCAGCGGCCATGCGGATCCTTGTGGTGGAGGACAGCGTAGGAATCCTCGGTTTCCTGCGGAAGGGATTGCGGGAGGAAGGGTACACCGTGGAGACGGCGGAGGACGGCGACACCGCCTTCCGCAAGGCCTCCGCGGAGGGGTTCGACGCCGCCGTGGTGGACGTGATGCTCCCCGGCCGCAGCGGCACCCAGCTGGTGCACGACCTGCGCGAGGCCGGGATCACCTTCCCGGTGCTCCTGCTCACCGCGCGCGACCGGGTGGAGGACAAGGTGGAGGGGCTGGACGCCGGGGCGGACGACTACCTGACCAAGCCGTTCGACTTCCCGGAGCTGGCGGCCCGGCTCCGGGCCCTGCTGCGCCGGGTGGGCGGGGGCGCGCCCTCCGTGCTCCGCGCCGGCGACCTGGAGCTGGACCCCGCCTCGCACGAGGTCCGCCGCGGCGGGGAGAAGGTGGAGCTCACGCCCAAGGAGTTCGCGCTGCTGGAGTACCTGGTGCGCAACGCCGACCGCCCGCTCTCCCGCGCCGTGCTGATGGAGCACGTGTGGGGGATCCGCTTCGACCCCGGGACCAACGTGGTGGACGTGTTCATCAACTCGCTGCGCAACAAGCTGGATCCCGAGCGCAGGCTGATCCAGACCGTCCGCGGCGTCGGCTACATCGTGCGCACTCCCGGCGAGGAGGATTCTTGACTGCTGTGTTGAACGGATCGGGCTCGGGCGTGCCCCCGGCTGCGCCGGGGTCGGGCTGCGGCTCCGTAACGCAGCAAACAACGCTGCGTAACGGAGTCGAGCCCCGGCGGAAACTGCCCCGCCGGGTCTCGCCGCTTCGCGCTCGCATCCCTCACGCGGGGCTGGTGCTGGCGTCCTCCGGGAGCCCCCACCCGGCTCGCTCGGGCTCGCCACCCTCCCCCTTGCCGGGGGAGGGCGTCCTGTTCCTCGCTTATGTCGTTCTCCCCCTCTCCCCTTGTGGGAGAGGGGGCCGGGGGGTGAGGGGCCGCCCCGCGCGCCGGAGCCTGCCTCCACACGTGCAGGCTGTTCCCTGTTCCCTGTTCCCTGTTCCCTGCCGTTGTACCCTGTCCCCTGTTCCCTGCCGTTCCTCATGACCTACCGCCCCCGCCCGCCGTCGCTGCGCCGGGAGATCGTCCTGTGGTACTCCGTGGTGCTGCTGGTGGCGCTGCTGCTGTTCGCGGGGCTCACGTACGTCATCCTGGCGCGGACGCTGGCGCGGGCGGGGACGGCGTCGCTGCGGCAGTCGGCGCTCACGGCGGAGCAGCTCATCATCCCGCCGCACGTGCCGCGGGTGACCATGGAGGAGCGCCGCGTGCCGCCGGGCAAGGGCGACGTGGAGGCGCTGCTGCGGCGCTCGCGGCTCCCCAACGGCGACGTGCTGGACATCTACGTGGCGCGCACCGGCGACGTGGAGGGGCGCGCGCTGCGCACCTTCCTGGTGATCTCGCTGATCCTGATCCCCGTCACCGCCGCCGCCGCGGCGATCGGCGGGCGCTCGCTGGCCGACCGCATCCTGCGGCCGCTGGACCGGCTGGTGGGGGCCACCCGCGAGATCGGCATCGGCGGGCTTTCGCGGCGGGTGGAGGTGCCGGAGCGCCCGGCGGAGCTCCAGGAATTGTCGCTGGCGGTCAACGGGATGCTGGAGCGGCTGGAGCGCGCGGTGGACGCGCTGCGCCGCTTCACCGCCGACGCCAGCCACGAGCTGCGCACCCCGCTCACCGCGATCCAGGGCTCGGCCCAGGTGGCGCTGGCGCGGGAGCGCCCGCCGGAGGAGCTGCGCGAGACGCTGGGCGAGGTGCTGGACGAGACGCGCTGGATGCTGGGGCTGGTGGAGGGGCTGCTGACGCTGGCGCGCGGCGAGGAGTCGGCGGAGGGGGTGGGCGTCCGCCCGGTGGAGCTGCTGCCGCTGCTGGACGACGTGCGCGAGATCGGGGCGGCGCTGGCGGCGGGGAAGCCGGTGGAGGTGCGGCTGGAGGCCGCGGGCCCGGTGACCGTCCGCGGCGAGGAGCGCCCCCTGCGGCAGCTCTTCCTGAACCTGGTCTCCAACGCCGTCAAGTTCACCGACGCCGGCACGGTCACGCTGCGGGTCGGCGCCCCGGTGGAGGACCCGGACGGCGAGCGCCGCGTCCCGGTGTCCGTGCACGACACCGGAACCGGCATCGCGCCGGAGGAGCTGCCGCGCGTGTTCGACCGCTTCTACCGCGGCGACGAGGCGCGCACCCGCGCTGGCGGCACCGGCCTGGGCCTCGCCATCGCCCGGATGGTGGCCGAGCGCCACGGCGGCGCCATCCGCGCCGAGAGCGAGCCCGGCCGCGGCAGCACCTTCACCGTCCGCCTCCCCGTCGCCGCGTCCGCCCTGGCCCCCGACGAATAGCTCCAGCCTCGTCCGACGGAAAAGCCCCTCCGGCCGCACCGGCCTGGAGGGGCTTTTCAGCGTACTTCGTACTTCGTACTGCCGTCTCCCGCACCTCCCTTCCCCCCTATGCCCCGTTGGCGACGCTCTCCCGCGCCGCCAGCCACGCCTCGGCGCGGTCCAGCACGTCCTGCTTGGCGCGGAAGCGCACCAGGCGCCGGGTCTCGGCGTAGGGGAGCCACCGGAAGTCGCTCGCCTCGTGCGAGATGCGCACCCGGTCGACGAGGGCGCGGGCGAGGAAGTAGGTGACGCGCTTCATGACCAGGCGGCGCGTGCCGGCCTGGCCCAGGGTGAAGAAGTACCGCTCCTCGGCGACGAAGCCCTCGCTCACCTCCACCTCGTGGGCGGCGAGCCCGGTCTCCTCGTACAGCTCCCGCTCCGCCGCCTGGCGCTCCGTCTCCCCTTGCTCCACGCCGCCCTTGGGGAACTCCCACATGGGCGTCCGCGTGACCCGCGAGCGGAGGAGGAGGTACGCCCGTCCGCCGTCGCCGTCCCGGTACACCACCACGCCCGCCGCCTGGTGAGACTCCCTCCGCATGGTCGCTCCGTCGCAGTCCGTCCAGACCGTTCCCCGGGCGCAAGGTAGGCGGGGCGCGACGGGCGGGGCAAGGTTTTTGCGAAATTCGCCGCCCGGAATCCATCGTTTGCACAACCACCCGCGCACCCATGGGCTCATGCGCCGCTTCGACGTAGACGACGCCTCGCCGGAGGGCGGGGAAGGCCGCTCGCTCGGCTCGCTTTTCCGCGATTTGAGCGCCGACGCGTCGGTCCTGATCCGCCAGGAGGTGGCGCTCGCCAAGACGGAGATGCGCCGCAACGTCGGGGCGCTCGCCCGGGACGTGGGGAGCATGGCGATGTGGGGGGTGGTGGCCGCGCTGGGCGGGCTGGTGATGGTGGCCTTCCTGGTGGCGGGGCTGGGCGACCTGCTGGACAACTACTGGCTGGCGGCGCTGATCGTGGCCCTGCTGTTCATCGCCGTGGGGGCGTTCATGGCGCTGCGGTCGCTGCGCCACCTGCGCACGGTGCAGATGAAGCCGCAGGAGACGGTGGCGACGCTGCGCGACACCCAGGCGTGGGCGCAGGGCGAGGCCGCGGAGCTCAGGGCGGCGCTCTCCGGCCGCGGCGACGAGGCTCCGGCCGGGAACGGCCGCAACGGCACCGTGGCCGCTCCGCCGCCGGTGAACCGCATCGCGCCCAGCGCGGGGGCGACCGGCACGGCTTCCGGGGGATCGTCCACCGCCGACCGGAGCGCGCGGGGGACGACGACCCGCGCGGCCGCCCCGGCGAAGGCGGAGGGGAGCCTCCCCAAGCGGGTGTGGGCGGAGTTCAAGAAGGACGACATCACCGGGCAGGCGGCAAAGGTGGCGTACTACTTCTTCATGTCGCTGCCGCCGGCGCTGATGGCGGTGTTCGCCATGACCGGCATCTTCGGCGGGGCGGAGATCGCCGGGTCGATCAACACCCGCCTGCAGAGCGCGCTTCCGGGCGAGGCCGCCGGCCTGGTGGACGACTTCGTCAGCCAGGTGGTGATGGACAAGAAGCCGGGGCTCCTCTCGATCGGTCTTCTGCTGGCGCTCTGGTCGGCGTCCAACGTGTTCAACGCCATGGGCGACACCCTCAACGTCGCCTACGGCGTGGAGGAGAACCGCTCCTGGGTCAAGAAGAAGCTGGTGGCGCTGGGGGTGCTGCTGGGGGTGGCGGTGCTCTTCCTGTCCGGGACCACGGCGCTGCTCGCCGGACCCGCGATCTCGGACGCGCTCGGGCTCGGCGAGGTGGGGCGCGTGGTTTGGGGGATCGCGCAGTGGCCGCTGGCGTTCCTGCTGATCGCCTCGGCGTTCTGGATCATCTACTACGTGCTCCCCAACAAGAACCAGTCGGACTGCAAGAAGACGCTGTTCAAGGCCTCGGCCGTCGCGGCGGGGCTGTGGCTGCTGGCCACCTTCGCCTTCCGCCTGTACGTGACCAACTTCAGCTCGTACAGCGCCACCTACGGCTTCATCGGCGCGGTGATCGTGCTGCTGCTGTGGATGTACGTGACGTCGCTGGTGATCCTGCTGGGCGGGGAGGTCGCGGCGGAGATGGAGGAGGGCTAGGGGAACGGCAGGGGACAGGTTACAGGGGACAGGGAACAGGGTTCGTCCGGTTCACGCGCAGCGTGAAGCGTCACAGCCTGCAACGGCGACGGCAGGAGCTGCGGGGGCGGCGTCCGGGTGGATGCCGCCCCCGCGGCGCTCAGGTGATGCGGACGCCTTCCAGGACGGCGGCTTCGTCGAGGGTGTGGAGGGCGTCCAGGAGGCGCCAGCGGAGGGTGCCGGGGCCGGGGGACTCGCGCGCGGCGATCTCGCCGCAGAGGCCCAGCACCGCGAGGGCCTGGGCGGTGGCGCGGAGCGGGTCCGGAGTGACGGCGGCGAAGGCGGCCGCGAAGGCGCTGGCGGTGCAGCCCAGCGCGGTGACGCGGGTCATCAGCGGGTGGCCGTTGGCGACGGCGAGGACCGCGGCGCCGTCGGTGACGTAGTCGACGGCGCCGGTGACGGCGACCACGCACCCCAGCTCGCGCGCCAGCCCGGCCGCCACCTCCCGCGCCTCGTCCGAGCCGTGGGTGCTGTCCACCCCCTTCCCCGCCCTCCCCTCCTCCACCAGCGCCAGGATCTCGGACGCGTTGCCGCGGATCACGGCGGGTCCGCGCCGCGCCAGCGCGCGCGCGACGCCGGTGCGGTACGGCGTAGCCCCGGCGCCCACCGGGTCCAGCACCCACGGCTTGCCCCGCTCGCGCGCCCGGTCCGCCGCGCGCTCCATGGCCGTCACCCACGCCGGCGACAGCGTGCCGATGTTCACCACCAGCGCCGAGGCGATGGACACGAAGTCCTCCACCTCCTCCACGGCGTGCACCATGGCCGGCGACGCGCCCAGCGCAAGCAGCGCGTTGGCGGTGATGTCCATGGACACGTAGTTGGTGATGCTGTGCACCAGCGGCGACCCCGCGCGCACGGCGGCGAGGGCGGCCCAGGTGTCGGATGCGTGGCTCATGCTCGGCTCCCCGCGGGTGGATGGTCGTCGGGCGGGGAACATGGGGCGCGGGGGGGGAGTGCGAAAGTGCGGAACGGCGAGGGAACAGGGAACAGGGAACAGGGAACAGGGAACAGGGAACAGGGAACAGCCTGCAACTGCAACGGCGGGTCGTGTCCGCTGGCTGTGAGCAGTGCCGTTCTCGCAGTACCCCTCAAATCTTCTGCGGGGGGAGACAGCCGGGCAGTTTCGGCTGGCTCACCCCGGCGGAGGGAAACCCGCCGGCAGTTTGGCGGGGTTCCCGGAGCCGCGGAGGAGACCGGACAGCAGTACCGTCCGGGCTCCGGAGCGGCCCCGCCAGACGCAAGAAGCCCCGGACATCCGAAGACGCCCGGGGCCTTTGCTTCTACGAGACCGTCCGAACGCCTACTTCTCGACGATCAGCGCGGTGACCATGCCGAACATCCCGTGCGCGGACTCGGCGTGCGTCAGGATGTGGCAGTGGAACGCCCACACCCCCGGGTTGTTGCAGTTGACGATCACGTCCCAGCGCTCGCCCGGGGCGACGTTCAGGGTGTCGCACCTCCAGGGCGCCGGCTGCGCCCAGCCGTCCTTGTCGATCACGGTCATGTGCATGCCGTGCAGGTGCATCGGGTGGATCATCATCCCCTCGTTCATGAAGCGGATGCGCACCTTCTGCCCCATCTTGGCCACGATGGGCTCCGTGGCCGGGAAGTCCTTGCCGTTCAGGGTGTAGCCGTGGAACCCGTCGTTGATGATCATCACGTAGTCCACGTCCACCTTCTCGATGGCGCGCGGGTTCCTGGGCTCCACGATGAAGGCCCCCAGCAGCCCCTTGCCCACCTGCTCCGCCGCGTTGTGGTGCGAGTGGTACATGTGCGAGCCCGAGTTCCCCTCCGGGACGGTGAACTCGTAGGTGTATGAATCGCCCGGCTTGACCGGCGGCTGGGTGATGAACGGGACGCCGTCCTGGTCGTTGGGGAGCTCCAGCCCGTGGAAGTGCACGGCGGTGGACTGGTCCAGCTCGTTCTTGATGACGAAGCGCACCCGGTCGCCTTCCCGGACGCGGATCTGCGGCCCCGGCACCTGGTCGTTGTAGGCGAACGCCTCGACCATGCTGCCGGGCTTGGTCTCCCACTGGATCTTGCGGGCGGTCACCTCGTAGACCTTGACGTTCCCGTCCATCCGCGGCTGCATGAGCTGGTTGCCCATCTTCGCGGTCTTGGCGGGGAACTGCTTGATCCCCGCCTCGTGCATCCGGTCCATCTCGTCGGCCGCGGCGCGGACCTCCGCCGGCGTCTTGGGATGCGAGGCGGTGGTGCCGCCGCTGTGGTTGCTGTCGGCGTGCGTGGCGCCGCCGGCGGCCGCCACGGCCTTGGGAGCCCGGGTGTCGGCCTCGCCGGAGCTGCAGGCGGCCAGCGCGGGAACGGCCAGCCCGAGTGCCGAGACGCGCAGGAAGTCGCGGCGGGAAGACCGGCTGAGGGTCGGCGTATCCTGATCGGCAGTGTTGCTCATCGTCGGCTGTGTCTGTGGTCGGGACCGGCTGCCGGCGTACTCCGGGATGGGGACCTGCCCCGGCAGCGTTGACGACAAAGCTACGCCGGGCGTGGGGCGGACTCTGTCGGGCCGGGGTCGAGAAACGGGTGGGGGGATGGCGGAACGTGCGGCGGGGGATTTCCCCACGGGGGGAACGGGAGTGCGGGAGTGCGGGAGTGCGGGAGTGCGGGAGTGCGGGAGTGCGGGAGTGCGGGAGTGCGGAACGGTGCCCGCGCCGGGGGAGGCGGGCGGACTCACGAGGGAGGGCGCGGATGCGTGTAGGGCTCGTTCCGATGCGCTCCGCGGAGCGCTACGCCATGTGCAGCGGCCCGGACGCGGGCGGGGCGACCGGCTCATCCCGCACCTGCCCCGCCGGGCCGGCGTCCCTGCCTGCGCTGGGCGGCGTCAGCCGCTCGGACAGCAGCCAGACCAGCACGGCCGCCACCGTGAGCCCCACGATCCAGGGCCAGACGAGCGGACGACGACGCCGCACCTCGATCTCCGCCATGCTCCACCTCCCGGTTCGGTTTCTCCGAGCGGCCCCGGCTACACCCCCGAGGGGAAGGTCTCCGGGGGCTCGCCGCCGTGCCATTCGCGCGAGGGCTCCAGCGGCTCCACGGCGCGCGTCCGGTCCAGGTGCACCACGGCGTCGAACTGCTCGGCCAGCCGCGCGTGGAAGTAGTGGCTGGCGCGCTCGCTGCGCGGCAGGTACACCACGCCGATGGCGCGCTCCAGCCGCGCCTCGCCGAGCGCCCGCGCCAGCTCGGGCCGGCCGCGGAGGGGGAGGAGGAAGTCCGGGACCTCCAGCGCGTGGAAGAGCGCCTCCCAGCTCCCGGGCAGGGCCGGGCGGACGCGCTTGCGCTCCCCGGGGCGGTCCCAGTCGGAGGCCGCGGTGACCGTGCCGTCGTACGTGGTGAACCCCACCAGCACCGCGTCGTCGCCCCAGCGCTCACGCGCGAGCTGCCCCACGTTCCACTCCCCTTCCTCGCCCATCTCGGTGGCCCGCGCGTCCCCGATGTGCGAGTTGTGCTCCCACACCACCACCCGCGCCGGCGGGCCGCCCCGCGCGTCGAAGTGCTCGACGAGCGCCTCCAGCGTCTCGGCCATGTGGCGGTCGCGCAGGTTCCACGACGAGACGCGCTCCCGGAACATGCTGCGGTAGTACTCCTCCGCGTTCCGGACCAGGCGGGCGTTCTGCTCGGCGTAGAAGTGCTCGTCCCCGGGGATGCCGCCGCCCTGCCCCGCCAGCTCGGCCGCGCGGCGCTGCAGCTCGTGCAGCTGCTGCACCGCCTGGTCCTCGCACTCGCGGGTGATCCCCAGGTCCACGGCGTAGCCGTACGCCTGCGGGTCCTCGCCGAAGTGCTCGAAGCACCCGTAGCGCCGCCGCGCCCTGCCCGCGGCCTCGGGGTCCACCTCGTCCAGGTAGCCGATCACCGCCTCGATGGAGCCGTACAGGGAGTACAGGTCCAGCCCGTAGAACCCCACCCGGCGCGCCTCGTCGGCGACGCCGTCGTTGTACTCGCGGAGCCACCCCACCAGCGAGAGCACGGCGGTGTTGCGCCACATCCAGGTGGGGAAGCGCTCGAACCCGCCCAGCGCCCCGGCGGGGCTGGAGTCGTCGCCGGTGCCGCGGACGTAGCGGTCGACCCGGTACGCGTCCGGCCAGTCCGCCTCCACCGCCACGGCGTTGAAGCCCTTTTCGATGATCAGCCGCTGCGTGATGCGGGCGCGCTCGTGGTAGAACTCGTGACTCCCGTGCGAAGCCTCGCCCAGCAGCACCACGCGGGCGTCGCCCACCAGCTCCATCAGCGCGTCGTAGTCGCCCGCGTGCCCGGTGAGCGGGATTGCCGCCGCGCGGATCGCCTCACCGATGCCGGTCGTCTCCTGCATCTTCACTCCCCCTCCGGTTGATCCTGATCGCCAGGCCGGCGGCGCGCCGCAAAAAAGGCACCGGGAGGGGACAGGGAACAGGGAACAGGGGACAGCCGGCAACGGCGGGCCCTCACCCCCCGGCCCCCTCTCCCAATGCTGGGAGAGGGGGAGCACGACGAAACCGAGGCGCGGGACGCCCTAGCCCGGCACGGGGGAGGGTGGCGGCGATAAAGGCTGGGCGGGGGCCCCAGCGGACGCCAGCACCACACCCGCGTGAGGGATTTCGGCCCGGAGGGGCGAGACCCGGCGGGGCAGTTTCCGCCGGGGCTCGACTCCGTTGGTGAGCGTTGTTTGCTCGCCTACGGAGCCGAAGCCCGACCCCGCGCCAGCGGGGGCACGCCCGAAGCCGCGGTAAAAAGCAGCTCGCCCCCGGAACCGACCAGGTCCCGGGGGCGAAACGACGGCGGATCGGGAAAGAAAACCCGCTAGGCCATGCCGCGGCCCCGGCGCCACAGGTAGTACACGGGGATCCCCAGCAGCACGATGAACAGCCCCGAGAACGTGTACTCCGGCTTGGCCACCAGCAGGAGCAGCGCGATCGCCAGCGCGGAGAGCATGTACAGCGCGGGCACGACGGGATAGCCGAACGCGCGGTACGGCCGCGGCAGGTCCGGCTGCTTCCGGCGCAGGGCGAACAGCGCCACCATGGTGAGCACGTAGAACACCAGCGCCGCGAAGATCACGTAGTCCAGCAGCTGCCCGTACGACCCGGTGAGCGTCAGGAACGCCGTCCACACCCCCTGCACCCCCAGCGCCCACACCGGCACCCGCGTGGTGGGCGAGATGCGCCCCGCGCGCTCGAAGAAGAGCCCGTCCTTCGCCATGGCGTAGTAGACCCGCGCCCCGGCCAGGATCAGCCCGTTGATGCAGCCGAAGGTGGAGACCAGGATCGCCCCCGCCATGAGGTACTGCCCCACCGGCCCGAACATCTCCTGCATGGCCAGCGTCCCCACCCGGTCCTGCGGCGCGTTCTGGATGGCGGAGAGCGGCAGCACCATCAGGTACGCCACGTTGGCGAGCACGTAGAGCAGCGTCACCAGCCCCGTCCCCAGCGCCAGCGCCAGCGGCAGGTTGCGCTCCGGCCGGCGCACCTCGGCGGCCGCGAAGGTGACGTTGTTCCAGGCGTCGGACGAGAACAGCGACCCCACCATCGCAGCGCCGAAGGCGAGCGCCACCGCCGGGAGCGCCACGTCGATCCCCAGGAAGCTGGCCGCCTGCGGGCCCGAGGTGGTGTCGGCGAACATGTGGTTGAAGTTGAGCGCGATGGCGTCCGCGTTCCGCCCGATGGCGATGCCCAGCAGGATCAGCCCCAGCAGCGCCGCCGTCTTGGCGAAGGTGAACACGTTCTGGATCCACTTGGCCTCGCGCAGGCCGCGCATGTTCACCAGCGTGAGCACGGCGATCACCGCGATCCCCACCACCCGCTGCGGCGACAGCCCCAGCTCGATCTCGCCGCCGGGGACGGGCACCTTGCCGAAGGACGCGAACAGGTCGGGCGACACGGCCGGGAAGAACACCCCCAGGAAGCGCGCGAACGCCACCGCCACCGCCGCGATGGTCCCCGTCTGGATGACCATGAACAGCGTCCACCCGTACAGGAACCCGGGGAGGTGGCCCAGCCCCTCGCGCAGGAACACGTACTGCCCGCCCGCCTTGGGCATGGCCGCCGCCAGCTCGCCGTAGGACAGGGCGCCGGCCACGGTGATCAGCCCGGTGATCACCCACACCAGCAGCAGGCCGCCGGGCGAGTTCATCTGCCGGGCGATGTCCGCCGAGACGATGAAGATGCCGGAGCCGATCATGGAGCCCACCACCAGCATGGTCGCGTCCAGCAGCGACAGGCCGCGCCGGAACTCGGACTCGGGCGAGGCGTCCGTCTGGGGGGATGGGTCGAGGACTGTGGACATGAAGGCTCCGGAGGGGTGGGTCGGGTGAGTGGAAGCTGCCTGGAGTTTGCGGGCGGGGCGGTGCGGACGCAAGGGAGCGTCGTACGGCCGCGTAAACAGCAGGTTCGGGCGTGCCCCCGGCTGCGCCGGGGTGCGCGGGGGCCCCCACCCGGCTCGCTCAGGCTCGCCACCCTCCCCCGTGCCGGGGGAGGGCTTCCCGGGGGGCGAGATCGGCGCGCCGGGGCGGGCCCCCTCCCCCCGGCCCCCTCCCCCGCAAGCGGGAGAGGGGGAGCACTGCGACGGCCGGGCGGCGGGGTTGCAGTTCCTTGGATCTGCGCAGGGAGGTCGGGGGAGGCTGCGCAGGGGGAACGTCATGTTCGAAGCCAGCGTGGTCCCGAAAGCGCAGACGGAGGGCGGGCGAGTTCGGCTCCCCCGGAGCAGCATCCCCCGGCCGACCCCCAACGCCGGAGCCCGGTCGAAGCGCGCCGAAAAGCAGCAGGGCCCGGCCAGACGGCCGGGCCCTGCTGTCGATCACACGCGCGAGGAAACGAGCCTAGCGGACGGCCACCGGCGCCGGGGCGGCGACAGGGGCCTGCGCGATGGGCTGCGTGACCTCGGGGTTGCTGCGGTCCAGGTCGTCGTCGGCGCGCGGCTCGGCCGCGATGTGCGGGGCGATCACCAGCGCGACGATGGACATCAGCTTGATCAGGATGTTCATAGACGGGCCCGAGGTGTCCTTGAACGGGTCGCCCACGGTGTCGCCGGTGACGGCGGCCTTGTGCGCGTCCGAGCCCTTGAAGACCAGCGTGCCGTCGATGTCCACGCCCTTCTCGAACGACTTCTTGGCGTTGTCCCAGGCGCCGCCGGCGTTGGACTGGAACATGGCCATCAGCACGCCCGAGACGGTGACGCCGGCCAGCAGGCCGCCCAGCACCTCGGGGCCCATGGCGAAGCCCACCAGCACCGGCACCACCAGGGCGATGGCGCCGGGGATCAGCATCTCGCGGATGGCGGCGTTGGTGGAGATCTCCACGCAGCGGCCGTACTCCGGCTTGCCCGTGCCCTCCAGGATGCCGGGGATCTCGCGGAACTGGCGGCGGACCTCCTGCACCATCGCCATCGCGGCGCGACCCACCGCGGCGATCGCCAGCGACGAGAAGATGAACGGGATCATGGCGCCGACGAACAGGCCGCCCAGAACCCGCGCGTTGGAGATGTCGATGGCGTCGATGTTGGAGATCCCCATGAACGCCGCGAACAGCGCCAGCGAGGTGAGCGCCGCCGAGGCGATGGCGAAGCCCTTGCCCGTGGCCGCCGTGGTGTTGCCCACCGCGTCCAGGATGTCGGTGCGCTGCCGGACCTCGGGGGGGAGCTCGCTCATCTCCGCGATGCCGCCCGCGTTGTCGGCGATGGGGCCGAAGGCGTCGATCGCAAGCTGCATGGCGGTGGTCGCCATCATCCCCGCCGCCGCGATGGCGACGCCGTACAGGCCGGCGGCCTCGTACGACAGGATGATGCCGCCCGCCAGCACCAGGATGGGGAGCGTGGTGGACTCCATCCCCACCGCGAGCCCGCCGATGACGTTGGTGGCGTGGCCGGTGGACGACTGCCGCACGATGGAGGCGACCGGGCGCCGGCCCATGGCCGTGTAGTACTCGGTGATCAGGCTCATCAGCGCGCCCACCACCAGCCCCACGGCCACGGCCCAGAACACCCCCATCGCCGTGAACGGCTCCGAGCCGATGCGGCCCAGCGTCATGTCGCCCGCGGGGAGCATCCAGCGGATCAGGAAGTAGGCGCCCACGCCGGTGAGCGCGATGGACACCCAGTTCCCCAGGTTGAGCGCGCCCTGCACGTTGCCGCCCTCCTTGACCCGCACCAGCAGGATGCCGGCGAGCGAGAACACGATCCCCAGCCCGGCGAGCACCATGGGGAGGAGGATGGGCGAGAGCCCGCCGAACTGGTCGCCGCGGGCCACGACCTCGCGGCCCAGCACCATGGTCGCCAGGATGGTGGCCACGTACGAGCCGAACAGGTCGGCGCCCATGCCGGCCACGTCGCCCACGTTGTCGCCCACGTTGTCGGCGATGGTGGCCGGGTTGCGCGGGTCGTCCTCGGGGATCCCCGCCTCCACCTTGCCCACCAGGTCGGCGCCCACGTCGGCCGCCTTGGTGTAGATGCCGCCGCCCACCCGGGCGAAGAGCGCGATGCTCTCGGCGCCCAGCGAGAAGCCGGTGAGCACCTCCAGCGCGCGCTCCATCTCCGGCCCGTTGGCCGAGGCGCCGTCCACGAACACGTTGTAGAAGACGATGAACAGCCCGCCCAGGCCCAGCACCGCCAGGCCGGCCACGCCCATCCCCATCACCGAGCCGCCGGCGAACGACACCTCCAGCGCGCGGGAGAGCGAGGTGCGGGCCGCGGCGGCGGTGCGCACGTTCGCCTTGGTGGCGATGCGCATGCCGATGAAGCCGGCCAGCGCCGAGAAGACCGCCCCCACCAGGAAGGCGAAGATGATCAGGGGGCTCGACCGCTCGTCGTTGCTCCCGATGTAGTACAGGAAGGCGCAGGCGATCAGCGAGAAGAGCGCGAGCACCCGGTACTCGGCCTTGAGGAACGCGAGCGCCCCGTCGGCGATGTGGCCGGCGATGCCGGTCATCCGCTCGTTGCCGGGGTCCTGGCGCGCGACCCAGGCCGAGCGGTACGCCGTGTAGAGCAGGGCCAGGATGCCCAGCGCGGGGGCCAGATAGACGATCGGTTGCATGACTGCGGACGGAGGTGGTCGGAATGCGGCGACGCCCGCCCGGCCGGCCGGGCCGGCGAGGGGGGCGTCCGCCCGCTCACGGAGCGGCCGTCCCGGGACCCTCCCGGGACGGCTTGGAGCCTACTTGTCCTGCTTGTCGTGCGTGTACGTGGGGCGCGGCGGCTCCTGGAGCGAGCCGTGCGCCTCGTGCCCGGTGCGCTGCACCACGCTGTGCTTGCGCCCGTAGAAGAAGTAGATCGCCAGCCCCAGCACCAGCCAGATGATCAGCCGCTCCCAAGCCTCCACCGGGAGGCGCGACATCAGGAACACGCACACCACGATCCCCAGGATGGGGACCACCGGCACGAACGGCGTGCGGAACGGGCGCGGGCGGTTGGGCTCCTTGATCCGCAGGTACCACACGCCGCCGCAGACGATGGCGAAGGCCAGCAGCGTGCCGATGGACACCAGGTGGCCCAGCGTGGACACGTCGTAGAACCCGGCCAGCAGGGCGCACACGATCCCCGTCATGGCGCTGGAGATGTGCGGCGTGCGGAAGCGCGGGTGCAGGCGGCTGAACACCGGCGGGAGCAGACCGTCGCGCGACATCGTGTAGAAGATGCGCGGCTGGCTCATGAGCATCACCAGCATCACCGACGAGAGACCGGCGATCGCGCCGATCTTGATCAGCGAGGCCATCCAGCCGTACCCCGTGGCCTCGATGGCGACCGCGATGGGCTCGGCCACGTTGAGGCGCGGGTAGTCCACGATGGCCGTCATGATGCCGGACACCAGGATGTACAGCAGGGTGCAGATGACCAGCGAGCCCAGGATGCCGATGGGCATGTCGCGCTGCGGGTTGCGCGCCTCCTGAGCCGTGGTGGACACCGCGTCGAACCCGATGTAGGCGAAGAAGATCACGCCCGCCGCGGCCACGATGCCGTCCCACCCGAAGGTGCGCGGCCCGGTGCTCGCCGGGATGAACGGGGTCCAGTTCGCCACCGACTGCTCCCAGTGCGTCAGCACGAAGTAGCCGCCGCCCACGATGAACAGCGCCACCACGCTCAGCTTGATCGCCACCGCCACGTTGTTGAACCGCGCCGACTCCTTGATGCCCACCACCAGCAGGATGGTCACCACGAAGATCCCCAGCGCCGCGATGACGTTGAACACGCCGGTCGCCTGCGGCAGGGTGTTGATGTCCACCCCCTGCTGGGCCAGCGAGGCGGCCAGGTCCTCGGTGCGGCGCACCCAGGTCTCCGACCCGGGGGGCTGCACCAGCTGGCCGGGCGCGTTGGTGAACGCGGGCGGGATGTGGATGCCGATGTCCTGGAGGAAGGAGTTCACGTACCCCGACCACCCCGCCGCCACCGTCGCCGCGCCGAACAGGTACTCCAGGATCAGGTCCCACCCGATGATCCACGCCATCAGCTCGCCCAGCGTGGCGTAGCCGTACGTGTACGCCGACCCCGCGATGGGGATCATGGCGGCGAACTCCGCGTAGCAGAGCCCCGCGAACACGCAGCCGAGCCCGGCCAGGACGAAAGCCAGCACGATGGCGGGGCCGGCGTGCTGCGCGGCCGCGGTCCCGGTCAGCACGAAGATGCCGGTGCCGATGATCGCCCCGATCCCCAGGGAGACCAGGTTGAGCGGGCCGAGCTCGCGCTTCAGGCTGTGCTCGCCCTCCGCGAACGCATCGGACTGCAGCTCGTCGATGGACTTCCGTGCGAAAAGGTTCACAACGTCCCTCTCGGGTGGTGGAGGTTGGCGCGTACCCGGCCGGAGCCGGTCGCGATCGGCCGCACCGGGGCGGCACAGCGGGCACGGTCGCGCGGAGGCAGGGGCCTGCCGGGCGCCGCAGCGGAGACGTCCACGTCGGTCGGGCGGGCGGCGGCGGAACGATCCTGCGCCGCGCCGGCCGGTGCCGACGGCATGCCGGTTGGATGGGGACTAGGAAGCGGGCGGGGCGGTGGCGTCGTAGGGCAGGCGCTCGCACAGGGGCGAGCAGGCGATGGCGTGGCATCCCGCGGGAGCGCGCGCGACGAGCGAGGCCCACGGGGCGCGCAGCCGCGGCGCGGACCGCGGGGCGGTCTCCTGCGGAGCGCGGTCGGTTCGGTCGCCCGGGCAGCGGATGGACCCGCGGGGCTCCGCCGCGTCCGCCGGGAGCAGGTGCTGCTGCGGCGGCGGCGGGGCCGCGGCCACCGGCGCCACGTACGCCATGTACCCGTACGCCAGCAGCTCCGCCTCGGCCGCGCGCGGCTGGAGCAGGAGGAGCAGGAGCAGCGGGAGGAGACGGGGCATGCCGGGGACGCCGGGGCGAACGGGCTCGTTTCGTGGGAGCAGCCGTAGAAGCTGCACCCGGACGATCGTTCCGTCAAGTACGGGCGCTTCCGGCGCGCAGGCCGGAAGCGCCCTCCCGGTCAGTTGGGGCTGGGGCGGGAGCCCAGCGCGAACACCGCCTGCGCGGGACGCAGCGGGGCGAGCGCGGGGACGGGCGGCGCGGAAAAGGCGTACGGCCTCCCCGCCCCGCCGGAAACGGCCCGCCGGGCCTCGGCGGGCTCGAACACCAGCGTGGCGACGAGCAGGGCGCCCCCGTCCAGGAGGCGGCGCTCGGCGCGGGAGCGGTGGTTGGCCACGTGGTAGCGGCCGTCCAGGAGGAACACGCCGGCACGCGCGCCGACGCCGCGCTCCTCGGCGTAGTACGCGCTGCCGTCCTGCTGCTCGGTGGGGTCGTGCTTCATCTGCTTGGCGGAGGCGGTGCCGGGCCGCGCCGGAACGTCCGGCGCACGGACCCGACGCATACACCACCGGGGCGCGAAGGGTGCCTTCCCCCCGCGCGCTTGCCCCCGGCCGCCGCCGGACCGATCCTTGGAGCTCCGTCGGAGCGCGTCCCCGTCCACCCTGGCCCCGGTCCATCCGCCGCATGCACCCCGCGCCCCAGGCCTCGCAGCACCCCGCGCGGGACACGGCCGGGACGCCGCGCCGCATCACGCGGTGGGCGGCGCCGGCCCTGGCGCTGCTGCTCGCCCTGGTCCACCTGGCCGCCCTGGGCGACGGGCCGGGCCCCACCTACGGCGACGACTGGGCGCTGTACGTGGCGCACGCCCGCAACCTGGTGGAGGGCCGCCCCTACGCGGACACCGGGTTCCTGCCCAGCCCCCTCAACCCCTGGTTCAGCCCCCAGCGCTACCCGCCCGGCTTCCCGCTCCTGCTCGCGCCGGTGTACGCCGCGGCGGGGCTGGACTTCCGCGCGCTCAAGGCGGTGGTGGTCCTCGGCCTGGCGGGGACGCTCCTCCTCCTGGCGCGCCTCGCCCGGCGCGAGCTGCCGCCGCCCGCCGCGGCCGCCGTGGTGCTGCTGGCCGGGCTGCACCCGTTCGTCTGGACCTTTCGCGACGACCTCCTCCCCGACCTCCCCTTCACCTTCTTCTGCATGCTGGCGCTCGCCCTGGCGGAGCGCGCCATGGCGCCGGGCCCGCGTCGTGGGGAGCGCGCCGCCTGGGCGGCGGCCGCCCTGCTGTCCGTCGCGGCCGCGGTGGCGACCCGGAGCATCGGGATCGTGCTCGTCCCCGCGCTGGCGGCGGCCCTGCTGCTGCGGCTCCGCAGGCCCGGGCGCGCGCTGCTGGCCGGCGGAGCCGCGGGGGCGGTGCTGCTCGCCGGGCTCGTCCTGCTCACCCCCCTAGGATCGGCGTACCTGCGGCAGCTGGGGGCGCTGGTGGAGGTGTACGGGCCGTCGCTGCTGCTGCCGGACGCCGCACGCCTGCGGATGACCGGCTACTCCCTGGCGACGCTCTGGTCCAACGGCTTCTCGGACGGCGCGGCGCAGGCGATGGTCGTCGGGACGTCGCTGCTGGCGGCGGCCGGGCTCGCACCGCGGCTGCGCCGGCCGGGGGCGCACGAGACGTTCTTCGTCGCCTACCTGTGCGCCGTGCTCCTGTGGCCGGCCGCGGACGCCCGCTACTTCGTCCCGGTGCTGCCGCTGCTCCTGCTGTACGCCGCCCTGGGCGCAGAGCGGGCGTGGCGCGGGGGCGGGCGGGCCGGGCGCGCCGCCGTGGCCGCGGCGGCGGTCGGGATCGCCGCCACCTTCGCGGGGAGCTACGCCTCGCTCGCCCAGGCACCCTCCGGGACCGGTGCGGTGGGCGCGGCGGGTGTTGCGTTGTACCGGCACATGCGGGAGCACACCCCACCGGATGCGCGCTTCATGGCCGCCCGCCCGCGGGCGCTGGCGCTGTACGCGCGCCGCGCCGCCACCCCGCCTCCCCGCCGCACCACGCCCGACACCGCCACGCTGGCCTTCCTGGAGCGCGCGGGGATCGACTACCTGGTGGTCCGCGTGGGCGCCGACGAGCTGCGCCCGCTGCTGGACCGCAACCCCGGGCGCTTCCGCCGGGTGTACGCCAACCCCGAGTACGCGCTCTTCCACGTCGCTCCCCCTCCCTCCCGCCCCGCCGCCGCCCCGCCGCGCTAGCTGCTCGCCGGCGCCGTCCGGGACACCCCGGGGACAGCTCCGCGCACATCCTGTTGCATCGCCGCCACACCCGCCGCGCCTCCCCCGTATGTAGCGAGGGTGGAAACAGATTGCTATGACGCAATGCTTTACACCATCGGGGCACGCGGCGGCGGCGCCGCGCGCACGGCACGGAACTTCCCCCGTGGGCCGCGGGGGGCGCCCATGGCTGCCCCGCCGGGTCGAAGGTTTGTTCCGGGACCGGGGCCGCATCCCGCGGCGCTCGCTCCCGGCGCCCTGCCCGCGATTTCCCGTACATGCTGCAGAGATGAGCGCGGACAGGTCTACGCGTCCCCGCGGGGGCTCCCCGGCGGACACCCCAGCCTTTTCGGTCGTGGTCACGTCGCGGGGCGACCCGGGGGGGCTCCGCGCCCTCCTGGCCGGGCTGCTCCCGCTGTGCGCCGCGCACGGGGTGCAGGCGGTGGTGGTGCGGGCCGGGCCGGTGGCGGAGGCGCTCGCGCTGGCGGACGAGCACCCCGGCGCCCGCTTCCTCCACCCCGCAGACGACGATGCCCCCGACGCGGCGCTCCGCTCGGCCGGGATGGCCGCCGCGGACGGCGACGTGGTGCTGTTCGGCTCGGACCGCGACCCGTCGCTCCCCGCGCGGCTGCTGCACCTGCTGCGCGCCCAGGGGGCCCTGGCCCCCGGGGCCGAAGACCCGCTCCCCGCCCGGCCCCGGCCGGCCGGGGACACCCTGCAGGGACCCGACGGCGGGGCGAGCCCCGTGAGCCGGCAGGACCTGAACTCACGCGACACCCCGGAACCGCACGCATGCAACCCTCGCCCGCAGCAGCACCCCGCAGCATGGACCGCCTCGCGCCCGGCGACCGCGTCGTCGTTGTCGGTGCCGGCCCCGGCGGGCTGACCGCGGCCTACCTCCTGGCCCGGGAGGGGATCCAGGTCACCGTGCTGGAGGGGGACGAGGTGGTGGGCGGGCTGTCGCGCACCGTGGAGTACAAGGGCTACCGCTTCGACATCGGCGGGCACCGCTTCTTCACCAAGTACGAGCCGGTGGAGGCGCTGTGGCAGGAGGTCCTGGGGCCCGAGTTCATCTCGGTCCCGCGGCTCTCCCGCATCTTCTACGACGGCAAGTACTTCGACTACCCGCTCAAGGCCACCAACGCCCTGGGGGGGCTGGGGCTGTGGACCACCCTGCGCGTGGTCGCCAGCTACCTGCGCAGCCGCCTGTCCCCCGAGCCGGAGGAGGTCAACCTGGAGCAGTGGGTCTCCAACCGCTTCGGGCGCCGGCTGTACGAGATCTTCTTCCGCACGTACACGGAAAAGGTGTGGGGCATCCCCTGCACCGAGATCTCGGCGGAGTGGGCGGCGCAGCGCATCCAGAACCTGTCGCTGTGGAGCGCGATCCTCTCGGCCACCTCGCTGAACCGGCGCTCGGCGGACATCCGCACGCTGATCCACGAGTTCCAGTACCCGCGCCTGGGGCCCGGGCAGATGTGGGAGGCGTTCCGCGACCGGGTGGTGGAGATGGGGGGCGAGGTGCTGATGCGGCACAAGGTGCGCGGAGTGCACGTGGAGGACGGGCGCGTGGTGGCGGTGGAGGCGGAGACGCCGGAGGGGACGCGGCGGATCGAGGGCGAGCACTTCGTCTCCACCATGCCGGTGCGCTCCCTGGTGCGCGCCCTGCGCCCGGCGCCGCCGGAGGAGGTGGCGGGCGCGGGCGAGGGGCTGGCCTACCGCGACTTCCTGGTGGTGGCGCTGATCCTGGACCAGGCGGACCCGTTCCCGGACAACTGGATCTACGTGCACTCGCCGGGGGTGCGGGTGGGCCGCATCCAGAACTTCCGCAACTGGAGCCCGGCGATGGTGCCCGACGAGGGCCGCACCTGCCTGGGGCTGGAGTACTTCTGCTTCGAGGGGGACGGGCTCTGGAGCATGCCGGACGAGGAGCTGGTGGCGCTGGCCACCCGCGAGCTGGCGGAGCTGGGGCTCGCCGACCCGGAGCGGGTGCACGAGGGGACGGTGGTGCGCGTCCCCAAGGCGTACCCCGTGTACGACGCGGCCTACCGGGCGCACCTGGACGCGGTGCGCGCCCACCTGGACCCGATCCCCAACCTGCACCTGATCGGGCGGAACGGGATGCACAAGTACAACAACCAGGACCACTCCATGCTCACGGCCATGATGACCGTGTGGAACATGCAGGGGGCCGGGCACGACGTGTGGGCGGTGAACACGGACTTCGACTACCACGAGGAGATCCGCCCCCCGGCGACTCCCGCCCGCCGGCGCCGCCCCCCCGCTGCCGCCCTGGCGGAGAGCGCCTGACCATGGCGCAGCAGGAAGCCGCCCCGCTCCCGGCGCGCCCCGCCGCGCCCGCCCCCCCCGCGCCGCGGCTTTCCGTGGTGGTGGCGGTGCACGACGGGGCGGAGGTGCTCCCGCGCGCGCTGGCGGCGCTCGCCGCGAGCGACCTGCCGCGCGAGGAGTGGGAGCTGGTGGTGGTGGACGACGCCAGCGGGGACGCCAGCGCGCTGCTGGCCGCGGAGCACGCCGACGTGCTGGTGCGGCTCCCCGGCAACCCGCACGGCCCGGCGTACGCCCGCAACCGCGGCGCGGAGGCGGCCCGGGGCGACCTGCTGGTGTTCGTGGACGCGGACGTGACGCTGCACCCGGACGCGCTGGGGCGCTTCGCCCGGCTGTTCGCGGACGACCCGGAGCTGAGCGCGGCGTTCGGCTCGTACGACTCCGTCCCGGCGGCGCGGGGAACCGTGTCGCAGTTCAGGAACCTGCTGCACCACTACGTGCACCAGCAGGGCGCCGGCCCGGCGGAGACGTTCTGGAGCGGGTGCGGCGCGATCCGCCGCGGCGCGCTGCTGGACGTGGGGATGTTCGACGAGTGGCACTACCGCCGCCCGCAGGTGGAGGACATCGAGATGGGGCGGCGGCTGCGGAGCCGCGGCCACCGCATCGAGCTCCGCCCGGAGATCCAGGGGACGCACCTGAAGCGGTGGACGCTGCGAGGGATGCTGGCCACCGACTTCGCCGCGCGCGGGGTGCCCTGGATGCGGCTGCTCCTGCAGGAAGGGGCGGTCAACGAACTGCGCACGCTCAACCTGCGCCCGCAGGAGCGGCTCAGCGCCGCGCTCGCCCTGCTCACCGTGGCGACGCTGGCGGCCGCCGGCGAGCTCTTCTCCCACGCGGGGCTGTTCGCCTCGGCGGCGACGTTCACCGGACTGGTGGTGCTGAACCGCCACTTCTACGGCTTCCTGCTGCGCGCGCGCGGCCCGGCCTTCCTGCTGGCGGCCGTCCCGCTGCACCTGCTGCACTACCTGACGGCCGGCGTGGCCGCGGCCGCGGGGTACCTGACGCACAACCTGGTGGGCGCGCCGGCCGCGCCGCCGGAGGTGGAGGCGCAGCACGCGCTGGGGATCCGCAGCTGGCCTCCCTGTCCGCGCCGCCCCACCGACGGCACGTGGATGGCCGCTCCCCGGGCGCGCGCGGCGGGCACGCCCCGACCATGACCCCGCTCGCGGTGGTGGTCGTCAACCACAACACCCGCGAGCAGCTCCGCGCCTGCCTGGCGACCCTCCCCCGCGGCACCACGACCGTGGTGGTGGACAACGCCTCGGTCGACGGGAGCGTGGAGATGGTGCGCACTTCCTTTCCCGGCGCGCGGCTCCTGGCGGACCACGGCAACCCCGGCTACGGCGCGGCGGCGAACCTGGGGGTGCGGGCCTGCGCCGAGCCGTACGTGCTGGTGCTGAACAGCGACACCCGGCTGGAGCCGGGCGCCCCGGGGGCGCTGGCCGCCCACCTGGACCGCCACCCGCGCGCCGCCCTGGCCGGGCCGCGGCTGCTGAACCCCGACGGCACCCCGCAGGCGAGCTGCTTTCCCTTTCCCGGCACGCTGCGCTGGCTGCTGGAGAACGACCCCGTGGCCCCGGCGATCGGCTGGATCCCGGGGGTGCGCGGCGCGCTGCTGCGCTTCTCGCCGCCGCAGCGGGCGACGACGGTCCCGTGGACGCTGGGCGCGGCGCTGGCGGTGCGGCGCAGCGCCTTCGAGGCGGTGGGCGGCTTCGACGAGGCGTTCTTCATGTACTTCGAGGAGGTGGACCTGTGCCGCCGCCTGACCGCGGCCGGGTGGGAGGTCCACTTCGTCCCCGAGGCGCGGGTGACGCACGTGGGCGCGGCGAGCACCTCGCAGGTGCGCGCGAGCATGGCGGTGCAGCACTTCCGCAGCACGCTGCGCTTCTACCGGCGGCACTGCCGCGGGCCGCGCCTGGCGTTCTGGGTGGCGACCATGCGCGCCAAGATGCTCTTCCGCCTGGCGCGCGACGCCGCCGCGCTGCGCCTGGCGCGCGAGGCGCGCCGCCCCGCCCTGCGCGAGGACCTGGCGGCCTGGCGCCGCGCCATGCTGGAGACCGGGCGGTGACCTCCGTGCTGCCCGCGGACGCTCCGGCCGGCGGCGCGGCGGCGGACGCGAGGCCGCTCCGCGTCCCGGAGCTGATGCACCCGCTCGGCGCGGTGCGGAGCGAGGCCGCCGTCGGCGCCGGGGCCTCCCGGTCCGGCGCCGACCCCGGTCCGCCTTCCGGCGGCGGCGTGGACCTGCTCTGGCTGGTGCCCGACGCGCGCGAGTGCCGCACGCGCGGCTGGCTGGCCGACGCAGCCGCGCGGACGGGCCGGGAGCTGGCGCCGGACGGGATCGCGTACGTGCTGCCGCCGCGGGGGTGGCGCGGGCGGACGGCCGCGCAGCTGCGCCGGGCCGGGCTGCAGGTGGGGCCGGCGACGGCTCACGTCGCGGCCGGCGGCGCGGAGCGCTTCCTGGTGCCGCTGCGGCGGCCGGAGGCGCGGCTCCTGCTCCGCTCCGTGCTCCCCCTCCCCGCCGCGGCGCGCGGCGCCTCGGCCGCGGCGGTCCGGGTGCCGGGGTGGTCGCGCGTGGCGGCGGAGGCCTGGCCGACGGTGGGCTTCGCGGCGTGGCGCCCGGGCGGCCGCGCGCCGTGGAGCTGGCTGGGCGACGTCGGCGGCCCGGACGTACGGGTGGACGGCGTGGTGGCGGTGCGCGGCTGGCGCGGCGCTCACGACTCCGTGCTGCTGCACCTGCTGGGCGCGGACGGGGCGCACGCGGCGGTCGCAAAGGTGGCGCGCGCCGGGGCCGAGTCCGGCGAGGCGGCGGCGCTGGCGCGGCTGGGCGGCGCGGCGGAGGCGGCCGGGGCCCGGGTTCCGCGGGTGCTGGGGTCCGGCCGCGCGTCCGGGCGGGCGGTGACGGTGCTGGGCGTGGTCCCCGGGCGGCGCGCCGTGCTGGAGGTGGGGCGGAGCGCCGCGCGGGCGGAGGGCGTGCTGCGCCGCGCCGCCGACTGGCTGGAGGCGTGGAACCGGGCCACGGTGCAGGCGCTGCCGCTGGGCGCCGATGCGCTGGAGCGCGAGGTGCTGGAGCCGCTGCGGCTGCTGGGCCCGCTGCTGCACGACGGCGGCGCGTACGCCGGGCGGGTGAGGTCGCTGTGCGCCCGGGTGGAGGGGCGCGCGCTCCCCCGCGTGGCCGCGCACGGGGACCTGACGCTGCACAACCTGCTGCTGGACGGCGCCGCGCTGGGGGTGGTGGACTGGGAGGCGGCGCGCCCGGACGGCTGGCCGCTGGCGGACCTGGAGTACGCCGCCACCGACGCCATGGCCGCGGCGGGCGGCTACCGGGACCGGGCCGCCGCGTGGGCGCAGTGCTTCCGGCCGGGCGGCGCCTGGGCGGGGGAGCTGGCCGGGCGGCGCGCGCGGCTGGCGGACGCGCTGGGGATCCCCCCGCCCTACGCGGAGCTGTGCCGGCACGCCTGCTGGCTGCGCCACGCCGCCGACGAGCACCGCGCCGCGGGCGAGGCCGCCGACCGCCCCTTCCTGGGCGTGCTGCGCGCGGTGGCGGGGGTGCGGTGAGCGGCGCCCGGCGCGTGCTGGTGCTGGCGCCCTTTCCCCCGCGGCTGGACGGGCGCCACGGCGGGAGCCGGGCGATCGCCCACCTGGTCGCCGGGCTGGCGGAGCGCGGCCCCGTGGCGCTGGCCTACCTGCGCGCCGCGGACGAGCCGCCCGCGGACCCGGAGCTGGCGCGCGCCTGCGAGCGGGTGCACGAGGGGCGGCGCCCGGGAATCTCCGCCTCGTCGCTGCGCCCCTGGACGCGCGCCCTCGCCGTGCTCCCCCGCCTGGCGGAGGGGAAGCCGCTGTGGGTGGGCGCGCGCTGGAGCGCGGCGTTCGCGCGGGACGTGCGGGCGCTGGCCCGCGACTGGCGGCCGGACGTGGCGCAGGCCGAGTTCACGGCCATGGGCCAGTACCTGGCCTGCGTGGAGGACCGCGCCGCGGCGCGCGTGGTGACGGTGCACGAGCCGGGCGTGCCCGCCGCGCGCGAGCGGGTGCTTGCCGCGACGGGATGGGAGCGCGCCTTCTGGCGCGCCGACGCGCGCCGCTGGGAGTGGTACGAGGAGCAGGTGCTGCGCGCCGCGGACGCGGCCGTGGTCTTCACGGAGCGCGACGGCGCGGTGGTGGAGCGACTGGCGCCGGGGACCCCGGTCGCGAGGATCCCGCTGGCGGTGCCGCTGCCCGAGCGCGCGGCCGACCCGCGGGGCGCGGACCCGCCGGAATTGCTGTTCGTGGGCAGCTTCGTGCACCCGCCCAACCTGGACGCTGCGCTGCACCTGGCCCGCGACCTGTTCCCCCGCCTGCGCCGGCGCGTCCCCGGGCTGCGCCTGGCGCTGGTGGGCGACGACCCGCCCGAGCGCCTGCGCGCCCTTGCCGGCGACGGCGTGGAGGTGGCCGGCTGGGTCCCCGACCTGGCCCCGCGCCTGGAGCGCGCCGCCCTGGTGGCCGCGCCGCTGCGCCGCGGCGGCGGGATGCGCGTGAAGACGGCCGAGGCCCTCGCCGCCGGCAAGGCCGTGGTGGGCTCGCCGCTGGCCTTCGCGGGGCTGGACGTGGAGCCCGGCACCCACGCCGCCCTGGCCCTCACCGACGACGACTTCGTCGCCGCCGCGGCCCGCCTGCTCGCCGACCCCGCACGCCGCGCCCGGATGGGCCGCGCCGCCCGCGCCTGGGCCCTGGCGAACCTGGGCCCGGAGCGCACGGCGGCGGCGTACGAGGCGTTGTACGAACGGCTGGCGGGGGGAGCGGAAACGGAAGTGCGGAAGTGCGAGAGTGCGTGAGTGCGACGGCGACCCCCTCCCCCGGCCCCTCCCCGCAAGGGGGAGGGGAGAACGACACGGTGGGGGCAGGCTCCGAGCCGGGGGCTACCCCTCACCCCCCGGCCCCCTCTCCCACAAGGGG
>DASVQR010000175.1:0-80239 GCA_036389055.1 Longimicrobiaceae bacterium | reverse complement strand
GGGCGGCGGGCCGCGTACACCGTGAAGCGGGCGATGTAGGTGTTCGCCAGCCGGGCCAGCTCCACGTTGTTGATCGCCACGCCCGGCACCCAGCTGGTGGGCACGGTGAAGCTGGTCTGCGACAGGGCGATCGCCTCCTTGAGCTGCGCGACCGAGGCGGCCAGCACCGCCTCGCGCGGCTGCAGCGGCACCGCCGTGCCGAACTGCGACACGTCGGCGGGGAGGGCCACCTTCTCGTCGATGATCCACCCCTGGTCGTAGTACATGGCCACGTAGCCGTGCGCCACGCCCTGCAGGAACTTGGCGTAGGCCCGGGCCCGCGGGGCGTCCGCGTTGCCCACGCCCACGGCGAGCCCCGGGTTCTGGTCCATCGCCCGCAGCACGTCGTTGGAGATGGAGATGGTCCGGTACAGGTCCAGCCACATCTCCCTGTGGACGTTCCGGGAGAGGGTGACGTTGTTGTTGTTGGGGAGCTCCACCCGCGGCTCGTTGGAGAGCTCCGGGTTGGCGAACGAGGTGGTCACCGCCGAGAGCTGGTCCGCCGCGGTGGCGGCGGGCCAGTTGGGCCGCGACCCCTGCAGGACGATCCACAGGTTGCGGAAGTTGCCGGCCAGGTACGCCTGCAGGGCGTCGCCGTTGGCCAGCACCGTCCCGATCTCCGGGTCGTTGGGGTTGGTGACCTCCAGGTCCTGGCAGCCTGCCGCCGCCAGGACCGCGCCCGCGGCGCAGAGGAGAGGAATGCGTCTCATGTGCATCGTGTGGTCGGTAGGGGGGCGCGTCAGAACTGCAGCTCGATGGCCGCGGTGTAGGTGCGGTAGTTCGGGTAACCGAAGGTGTCGATGCGGCTGTAGTCGCCGTTGTACTGCTGGCCCACCTCCGGGTCGAACCCCGTGTACCGGGTCCACGTCAGCAGATTCCGCCCGATCAGGCTGAGGTTGGCGCCCTCCACCCCGAAGTGCTGCAGCGCGCGCGCCCCGGGGCCGCGCAGGTCGTAGCGCAGCGCCAGCTCGCGCAGCTTCAGGTAGGTGCCGTCCTCGATGAAGGCGCTGGTGGTCGCGAAGCCGTGGTACAGCGTGGAGTAGTACGACACCGGCTTCTTGTTCGCCTCCGGCTTGCCGCTCTGGTCGCCGTCGCCGTGGCGGACGCCGAGGGCCGGGTTGTACATGGCAGAGCGGGTGTCGTTGTACAGGTCCATCCCCACCTCGCTGTCCAGCAGCGCGTACAGCGTCAGCCCCCGCCAGCTCACCGTGTTGGTGAAGCCCACGTGGTAGTCCGGGTTGCCGTCGCCGATCTGCAGCGGCCCGAACGCCGAGCCGTCGTCGCGCATCTTGTCCAGCGGCATCCCCCAGGCGTAGCTGCGGCCGTCGATGTTCACGGTGGTGCCCCATCGGGCGTCGGCCAGGCTCCCGCCCGCGCCCACCGGCACCAGCCAGCCGTCGTCGTTGACCGCGAACGCGCCGTGCGAGTTGGCGTGCAGCGCCGGCAGCTCGCCGTGGCGGTTGAGGATCTTGATGCCGTAGATGGAGCCCATGCGCTCGCCCTCGCACAGGAACGAGTTGCCCAGGCGCACGCAGGGGGCGTCCCAGCCCGTGATCTGGAAGCGCGAGCGGTCGCCCACCAGCCCCACGCGCCAGCGCCAGTCGCTGCGGTCCAGGAGCTGCGCCTCGATGGAGCCTTCCAGCGTGCTCCCCTCCAGCGTCCCCACGTTGCGCCACTGGGTGGGGTAGCCGTACCCCGCCGGCACGGGCATGGCGTGCAGCTGGTCCGTGGACTTCTTGCGCGAGTAGGTGAGCTGCACCGACAGGTTGTTCCAGGCCACCACGTCGATCCCGCCCTCGCGCTCCACGGTGTGCTCCGGGCGCAGGAAGGGGTTCCCCAGGGTGGACTTGTTGAGCACGCCGTCGGACCCCAGCGACAGGATGGCGTCGCGGTCGCCGTAGCTGGGACGGTTCCCCGCGGTCCCCTGCGAGAAGCGCAGCTTGAACTCGTTTACCTGGGCCAGGGGCCACCAGGGCTCCTCGGCCATGCGGTACGCGCCGCTCACCCGGTAGTAGGTGTTGTAGCGCTCCTCGGCGCCGAACAGCGAGCTGCCGTCGCGGCGCACCAGCCCGTCCAGGATGTACTTGCCCGCGTAGTCCGTCCCCAGCGTGACGAAGTAGCCGTTGGAGCGGATCTCCTGGTCGCTGGAGAGCGGGGTGGGCGCGCTCCCGGTCTGCAGCTGCGGCACGTCGAACAGCCGCAGGTTGGTGGTGCTGGTGGAGAAGCCGCGGAAGGTCTGGCGCTCGATGAGCGCGCGGCCGGTGAGCCGGGTGGTGAGGCTCCCGAACTGCCGCTGCAGGCTGGCCCCGGCGGACGCGTTGAAGGCGTCGTTGATGGGGCGGCTGCGGGTCAGCGACCCGGTGGACGGCGCGCTGGTGGCCGTCAGCGTCCCCAGCGGCAGGTAGAACGAGTAGTCCGCGTCCAGCCGGTCGTAGCTCAGGTTGCCGTCCAGCGAGAGCCAGTCCAGCGGCGACCAGCGCAGGTCGCCGCCCAGCATGGTCTGGGCGCGGCGGTTCTCCTCCTCGCGGGTCAGGTTCAGGTACAGCGGGTTGCTCTGCGTGGTGAGCGGGTCGGGCCGGACGATGTACGGCTGCCCGTTGGCGTTGGGCGCCAGCAGGTTGACGTCCGGCGCCATCTGCACCAGCGCTTCGAAGGTCCCCGCGGTGAGCTCGTCGCGCGTGGAGCGCATGTGGTACGCGGACACGCTAAGCTGCAGGTCGGAGCGCAGCCGGTGATCCAGGTTCAGCTTGCCGCTGTAGCGCTCGTAGCCGTCGTGCTCGCGCAGCACCCCGGTCTCGCGCGTGTTGTTGAACGACAGGAAGAAGTTGGTGCTGGCGGTGTTCTGCCCCAGCGTCACCGTCTGGTTGGAGAGCGAGCCCGGCCGGAAGAAGCTGTTCACCGGGTTGCGCATGGTGTCCGGGAACTCCTTGTCCGCGAACGCCACCGTGGGGGCGAAGCGCAGCGAGCGCGGCACCACCTTGCCGGTGGCGTCCACGTACTGGCCCGTGGCCGGGTCCACGTTGTAGTGGTGGTGCATGTTGAGCGGGATCATCCGCGCGATCTCGCTCTGCCCGAACTCGCTGCGGGCGGTGATGCGCGTCTTCCCCAGCTCGATGTTGCTGCCGCGCGCCGTGCGGATCTGGATCACCCCGTTGGCCGCGCGGGAGCCGTACAGCGAGGCCGCCGCGGCGCCCTTGACCACCTCGATGCTCTCGATGTCCAGCGCCGCGATGTCGGCGGGGTTGGAGCCCAGGATCACGCCGTCCACCACGTACAGCGGCGCCACGGTCTTGCGGATGCTGGTGGGGCTGCGCAGCACCACGCGCGCGTCGCCGGCGCCCGGCTGGCCGCTGCCGCGCAGCACCTGCACCCCCGACACCTTGCCCTGCAGCGCGGTGGCCGCGGAGCCGGTGGTGGGGACGGGGAGGTTGGCCGCGCTCACCCGGCCCACCGCGAAGGGGACCTTGGTCCCCGCCGTGGGCGCGGTGACGCCGGTCACCACCAGCCCCTCGATCTCGAGCACCGACGGGCGCAGGCGGAAGTCCACCGTGGCCGTGCCGCCGGAGGCCAGGCGCACGTCGCCGCGGCTCGCCGGGGCGAAGCCGGCGGCCTGCGCGGTCAGCGTGTAGGTGCCGCCGGAGAGCCCCGGGAGCGTGTAGCGCCCGGCGCTGTCGGTCTGGGCCGTGGCCCGGGACCCCTCCGCGGTCACCCGGACGCCGGGGACGGGCCGCCCGGTCGCTTCGGCGGTCACCGTCCCGGCGATCGTCGCCTGCTGCGCGCGCGCGGGTGACGCGGCGGCGGCGAGGAGCGCGAGCGCGCTCAGTGTTCCGACAAGGTTCCTTCGCAAAGACACGTCCTCCTCGTGGGGGAAAAAGGGGGTGTGCAGCAACCTACGTACAGGTCGGTGAGGGATCGCCTCCGCGCTGGGGACTGGGACGCGTGTGTCCGCCGCGCGCCGGTGGACGGCGGCGGCGCAGGTGAGCTGCCGGTGACGGAACGGGATTGTTGCGGCGAGAGACAAAGAGCTACGGCGCGGCGGGCCGCGTGTCAAGCATCGCGGCGGAGAAGTGGACGGCCGGCGCGGGGCTACCCGGGGTGCGCCGCGCGCCGGAGCCGGTCGCGGACGCCGGCCCATTCCGGGGTGTCGGGGGGAAGCTCCACCAGGATGCGGTCGAAGCCCTCGTCGTCCAGGCGGTGCAGGGTGGCGTAGAGCCGGGCCGCGTACTCCCGCGCGTCGGCGGGCATCCTCACGGTCTCGCCCGCCGGCGGCGCCGCGGCCCCGATCACCAGCACGGCGGTCCTGCCGCCCTCCGGCCCCGCCGGCGCCCCGCCCGACCCCTCGAACAGCCGCACCTCGGCCCGCGGGGCGTAGTGCCGGTCCAGCATCCCCGGCGAGGGGCGCGCCGCCGTCCCCTCCGGCCCCGCGGAGGGGAGCGCCACCTCGCCCACCGCGTCGCGCAGCTCCTCGATCGACACCGTCCCCGGCCGGAGCAGCGTGGGGACGCCGCCCACCAGGCTGACCACCGTGGACTCGATCCCCACCGGGGTGGGGCCGCCGTCCAGGACCAGGTCCACCCGCTCCCCCAGGCTGCGCTCCACGTGCGCCGCCGTGGTGGGCGACACCCCGGTGGAGCGGTTGGCGCTGGGCGCCGCCACGGGGATCCCCGCCTCGCGCAGCAGAGCGTGCGCCACCGGGTGGGCGGGGACGCGCAGGGCGACGCTGGGGAGCCCGGCCGTGACCGCGTCGGGGATCTCCGCCCGCCGGGGGACCACCAGCGTCAGCGGCCCCGGCCAGAAGCGCTCCGCCAGCCGCTCCGCCGCGGCACTCCACTCCGCGGCGAGGGCGCGGGCCGCGTCCGCGTCGGCCACGTGCACGATCAGCGGGTTGTACGACGGGCGCCCCTTGGCGGCGAAGATCCGCGCCACCGCGGCCGGGTCCAGGGCGCTCGCGCCCAGCCCGTACACGGTCTCGGTGGGGAACGCGACGAGGCCGCCGCGCCGCAGCGTCCCGGCCGCGCGGCGGACGGCTCCGGGATCAGGATCGTGGGGGTCTACGCGGAGCGTGGGCACGGGCCGGGTGCGTGTGCGTTCAAGCGGTTGTCTGGCACGGACATGGCATACGGGAAAAACCCGGTCGGGGACGGCCGGTTCGCGGGCCTCCGGGCCCCCGCGCGGAGCAGCAGGCGCAGGTGCGAAACTTGCTCGACCCGCACGGAAGGCGTAACCGGCGAGCGCGGTGCAGGACGACCCGCAGAGGCAGCTGGGCGGGGCAGTTCCGGGAGCCGTCGATCCCTCACCACAGGACGCCGTTCACCGGGAAGCGCCCGGGAGCCCGAAGCCGCGCCGCCGCAAGGAGGTCCCCATGTTCTGGATGTTCATCGTCGCTCTGTGGATCGCGATGCTGGTGTCGCCGATCGCCCTGCTGGTCGCCTTCCTCCCCTCGGGGCGCGACTGCCCCCGCTGCGGGTCGGAGACCATCCCCATCCGCAACCGCCTGCTCCGCCCGCTGGGCAGGTTCCTGCACCTGCGCTGGTGCATGGCGTGCGGGTGGGACGGCGTGATGCGCCAGGCGCCCTGGGCGCGCCCCACGCCCGCGGCGGAGACGGTGGACGCCGCCACCTTCGAGGCCGACGACGACGCGGCCTGGCGGGGAGGCAAGGAAGCGTAGCTTCCGCGGCCGGGCCTCCCCGACGGCGGCGCCCCCGTCCCCGGACCGTCCGGGGGCGGGGGCGCTCGGCTTCCGGCGGCCGCTACTCGCCGGCCCCGCCGCCCACCGTCACCGTCACCAGGCGCGCCGGGTCGAAGTGCTCCCGCGACACCCGCAGCACCTCCTCCGCGCCGACCGCCTCCACCCGCTCCGGGAAGCGGGCCCAGTAGTCGGCCGCCAGCCCGTACGCCTCCAGCGTGCTGAAGCGGCTGGCCACCCGCGACGGCGTCTCGAAGGCGCGGGGGAGCGACAGGATCAGCGCGTCCTTGGCCCGCCGCAGCTCCTCCTCCGGCACCGGCTCCTCGGCCATGCGGCGCATCTCGGCCAGCATCTCGCGCACCGCGTCGTCCGTGACCTCGGCGCCCACCGCGGTCTCCGCCGACCAGCCGCCCGGCACCAGCCCCGCCGAGAAGGCGGAGCGCACGCCGTACGTCCACCCCTTCTCCTCGCGCAGGTTGGCGCCCAGCCGCCCCAGGATGGTGCTCCCCCCCAGTACGTAGTTGGCGATCGACGCAGCGATCCAGTCGTCCGAGCTGCGCACCAGCCCCACCCCGCCGATGCGGATCTCGCCCTGCGCCGAGTCCTCCCAGGGGAGCGCCACCCGCTCCCCGGCGCGCGCCGGCCGCTCCGGCGCGGCCGGGTAGTCGACCGGCCCGGCCTCCCCCGTCCACTCCCCGAAGGCCCGCTCCAGCGCGGCGCGCAGCTCCGCCGGGTCGAAGTCGCCCGCGGCCACCAGGTACGCGCCGCGCGGGCGGTAGCGCTCCGCGTGGAAGGCGGCCAGCGCTTCCCGGGGCACCGCCGCGACCCCCGCCTCCGTGCCGAACGAGGGGCGGCCGTACGGGTGCTCCGCGCCGAACACCTCCAGCAGCGCCCGGTCGTCGGCCACGTTGGCAGGCTCGTCCCCGCGGGAGGCGAGGGCGTCCAGCGCCTCCTCGCGGACGCGCTCCGTCTCGTCCTCGGGAAAGGCCGGGCGGGTGGCCAGCTCGGCCAGGAGCGGGAGCCCCTCGTCCAGCGTGCCGCCCAGCAGCGTCATCTCCACCTCGGCGTAGTCGTGCCCGGCGTGCGCGCTCACCGAGGCGCCCAGCGCGTCGATGCGCTCGTTGAGCGCGTCGGCGTCCATGGACCGCGTCCCCTCGGTGAGGAGCGCGGCCACCAGCGAGGCGGTGCCGGGGAACTCCGCCGGGTCCGCCGCGGAGCCGGCGGGAACCACCAGCCGCAGCGCCACCTGGGGGATGCCGGAGCGCGGGACCGCCACCACGCGCAGCCCGTTGGGCAGCGTCCAGCGCTCCGGAGTGGGGACCGTGGGGACCGGCGGGGCGCCCAGCACGGGCGCCTCCATCACCCGCGGGAGCGCGGCGTCACGCTGCATCGCGGGCCTCCTCGGCGGAGGGGACCACGACGACCGTGGCGCCGGCGTCGGCGCGCAGGTGCTCGGCCGCCACGCGGGCCAGCTCCTCCGGGCCGACGCGGGCGTACGCCTCCATCAGCTCGTCCAGCCGCTCGGGCCCGCCCAGCGTGGTGGCGGCGTAGGCCAGCGACTCGGCGCGCCCTTCCACCGTCGCCAGCTCGGCAACCTGGTCGCGCCGCACGCGGCGCAGCGCGGCCGTCACCTCGTCCTCCGTCGCCCCGCCCGCCGCCACCCCGTCGATGGTGCGCTGGATCGCCTCCTCCAGCGCCTCGGGCGCCACCCCGGTGCGCGAGGTCGCCACCGCGCCGAACACCCCGCACAGCTCGGTGGGATACAGGTAGGTGTCGGTCTCCTGGGCGATCCTGCCGTCGCGGACCAGCGCCCGCTGCATCCGCGAGCTGTCCCCGTCGGCCAGCAGGTACGCCAGCACGTCCAGCGCCACCCAGTCGGGCGTGCCGTACGCGGGCACGTCCCAGGCGCGGTACACGCGCGGAAAGGTGACGCGGTCCGGGAGCGTTTCCCGGCGGTGCCCCGTCGCGGGTGCGGGGACGGGGGGGCGCTCCGGGAGCGGCGGGCCCGCCGGGAGGTCGCCGTAGTAGCGCTCCGCCAGCTCGAAGGCGTCGTCGGCCGAGACGTCGCCGGCGAATACCAGCACCGAGTTGCTGGGCGTGTAGTACGTCCCGTAGAATGTGCGCGCGTCGTCCAGGGTGATCGCCTCCAGGTCGGGGATGTACCCGATGGTGGGCCACCCGTAGGGGTGCTCGCCCGGGAAGAGGAGCTGCCCCAGCCGCTCGTCGGCCAGCCCGTAGGGGCGGTTCTCGTAGTGCTGCTTGCGCTCGTTGATCACCACGCCGCGCTGCAGCTCCAGCATCTCCTCGCTCAGCACGGGGAGGAAGTGCGCCATGCGGTCGCGCTCCAGCCAGAGCGCCAGCTCCACGGCGTGCGAGGGGACCACCTCGTGGTACTCGGTGCGGTCCAGCCAGGTGGAGCCGTTGTTGGTGCCGCCGGCGCGCTCCAGCAGGTCGTCGAAGGCGCCCTTGGGAGCGTGCATGGAGCCCTCGAACATCAAGTGCTCCAGCAGGTGGGCCAGCCCGGTGCGCCCCGGCACCTCGTGCCGCGAGCCGGCGTGGTACATGAGGTGCACGGCCACGATGGGGGCGGCGCGGTCCTCGTGCGCTATGACGCGCATCCCGTTGCCCAGCGTGTGCTGGCGGAAGGAGATGCGGATGGACGGTATGGTTGGACGGGTCACGTGTCGGTGCCAGCCGGTCTCGAGTGTGCGTTCCTGGTTCGGCGGTGCCGGGCCGCGGGCGTGCAAGCGGCGCGCCCGGGGCTTCGTGCTGCGGCGAATGTAACACATCGCGGGGGTCTTGGAGAAACGGCAACGGCTTTTGACTGCGGGTTCGGGCGTGCCCCCGCTGACGCGGGGTCGGGCTGCGGCTCCGTAGGCGAGCAAACCACGCTCGCCAACGGAGTCGAGCCCGCGCAAACAGCCGCGCGGTCTCGCCCCTTCGGGCCGGCATCCCTCACGCAACTGCCCGTCGTGCGCGGCCTCCCGCGGGGCCGGCGCCCGCCGGTGCGAGACACATAGATCGAGAATGAACCGAGACGAGGACTTTCCCACGCTGCCGCTCTGGCCGAGCCGGGCCATGCTCGCCCTGCTGGCGCGGCTGCCGCAGGGCGCGCTCAGCCGCGCCTTCGGGCGGGTCGCGGACGTGCCGCTCCCGCGGCCGCTGCGCCGGCCGGTGCTGGCGGCGTTCGCAAACGCGGTGGGCGCCCACACGGCGGAGGCGGAGCTGCCGCTGGAGGAGTACGGTTCGCTGAACCGCTTCTTCACGCGCAAGCTGCGGCCGGGCGCGCGGGAGTGGCCGCGGGACCCGGGCGTCGTCGCGTCGCCGGTGGACGGCGCGACGGGGCAGGTGGGGACGGTGCGGGAAGGGCGGGCGATCCAGGCCAAGGGGCGCTGGTACTCGGTGGGGGAGCTGCTGGACGACCCGGCGGAGGGGGCGCGCTTCGACGGCGGGGCGTTCGTCACCATCTACCTGAGCCCGCGCGACTACCACCGCATCCACGCCCCCTGCGACGGGCTGGTCCGCCTGGCGCGGCACGTCCCGGGGGCGCTGCTCCCGGTGAACGCGCCCGCGGTGGCGCACCTGCCCGACCTGTTCGCGCGCAACGAGCGGCTGGTGTGCTACCTGGACGGGCCGCTGGGGCGGGTGGCCGTGGTCGCGGTGGGCGCCTACAACGTGGGCCGCATCTCCGCCGCCTTCGACCCGGCGTGGAACGCGCCGCCGGGGCGGGGCGCCTGGGTCACCAACCGGCGTGGCGTCCTCCAGGGCGAGACGAAGCGCTACGAGCCTCCCGTGCGCGTCCGCCGGGGCGACGAGATCATGACCTTCCACCTGGGGTCCACGGTGGTGCTGCTGTTCGAGCCGGGGCGGCTGGCGCTGGAGCCGGGGCTGCGGGCGGAGATGCAGGTGCGGCTGGGGATGCCGCTGGGGCGGGCTGCTTGACCAGGGGGGCGACAGATCGAAGGAGGCTCATGACGCTTGCTCTCCCGGACGCATTTCGGGTACGATTGTGACATGACTCCATCTCAATTCGCTGTTGCCTGCGGTGCGAGCCAGCAGTGGGTCCGGAGCGCGGCCCGGGCCCTGGGCTGGTCGCTGGCGTACACTGCCCATGAAGCCCGGCACGCCGGCCTCGTCCGCCAACTCCAGGGGGACCTGCAGGTCCCCCTGGAGGTGGCGGACCGGCTCGCTTCGGAGGCGCTGCACAACGCTGCGGAGCATCAGGTTACCGTGGGGGAGGAGAGCACCGCCCGTGTGACGGTCGATGTCCGTCGCTACCTCTCGGACTTCACGGTTCGCCTCGCCCGCGCGTCCGCCGAGACCGATTCGGGGGCGCGAGTGAGGCGGAACGGAGAGCCAGCGGGGGCGGTGGCGCGCGCGAGCAGCTACGGGTGGGACATCGGCCTGCTCCGAGCGTCGCTTGCTTCCACGCCGGCCGAACGCGTTCGCCGGCTGGACCAGAACATGGAGTTCGTCCGCGCTCTGCGGACCAGGAATGGTGCGGGGCAGATATCAACCGACTGATCCACGACCGCAGAGTAAAAGCGGCGAGGGGCTCCCGGTTCCGGGAGCCCCTCGCTTCGTCTGGCTATCGTTCCGCCGTGCCGCCTACCCCGGGAACCCCGGCGTGGCCGGCTGCTCCTGCGGCTGGGGCCGCTGCCGGATCTTGGGCGCCTGGCCGAAGTTGTACTGGAAGGTCAGGTGCACCGCCCGGGAGTTGAACCGGCGCTCCGTGAGCTGGAACACGTTGTCGTTCCCGGCCTCCACGCGGAAGCGGTTGGCGTCGAACGGGTCGGACACGCGCAGGGTGACGCTCCCCTTCTCGCCCATCACCTTCTGCCGGATGGAGAGGTTGCCGTTGGACACGGAGTGGAAGCGCCCGCCCTCGATCTCCATGGGCGCCCGGTAGAAGTACATGGCCTGGACCGACGTGCGCGGCGACAGGTTGTACGTGCCGTTGACCCGCGCCGACCAGGTGACCGCGTCCGAGGAAAGGCTGGCCGCGCCGCTGGTGCCGTCCGTCACCATCCGGAACACGTTGAACCCGGCCAGCCCGCTGAACGCCTTGCCCAGCCGCAGCGAGCCGTTCACGTCCGAGCCCCAGGAGGTGCCCGTGTCCAGGTTGCGGAAGCTCACCGACGTCACCTCGCGCCCGGCCACCGTGTCCGCCGTGTTGACGATGATGCGGATGACGTCCGTGGTGCGGCGGTAGAACGGCGACACCTGCACCGAGCCCAGCCGCCCCGAGCGCTGGAAGCCCGCCTCGACGGCGTCCGTGTACTCCGCGTTCAGCCCCGGGTCGCCCAGGAACACGTTCTGGGCGTCCATGAACACCGGGAAGGGGTTCAGCTCCTGCGTCCCCGGCCGGCGGACGCGTCGCGAGTAGCTGAGCTTCAGCTGCGTGGCGTCGCTCAGGTTGTACGCCACCAGCGCGCTGGGGAACAGGCTCGTGTAGTCGTGCGGATAGCTCGCCCCGCCGGCAAGGGAGAAGTCGCGCGCGGCGTGCTCCGCCCGCAGCCCGGCCTGCATCTCCACCTTGCCCGCGCCGTGGCTCAGCACCCCGTACACGGCGTTCACCCGCTCGTCGAACTCCAGGTCGTTGCTGAGCCCGCTGGGCGTCCACACGCCCGAGCCCAGCGAATCCGTGACCACGCTGAAGTCGCGGTCCAGCCAGCGCGCCGTGCCCTTGTACCCCGTCTCCAGCTTGCTCCGCTCCCCGAACGAGCGGGTGTAGTCCGCCTGGGCGGTGAGCTGGTAGGTGAGGGCGTCCAGGGCGTCGACCTGCGACTCCAGCACCGCGCCGGTCCCCGCGGCCGACACCCCGAGCGGGCGCAGCCACAGGTCGGCGCGGTCCTCGTCGCGGGCGCGGTTCAGGCGCACCTCGGTGGCCAACTCGTGGCGCTGCGGCTCCAGGGTGCGCTTGAAGGCCAGCGTGTAGTCCACCACGAAGTTGTCGGTCTCCGCGTCGCGGATGCGGTCGTACCGCGACAGCAGCGAGTGCGCGGCGTTCCACTCGCTGTACGAGCTGAGCGAGGCGTCCGAGGAGCCGCGCAGGTTGAAGAGCAGCGACGAGGAGAGCACGTCCCGGTCGCCCAGGCGGTAGTCCACGCTGGTGCTCAGGTTGTGGCCCGCGTTGCGGGCGTCCCCGGTGATGTCCTGCTCCGTGAAGATGGTGGGCGAGCGGACGGCGCCCAGCAGCTCGCGGTCGTTGATGCCCCTGAACTCGCGCAGGTCCGAGTTGTAGCCGTAGGAGAAGAAGGCGGTGAGGGGCCCGCTCTGGTAGCCCAGGTTGCCGGAGGCCGTGTAGCGCTCCGCCGTCGCCCCGCCCAGCAGGAAGCCGCCGCTCACGCCCAGGTCGGCGTTCTGCTTGAGGACGATGTTGATGATGCCCGCCATCCCCTCCGGGTCGTACTTGGCCGAGGGATTGGGCACCACCTCCACCCGCTCCAGCAGGTTGGCCGGGAGCTGCTTGAGGTAGCCGGCCAGCTGCGCGCCCCCGATGGGCGCCGGGCGGCCGTTGATCTGCACGGCCACGTTCTCGTTGCCGCGCAGGCTCACCTTGCCGTCGCCGTCCACCTCCACCGAGGGGACCGCCTGGAGCACGTCCGACGCGGTCCCGCCGGCGGGCGCCACGTCCTTTGCCCGATAGGTGTTGCGGTCCGGGGCGATCGCCACCGAGCTGCGCTCGGCGGTCACGGTCAGCCCCTCCAGGGCGACGGCGGCGCGGGCCAGCTTCACGGTCCCGGCGCTCGCGCGCGGCGCGGCGGGGGCGATGGCGATCGCCTCCGTCCGCTGCGGAGCGTAGCCGATGCCGCTCACCCGCAGGAAGTAGCTCCCCGGGCGCAGCCCCTCCACGCGGAACGTCCCGTCCGCGCGGGCGACCGCGCCGGTGACCAGCGACGAGTCGGCGCGGCTGCGGACCTCCACCGAGGCGCTCGCCACGGGGGATCCGCTCTCCGCGTCCACGATGGTGCCCCGGATCTCCCCGGGAGCCTGCGCGGGCGGGCGGGCGGCGGGCGCCGGGCCCGCGGGTGTCTGGGCCTGGACGGACGCGGCGCTCCCCACCAGGGAGAGCGCCAGCAGGGCGACGAGGATGCGCTTCATGGTTCCGACCTCGGAGGCGAAGTGTCGAACCGCGGCCATGGATACCGCCGGCAGCCGTTCCGTGATGATCTGAAGGGGGGTGCCGTCCGCGCGGGCGATCCTCCGCCCACCGTCCGGTGCGGCCACTACGCGGCGACGGATGAGCAGGATTCAGCGCCCGGCGGTCGGAAGCCGACAGGGAGCGCCGAAGGGACTGGGCGGAAAGAAGTTGGGGGATGAAACGAAGCCTCCCCGGAGCGCTGTGGCTCCGGGGAGGCTTCGTGTGGCCGCCGGGATGGACGCGGAGGTCAGGCCGAGACGAACTCCTCGACGAAGTAGTGGGGGTTCAGCCCCTCGCCGGTGGCGTGCACCAGCAGCTCGTTCCAGTCCAGCGACGCGCCCGGCGCGAAGATCCGCTCGCGCAGGAAGCGGCCCACCGCCTCCACCCCGCGGATGCTCCCGCTGCGGCGCCCGCGCATCTCCCCGCGCGCCAGGTGCGCGGTGAGCTGCGAGGCCATCAGCTCGCCCAGCAGGTAGTTGTGGTAGTAGACCGGGGCGGTGGAGAAGTGGATCTTCGCCGCCCAGTCCGGCTCGTCGCGCCCCTCCGGGCGGCGGATGAACTGCATCCGCTCCACCAGGTCCCACCAGAGCGTGTTCAGGTCGTCGCGGTCCGGGTCGCGGTACAGCTCGCGCTCGAAGTGCACCATCACCAGGATCCAGCGCGCGGACACCAGCATGGCGGCGCGCAGCTGCCGCCGGATCTCCGCCGCGTCCTCGTCGCCCAGCTCCGCGCCGACCACTTCGCGCAGCCACTCGGGCTTGCGCGTGAGCCGCCCCATGTACATGGCGATGGACTCGGTGGACAGGGTGTGCGCCGGGGTGCGCAGCAGGAAGGGGAGGGAGCGGGGGATGAACTTGTCGTACGCCGCGTGCCCCAGCTCGTGCAGCAGCGTGGAGGCCCACTTCTCGTTGGGGCGCAGGTTGCACAGCGTGCGCACGTCACCCTCGCGGTCCACGTCGATGCAGAAGGCGTGCTGGTCCTTGCCCTCGCGCTCGTACAGGTCGCTCCTCGCCAGCACGTCCTCCACGGGCAGCCCGATGCCGTGGAAGAACTCCGCCGCGGTCCGCTCCAGGTCCACGTCCCGGAACATGGCGTCCAGGTCCACCGTGGACACCGAGGGTGCCTCCTGCCCGAAGAAGTCGCCCCAGTGCCAGGGGCGCAGCTCCTCCGGCGCGACGCCGTAGCGCTCGGCAAGGGTGGCGTCCATCTCGTCGCGGAGCTGGCGGAAGGCGGGGTCGCTCTCCTCGCGCAGCCCGTCCAGGATGCGGAAGAGGCGCTCCTCGTCCAGCTCCTGGAGCTGCAGCTCCATGGCGTAGAAGTTGTCGAAGCCCAGCGAGCGCGCCGCCTCGTTGCGGCGGCGCACCAGCTCGCGCAGCGGCTCGGCCACCTCGCGCCCCACCTGCTTGCTCGCCTCCCACGCCTCGCGCCGCCGGGCCGAGCCGCGCTCGTCGCGCAGCACGTCCAGCAGCACGTTGTTGGTCACCCGCTCGCCGTCCAGCGACGCGCGGAAGGTGTAGAAGGTCTGCTCCAGCGAGGCGCTCCTGCGCACCAGGTCCTCGATGGTGTCCTCGGGGAGCTGGCTCCCCGTGTACTCCAGGTCCAGCAGCACGAGCTGCCGCCGCAGCAGCGGGTCGCGCACCTGGCCGGAGGCGAGCCAGCCCCGGACGCGGGCCGCCCGGTCCGGGTCGGCGTACAGGTGCTTGACCGCGGCCCGGGCGCGCGCGGAGCGCTCCTCGGCGTCGTCGCCCTCGCCCACGGCGGCGTTCCACGACGCCAGGTGCGACTCCCGCAGCAGCGGGGCGAGGATGGCGGTGTGCTCCTCGACGAACGCCCGCGCCTCGTGCTCGGCCGACGCGGTGTAGGCGGCCGGGCGCTCGCGGACGGCCTGCTCGTTATAGCTCATCGTAGAGGATCGCGATGGCTTCGGCACCGCGGTAGAAGTTGTCCTCGGACATCCACTCGTTGGGGGCGTGCGCGTTCTCCCCCGGGAGGCCGAAGCCGAGGAGGACGACGGGCGCGCCGAAGGTCTGCTGGAAGGCCTGCACGATGGGGATGGAGCCGCCCTCGCGCGAGAACACGGGGGCCCGGCCGAAGGCGCGCTCCAGGGCGCGCACGGCCGACTGGAAGATAGGCTCCTTGGGATCGGCACGCCAGGGCATTCCGCCGTGCAGCGCCTCCACCGTCACCGTCACCCCGGGAGGGGCGATCTCGCGCACCCAGCGCGAGAACTTCTCCTCGATGTCGCGGAAGTCCTGGTCGGGCACCAGCCGCATGGACACCTTGGCCATGGCGCGCGCCGGGAGCACCGTCTTCGCGCCCTCGCCCGTGTAGCCGGAGAGCAGCCCGTTGACGTCGCAGGTGGGGCGGGCGCTCTTGCGCTCCAGCGCCGTCCACCCCTCCTCGCCGCCCAGGGCGGGGGCCCCCACCTCGCGGCGCAGCTCCTCCTCGTCGAAGGGGAGCTGCCGCGTGGCCGCGCGCTCCTCCTCGGTGAGGGCGCGCACGTCGTCGTAGAAGCCGGGGACGGTGACGCGGCCCTGCTCGTCGTGCAGCTTCGCGATGATCTTGGCGAGGGCGTTGGCCGGGTTCACCACCGCGCCCCCGTACGAGCCGGAGTGCAGGTCGGTGGCCGGGCCCTGCACGTGGATCTCCATGTACGCCAGCCCGCGCAACCCCACGGTCACGGAGGGGAGCCCCTCGGCGAACATGGTGGTGTCGGAGATCAGCACGGCGTCGCAGCGCAGCCGCTCGCGGTTCTCCACCAGGAAGTCCTGGAGGTTTGGGGAGCCCACCTCCTCCTCGCCCTCCACCACGAACACCACGTTCACCGGCAGAGAGCCGTTCTGGGCGATGTGGGCCTCCACGGCCTTGAGGTGCAGGTACACCTGCCCCTTGTCGTCCACCGAGCCGCGCGCGAAGATCTTTCCGTCGCGCAGCTCCGGCTCGAACGCGGGCGAGTGCCACTCGTCCAGCGGCTCGGCGGGCTGCACGTCGTAGTGGCCGTACACCAGCAGCGTCGGCGCGCCCTCGGGGGCGCCGCGCCACTCGCCGATCACGATGGGGTGCCCCGCCGTGGGGATCGCCTCGGCGGTCTGCAGGCCGGCCTCCAGCATGCGCTCCACCAGCCACTCGGCGGCGCGCCGGGTGTCGTCGCGGTGCTCGGACTTGGCGCTGATGCTTGCAATGCGCAGCCAGTCGAAGAGCTCGGCCAGGTGGCGCTCGCGATGGGTCCTCAAATAATCGGTGACGGCCATGTGGTTCGTCCGCTCGTGCATTCGGGTGGGGCCGCCCGGTGCCGCTGGGGCGGGTGGCGCTTGGGTGTCGCACCCCGGTCGTATGGGCGCGGCGCCAAGGCGCCCTCGCGTGCGCTGCAAAGGTAGCACCAACCCGGGACGATGTCACGCCCCCGGCGTCCATTCCGTGCACCACGGGGGCACGGCTCTCGCGATGCGGGGAACGCCAGTTCCGGGCCGCCCGGACGCAGCCGAAACCCTGATCCCGGGGCGCCGCCCGCTTGCTCTCCCTTCTCGTCTTCACCTGGGCCAACCTGGCCGTGTACGCCGGGGTCGCGGTCGCCTTCGCGTGGGCGCTGCGGGCCCGCGGCGGGTCGGCGCCCGCGCGCGAGCCGCTCGTCACCGTGGTCGTCGCGGCGCGCAACGAGGAGGCGCGCCTCCCCGGGCTGCTCCACGACCTGGCGGCGCAGACGTACGGGCGCTTCGAGGTGGTGGTGGTGGACGACCGCTCGGAGGACGGCACCGCGGCGCTGGTGCGGGACGCGGCGGCGGCGCACCCGGGGCGCTTCAGGCTGGTGCGGCAGGAGCACGTTCCCCCCGGCGTCGCCCCCAAGAAGCTGGCGCTCCAGCGGGGGGTGGAGGCGGGGCGGGGCGAGCTGGTGCTGCTCACGGACGCGGACTGCCGGGTGAGCCCCACCTGGGTGGAGGGGATGGCGCGCTCGTTCGCGCCGGACGTGGGGATGGTGCTGGGCTACACGGAGCTGGACGCCGGGCCGCACAGCACGCTCTTCGAGCGGGTGCAGGCGTTCGAGTTCCTGACGCTGGTCACCGCCATGGCGGGGAGCGCGCGGCTGGGCTTTCCGCTGGGCGCGTCCGGGCACAACCTGGCCTACCGGCGCGAGGCGTTCGAGCGGGTGGGCGGCTACGGCCCCGGGCTGCGCCTCCCCGCCGGCGACGACATGCTGATGCTGGACCTGGTGCGGACCACGCCGGGCACGGGCCGCATCGCCTACGCGGACGACGCGGCGGCGCGCGCCCGCACCTTGCCGGAGCCCACGCTGCGCGCCTTCCGCAACCAGCGGGCGCGCTGGGCGTCCAGCGGGATGCGCTCGTTCCGGCAGGACTGGCGGGTGCTGCTGTACGGCGCGGCGTCGCTGAACGCCAACCTGCACCTGCCGCTGGGGCTGCTCTGGGTGGCCGCGGGGTGGATGACCGCCGGCACCTGGGCCGCCGCCGCCGCCGCGAAGCTGGGGATCGACGTCTTTCTCTACGGTTACGCCTGCCGCCGCTTCGGGCGCACGGAGCTGCTGCCGTACCTGCCGCTCTGGTTCGTGCTCCAGCCCGTCTACCTCACGGCGATGGCGGTGTGGGGGGTGCGGCCCCGCTTCTCGTGGAAGCGCTAGACTCCCTTCCGCGCCGCACCCTCGCCGCCTAGCTTCCACCGGATGTTCGCAGCGCTTCACGGCGCGTGCGGCGGATGCGCCGCGCCGCCCGATCTCGCGACCTGCCGGGAGTGAACCATGAGCGACGAGCGCCGATACCGGGACGAGGAGATCGCCGAGATCTTCGAAGCCGCCGCCACGGCCCACGATCCGGGGCAGCGCAGCCTGCCCCCGGCGGACGGGCTCACGCTGACCGAGCTGCAGGCGATCGGCCGCGAGGTGGGGCTGGCGCCGGAGCGGATCGCCGACGCGGCCACGGCGGTCGACCTGCGCCGCGGCGCCCTGCCGCGCCGCAAGGACCTGGGGATGCCGATCTCGGTGTCCCGCACCGTCGACCTTCCGCGCGCCCCCACCGACCGCGAGTGGAGCCTCCTCGTGGCGGAGATGCGCGACACCTTCAACGCGCGCGGCAGGGACCGGTCTAGCGGCGAGCTCCGAGAGTGGGCCGTCGGCAACCTGCACGCGTACGTGGAGCCGACCGAGGACGGCTACCGCTTCCGCCTGAGGACTCTCAAGGGGAACGCCCTGGCGCTCAACCGGATGGGGGTCGCCGGGATGGCGGTGGGGCTGGTCATGCTCGTCGTCCTCTTCCTGCAGGGCGCCCTGGCGCAGGAGCTCTTCCTCCCCATGCTCTTCGCCCTGATGGGCGCGGCGGCGCTCGCCTCGAACGCGGTCCGCCTGCCGGGCTGGGCGCAGGAGCGGGAGCAGCAGATGGAGTACATCGCGGCTCGCGCGCAGGCGCTGATCCGCCCGGCGCCCGTCCCCGACGACCGAGCGAGCGACCTCTGATCGTGGCCTGAGCCGTGTCCGACCGTCCTGTCTCCCCCTTTCACCGGAATGCGATGAACCGAACCCTCGTCCGCTCCCTCGGGCTCCTGGCCCTGTGCGCCGCACCGCTCGCCGCGCAGCAGGGGAGTGCGCCGCGCGCCGCCTCGTCCGGCGCGAGCGGCACCGGCATCACCGCGCGGGAGATCGACGCGCACATCCGCTTCCTCTCGTCCGACCTGCTGGAGGGGCGCGCCCCCGCCACCCGCGGCGGCCGCCTGACGGCCGAGTACATCGCGGCGCAGCTCCGCGCGGCGGGCGTGGAGCCCGGGGTGAGCGGCGGCTACTTCCAGGAGGTGCCCATCGACGTGGTGGGGGCCGACCCGTCCACCATCCGCGTGAGCGCGGGCGGCAAGGCCAGCGGCGCCCTCCGCTACCCGGAGGACGTGGTGGTGTGGGCCGGCTCCGCCGCGCCGAGCGCAGCCGCGAGCGCGGAGGTGGTGTTCGTGGGCTACGGGAGCGCCGCCCCCGAGTTCCGCTGGGACGACTTCAAGGGCGTGGACCTCAAGGGCAAGATCCTCCTGGTCCTCGTCAACGACCCGCCCGCCCCCGCGGGTGAGCCCGGTCTGTTCGGCGGGCGGGCGATGACGTACTACGGCCGCTGGACCTACAAGTTCGAGGAGGCCGAGCGCCGCGGCGCCGCCGGCATGCTCATCGTCCACACCACCGAGCGGGCCGGCTACGGCTGGCCGACGGTGGTGGGCTCGTGGGCAAAGGAGCAGCGCATGGTGCCGCGCGCGGCCGGGCTCCCCGCGCCGCTCCAGTTCCGCGGCTGGATCACCGACACGGCGGCGAAGGGCCTGCTCTCGCGGGCCGGGCTCGACCTGGACGACCTGACCCGGCGCGCCGCCTCGCGCGACTTCCGCCCGGTGCCCACCGGCGTCACGCTGGAAGTGGGCTTCCGCAACACCGTGCAGAACCTGAAGTCCGAGAACGTGGTGGGCGTGGTGCGCGGCGCCGACCCGCGGCTCCGCGACGAGTACGTGGCCTACAGCGCGCACTGGGACCACCTGGGGATCGGGCCGGCGGTGAACGGCGACTCCATCTACAACGGCGCGCTGGACAACGCCTCCGGCGTGGCGGACATCCTGGCCGTGGCGCGGGTCGCCGCGGCCGCGCCGCAGAAGCCCAAGCGCTCGCAGCTGTTCGTGTTCGTCACGGCCGAGGAGTCCGGGCTGCTGGGCTCCGAGTACTTCGCCCAGAACCCGACCGTCCCGGCGGAGCGCATCGTCGCCAACGTCAACGTGGACGGCGGCAACCTGAACGGGCGCAGCAACGACCTGCGCGTGCTGGGCGACGTCAAGAGCTCGCTGGGCCCCATGCTCGCCGCGCGCATCGGGCCGCGGGGGATGAAGATCTCGCCGGAGGAGTTCCCGGAGCGCGGCGGCTTCTACCGCTCCGACCACTTCGCGTTCGCCAAGGCGGGGATCCCGGCCGTGTCCATCGGCGCGGGGAGCAATTTCGTGGGCCGACCGGCCGGCTGGGGCGCGCAGCAGCAGGAGGAGTACACGACCAAGCGCTACCACCAGCCGGGCGACGAGTACCGGCCCGACTGGGACCTGTCCGGCGCAGTGCAGCTCTCCGAGATCGTGCTGGACTTCGGCACCTGGCTGGCGAACACGGCCACCCTGCCGACCTGGAACCCCGACGCGGAGTTCCGCCGGTCCGCCGCGCGCTGAGTCTTCGGCGGAAGCGGCGATGGAAGAGCAGGGGATGACGGACGGCGCGCCGGAGGTCCACCTGTTCGTCTACGGCACGCTGCGCAGTGGCGGCGGCGCGGCCGGGCTGCTGCGCGGCTGCCGGCTCGTCGGGCCGGGCACCGTCGCGGGGACGCTGTACGACCTGGGCGACTACCCGGCGCTGGTGCTGGACGGGGACGGGCGGGTGGAAGGCGAGGTGTGGCGCTGCCCGGCGGACCTGCTGCGGCGGCTGGACGAGTACGAGGGCGTCGCGGAGGGGCTGTTCGGGCGGGCGGAGGTGGAGGCGGCGGAAGTGCGCTGCTGGACGTACGTCGCCGGTCCGCGGCTCCTGCCGCGGCTGAAGCCGGAGCGGCGCATCGCCCGGGGCGCCTGGCCGCCCTCCGGGATGGAGGGCGGCTGAGCGCCGCGTGTCATGGCATGGAGCCGGTGCCGCCCGGTCCGGACGGGTGCTCTGCGGCCGGGTTTTTCAGGCCTGGTCCTCGCGCTCCCGCCCCTTGCGGCGGCGCCGCAGCATGCCCAGACCCGCCAGCCCGGTTCCCACCAGCGTCATGCTCACCGGTTCGGGCACGGTCGAGTCGGGCAGGGACCCGGGGCGGGTCTCGAAGGTGGTGACCAGCCCGTAGCTGTCGGCGGTCACGGGGCCCTCGCCGAAGGAGTAGACCGCGACCCTGCTGATCGCGTCACCCATGTCGTTGTCCGCGTCGAACGGTTCGGCGGAGCGGTTTTCCTGCGAGAACACGGTCACGTCCAGGAGGAGGTTTCCCAACGAAGGGTCGTACAGGAAGGGGAGCCCGGCAATTCGTGCTCCTCCCGACAGGATCCCGGAAAAGAAGGTCGTGGTGTTGCCCCCCAGGTTCGCTTCGAAATCGGTGGAGAGCCCGTCGACCGGCGCGGGGGTGGTGGAGAGCCGCACGAGGTACTCCCCGCGGTTGATCGTTCCCCCGTACACCGTGTTGCCGAAGCGGACGGCGTCGATGAAGATCGACGACCCGAACGCCCCCGCCGAGTAGACCTGCTGGTAGCGGTTCGGCAGGGAGGTCCGGTAGTTCTGGAAGGGGAAGACATTGTTGGAGTTGGCGGTCCCGATCGTCAGGTCCTGGGCGGTCGCGGGGGAGGCGAGCGCCAGGGCGCACGCGCCCAGGACGAAGGAGAAATACGCGCGACGTTGCATTGCGGCCTCCATGGAAGGAAATGGGGCGGGACGGCGACACGGCAGACGTGCCGCGATTGCGGAAAGAATGGCAATATGCGTACTCACGTCGTCCGTACACCGCCGTGTGCGCTCGTCTGGGTGGAATCCTTTGAGGCGCAACGATTTGTGCGGTGCCTGGTCCCGGTTTTCCGGGGATGCGAAGGGTGCATGTAGTGGGGCAATACGATAGGTGGGTCACATGGGTGGGGCAGAATATCCCCAAGCGTGCGTAAAGCAGGCGCGTGTGGAGCGGCGGTCATGGCGTCACGAGCAAGACGGGGCGGCACCCGGTGAGGTGCCGCCCCGCGCGCGTCTGGTACCGGCTGTCGCCGGTAGGAGTCAGCGCGGACCGGCGAGCAGCGTGTCGGTCACGGCGGGCTGCACGCGCAGCGAGCGGAGCGCGAGGTCGAAGAAGGGCGCGCCGTCCTGGGTGATGCGGATGGTGCGCGGCCAGCGGACGCCCTCCGCCTCGATGCTGCCGGCGAGCCACACGTCCTGCCGCACCGGCCGGCCGTCGTAGCCGTCGGGGAGCACCACCCGCAGGTGCGCCAGCCGCCCGGCGCCGTCCACGAACAGCTCCACGTCCGGCCGCCCCGCGCGGCGGGCGCGGATCCCCCGCTGCCCCAGCGAGTCGGCGGGGATCGCGGCGAGGGCGACGCCCGGCTCGCGCAGCGGGACGAGGCGCATCACCGAGTACAGGTAGAACTCCTCGCGCTCGCTGGCGAGCATCGCCGGGGGCATGGGCGTGAACGCGCCGCCCCGCACCGTCCACCCGCGCGGCTGCGCCACCACCAGGTGCCGCACCGACTCCGGCCCGCGCGACGCCTCCCAGGTGGAGACCACGGCCGTGTCCGGCGGCTGCACCGCCCACCGCCCCGCGATGCTCACCGTGCGCCCGCCCGCGTGCACCGTCGCGTCGCCCTCCCACAGCAGCGCCGTCGCGCGCCCCAGCGCCGCCGCGCCGCCCGCCTGCTCGATCGCGCGCGCCAGGATCCGCTCGGGCGCGTCCGGCGCCGGCGCGGGAGCCCCGGCCGACGCACAGGCGGTGCAGACCAGCAGCAGGGCGGTGGAGAGGGCGAGGCGCATGGTGGTCGGCGGTGTAAGGGGGGGGAATGCCGGAAGAAGACGCGCCCAACGCCGGAAGAGTTAAAGGAACTCGCGGACGCCAGCACGAGCCCGCGTGAGGGATTTCGGCCCGAAGGGGCGAGACCGCGCGGCAGTTTGCGCGGGCTCGACTCCGTTACGCAGCGTTGTTTGCTGCGTTACGGAGCCGAAGCCCGACCCCGGCGCAGCCGGGGGCACGCCCAAAGCCGGCAGTACGTCAGGCCTCGCTCTCCACCTCCCGGACCGTCAGCACCGCCGCCACCTTGGTGCCGTCGGCCACGAAGACCGGGCGGGCGTTGCCTTCGATGACGACCTCGGTGCCGTCCGGCCGGCGGATCCGCCAGCGCGTCCCGGTCACCACCTCGTCACGCTGGACCGCGCGGACGAGCGGAAGGTCCGTCGGGTCGAAAGGGGTCCCGTCGACGCTCTGCACCCCGTAGGCGGAGACGTAGTCCTCCGGCCCCACGTCGAGCACGGCGGCGCCGAGCAGCCGCTCCGCGGCCTCGTTCACGAAGGTGACCCTCCCCGCGGCGTCCGTGATGACCACCCCCTCCAGCAGCTGCCCGAGAACGGCGAGCTGCTCCGCCGAGCGCCGCTCCACCTCGTCGCGCTGCCGGACCAGCTCGGTCACTTCGACGCTGATGCTCAGCACCCCGTTCACCCGCCCCGTGGAATCGAAGAGCGGCTGGTAGAGGATGTTGAAGTAGCCCTCGTGCAGGGTCCCGTCGCCGTACTTGTCGTAGCGGACGTGGACCTCCTTGCCTTCGAACGGCCTGCCGGTCTCGTAGACGGTGTCCAGCAATTCGAAGAGGCCCTGCCCCTCCAGCTCCGGGAGGGCGGTCCGGACCGGACGCCCTTCCACGTTGCGCCCGCCCAGCACCTGCCGAGAGGCGGCGTTCATGATCTCCACCCGCTGCTCGGCGCCCCGCAGGACGCTCACCGCCAGCGGGACCTGCTCGAAGATCTCGCGGACCGCGGAGCGCACCGCCTCGGTCTGCTGGAGGCGGGCCTCGTCGGTGACGTCGCGGATCACCAGGAGCAGGCCGCCGCCGGAGGGGACCGCCTGCACCTCGTGCCAGGCGTAGAGCTGCGGGTGGAACATGCGCGCCCGCCGCGCCATCGTGCTCCCCATCGCCGAGCGCAGCTCGCCCGCGGAAGGGGTGTCGGCGAGCTGGGGGAACGCCTCCCACCAGGTGCGCCCCAGGAGCTCCTCCTCCTTCCTGCGGAAGAGGAGCGCCGCCCGACCGTTGACGTAGGTGAAGCGCCACTCCCGGTCCAGGGTCGCGACGCCGTCCGACACGTACTTGAGGGCTTCGACCGGATCCGTCATCCTGTGCTCCTCCCTTTCAGGCGCTCGCGACCGTCTCGTCCGCGCCGGCACGCATCGACCCGGGATCGACACCCACCCGCTCGCACCACTTCAGGTACTCCTGCGGCGCGATCTCGGACGGCTTGATCTCGCTGCGGCCGCCCCAGAACACGTTGGTGTAGTCCACGGGGATTCCCGCCTCCTCCAGGTGCGCGTCGATGGCCGCCTTGTGGGCGAGCACCATCTCCTTCTCGGTGCCGTGCGCCACGCCCATGATGTTGACCCCGGCGAACTCCGGCCCGCCCTCGCGCCAGTACGCGTGCGTCATCACGTGGTGCCGCGCCACCTCCTTTCCGGCCTCCATCTCGCGCCCCGCCGGCACCCGCCAGTGGAAGAGCGCGTTGTAGCGTGTCACCCGGTGCCCCGTGGCCGAGGGCTTCACGTGCTCCAGGAAGGTGGAGAACCGGCCGACCACGCCGCGCTCGTTCAGCGACCGCGCCACGCGCAGGAACTCGTCCAGCGAGACCCCCGCCTCCTCCGCCCGCGCCCCCCACGGGTTCTCGCGGATCTCCTCCACCCGGAACTCGCGCTTGAGCGGCACCAGCACCTGCCACTCCAGGTCGTCCAGCTCCACGATGCGCGTGTCCACCACGTCGCTGGGGGCGTCGGTGCGGCTCCCCGGCTCCATGCCGCGACGGCGCACGTGCCCCACGCCCAGCGTGAACAGCGCCTTCGCCGGGAGCAGCTTGAACGCCTCCGCCCCCACCCGCTCGCGCAGCACCTCGCAGTGGCGCGCGAGCGAGAAGCCCTGCGGCACCTTGACGGTGGTCCACAGCCGGTACTTGCTGCCGCGCGTCTCCGCGTCGGTGGAGCGGATCACCACGTGGCCGGAGAAGGGGTCCTCGCGGAACATGTAGGTGAACGCCTCGTCCAGCCGCTCCTGCGGCACCTGCCACGCCACCAGCGCGCCGGGAGCGAGGTTGGTGGCGAGCAAAGTCTGCCGGACGCGGCGGATGGTCCCGGCCGCCAGCATGGCGCGGATCCGCTCCAGCACGGTGGGGAGCTCCACCCCGGAAAGGCGGGCGATCTCCGCGAAGGGCTCCGCCACGAAGCCCTGGATCCGGTCCTCGGACACCTCCAGGATCCGCGAGTTGACCGGGTCCGTCACCTCCGTGGGGACGCCCGCGAGCACGTCGGTCTGCATGTCTGTCTATCCCTGCGTTGTGCCTGTGATGGTCCGTCGGGAAAGACGACGGGGCCCGCGCACGCGCGCGGGCCCCGCCGCCGCCGTCACCCTTCCCCCGCGCCTCCGCCCGGCCCGCAGAGGGTGGTCTTGTAGGTTTCCGGCGGCGCGTTCGGCTTGACCCGCACCGACTTGGCCGGGATCCCCACGTACACGTGGTAGGGCCGCACGTCCTTGGTGGCCAGCGCCATGGCGCCCACCATCCCGCTCTCGCCCACCGTGGTCCCCGCCAGCACCGTGGCGTGGTAGGTGATCCGCACCCCGTCGCCGATGGTGGTGACGGCGTTGGTCACGTCCGCCTGCTCCACGATGTCGTGGGTGTGCGAGTAGATGTTTGCGTAGTCCGAGATGGACACCTTGTTCCCCAGCACGATGCCGCCGCGGTCGTCCAGCAGCACGTTGCGGTGCACCACCACGTCGTCGCCCACCTCCAGGTTGTACCCGAAGGAGAACTCCACGAAGTGGAACGCCTTGAAGTTCCTCCCCACCCGCCGGAAGATGTACGGCGCCAGCGTGCGGCGGAAGCGAACCCCCAGGTGGATGTTGCCGCCCAGCGGCGACTTGTCGAACATCTGCCACATCCAGATCAGCGGCTTGCGCGGCTGGAAGAGCGCGTCGTCGCACTCGGCGTAGTACTCGGGCTCCAGCGTCACGTTGCGCGCGTCCATCTGCGCCAGCGCCGCGCGCGCCGCCAGGGGGAGGCGCGCCGGGTCCGCGTCCGCCAGGTGCGGGTAGAAGATCCCCGTCAGCGTGCGCCGGCACAGCTCCCACCGGTCGTCGCCGCGCTCCAGCGCCTCGGCCAGCTCCGCGAGCCAGGCGTCGTACAGCTCCACGGCGTCGGCCGCGGGCTCCAGGGGACGGAGGGGAAGGTAGGGCACGTGCCTCTGCCGGGACCGGGTGGACGACGGAACCGCTCTCCAGGGGGGAAACTTGGCCCCGCCGCACGGCGGCGTCAATCGCGGCGCGGTGCCCGCGGCGCGGGAAACAACCCGGCGCCCGGCCGCGTACCAGGGTGGGGCGCGCCCGCACGTTGCGGCGCGCGCCGCAGCCGTCCAGATTGCACCGGGGACCCGCGCGCCCCGTGCCCGGCATGGTTTCTGCGCGTTCCGGGTCCCGCTTCACGGAGGATACACCGATGCACGACGTGCTCCGCCAACGCCTCATGCGCCACATCGAGGCGCTTCCCGAGGAGCAGCTGTACCACGCGCTGGACTACGTGGAGTTCCTCGCCTCCAAGTACGCCCGCGAGACCGCGCGCTCGCCCTCCTCGCTGCAGAAGTTCGGCGAGCTGCTGGAGGACAAGATGCGCGGCCAGGGGCTGACCATCCGCACCATCCGCGGCACGCTGGGCGCCGTGGGGACCGCGGACCGGGTCTTCTCCGGGCTCGCGGAGGCGGGGCGCTCGCTGCTGCGCGAGGTGGAGGAGGGGGTCAAGAGCGTGTCCACCCCGGCCGCTCCCGGCGACGCCGGGACGGGCCCGGCGGCCGGACGGCCCGCCCTCCCCCGCGACACCTCCGGACCCCGTCCCGCCGAAGGCGGCGGACCGCCGGACCCCCGCAACCCCTGACGGTTCATGGCCAGGTACAGAGACGACGTCCCCCGCTCCCGCTTCGACCTCGACGACGACGAGGACGGCGACGACGTTCAGGACGAGGCCCCGCCCGTGCCGGCGCCGCGGCTCCGCCGCTTCCGCCGCGAGCGCGAGGGGAGCGGCGGCGGCGGCGGCGGAGGAGGCGGCCGCGGCGACACCATGCGGCAGGTGCTCCGAGACCTCCCCAGCTTCGCCAAGCTGCTGGGGCGGCTCGCCGTGGACCCGCGGGTGTCGCGGCTGGACAAGGCGATCGTCCTGGCCGCGCTGGGATACATGCTGATGCCGGTGGACCTGCTCCCCGACCTCCCCGTCATCGGCCAGGTGGACGACGTGTACCTGCTGGCGCTGGCGCTGGACCGGCTGCTAAACAACGCCGGCATCGACACCCTGCTGGACCACTGGGACGGCGACCCGGAGAGCCTGGAGGCCGCGCTCGCGGCCCTGGACCGCGCCGGCTCCTTCCTGCCGCAGGGGATCCGCAACCTGCTGGGGCAGCGCGGATAACGGGAGGATGCGGGGGATGCGGGGGCGCGGCGTTGACACCGTCCGCGCCCCTTCCGTAGATTCCCCCATGGAACGCAGGAACGACCCGACAGCACCCGCGGCGCCCGCCGCCCCGCAGCTCCCGTCCCGCGCGGACGGCGACGCGGGGCGGCGGGCGCCTCACTTCATGGAGGCCCGATGAACCGTCCCGAGGCGCCGTCTTCCCGCTTCGTCGGCGAGGGGCTGACGTTCGAAGACGTCCTCCTCGTCCCGCGGCACTCGCTGGTGCACCCCAGCGACACCGACGTGCGGACGCTGCTCACGCGCAGCATCTCCCTGGCGATCCCCCTGGTGTCCGCGGCCATGGACACCGTCACCGAGTCGCGCATGGCCATCGCCATGGCCCGCGAGGGGGGGATGGGGATCATCCACAAGAACATGTCCATCGACCGCCAGGCGGCGGAGGTGGACCGCGTCAAGCGCTCCGAGAGCGGGATGATCTCCGCCCCGTTCACCGTCCGCCCCGACGCGCCGCTGCGCGAGGCGGTGCGGATGATGGAGCGCCACTCGGTGAGCGGCTTCCCGGTGGTGGACGAGGGCGGCCGGCTGGTGGGGATCCTCACCAACCGCGACCTCCAGTTCGAGACCGACCTGGACCGCCCCGTGTCCGAGGCGATGACCCGCGGCGACGCGCTGGTCACCGCCCCCGCGGGGACCTCGCTGGAGGAGGCGGTGACGATCCTTCACCGCCACCGCATCGAGAAGCTCCCCGTGGTGGACGCCCACGGCGTGCTCGCCGGGCTGATCACCGTCAAGGACGTGCGCAAGCGCGCCCAGTACCCCAACGCCTGCAAGGACGAGCGCGGCCGGCTGCGCGTGGGCGCCGCGATCGGGGCGCACCCGCAGCGCGACATGGCCCGGGCGCGCGCCCTGGTGGACGCCGGGGTGGACGTGATGGTGATCGACACCGCGCACGGGCACTCGGTGGGGGTGCTGGACGCCGTGTCCCGCGTCCGCGAGGCCTTTCCCGACGCGCAGCTGATCGCCGGCAACGTGGCCACCCGCGAGGCGGCCGCGGCGCTGGTGGAGCGCGGCGTGGACGCCGTCAAGGTGGGGGTGGGCCCCGGCTCCATCTGCACCACGCGCGTGGTGACCGGCGTGGGCGTCCCCCAGCTCACCGCCGTGCTGGACGCGGTGGAGGGCGCCGCCGGCCAGGTGCCGATCATCGCCGACGGCGGCATCAAGTACTCGGGCGACGTGGTCAAGGCGCTGGCGGCCGGGGCCCACTCGGTGATGATGGGCTCCATGCTGGCCGGCACCGACGAGAGCCCGGGCGAGTCGTTCCTGCTGGAGGGGCGGCGCTTCAAGACGCTGCGCGGCATGGGGAGCCTGTCCGCCATGGAGGAGGGCTCGGCCGACCGCTACTTCCAGGAGGGGAGCGACGCGCGCAAGTTCGTCCCGGAGGGGATCGAGGGGCGCGTCCCGTACAAGGGCGCGGTCTCCGACACCATCTACCAGCTGGTGGGCGGGCTGCGCTCCGGCATGGGCTACCTGGGCTCGCCGGACATCGACACGCTGCGCACCGAGACCCGGTTCATGCGCATCACGGGCGGCGGGCTTCGCGAGTCGCACCCGCACGACGTGACGATCACGCGCGAAGCGCCCAATTATCATTCCTGAACTGAATGGTTCGGGCGTGCCCCCGCTGACGCGGGGTCGGGCTTCGGCTCCGTAAGCGAGCAAACGACGCTCGCTAACGGAGTCGAGCCCCGGCGGAAACCGCCCCGCCGGGTCTCGCCCCTCCGGGCCGAAATCCCTCACGCGGGCTGGTGCTGGCGTCCGCCGGCCCCCTCCCCCGGCCCCTCCCCCGCAAGCGGGAGAGGGGAGAACTGCCTGGTGCTCCCGTAGTTAAGTCCCCTCTCCCAGAATTGGGAGAGGGTGGCGAGCCTCAAGCGAGCCGGGTGAGGGCCGCCGTTTGCAGGCTGTCCCCTGTAACCTGTCCCCTGTAACCTCAGGTCTTTCCATGGCACGAGTCCGTCTGCTGCACCTGGCGCACGCGCGCTCCGGCGACAAGGGCGACACCGCCAACGTGGGGGTGATCGCGCTCCGGCCGGAGTACTACCCGGTCCTCGTGGAGCAGCTCACCACCGAGCGGGTCAAGGAGCACTTCGCCGGCATCGTCCACGGCGAGGTGGAGCGCTTCGAGCTCCCCAACCTGGAGGCGCTCAACTTCCTGCTGCACAACGCGCTGGGCGGCGGGGGCACGGTGTCGCTCAAGACGGACGCGCAGGGCAAGGTGCTCTCCACCGCCATCCTGCGCATGGAGGTGGAGGCGCCGGACGACGTCGCCGAGCGGGCGCTCCGCGAGGCCGGGGCGGCGGCGTGACGGCGGACGGGGAGGTGCTCCTCGTCCGGCGGGAGGGCGGGGTCGCGCGGCTGACGCTGAACCGGCCGGACAAGCGCAACGCGCTGAACGCGGAATTGATCGCGGCGCTCAAGGCGGCGCTGCGCGCAGCGGACGACGACCCGGAGGTGCGGGTCGTGGCGCTGGAGGGGGCGGGGAAGGACTTCTGCTCCGGCGCCGACCTGTCGGCGCTCCGCACCATCGCCGAGGGCGGGGTGATGGAGAACCTGGAGGACGTGGAGGGGCTGGCGGAGCTGTTCCTCCTCCCGCGGCGGATGCGGAAGCCGGTGGTGGCGCTGGTGCGCGGGCGGGCGCTGGCCGGCGGGTGCGGGCTCGCCACCGCGTGCGACCTGGTGCTCGCGGCGGAGGGCGCGCAGTTCGGCTACCCCGAGGTCAGGATCGGCTTCGTCCCGGCCATGGTGATGGCGATCACGCGGCGCAACGTCTCCGAGAAGCGGGCGTTCGACCTGCTGGTGCGCGCCCAGCCCATCGCGGCGGCGGAGGCGGAGCGGATCGGGCTGATCAGCCGCGTGGTCCCGGACGACGCCTTTGCCGCGGAGGCGGAGGCGCTGCTGGGCGAGCTGGCGGAGAGGAGCCCCTCGGCGGTGCAGCTCACCAAGCGGCTCCTGTACCACTCGGACGCCATGGGCTTCGAGGCGGCGGTCCGCGCCGGAGCCGACCTCAACGTGCTCGCGCGCATGACCGACGACATGCAGGCCGGGGTGCGCCGCTTCCTGGAAGGGGCCCGCTAGGTGCTGGGCGCCTCGCGCCGCCGGCGCGCCGGCCCGGACCGCTTCGTGTACGCGAAGACGGCGGCGTTCTTCCTGGGCGCGGGCTTCTTCTTCGGCGGGGTGGCGACGGGGCGCGACTGGGCGGTGCTGGTGGCGGTGGGGGTGCTGCTGGTGGGGCTGGCGCTGCGCTTCGCGGACCGCAAGCGCGGGGGTGGCGTGGAGGACGGCGGGGGCGAAGAGGACGGAGGGGCGGGGGAGGACGAGGCGGAAAGACCCGACTAGGGCCGGCGGACCCGCCTGCAGCACGAAACGGCCCGAGCGTTCAGCCCGGGCCTCTTCGTTTTTCCGCGTCTCGCCTCAACCGATGTCGTAGCGGCGGGCGGCGCGCTTGCGGTCCTTGTGCCGGCGGCGCTCGGCGGCCTTCTCCTTGGCCTTGCGCGCTTCGCTGGGCTTCTCGTAGAAGCGCTTGCGGCGCATGTCCTTGAAGAGGCCGGAGCGGATCATGCGGCGGCGGAACTGCTTGAGCGCCCAGTCCAGGCGATCGGTCTCGGCGAGCTGGATCTCGACCACGTCCATCCCTTTCGTAGAGTAAATAAAAGAGAAGACCTGCCGTTCGCGGTTCAGGTCTTCCGCGGCGAGCGCGTGCGGATCTCCTACAGCCTGTAAAACTAACCGCGACCGCGGCCTGAAGTCAACCTGTCCGGTTGCGGGGTAGCGGGTCAGTTCAATTGTAAAGGCGCGCGGTAAGCTTCTAGATGCGGATGGCCCCGGCTCACGCTCTGGACCCGGGCCCTCAGGGAGGTAGGCGGAGGCCCACCGTCCCGGCACGCCGGGCGCGCTACATGAGCTCGCATATGCAGTAATAAGTTACCGCAGTGGTCATGACGCACTTTGCGTTGGAGAACCCTTCCCCGTGCTGGGAGGCGCACCACTCCACGCATGCCGCTCGCTCCTCCATGGTACAGAAGCTACGCTTAGAGGACATCGGAGCGGCGAGCCCCTGGTTGGCGCCGAAGCCGAACACGACGGCGCAGGAGGTGCCGAACAGGATCCGGCGCAGGTGGATGAACGAACGGCTCATGACGTTCTCCGTTGAAGCGGTGGCTCGGCGTGCTGCACGCGCGTGCAGGAATAAGCATGTTAAGCGCCATTTTGCCGAAGGGCAACGGCCTTGTGAGGTGGATCGGCTCGGTCGCCACGACGCGTGGAAGCCGAACGCGGAGAGGGGCGCCACCGTCGGCGCCCCTCTCCGCTCTGCTCGCCGCCGGCGCCCCGCCGGCCGTCAGTCCGCCTCGGCCGCCATCTCCTCCGCGCCGGAGCCGGTGCCGGCGCCGTCCGTCTCCGGGTCCACCCCGTCGGACGCCGCCTGGGGCTCGAAGCCGCCGCGGCCTGTGCCGCTCCGCCGCCGCCCCGTGCGCGCCTCCTTTTCCAGCAGGCACAGGTCGAACACCTCGTCCATGCGCTCCACGAAGTGGAAGGTCATCCCCTCCCGCACGTCCTCCGGCACGTCGCGCAGGTCGCGGCGGTTGCCGTTGGGGAGGATCACCTGGCGCAGCCCGGCGCGGTAGGCCGCCAGCGTCTTTTCCTTGACGCCGCCGATCTCCAGCACCTTGCCGCGCAGCGTCACCTCGCCGGTCATGGCCAGGTCGTGCCGCACCGGCCGGTCGGAGAGCGACGAGGCGATCGCCAGCGTCACGGCCACGCCCGCCGAGGGGCCGTCCTTGGGCGTCGCGCCCAGGGGGAAGTGCACGTGGATGTCGTTGTCGTTGAAGGCGCTGGTGGCGATTCCCAGCGGCTGCGCGCGGGAGCGGACGTACGAGTACGCCGCGTTCACCGACTCGCGCATCACGTCGCCCAGCAGGCCGGTGATGATCAGCCGCCCGGTCCCCGGCATCTTGAGCGCCTCGATGAACATCAGCTCGCCGCCCGAGGCCGTCCACGCCAGGCCGGTCACCACCCCCACCTCCGGCGCGCTCTCCGCCGCCGTGGCCGTGTAGCGCGGGTAGCCCAGCACCTCCTCGATCATCTCCCGCGTCACCTCCCACCGCGTGGCCTCGCCCTCGGCCTTGGCGCGCGCCAGCCAGCGGAAGATCGCCGAGAGCGAGCGGCGCAGGTTGCCCAGCCCCGCGTCGCGGGCGTAGCCGCGGGTGAGGAAGAGCAGCACCTCGTCCGAGATGGTGACCTCGTCCGGCGAGAAGCCGTGCTCGCCGGCCATGCGCGGGAAAAGCCGCTTGCGGGCGATCTGCACCTTTTCCTCCGGGGTGTACCCGGCGATGCGGATCTCGATGAAGTAGTCGCGCAGGTCCCGCGGGATGCGGAAGAAGTCGTTCGCGGTGGCGATGAAGAACACGTCCGACAGGTCCAGCGGCACGTCCAGGTAGCGGTCCGTGAAGCCGTCGCGCGTCTCCGTGTCCAGGAACTCCTCCATCGCCTCCACCGGGTCCCCTTCCACGTTCCCCAGCCCCAGCTCGTCCACCTCCTCCAGCAGGAACACCGGGTCGCGCACGCCGGCGTCGCGGATGGTGGTGAGCAGCTTGCCGGGCTGCGCGCCGGCGCGGGTGCGGCGCGTCCCCATCAGCTGCCCCTCGCCGCGTCCGCCCAGCTCCAGGCGCGCCAGCGGGCGCCCCAGCCCCTTTGCGATCGCGGAGGCGATGGTGGCCTTGCCCACCCCCGGCGGCCCCACGATGCAGGGGATCAGCCCGTTCAGCTCGCCGCGGAGCCGGGCCACCGCCAGCACCTCCAGCACCCGCCGCTTCGCCTCCTCCAGCCCCAGGTGCTCCTCCGTCATGGCGCGCTCCACCGCGTCCAGGTCGATCTCGCGGTTCCCCGACTTGGCCGTCCAGGGGACGGAAAGGAGCAGCTCCAGGTAGGTGCGGATCTCCGTGGCGTCGGCCACGCTGGTGCCGGGGGCGCGCAGCCGCTCCGTCTCGCGCCGCGCCACCGCGGCCACGCGCGAGGGGAAGCTGGCCCGCTCCACGCGGCGCATGATGTCGTCCGCCTCGCGCTCAGCCGGGTCGATCTCGCCCAGCTCCACCTGGAGCGCCTGGATCCGCTTGCGGATCTGCGAGCGGCGGTCGGCGGGGGTGCGGGGGGCGGCGCTCTCCGGGGGCTGGTTCCCCGCCAGGCGGTCCTCCTCCTCGATGGTCTGCACCCGCTCCCAGGTGTCCTCCAGCCGCTCCAGCACGAAGCGCAGCCGGTCCGCCACGTCCAGCCGCTGGAGCACGGCGTCGCGGTCGGGGACGTTGAAGTGGCAGAGCGAGGCCGCCAGGTCCGCGAAGCGCGACGGGTCGCTCAGGTTCATCCGCAGGATGCGCGGCACCTCGTTGGGGATGCGCTCCACCTTGGCGGCCACGCCGACGACGGTGCTCAGGATCTTCTCGATCAGGTGCTCCGACTCGGCCTCCTCGGCCGGGACCTCCTCCACCCGCCGGTAGCCCGCGGTGAAGAAGCCTCCCTCCTCCATCCGCACCTCCTCCAGCCGGACCCGCTGCAGCCCCTGGAGGGTGGTCTGGATGGTGCCGCCGGGGAGGTTGAGCCGGTCCAGCACGCGCGCCAGCACGGCGATCTTCTGCATCGACTCGGGCTCCAGCGGCGCGTCGGCGGCCGAGGCCTCGTCGGCGATGGAGACGATGCCCACGATCAGGTCGGGCTCCGCGTGCGCGTTGAGCCCGGCCACGTTGGGCTCGTAGCCGATCTGGAGCGCGGTCGCCCCCTGCGGGAACACCACGGTGCTCCGCACGGGGAGGAGAAGCACCCGCTTGGGCGGCTCGGGGAGTGGCTTCAGTGGAGTCATCGATCCGGTCTATTTGGCTGTCCGTCAATCACTTGGGCTCTAGGCGGCGGTCCACCCCCCGCAAGAACCGGGCAATCCTTCGCGCGTTGGTCCCCAGGTCGCCGCGCCCCACCCGCGACGCGGACACCACGTCCACCCGCGTCTGGCCGTCCTCGTCCAGCGACAGCCGCACCCACACGTCGTCCGTGAACTTCCACAGCCGGGTGCGGGCCTCCGCCCGGATCTCGCCCCCCACCGGGTCGGTCTCCAGCACGGTCCAGCGGAGCGTCTCCGCCTCGGCCAGCGCCGCCCGCCACACCGCCGCGAAGGGGACGCCGTACGTCCGCCCGCGGAGCCGCGGGTCGTCGGACTCCGGGTCGGTCCAGGCGCGGTTCGTGGTGAGGGCGCGGAGCAGGCTCATCGGCGGCCGGGCACGGGGCGCGGGTCGGGGATGCGGGGAACCGCCCAATGTACCGCCGCGGGGGGATACGCGACAGCGCGCCGGGGCGGATTTGACGGCCCCGCGCGGGGCGTGGTACAATGCGCCGCCCCCGCCGGGCCGGGTACGGAACCTGCTCGGCGGCGGGCGCGGCGCGCCGTCCCGGCGCCGACACCCGACCGCACACCCGACGGAGGAGCCAGAGTGAAAGTCGTCATCCCGCTCGCCGGCAAGGGAACCCGCCTGCGCCCGCACACGCACGTCACCCCCAAGCCCCTGCTCAAGGTGGGGGACAAGCCGGTGATGAGCTACATCCTGGACGACCTCCGCGACCTGGGGGTGAACGAGGCGGTGGTGATCACCGGCCACCTCAAGGAAAAGGTCCAGGAGTACATGGAGCGGGAGTACCCGGACTTCCAGGCCGTGTACGTGGAGCAGACCGAGCAGCGGGGGACCGCGGACGCCGTGCGCCTGGCCGAGCCGCACGCGCACGACGAGCTGCTGATCATCTTCGTCGACACGCTGTTCGACGCCGACCTGTCGGTGGTCAAGACGCTCCCCGCGGACGTGGCCGGGGTGATCTGGGCCAAGGAGGTGGAGGACTACCAGCGCTTCGGGGTGATCGTCACGGACGAGAACGGCTTCATGCAGCGGATCATCGAGAAGCCGAGCGAGCCCATCTCCAAGCTGGCCAACATCGGGCTGTACTACATCCGCGACTGGAAGCTGCTCTTCGAGGGGATCCGCCACGTCATGGACTCCCCGCCGGGCGGCGCGGGCGAGTACTACCTGACGGACGCGTTCCAGTACATGGTGGACCACGGGGCGAAGATCAAGACCATCGCCATCGAGGGGTGGTACGACGCCGGCAAGCCGGAGACGCTGCTGGAGACCAACCAGCACGTGCTCTCCACCACCCGCGGCAAGGCGCCCGTGGGCGGCACGAACGTCACCGTGCACGAGCCGGTGCACGTGGCCGACGGCGTGGAGCTGGAGGACGCCGAGATCGGGCCCAACGTGACCCTCTCCGCCGGCAGCGTGGTGCGCCGCTCGCGGCTCAGCCACACCATCGTCGGCGAGAAGACGGTCATCGAGGGGAGCGAGCTGTCCCACTCCCTGGTCGGCAGCAACGTCACGCTCAAGGGGGTGAAGGGAAAGGTGGACGTCGGCGACAACTCCGTCGTGGACGTCTCCTGAACTGCTCGACGGCGGGTTCGGGCGTGCCCCCGGCTGGCGCCGGGGTCGGGCTTCGGCTCCGTAACGCACGATAAAACTGTGCGTAACGGAGTCGAGCCCGCGCAAACACCCGCGCGGTCTCGCCCCTTCGGGCCGAAATCCCTCACGCAACTGCCGACGTAGCCGCGATATCCCGCCGTTGTCCCCTCTCCCAGAATTGGGAGAGGGTGGCGAGCCTCAAGCGAGCCGGGTGAGGGCCGCCGTTGCAGGCTGTCCCCTGTAACCTGTCCCCTGTAACCTGTCCCCTGTAACCTGTCCCCTCTCCCCTATCCGTCCGCGACCCCCGCCACCGCCAGCGTGATCAGCAGGGCGCGCTCGATCCCCCGCGCGCCGCCGCGGTTGGAGTACCACTCGCCCAGGGTGTGCACGCCGCCCGATTCGCCGCCGGCGCCGATGGTGACGGCGGGGATCCCCAGGGAGATGGCGACGTTGGCGTCGGTGGAGGAGGCGGCCAGCTCGGGGGGGTCGCCCAGGGCGCGGGTCACGGCGACGGCGGCGCGCACCAGGGGGGAGTCGGGGTCGGTCTCGCCGGAGGGGCGGTCGCCGATGGTCTCGATGGAGGCCGAAAGCGGGGGGCCGCGCCGGGCGCGGCCGCGGGCCCGGTTCTCGGCGTCCACCGCGGCCTGCACGGCCGCGCGGACCTCCCCCTCCAGGCGCGCCAGCGGCTGCGGCGTGTCGCTGCGCAGGTCGATCTCGGCCCAGGCCTCGGCGGGGATGGAGTTGACGCTGGTGCCCCCGCCGATCCGGGCCACCGTCACCGCCGAGCGGGCGCCCGGCGGCGGCTGCACCGCGCCGATGGCGACCACGGCGGCGGAGAGCGCCTGCACCGGGTTGGGGGCGCCGCGGTCGGCCCAGGAGTGGCCGCCGGGGCCGCGCACGGTGGCCCGCAGCCGCCGCGAGCCGATGGCGCGGTGCACGATGCGCCCCGTCCCCGAGCCGTCCAGCGACAGGAAGCCGGCGGCCGCGCGGAGCGGCGACCCGTCGCGGAACAGGTGCTTGACCCCGCGCAGGTCGCCGATCCCCTCCTCGCCCACGGTGGCGGCCAGGAGCAGCGGCCGCACGGTGCGGATGCGCGCCTCCGCCAGCACCCGCGCCACGGCGAGCATGGCGGCCAGCCCGCGGGTGTTGTCGGTGATCCCCGGCGCGTACACGCGGTCGCCGTCGTGCCGGGGGGTGAGGTCGGTCCCCGCGGGAAAGACGGTGTCCAGGTGCGCCGAGAGGACCACCGGCGCCGCCTCCGCGTCCGCGGCGCCGGGGAGGGCGGCGAGCACGTTGCCCACCTCGTCCGTGCGCACGTCGGCGAGCCCCAGCTCCACGAAGCGAGCCCGCACTCGCGCGCCGCGCTCCTCCTCCGCGAACGAGGGCGCGGGGACGCGCACCAGCTCCACCTGCTCGCGCAGCGTGTCCGCGTCCGTCTCGTGGATGCGGGCGCGCGCGTGGCCGACGGCGCGGTGTGAGAGGAGGGCGTTCAGCTCCATGGGCTCCGCTTCGGGGACGTTCCGGGGAGCGGAATCATGCCCGCGGCCCCGCCGCCTGTCAATCGCACGGGCGCGGAAGATGCGGTTTCGCATGTCTTAGGGCGGGGAACGGGTGTTCCTCGTCGCCAAGTACCCGGTTTCGCAAGCACCGGGTGCATGGTATGTTACGAACGTTTGTCCGACCCGGGTTCCGCCGGGGCTCCCGCTCCACATGCACTCCCGGCGCGGCGTGTCGCTTACGGCGCGCGCCCCCGCCCGCCTCCACAAGCCGATGAGGATCGAATGCTCGAGCGCGACCTGATCTTCGACTGGAACACCGCCCCCGGCCCCGCACGCGCCCGCACCGTCGAGCTGGACGACGAGACGCTGCGCGACGGCCTCCAGTCCCCGTCGGTCACCGATCCCCGCATTGAGGACAAGGTCCGCCTCCTCCACCTCATGGCCGACCTGGGGATCCAGGCCGCCGACATCGGCCTGCCGGGCGCCGGGCCGCGCGCGGTGCAGGACGTGGAGGTGCTGGCGCGCGAGATCGCCGACGCGCGCCTCCCCGTCTCCGCCAACTGCGCCGCCCGCACCGTGGTCGCCGACGTGCGCCCCATCGTGGAGGTGTCGCAGCGGGTGGGGATCCCCATCGAGGCGGCCACCTTCATCGGCTCCTCGCCCATCCGCCAGTACGCCGAGGACTGGACCATGGACCGCATGCTCCGCGCGACGGAGGAGGCGGTCAGCTTCGCGGTGCGCGAGGGGCTCCCGGTGATGTACGTGACCGAGGACACCACCCGCGCCGACCCCGAGACGCTCAGGGCGCTGTACGGCACGGCCATCCGCTGCGGGGCGCGCCGCCTCTGCCTGGCGGACACGGTGGGGCACGCCACGCCGGAGGGGGTGCGGCGGCTGGTGAGGTTCGTGCGCGAGGAGATCGTGGCGCCCAGCGGCGAGGACGTGAAGATCGACTGGCACGGGCACCGCGACCGCGGCCTGGCCATCCCCAACACGCTGGCGGCGATCGACGAGGGGGCGCACCGGGTGCACGCCACGGGGCTCGGCGTGGGGGAGCGCTGCGGCAACACCGAGATGGACCTGCTGCTGGTGAACCTCAAGCTGCTGGGGCTGCACGAGCGCGACCTGTCGCGGCTGGGCGAGTACGTGGAGCTGGTGGCGGAGGCGTGCCAGGTGCCGCTGCCGTACAACTGGCCGGTGTTCGGGTCGGACGCCTTCCGCACGGCCACGGGGGTGCACGCCGCGGCCATCATCAAGGCGGAGTCCAAGGGCGACGCGTGGCTGGCGGACCGGGTCTACTCGGGGGTGCCGGCGGGGCTGTTCGGGCTGCGGCAGCGGATCGAGGTGTCGCACATGAGCGGCATCAGCAACGTGAGGTACTGGCTGCAGCAGCACGGGTACGACGTGGCGGACGACCGGCTCTGCCACCACGTGTTCGAGGCGGCCAAGCGCTGCGACCACACGTTCTCGGACGACGAGGTTCACAAGCTGTGCGCCGAGTTCCAGGCGACCGCGAACACGGCTGCTTGATCGTTCTTTAGATTGTTGCGAGGTCGTACTTGGAAGATCGAGGGCCGCTCCGTAGGTTGGGGCGGCCTTCTTCGTCTGCGGCGGGGCCGCTCCGGAACCAGGCCAAACAGCCGGCCTGTTTCCTACGCGGGCTCCGGGAACCCCGCCAAACTGCCGGCGGGTTTCCCTCCGCCGGAGCGAGCCAGCCGAAACTGCCCGGCTGTCTCTCTCCAAACAGACGCATGTAGGTACCGCGGAACTGCGAACGGCAACGGCAACACACACACACACCCACCTCGGATCGGATCAACATGGGCGTCACCGTCTACGGGCTTCCGCACTGCTCCACCTGCCAGAAGGCCGTCGCGTACCTGGAGGGCAGGGGGGTCACGGTCGACCGCTTCCACGACCTCAAGACCGAGCGCCTCTCCGCCGACGAGGTGCGGGGGCTGGCGGACCTCGTCGGGGGGCCGGACAGGCTGTTCTCGCGGCGCGCGATGAAGTACCGGCAGTTGGGGCTGCACGAGCGCGAGGTGTCGGGGGACGAGATGCTGCGGCTGATGGAGGAGGAGTACACCTTCATCACGCGCCCCGTCGTCGTCAGTGGCGACCGCGCCACGGCCGGCTTCTCCGCGAAGCGGCTGGACGAGCTGGTCCGCTGAGGGGGATCTCTCCGCCGGCGTAGCCTTCGCCTTCCAGCCGCGGCCGCTCGCGACGCGAGCCGGGCTGCGAAATCCGCCACGCGGGTCCGACGAAGTGGCCTGCCGCTCCGCGATCCTCCTCCCGCTCCACGACACCCCATGTCGGACGTCGTCGTCTCCGGAAACGACAACTTCGTGATCGTGGCGGGCGGCGACGTCTACCTGCCCGCTGCTCCCGCCGCGCCGTCCACCGGGGACGACCGCCGCAACCTGGTGAACCTCCTGGGGCACGTTCGGCGGATCTGGATCACCGGCGTGCTGGAGCGCTCCGTGAGCCACGCGGCGCTGCTCGAACCGCAGGTGCGGATGGAGCCGGGTTCGGTCGATCCCCCGTGGCGGCGCTACCTGGAGGTGGCGGGGCAGCCCGCCCGGGCCCTCCCGCCCGGCACGACCATCGGACGGGTGTTCGGCGAGGCGGGGCGGATGCTGCTGATCCTGGGCGATCCCGGAGCGGGCAAGACCACCACGCTGCTCACGCTGGCGCGCGAGTGCATCGAGCGGGCGGAGCGCGATCCGGCCGCCCCGGTCCCCGTGGTGCTGAGCCTGTCTTCCTGGACGGGCTCCCGGCCCTTCCGCGACTGGCTGGCCGACGAGCTCGGCAGGGGATACAGCGTCGGCAGGCCGTTCGCGCGGCGCTGGCTGGAGGAACATCGCCTGCTGCTCCTGCTGGACGGGCTGGACGAGGTGGCGGAGGCCCGGCGGGCCGCGTGCGTCGGGGCGCTGCATGCCTTCGTGGAAGAGCACGGGGTGCCGGGGCTTGCGGTCTGCTGCCGCTCCGCCGAGTACGCGGCGGTCCCCGTCCGGCTCAAGCTCGGCGGCGCGGTCCGGCTGCTCCCGCTGGAACCGGCCCACGTCGGTGCCTATCTCGATGCCGCCGGCCCCGCGCTCGCCGGGCTCCGGGCCGCTCTCGCCCGGAACGCGGAGCTGAGCCGGCTGTCCGCGTCACCGCTGATGCTGAGCATCATGACCCTGGCGTTTCGCGGCCTTCCCGCCGAGGAGCTGCGGTTCGACGAGGGGTCGACCCGCGAAGAGCTGCGCGAGGAGATCTTCGGCCGGTTCGTCGACCGGCTGTTCGTGCTGCGCGAGCGCCCCGAGGACGGGTTCCCGCGGGGGCGCGTGGAGGACGGGCTGCGCTGGCTCGCGGCGGGGATGATGCAGCGCGGCAGGCTCTTCGCCGTCGAGCTGCTGCAGCCGGAATGGCTCACGCCCCGGCAGCTCCTGCTGTACGCCGTGGGGTCGAGAGCCGGTGCCGCCGCCGCGATCACGACCGCGACCGGAGCGGTGACCTGCCTGGCGGCGCTGCTGGTGGTGCGGGTCGACGGCGCCACGAGCGGCCAGGCCCTCGCGGCGACGGGCGCCGCGGTGGGGGTCGCGACGCTGGCCGCGTCCGTGGCGATGGGGCTGACGGCCGGGCTCCTGTACGGCCTGCTCGGCTACCGCACCCTCCGCCGCTCCCGCGGAGCGGCGTGGAAGCCGGGGACGGCCGGGGAGTTCGCGCTCCCCTTCGCCTACCTGCTCCTCTCCGGCATGGCGGTCCTGCTGGTCGTCGGGACCGGGTGGTGGGCACTCGGCCACTCCCCCCGCGAGCCGCCGCTCCTTGCCGCGTTCACCACGATCGCGTTCAGCGGTCTGGCCCTGCCCGTGGTCTTCGCGAACAAGGAGGGCCGCGGTTCCGCCGACCGGGATATCAGCCTGGCCGGGATCCTGTCGTGGCGGTGGAGAAAGGCGGGCGAGACGGCGCTCGTGGGTGCGGGGGCCGGCGGCATCCTGGTCTGGGCTTCCCCCGCGCTGGGCGTGGCGCGGCCGCTGGCGGTCGGGGTGGCCGTCGTCGCCGTGCTCACGCTCGCGATGTACAACGGCTGGCGCCAGGAAGTACCTCCCGTCGACCGGTGGAGGGAGCAACGGGGGGACTCCGCGCTGCGCGACAGCGGCAGGGTCTTCGCGTACACGGGGCTGGCGTGTGTGGCCGTCCTCTTCCCCCTGCTCGCCTTCGCGATGGGGGCGGAGCTGGGTGCGGGCGCTCCGTTCGGCCTCGCGCTGCTCGTGGCCGTCGTCCTGTTCGGCCCGGCGCTCTTCTGGTTCGGCGGCATCGACCTCGTGCTGCACGCCACGCTCCGCCTGGTGCTCTCCCTCACGGGAACGATGCCGCTCCGCCTGCGCCGGTTCCTGGACTACGCCGCCCACCTGGGGTTCCTGCAGCGCGCTGGAGGCGGATACATCTTCTTCCACGGGCTTCTGCTGGAGCACTTCGCCGCCCGCCCGGCCCGGGACGGCGCTTCCGCCGCGAAGGGTCCGGGTTCCCCGTGAACGGCCGGAGAGCCCCACCCGCCGCGCCGTGGCCCGGGATTCTGGCGTCGCCGAAGCAGAGGGGTTATCCCTTCAACCCCGATCCTTTCCTCCACCGCGGTCCCCGCCCTCGTGCCATGCCGGACATCCAGGTCAGCGGCGACAACAACGTCGTGATCACCGCCGGGAGGGACGTCGTTCTCGACTCGTCCGCGTCGTCCGCGCGCGCGCGGCCCCCGGGCAGCGGTGCGCCGGTCCCTTTCCCCGTCGCGGAGCCTCCCGTGCCCTTTTTCAGTCACCTGCGCGACCGCCTCGTCGCGGAGAAGGGGCTGCACGACCTTTCCCGCAATCCCGAGCTCGCCGGCTTTCCGCTCATCGGCTTCCACACGTCCGCCGTGGCGATGGACTTCGTGGCCTTCGTGGCGGCGGACCGGCTGACGGAGAGCCGGATCGTCGCCCTGCGGGACGAGTTCTTCGACGCGGTCCGGCACGTCTCCCGCGAGTTCGGGCTGAAGCCGCGCGGCCGGAACCCGAACGGGCTCCTGTGCTTCGTCTTCGAAGACGGGTGTCCCGAGCCGATGGCGCGCTTCATCCGGAAGCAGACGCGGATCTCGCACGCCGCCTCCACGGGCGCCGTCGTCGTGTCGTGGGCGATCGATCTCAGGGATCGCCGCATCCATACGCACGAGAACCCCGTCTCCATCCTTCCCCCCGTGATCGTCGCTTCCCGGACCGTCTTCCCCGGGCTCGGGTGGCTGGAGTCGATGCTCCGGGACCTGCCCGACGACGCCACGCGGTTCGGTGCCGGCCACGAAGGGGCCGCCGATCCGGCGCCCCCGGCGCCGCGCCCGCCCGCCGAGCGCGTCCGCATCCTTTTCCTGGGCGCGAACTCCACCCTGCAGCCGCTGGACCTGGAGCGCGAGGTCGGCCGGATCGAGGACGACCTGCGGATGTCGCGGGAGCGGGACGCCCTGGAGTTCCGGCACGTGGGAGCCGTCACCAGCGACAGGCTGGTGCAGGCGATGCTCGACGCATCTCCCACCCTGGTCCATTTCGCGGGGCATGGCGGGGCCGGCGGGATCTACCTGCGCGACGAGGCGGGGAACCCCCGCCTGGTCTCCGGCGAAGCCCTGGCCAGCCTGTTCGCGCTCTACCAGGACACCGTGAAGTGCGTGGTGCTGAACGCCTGCTGGTCCGAGGCGCAGGCGCACGCCATCCGCAGGCACGTCCCGCACGTGATCGGGACGCGCGCCGAGATCCAGGACGCGGCCGCGCTGGCCTTCTCCGCCGGGTTCTACAAGGCGATCGGGGCGGGGAAGGAGATCCCTTTCGCGTTCGAGATGGGGAAGGCCCGGGTCCACATGGAAGGGTGCGGGGGGGAGGACCTCCTGGTCCTGCTCTGACGCGGCGCCGGCCGAGGGGAATGCGCCGCGCGAGGGGGGCAGGGGCGCGGCTGCTCGCCGGGGCGCTCCGCGCAGGGGTGCCGTGCTTCCTCGCGGCGGCGTGCGCAGGCGGCGGCGGGGCAGCCGCTTCGCCCCCGTCCGACCGCGCGTCGGCCCGCGAGGTCCAGGCGCCGGCGGGACTGTCCGTCGGCTGGACGGAGGCGCGGTGCTCGGCCGGCCCGGCCGGGGGCGACCGTGACCTGGACGGGGTCGCGGACGCGTGCGAGCACTCGCTGGCGGAGGCGTTCGCGCCCGAGCTGCGGGTGGACGCGCGGGAGTGTGGCTGGGATCCAAGCGTCGGGGGCGGGCGGCTGGGCGGGGAATACCTGTACGCCGTGCAGCGCCGCCCGTCGGGCGACACGATGCGGATCGCGTACATGCCGGCCTATTACCGCGACTGCGGGTGGCGTCTCCCCGTCTGCCGGGTGACGGGGTGGCTGTGCCGCGGCCACGATGGCGATTCGGAGCTCGTCGTGGTGGACGTGGCGTTCGACGCGCGGACGCAGCGCTGGGCGACGGAGCGGGTCTTCCTCTCGGCGCACTGCCATGGCCGCTCGGACGGGCGCTGCAGGTGGTTCGAAGGCCGCGAGCTGGAGCGGCTCGCGTGGGCGGAGGGACGGCCGCGGGGCGCGCCCGTGGTGTGGGTGGCGCACGGCAAGCACGGCGGCTACCCCTCGGCGGCGGCGTGCGGCGGCGGCCACTGGGGCTACGACGGGTGCCGCGGCAACCGAACCGTGCGCCGCTTTCCCGTGGTGTCGCAGCGGCAGAACGCCGGGAGCCGGGCGCGGCCGTTCCCGTATGGCCGCGGGGCGGACTGCATCGGGGCGGACGAAGCGGGGTGGGGGAGCCGGGTCCCGAAGACTGGGACCCGGGAGTGCTTCTGGGACGAGCGGGAGCGCTTCCGCGGCTGGCAGGCGGACGACGGCGAGGGGGCGACGGGGTACGCGCGCTACCTGCGCGAGGTGGCGGAGTTCTGACTCCGCCGGTGTCCCGCGTCGGCCGGAACCCCCTCCTATGCGAGGGAGGCCGGCGCGCCGGCCGGCTTCGTCGCGAGGACGTACGCCCGGCGGGTCTGCGCCTCGACGTCGGGATACGGCTCGCGCTCGGTCACCGCCTCCACGACGAAGCCGGCCTCCCTCAGCCAGCCGCTCATCTCCTCCACCCCGAAGAAGATGAAGTCGATGTTCACGGGGAGGCCCCACCACTCGTCCATGTGCCGCGTCTCTTCCCCGACGTGGAAGGCGACGAGCAGCGGGGCGCCCGGCCGCAGCGCGCGGGCGATCTCGCGCAGGGCGGCGGCGACCGCGTCGCGCGGCAGGTGGATGAGCGAGTAGTACGCGACCGCGCCCGCCCAGGCGCCGTCGGCGGAGTCGAGCGCGGCGAGGTCGCCCACGGCGAACGGGATCCCCGGGTGCAGCCCGCGCGCCCGCGCCACCATCTCCGGCGACAGGTCCAGCCCGAACACGTCGGCGCCGCGGTCCGCGAGGTAGCGCGCCACGTGCCCGGGACCGCAGCCGAGGTCCGCGACGGGCCCGGCGCCGCGGACGCGCTCGGCGAGTGCGTCGAGGAGCGCCCGGTCCAGCGGCTTGTTCGCGAGCTCTCCCGCGATGCGCCGGGCGTACTCGCTCGCGACACGGTCGTAGCTGGCGCGGACGTTGTCCCGGGACGGCGGCTCGTCGGCTGTCGGGGGCATCGGATCAGGTCGTCGGGGATCCGCGGAAGGTCGGGTTCGAACGGGAGAGCGTCCGCTTGCAAAGCGGAAGGTCGTCGGTCCGAGCTTGCCTACACCTTCGGGCGTGGCAAGGACGGCGTCTCGCCGACGAGCGAGTACAGGTCGCCCCAGAGCCGCGCCACGGGCCGCAGCGACTCCGTGTCCGCGAAGTGCGTCCCCTCCACCATCCGCACCGCCTCGGAGAGCCGCACCCGCAGCACCTCCCCGATCAGCAGCGTGTTGGCCGCCCCCTCCAGCTCCACCTCCTTGAACAGCCGGCACTCCAGCACGGCCGGGCACCCGGCCACGTACGGCGCGTCCACCGAATCCGCTTCGGCGGAGGCGAGGCCGGCGCGCTCGAACTCGTCCACCTCGGGCGGGTACTCGCCGGAGGTCTGGTTCATGGGGGCGAGCCAGGCCTCCGTGACCACGTTGACGCAGAACGCGCCCGTGTCGAGCACGTTGCGCAGCGTGTCCTTGGGCGCGCCGCCGCGGTGGCCCACGGAGACGCCCACCAGGAACGGCGTGGCCGAAAGCGCCGAGAAGTAGCTGAACGGCGCCAGGTTGCGGCGGCCCTCCGCGGACCGGGTGGACACCCACGCGATGGGCCGGGGGACCACCAGCGAGGTGAGGAGCTGGTAGCGCTCCCGGTTGGAGAGTCCGGCGGTGAGCAAAACACGCTGCGCCGGCGGGGCATCCCCCGCCGGCGCAGCGCCGTCGTCCGGACGATCGGGCGCCGTCACCCTCCCACGGTGGTCTCGAACACGCCGCGGCCGATGGACATGATCCCGCCCGCGATCAGCACCAGCGCCAGCACCACCGCGCTGAGCGCCAGCCCGTACTGCCGCCGCGGGTCGGTCGCCTTGCGCGCCGCCACCGAGAGCCCGTGCGCCGCGGCGACCGCCAGCAGCATGGTGACGATGTGGCCGATGAGCGCCGGGTAGAACGGCCGGAAGAAGAGCAGCAGGATGCCCAGGACGAGCTGGAGGTCGAGCGCGCCGGTGAAGGCTGCGGTCAGGCCGCGCGCGGGGCCGCCCCAGGCGCGGCGGGTCAGGAGCCCGAACGCCAGGTACAGGGCGGCCACGATCCCGATGAGGAGGACCAGGTAGCGGAGCCCGGAGTGCGCGTGGTAAAGGAAGATCATCGTGGTCCCGTGTGCGTGGACGGTTCGAAGCGGCGGGGGCAAGATCGTGCGGCGCCGGGCGCCGCGCCAGGGCTCAGCCGGGGATGACGGCGGTGGCCTCGATCTCCACCCGGGCGCGGGCCTCCAGCAGCCCGGCGACCACCACCACGGCCATGGCCGGGAAGTGGCGGCCGAAGAGGGCGCGGTACGCCCGGCCGATCTCGCGGGTGGCGGCCAGATACGCGTCGCGGTCGGTCACGTACCAGGTGAGCCTCACCAGGTGCTCCGGGGCGGCGCCCGCCTCGGCCAGCACGGCGGCGACGTTGCGGAGCGCCTGCTCCGTCTGCGCGGCGAAGTCGTCCGTGGCGAACTCGCAGGTGGCCGGGTCCCAGCCGATCTGGCCGGCGGTGACCACGATGCGGCCGCTGGCGGCCACGCCGTTGGCGTACCCCTTCGGCGCGGCCCAGCCGGCGGGCTGGAGGAGCTGCACGTCCGCCATCACCCCTCCTGCCCGCGCAGGCGGAAGCGCTGGAGCTTGCCCGTCTGCGTGCGGGGGAGGGCGTCCACGAACTCCACCTGCCGCGGGTACTTGTAGGGGGCGATCTCTCGCTTCACGAAGTCCTGGAGCTCCTTTGTCATCTCCGGGCCGGGCGCGTGACCGGCGCGGAGCACCACGAACGCCTTGACCACCTGCCCGCGCTCCGGGTCCGGCGCGCCCACCACGCCGCACTCCGCCACCGCCGGGTGGTCCAGCAGCGCGGCCTCCACCTCCGGCCCGGCGATGTTGTAGCCGGCGGAGATGATCATGTCGTCGTTGCGCGCCTGGTACCAGAAGTAGCCGTCCTCGTCCATCACGTAGGTGTCGCCGGTCAGGTTCCACCCGTCCTGCACGTACACGCGCTGCCGCTCCGGGTCGTCCAGGTAGCGGCACCCGGTGGGCCCCTGCACGGCCAGGCGCCCCATCGTCCCCGGCGGCACCGGCCTCCCCTCCGGGTCGACGACGCGCGCCCGGTACCCCGGAACGGCGCGGCCGGTGGAGCCGGGGCGGATCTCCTCCACCGGCGAGCCGATGAAGATGTGCAGCATCTCCGTGGAGCCGATCCCGTCGATGATGGAGATGCCGGTGGCCTCGCGGAACGCCTCCCACGTCGGGAGGGGGAGCGCTTCCCCCGCGGAGACGCACCGGCGCAGCGAGGACAGGTCGTAGCCCGCGGCCTGCTCTGCCATGGCCCGGTACGCGATGGGCGCCGTGAAGCACACCGTGGCGCGGTGCTCCTGGATGCCGGCGAGCAGGTTGGGCGGGGTGGGCTGCTCCAGCAGCAGCGTCGCCGCGCCCGTGCGCAGCGGGAAGAGCAGCAGCCCGCCCAGCCCGAAGGTGAAGGCCAGCGGCGGCGAGCCGCAGAACACGTCGTCCGGCGTGGGGCGGAGGACGTGCGCGGGGAAGCAGTCGGAGGCGGCGAGCACGTCGCGGTGCGTGTGCATCGCCCCCTTGGGCTGGCCGGTGGTGCCCGAGGTGAAGGCGATCAGCGCCACGTCGTCGGCGGCGGTGTCCACGTTGCTGAACGCCGCGGGGCGGCCGCGCATCAGCCCCTCCAGCGAGCCGGCCTCGTCCGGCGCGCCGAAGCGGACCACGCGCTCCAGGGTCGGGGTGGAGGCCGCCGCGGCCTCCAGGTCTCCGGCAAGGCGCGCGTCGACCAGCGCGAAGCGCGCCTGCGCCCGCTGCGCCACGTACGCCAGCTCGCGCTGCCGCAGCAGCGGCATGGTGGCGACGCAGATGCCGCCGGCCTTGAGCACGGCGAGCCAGCACGCGGCCATCATGGGGTTGTTGGGGCCGCGCAGGAGGACGCGGTTGCCGGGGACCAGCCCCAGGTCGCCCTGGAGCACGCCGGCGATGCGGTCGGCGGTCTCCAGCAGCTCTCGGTAGCTCCAGCGCGTGCCCGGGGCCAGGATCGCCGTGCGGTCGCCGTGGCCGGACTCCACCCTGCGGTCCAGCAGCTCGGCGGCGCAGTTGAGGCGCGGGGGGTAGGCAAGCTCCGGGAGCCCGGTGTAGTCCAGCACGGGCCACAGCTCCGGCGGCGGCAGGTGGTCGCGCGCGAAGGTGTCCAGGTGCGCGCTCGCCGGGACCGCCTGGAGGATCGCGTCAGCCATCGCCCGCCTCTCCTTTCGCCTGGGGTTTGCCGGCCGCTCCCGCGAGCTGCCCGGCGATGACCAGCTTCTGGATCTCGGAGGTGCCCTCGTAGATGCGCAGCGCGCGGACCTCGCGGTACAGCTGCTCCGTCGGGGCGTCGGCAACCACGCCGCGCCCGCCCAGGAGCTGCACCGCCGCGTCCACCACGCGCTGGGCCGCCTCGGTGGCGTACAGCTTCGCCATGGCCGCTTCGCGGGTGACGCGCTCCGCCCCGGCGTCGCGCGTCCACGCGGCGCGGTACACCAGCAGCGCGGCTGCGTCCACGTCCACGGCCATGTCGGCGAGGCGCGCCTGGGTGAGCTGGAACTCGGCGAGCGGCCTGCCGAACGCCTGCCGCTCGCGGGTCCAGGCGAGCGCCTCGTCCAGCGCCCGGCGCGCGAACCCCAGCGCCGCCGCGCCCACTGTGGACCGGAACACGTCCAGCGTCCCCAGCGCCACCCGCAGCCCGCCGCCCGGCTCGCCCACCAGCGCGTCCGCGCCGACCCTGCATCCCTCGAATTCTACGGTGCCCAGGGGGTGCGGCGCGACGGTCCGGATGCGCCCGCTCACCCGCAGCCCCGGGTTGTCCGCCTCCACCACGAACGCGGCGAACCCCCGCTCCCCGGCCTCCGGGAAGCGCGCGAACACCACGTAGTGGTCGGCGATGCCGGCGTTGGAGATCCACGTCTTGCGCCCGTCGATCACGAAGCCGCCGCCGTCCCGCCGCGCGGTCGTCGCCATCGCCCCCACGTCCGAGCCCGCCTCCGGCTCGGAGAGCGCGAACGCGGCGATCGCCTCGCCCGCCGCCACCCGCGGCAGCCAGCGGTCGCGCTGCGCGTCCGACCCGAACAGCGAGATGGGCCCCGTCCCCAGCCCCTGCATGGCGAAGGCGAAGTCCGCGAGCCCGGAGGCGCGCGCCAGCGTCTCCCGCACCAGGCAGATGGTGCGGACGTCCAGCCGCGCCCCCAGCACGCCGTACGGGGCGGGAAGCGCGTAGCGCAGCCACCCCGCCTCCCCCAGCCGCCGCACCAGCCCCCGGCACGCGGCGTCCACGTCGTGGTGGTCGGGCTCGCGCACCGCGGGGTCGGCCTCGATCCAGGCCTCCAGCTCCTCGGCGGCCTGCCGGTGCACGTCCTCGAAGAACGGCCAGTGCAGGAACGTGCGGTCAGGCATCGTGTCTCCCGAAGTGCGAGGTCCGGACGACGCGTCGGCACCCGCGTGAGGGATGCGCGCCCGGAGGGCCGCTGCGTAGCGCCGCGGCAGTTTGCGGGGCTCGGCTGCGTTGGACACGGTCGTTTCGTGTCCTACGCAGCGCGCAGCCCGACCCCGGCGCCAGCCGGGGGCACGCCCGGATCCCGTCGTTCTCAGTTGCCTTCAAAGGTCGGCTTCTCCTTTGCCACAAAGGCTCGGTACGCGCGGGCGAAGTCCTCGGTCTGCATGCAGATGGCCTGCGCCTGCGCCTCGGCCTCGATGGCCTCGTCCACGCCCATGGCCCACTCCTGGTGAAGGCAGCGCTTGGTCATGCCGTGCGCGAAGGTGGGCCCCGCGGCGAGCTGCCGCGCCAACTCGCGCGCCTCGTCCAGCAGCCGCTCGGGCTCGGCGAGCCGGTTGTAGAAGCCCCAGCGCTCGGCCTCCTCGCCGCCCATGCTGCGCCCGGTGTAGAGCAGCTCGCCGGCCCGCCCCTGCCCGATGATGCGCGGGAGGAGCGCGCAGGCGCCCATGTCCGCGCCGGAGAGGCCCACGCGGGTGAACAGGAACGCCACCCGGCTGCGCGCGGTGCCCAGCCGCAGGTCGCTGGCCATGGCGAGGATCGCCCCGGCGCCCACGCACTGCCCGTCGACGGCGGCGACGATGGGCTGCGGGCAGCCGCGCATTGCCTTGACCAGGTCGCCGGTCATGCGGGTGAAGGCGAGCAGGTCGTCCATGCGCCCGCCCTCCTTCATCCGGACCAGCGGCCCGATGATGTCGTGCACGTCGCCGCCGGAGCAGAAGTTCTCGCCGGCGCCGGTGAGCACGACCACCTTGACGTCGGTGGCGAAGGCGAGCTGGCGGAAGGTGTCGCGCAGCTCGGCGTACGACTCGAAGGTGAGCGGGTTCTTCCGCTCGGGTCGAGACAGCGTGACCGTGGCGACGGGGCCGTCGGTCTCCCAGCGGAAGTGGACGGGGCGGAGGTCGGCGGCGAGGAGCTTGGTGGTCATTCGTCGGGTGTCGTGGTTGGGCCCCCACCCGGCGGCCTTAGAGCCGCCACCCTCCCCCGTGCCGGGGGAGGGGAATCTTCCAGATGAGGCCAGCTACATGGTGTCCAGGGCAGCTCTGATCCGGCGCAAAACGGAAGAGAGGTCGCTGAGTACTTCTTCGTTCCGGAACCGCAGCACGTGGTAGCCGCCTGAAAGCAGCGTCGCGGTTCGCGCCGTGTCTCGCGCCGACTGATCCGGCTGGTCGTGGACCTCGCCATCCAGCTCAATGCAGAGCTTTCGAGCGGGGCAGTAGAAATCGACGACGAAGCTCAGCACGGGATGCTGCCTGCGAAAGTTCAGGCCACGGATGCGCTGCCCGCGGAGGGCGCGCCAGAGCACGACCTCCGCCTTCGTCATCTCCCGACGGAGCGACCGTGCCCGCTCTTCTACCTGTGGCGTGGTCCCACGCATCCGGCGTCGTTTTTCCATGGTCCTTGTGCGCTGCAGCCCCGCCTTGCCGTGGAGATTCCCCTCCCCCGGCACGGGGGAGGGTGGCGGCTCTAAGGCCGCCGGGTGGGGGCCCACCTCACCCCGCCATCACCTCTCCCCCCGCCACCACGACCGCCTGCCCGGTCACCGCGGACGCCCCCGGCGAGCACAGCCACCCCACCGCGTTGGCCACCTCCTCGGGCAGGATCAGCGTGCCGCGGGGGATGGGGCGCGCGATCATGGCGCGGGCCTCCTCCTCCGGGATGCCGCGGGCGCGCACCAGGGTGTCCACCGCGGACTGCGCCATGTCGGTGTCGGTGTAGCCGGGGCAGACGGCGTTCACGGTGATGCCGCGCTTCGCCGTCTCCAGGGCCAGCGCGCGGGTCAGGCCGACGACGCCGTGCTTGGCGGCCGTGTACGCCGCCGTGCGCGAGTAGCCGCGCAGCCCCGCCGTGGACGCGACGTTGACGATGCGCCCGGCGCGCGCCTCCAGCATGCCCGGGAGCACCTGCTGCGTGCACAGGAACGTCCCCGTCAGGTTCACGGCGAGCATCCGGTCCCACACGTCGCGCGTGGTCTCGCCGAACGCGACGCCCGCCGACTGCCCCGCGTTGTTCACCAGCACGTGCACCTCGCCGGCGCGCCCGCGCGCCGCCGCGAACGCCTCCGCCACGGAGCCCTCGTCCGCCACGTCGCAGACCACGGCGGAGGCGGCGACCCCGTGCCGCGCCGCGACCTCGCGCGCGTGCGCCTCCAGGCGCGCGAGGTCGCGCCCCATCAGGGTGAGCGTCGCGCCCAGGCGCGCCAGCTCCTCGGCGATGGCGGCCCCGATGCCGCGCCCGCCGCCGGTGACGACCGCGTGCCGCCCCCTGAGGTACGTCCCTTCAGCCGCCATCACGCTCCGCAGTCGCCGTTGCCGTTCTCAGTTCCGCAGTACCCAAAAGATCCTTGACGGAGGGAGACTCGCCGGCAGTTTGGCGAGGCTCCCTCCGGCGGAGCGAGACCCCGCAGCGTCGGCACAGCAGTTCCGTGCCGACCGAGGAGGCTCGCGGAGCCCGCGTAGGAAACAGGCCGGCTGTTTGGCCTGGTTCCTACGCGGCCCCGACTCCACAGCCGAATCTCAGATCGTCGCGTTCCCCAGCAGCTCCTGCTGCCGCTTCAGCTGACGCTCCAGCTGCGACTTGCCCGACAGGTACTGCACCGGCCACCACTGCTCCGCGTAGCCCAGCTCCGCGGCCGCGTGCAGCGTCCATTGCGGGTCGCTCAGGTGCGGCCGGGCAAGCGCGCACAGGTCCGCCCGGCCGGCGGCGATGATCCCGTTGACCTGGTCCGCCTCGGTGATGTTGCCCACGGCGACGGTGGCGATGCCGGCCTCGTTGCGGATGCGGTCGCTGAACGGCGTCTGGAACATGCGCCCGTAGACGGGCTTCGCGTCCGGCGTGGTCTGCCCGGCGGACACGTGGATCAGGTCCGCGCCCGCCTCCTTGAACGCCCGCGCGATCTCCACCGCCTCGCCGCAGTCCAGCCCGCCCTCGTCCACCCAGTCGGTCGCGGAGATGCGAACCGAGATGGGCCGCTCCTCCGGCCAGGCGCTCCGCATGGCGGCGAACACCTCCAGCGGATAGCGCAGCCGACCCTCCAGCGAGCCGCCGTAGCGGTCCGTGCGCCGGTTGCTGAGCGGCGTCAGGAAGCTGGACAGCAGGTAGCCGTGGGCGCAGTGCAGCTCCACCATGTCGAAGCCCGCCCGGGCCGCCATCTCGGTGGCGCGGACGAACTCGCAGAGCACCGCGTCCATGTCGGCGCGGGTCATGGGGCGGGGGACCGGGTTCCCCGGCTTCCAGGGGAGGTCGGAGGGCGCCAGGACCTCCCAGCCGCCCTCGGGGAGCGGCTCGTCCATCCCCTCCCACATCCGCCGGGTGGCGCCCTTGCGCCCCGAGTGCCCCAGCTGCAGGCAGATCTTCGCGGGGGACGCCGCGTGCACGAAGTCCACCACCCGCTTCCACGCGGCCAGGTGCTCCGGCGCGTACATCCCGCAGCACCCCAGCGTGATCCGCCCCTCGGGGGAGACGCAGGTCATCTCCGTCATCACCAGCCCCGCGCCGCCCAGCGCCCGTGCCCCCAGGTGCACCAGGTGGAAGTCGTTGGGCACGCCGTCCACGGCCGAGTACATGTCCATGGGCGACACCACCACCCGGTTGGGAAGCGTGAGCCCGCGCAGCCGGAAGGGGGTGAACATGGGGGGCGGCGCCTGCTCCACCTCGCCGCCGGCCGCGCGCGAGGCGAACCAGCGCTCCACGCCGGACAGGTAGGCGCCGTCGCGCAGGCGCAGGTTCTCGTGGGAGACGCGCTGCGAGCGGGTGAGCAGCGAGTAGGCGAACTGCGGCGGGTCCAGGTGGACGTACCGCTTCACGTTCTCGAACCACTCCATGGAGTTGCGCGCCGCGTTCTGCAGCCGAAGCGCATCGGTGCGGCGCTCCTCCTGGTAGCGCTCCAGCGCCGTCGCCAGCGCGGGCTCCTCGCCCAGGATGCGCGCCAGGGCGATGGCGTCCTCCAGCGCCAGCTTGGTCCCCGAGCCGATGGAGAAGTGGGCCGTGTGCGCCGCGTCGCCCAGCAGCACCACGGGGGCCACGTCGGCGTCCGGGTGGTGCCAGCGGCGGCAGGAGACGCGGGTGAAGGCGAGCCAGGGGGAGCGCAGGTGGGGGGCGTTGCTGCGCAGGGGGTGGCCGTCCAGCCAGGGGGCGAACATGGCCTCGCAGGCGGCCACGGTCTCCGCCTCGCCCATGCGGTCGAAGCCGGCCGCGCGCCACGACTTCTCGTCGCACTCCACGATGAAGGCGGAGCTGGACTCGTCGTAGCGGTAGGCGTGCACCTGGAACACGCCGTACGCGTTCTCCACGAAGATGAAGGTGAACGCGTCGAAGAGCCGCGTGGTCCCCAGCCACACGAAGCGCGCCGTGCGCACGTCCAGGTCCGGCTCGAAGCGCGCCGCGTACTTGGCGCGCAGCCGCGAGTTGACGCCGTCGGCGGCCACCACCAGGTCCACGTCGCCCAGGCCCAGCCCGGGGAGCGCCTCGTCGTCCGCCACGTCCACGCCGAAGCGCAGCTCCACCCCCAGCTCCTCGGCGCGGCGCTGGAGGATCTGGAGCAGCCTGACGCGGGCGATGCCGCTGAAGCCGTGCCCGCCGGAGGTGATGGTGGCGCCCCGGAAGTGGACGTCGATGTCGTCCCAGTGGGCGAACTGGTCGGTGATCGCCCCGTAGCTCTCCGGGTCGGCCTCGCGGAGGTTGCCCAGCGTCTGGTCGGAGAAGACCACGCCCCAGCCGAAGGTGTCGTCCGGGCCGTTGCGCTCCAGCACCGTCACCCGGTGCGACGGGTCGGCCTTCTTGAGGAGGAGGGCGAGGTAGAGACCGGCGGGTCCCCCGCCGACGACTGCGACCTTCACGGGCGACCTTCCCGGCTGCGGGTGGGGTGGCGCGGCGCTCGGGGGACAGTCTACGCCGCGCGGCGGGGAGGGGAAAGGGCCGTTCCGCCTCAGCCCGCGCCGCGGTCCACGCCCAGGGCGCGCTCGTGCTCCTCCATGCGGTCCATCACCTTCTCCGGCGCCACGTCCTTCGCCAGCTCGTCCAGCTCCGGGTCGTGCGCGTCCTCGATCCCCATCTTCTGCGCGATCTGCGCGACCAGGGAGACCAGGCGCGTCACCTCGTGCTCCGAGAGCAGGCTCACCTGCAGGTCCAGGTCGGCGCGCTCGTCCGCCGCGGCCGCCATGCGGTTCTGGCTGATCAGGACGAAGGTGGAAAGGAAGATCGCCTCCACCGACGCCTCCATCGCCAGCACCACGAAGGTAGGGTCGAACGGCTCGATGCCCGGTATCCACCCCAGGTTGACGATGATCCACAGGCCGTACGCGGCCAGGTGGATGAACACGAAGGTCATGCTCCCGGCGAACTTGGTGACGGCGTCCGCGATGCGCTCCGGGAGGCGCTTGGCGCGGTCCTGCGCCTGCTTCCGGTGGAGCAGCGCCTGGATGTTTCGCTCCACCACCTGCGCCAGCTCGGACGGGTGGCCGTGGACGGGAGATCTGGACGACACGTGGGTGTTCTCGCTCGCTGGGTGTTCAGGGTTGCTGCCGGGTGCGGCCAGTGAGCACGAACTCTGCCACGGGTGTCTGACTCGGGTGGGGTAACGGATTGGACGGCATGTGGTTCGGGCGTGCCCCCGGCTGGCGCCGGGGTCGGGCTTCGCGCGGGGCCCGCGCTGGCGTCCGCTGGTGGCCCCCACCCGGCGGCCTGAGAGCCGCCACCCTCCCCCGTGCCGGGGGAGGGCTTCCTGCTCCTCGCTTTTGTCGTTCTCCCCCTCTCCCCTTGTGGGAGAGGGGGCCGGGGGGTGAGGGGTAGCCCCTCGCACTTACCCCTGCCCCCCCACACCGTCGTTCTCCCCTCCCCCTTGCGGGGAGGGGCCGGGGGAGGGGGTCTCCGTTGCCGTTTCGCACTCCCGCACTCCCGTTTACCCGCCGTCCCCCTCCGCCCACTCGCGCCACCCCGGCGGGAGGTCCGCCGCCTCGTCCACGTCGATCAGCACCTCCAGCAGCGCCGGCTCGATCCCCTCCGCCCGCAGCCGCGCCACCGTGTCGGCGAACACCTCCGCCGTGCTCCAGGCGATCCCCCGGAACACCTCCGGCACCGGCCGCCGCAGCCCCAGCAGCCAGTAGCCCCCGTCCCTCGCCGGGCCGAGCACCGCCTCGCCCGCGTCCAGCAGCGCAAAGGCCCGCCGCAGCAGCTCCGCCGAGAGATCCGGCAGGTCCGAGCCGATGATCACCACCCGCCAGAACCCCGCCGCGAACGCCGCGTCGAAGGCGCCCCGCATCCGCTCCCCCAGGTCGCCCTCCGCCTGGGGCAGGTACGCCGCTCCCGGCCCGAGCCACTCCTTCACCCGCTCCCCCGCGCCCCCCGGCGTGAAGTGCACCCGCACCGCTGCCCCCGCGGCGCGCGCCTGCTCCAGCGCGTGCTCCGCCAGCCGCACGTACACGCGCAGCGCCGCCTCGCCGCCGATCTCGGCGGCGAGGCGCGTCTTGACGCGGCCGGCCTCCGGCGCGCGGACGAACACCAGGACGGCGTCGGACAAACCGAAGTGCGAAAGTGCGTGAGTGCGAAAGTGGGCTACGGCTTCGACTTCGGCGTGGTGGTGACGCGGACGATGCCGTTCTCCACGCGCACGTCCACGTTGTCGATGCCGCGCTCGCGGAGGGCGCGGCGCACCACCTCCGAGCGCTCGGCGTCGCTGGCGCCCCGGAGCTTGCCGGCGTCCAGCGGCACCAGCACGGTGTCGGGCTCGGCGCCCTCCCGGCGGCGCAGCACCAGGAGCAACACCTGCGGGTCGTCGGCCACGGCCACCTCCACTCGGCCCGCGGAGTCGGCGGCGCCCGGGTAGACCACGGCCTCGCCGGGCGCGCCGGCGCGGGGGTGCTCCATCACCACCACGCTCCCCGGGGCAAGGTCGCTGGCCAGGGCAATTACCCGGCCCATCCGCTCGCGCTCGTCCAGGGACGCGCCGGGGAAGCGGGCGCCGAACAGCGCGCGGCCGGCGGCGGCGTACCCGGGGCGCACGACCTGGTCCCGGAGGGGGGCCACGCGGGCGTCCATCGCCCCGGGAAGCTCCGACAGGGAATGGGCCCAGCGCCGTGCCACCGCGGGATCGCGCCCGACCGGGACCAGGTACAGCGTGGTCCACCCGTCCGCCCCCGTGGAGGCCAGGGCGAGCGCGCCGCGCGCCCACGGGAGCCGGGCCACCGCGGCGCGCGCCTGCTCGGCGGTGCCGGGGAAGCGGGCGGAGGCATACATCCCGACCGTGTCCGTCTGCCGCACGGGGAGCGCGCACGCCACCACCAGCACGAGGAGCGCCCCCAGCGCAGTCGCCATGCGCACGGAGGGGAACACCAGCACCAGCCTGCGCCGGCGCGCCGACGACGGGGCGCGCGCCCGCTCCGCCTCCACCCGGTGCAGCCAGGCGGACACCGCGGGGAAGCTGTCCCCCACCTCCTCGCGCCGGAGCGCCTCCAGCTCGCGGTCCAGCTCGCTCATGACTTCCTCCGTGCGTCGATCTCGTCCAGGAGGCGCAGCGCCGCCGCCTCCACTCCCCCTTCGCCGGCCGGGCCGCGCCCCGCGCGGACCCCGGCCTCCAGCATCTCCCGAACGCGCTGCCGGGCGCGGCTCAGGCGCGACTTGGTGGCGGACACGCTCCGGTCCCCCTGCACCGCGCCCACCTCCTCCAGCGACATCCCCGCCACCTCGAAGAGCAGCAGCGCCGCCCGGTCGCGGTCCGGCAGCCGCCCCAGCGCGGCCAGCAGCGCCGCGCGGCCGGGGGCGTCCGGCCGGCCGCGGAGCACGGCGGGCATCGGCTCGGCGTCGCCCAGCTCCGCCAGCGGGACGAAGCGGCGCCAGAAGTGCCGCCGGGCGGCGGCGTGGAAGCACTGCGTGACGATGCGGAAGAGCCAGGAGCGGAACTTCGCCGGGTCGCGCAGCGACCCGTAGTGCTCCAGCGCCTGGAGGAGCGCCTGCTGGAGCACGTCGTCGGCGTCGCCGGGGGACCACCGCGCGCACAGGGCGCGGGTGTACCTCACCGCGTCGTCGTAGTGCGGCCGGAGGGCCTCGGCGAAGGCGTCCGCGTGCACGGCTCTCCCGCGCTCCCGCTACGCCGCGGCGGCGCCGCACAGGTGCACGCGCCGCTCCGTGTAGGAGATGAAGACGCGGCAGGTGCGCAGCAGGTCCGCGCCCACCAGCATGGTGGGCCGGTCGCCCAGCCCCAGGGCGCGGAACACCGGCAGGTCGGAGATGCTCATCTCCAGCGGCGGGAAGCGAAAGCCCTTCACCCCCACCCGGTCGAAGGTGTGCAGGTGGCTCTCCACCATCCCGCCCGACATCCCCCCGACCGCCCGGGTGACGCGCAGCCCCGGGGTGGCGCGCGTCACCCCCGCCCCCGCGGCGGCGCGCCAGTTCAGGGTGCTGGTGGCCGCGCCGCTGTCCAGGATGGCCCGCACGGTGGAGTCGCCCACCGTCACGTCGAACATCACGAAGCCCGGCATGCGGGACAGGTTGGCGACCGTGGCCGGAGCGGCGCCGGGCCGGGGCGCGGGGGACGCCCCGCGCCGCCAGAGCCGCAGCCTGCCCGCGGGGACGTCCACCTCCACGTCGAAGGCGCGCAGGAAGTCGTTGCCCAGCACCCCCGCGTACGCCGGCCCCGCGGAGCGGCGGAAGCGGCCCATCTCCGTCACCACCGCCGTCATCCCCGCCACCGAGTGCCCCCCCACCGACACCACGGGGAGCGGCACCTGGCGCAGCCGCACGGCGCCGCTGGCCCCCATCACCTGGACCGAGTTGCCCGCCCTGGCGGGGATCCCCAGCCGCGCCACGGTCTCCGGCGACACCACGCTCCCGCCGCCCGCCGTGTCGAAGATGAACCGGAGCGAGTCGTGCGCGCCCACGCGGACCGGGACCACGATCCGGCCGCTGTCCCACACCAGCGGGACCTCCGTGTAGGCGGCGGACCGCGCCGCCGGCGCCGGCGCGGCGGCGGACGCCGTGGCGGCGGGCACGGCGAAGGGCCGCCAGCGGACCTCGGCCGCGCACTCCGTGGAAAGCCCCGCGTGCGACCCGGCCGCGACGAAGCGCGCCACCAGCTCCTCCGCGCACCCGGGGAAGACGGGCCCGTGCGACGCTGCCGGCACCACCACGTGGAGGCCGTTGCGCAGGTACGTCAGCGCCCGCTCGCCCATCGCGGGCGGGGTGGCGGGGTCGGCGCCGCCGGACACCAGCAGCACGGGGACGTCGGAGCGCACGGGCTGGTGGAAGTCGGCGGGGAGGGCGGCGCGGGGCCACCCGGCGCACGAGCTGCGGATCGCGGCGGCCTCGCGCATGAAGGTCCTGCCCTCCCGGTCGGCGTCGCGGTCGGTGATGCGGGGCGCGTCCTCGGAGCACACCACGCTCAGGTACATCCCGCGGGGGATGGGGCCGTACACAGCGGGGATGATCTGCGAGAGCACCCCCTCCAGCGCCTGCGGCCCGCGGGTGGCCGCCCCGTGCACCAGCATGGGGATGGACTGCCGCGTGGAGCTCCCCAGCAGCAGGGTGTACAGCGTCTGCCCCAGCAGCCCGCGCGACAGCTGCAGCGTCACCGTGTCGCCGGAGGCCGGATCGCGGATCAGCACCGGGGCCGGCGAGCGGTCGGCGCGGGCGAAGACGGAGTCCAGGTCGGCGGCCAGGCGGGGATAGGCGGCGGAGCAGGCGGCGTCCGCCGCGCAGTCGGACACCACGCGGTCCAGCGCCTCCTGGGCGGCGAGCGCGCCGTCCAGCGGGATGTTGAAGCCCACCGGCGCCACCGCGCGCATCACCACGCTGCGCGTCCGCCCCGGGTGGCGGCGCAGGTACTCCTGCGCCACGCGCGAGCCGTACGAGATCCCCACCAGGTTGACGCGCTCGTAGCCGAGCGCCGCCCGCACCGCCTCCAGGTCGGCCACGGCGGCCGGGGTGCCGTACATGCGCAGGTCGGCGCGACGCTCCAGCTCGGCGCGGCAGGCGCGCAGCTGCTCCACATCGCGCCCCGAGCCGCGGGCGTTCTGCGTCCAGCTCCCGCTCCCGCAGGTCAGCGGGTTGGACTTTCCGGTGCCGCGCTGGTCAACCAGCACCACGTCGCGGTCGCGGCGCACGGCCGCCAGCGGCGGCAGCACCTGCCCGGCCACGACGGTGGCCGGCTGCCCGGGCCCGCCCACCAGCACGAACACCGGGTCCGGCGCGGGCGCGGCGCTCTCCGCCGGGATCACGGCCACGTTGAGGCCGATGCGGCGGCCGCCGGGGAGCGCGCGGTTCTCGGGCACCTGCAGCGTCCCGCAGCGCGCCGGCCCCGGGACGCCGGGGAGCGAGCACGCCTCCAGCGCGAGGCGCGGCCCCGCCCCGGCCGGGGCGTCGGGCGCCGCCTGCGCGCGCGCGCAGGCGGAGGAGCAGGCCAGCAGGGTCGCCGCCGCGCCCAGCAGGGACAGCAGCCGCATGTATGTGCGCATGGTCTTCGGGATCGGTGAGGGTTCGCCGCCGGCGGCCCCGTGCGGGGCGGCCTCACCGGATAGGATGCACGAGGGGCCCGAAAGGTCGCAGCGGGTTTTCCGCGGTGTTACCTTCGGGGCCCCGCCGGCCGATCCTCCTACAGGACGCCGGCCAGGTGCACCAGCAGCCAGAGGATCGCGCCGCCCACCACGTACCCGGCGACCTCCTCGGCCCGGCCGATGGGCGGGGCGGGAGGGCGGGGGAGCCCCTCGGGCTCCGCGACCGGCGGGGTGCGCGGCCGCTCCGGCCGGGTGTCCGGGTCGCGCCCCCTGCGGGTGCCGCGCGCCTCCAGCCCGGGCACCACGGTGACGCCCTCCGCCGCGGCGGGGGCCGCCGCCGGGGGTGCCGCGGCGACGGGCGGAGGCGGCGCCGCGCAGTCCGCCACCCGCCGGGCGACCAGCGTGGCGGTGGCCGCGCCGCCCGGCGCATCTACGGTGAACGCCGTGGCGCGGCCGCGCAGCTCGCCGCTCCGCACCACCCGCAGGCGCGCGTCCACCCCCGCGCCCACGGTGGACCAGCGGATGCGCAGCGAGTCGCGCCGGAAGGGGAGCGGCGACCACGACGCCACGTGGCGCGCCGTCCCCGCGGTGCCGCCTACGGCCCGCACCCGGAGCGAGCCGCGCAGCGTGGTCTCCTCCGCCGCCACGGTGTCCAGCGCGATGCGCGAGGGGAGCGTGTGCGCCGCCGACGCGGCGAGCGCCGGGGTCCAGGGGCCCGGCGTCAGCGCCCAGCACCCGGCCAGGGAGCGGGGCGCGTTGGGAGCGGGCTGCTGGGCCGCCAGGGCGGCGGGGAGCAGCGCGAGGGCGGGCAGCAGCAGCGAAGGGCGCATCGACCAGGGAACGGCTCGGGAATCGGATACCAGGAACAGGGATGAATACAACAACGGCGCCCCGCGCGCACCCCACCGACGTGGACTCCGTCCTCCGCGAGCGCTTCGGCCTGCCGGAGTTCCGCCCCGGCCAGCGCCGGGTCATCGACGCGCTGCTGGGGAGCGGCGGCGCGCTGGCCGTGTTCCCCACCGGCGGCGGCAAGTCGCTGTGCTACCAGCTCCCCGCCCTGCTGCTGGAGGGGGTGACGGTGGTGGTGTCGCCGCTGATCGCGCTGATGAAGGACCAGATCGACTTCCTGCGCGGCCGCGGCATCGACGCGGCGCGGCTGGACTCGTCGCTCACCGGCGACGAGGCGCGCGCCGTGGAGCGGCGCCTCCGCTCGGGCGAGCTGCGGCTGCTGTACGTGGCGCCGGAGCGCTTCAACAACGAGCGCTTCCTGGACCAGCTGGGCCGCGCCCGCATCGCCCTGTTCGCGGTGGACGAGGCGCACTGCATCTCGGAGTGGGGCCACAACTTCCGCCCGGACTACCTGAAGCTGGCGGAGACCGCCCGCGCCGTGGGCGCGGAGCGGGTGCTGGCGCTCACCGCCACCGCCACGCCGCCGGTGGTGGAGGACATCTGCGCCTCGTTCGGCATCGCCCGCGAGAACGCCGTGGTCACCGGCTTCCACCGCCCCAACCTGTTCCTGCGCACCTCGCCGACCCCGGCCCGCGGGCGCGACGCGGCGCTGCTGGAGCGCATCAGGAGCCGGCCGCCGGGCTCCGGCATCGTCTACGTCACCCTGCAGCGCACGGCGGAGCGGGTGGCCCAGGCGCTCGCCGACGCCGGGCTCCCCGCGCGCCCCTACCACGCCGGGATGGACGACGTGGCCCGCGCACAGGTGCAGGAGTGGTGGAAGGCGTCGGACCGCGCCATGGTGGTGGCGACCATCGCCTTCGGGATGGGGATCGACAAGGCGGACGTGCGCTACGTCTACCACTACAACCTCCCCAAGGGGCTGGAAAGCTACTCGCAGGAGGTCGGCCGGGCGGGGCGCGACGGGCGGCCCTCCACCGTGGAGCTCATGGGGAGCCTGGAGGACGTGGCCACCCTGGAGAACTTCACCTACGGCGACACGCCCACCCGCGAGTCGCTGCTGGGGCTGCTGCGCGAGATCCTGGGCGGCCCGCGCGAGTTCGACGTCAGCCAGTACGCGCTCTCCGCCGCGCACGACATCCGGCAGCTGGTGCTGCGCACGGCGCTCACCTACCTGGAGCTAATGGGCGTGCTCCGTCAGGGGACGCCGTTCTACGCGGGGTACAAGGTGCGCTTCTCCACGCCGCTGCCGGAGATCACGGCGCGCTTCCCGGAGGACCGGGCGCGCTTCGTGGATGCCGTTTTCGAGAAGGCCAAGAAGGGGCGCGAGTGGCTGACGCTGGACCCGGCCGTGGTCGGCGCGGAGCTGGGGGAGGGGCGCGACCGCATCGTCAGGATGGTGGACTACCTCCAGTCGGAGGGGCTGGCGGAGGTGCAGGTCACCGATGCGCGGCAGCGGTTCACGCGGCTGGTGGACGCCGCGGACGCGGAGGCGCTCGCCGACGAGCTGGAGGCCCGGTTCGCGCGCCGGGAGACGGCGGAGGTGAGCCGGGTGGGGCAGGTGGTGGAGCTGGTGGAGCGCGACGGCTGCCAGACCAACTTCCTGCTGGCCTACTTCGGCGAGGCGCGCGCGGAGCCGTGCGGGCACTGCACCTGGTGCGAGACGGGGCGCGCCACCCGGTTCCCGGCGCGCCCGGACCGCGGGCCGGTGGAGCGGAGCATCGACGCGGTGGCGTTCCGGCAGCTGGTGCGCGACAACCGCGCGGCGCTGGGGCACCCGCGGCAGCAGGCGCGCTTCCTGTGCGGGCTCTCCAGCCCGGCCATCACCAAGGCCAAGCTGTCCAAGAGCCCGATGTTCGGGTCGCTGGAGGACCGGGGCTTCGCGGAGGTGCTCGCCTGGTGCGAGGGGAGCGGGTCGTAGAGCCGAGGGGGAAAGGCTCCTGGACGAAGCGGCCCCGCACCGGGCGAGGTGCGGGGCCGCCGTGCTTCCCGTCCTGGCGGCCTACACGCCGAACTGGCGCAGGTGGTGGTCCAGGTGCTTGTACATCAGGATCGCCCATTCCTGCGGCGTGAGCGGCCCGAAGAAGGGGTGCGGATGCGTGGTGCACCCCGCCGGGCCCGCGGCGACGAACCGGTCGATCAGCCCGCGCAGCCGCGTCCGCTCGGCCTCCAGGTCCCGGTCGTCCGCCACCATCATCGCCTTCTCGGTGGGCGTGTTCCGGCGCAGCGGCTCCTCGTTCCCGAGCACCCTGCGCTTCAGCATCCCGCCGATGATCCGCCCGATGAAGATCCGCGGCGGCTTCCGGTCCCCGACCGCCGGCTCCAGCCCCGCGGCGCAGTGGGCGACCATCTGCGCCGCGCTCATGGTGCCCCACTGCCGCTCGCTGTCGGGCGTCAGGCGGGCGAGCCGCTCCTTGATCTGCTCCGCGACCGCCGGATCGTACAGGTTCTTCATGCCTGGCGCCTCCCGACGGACGTGAGCGTGGGCCCGACCCGCGGGGCCCGTGGACGGCTTCCATGTAACTCCGGAGTGGGTGCCGTGCAACCTCTTCCCTGTCGAAGAGCTGGCGTGACAAGAGCAGCCCGGCCGATAGTTGTCGTCAAACTGCCCGGACGGCGACCTCGGGCTGACCAACGGAGTCAGGCGTCTGCATGCCTACTCCGGCGATCGTCATCAGCAGTTGGTGCCATCGGACATCGCTATGACTACGAAAGTAGTGCGTGAAAATGACGCCGATCAGAAAAGGTTGATATATCTAGGCTTCCTTGTTTTAGGGAGATCATTTTCAAAGGTCTGCGAAATTGATAATGCTTCGATGGGTACCCCAATGCATGGGCTTCGTACTCTGGTATCACCCAACCATGGAAATGCCACTCATCCATAACCAACTCAGTTGAGAGCGATTAGCTGGCACCAGGGCGGGCTTTGTCTGTCAACCCTGAAAATAGATTCACCGGTGATGTCCCCGGGCGCTGATACCGACGCTGCTGCTTCGGCGCGTCAGGATCCACCAACTCCAAAAGTCCAAGCTCGACCCAACCCTTCAGAAGCCGTGAGGCACGGACTGCGTTGTCCGTATGAAGAAGTGCGCGCACTTCAGCGTTCGCTATAGAACCCATTCGATCGAGATAGTCTTCTACCTGACTCCAGATCGACGGTCGATCCAGGTTGGAGAGCTGCACAAGTACTGACTCTTTTCCACCCGCATCTTCGTTCACGAAGATGGGTGGATAGAGTTCGGATTGTAGCATTGTCCGACGCATCATCGGCACTCCCTCACCGGCGTCGAGGTTCGGAGGCACTGGAAATTCACGCAAGTGATCGACCAGTGCCCGATTGCGCGGTCGGGAGCCTATCACTCCAATGTTGGCGGTGGTGACGCCACCTGGGAGTCCGCCCGGACTCTCTATCTCGATCCGGTCCGCGAAGATGCGGATGTGGATATCAGCAGAAATGAAGTAATCACGGTGGATTACGGCATTTGTGATCGCCTCCTGGATTACCCTCACGGGGTAGCGCTGAGCAATCTCGAACCCGAGTGGCCCAACCTGAACACCGCTTGCGAGTTCGTTCAACACTACATCGCGGGCGTTCCGAATTTGGAGCAGAAGCGGCCCACTGACCGTCACAGGGGGTCTCACCAGGTTGGGGTTTGTTGTGCGCTCGACGGAATCTCCTTTGTAGTGGAAAATGCGGACAGCGCACTTGGAATCGAGTAATCCACTTGGTTCCTCCGCAAAGAGGAGGACTGCCGCCTTGGTGGGGTGAAGTACACCTCCTTCCTCCCTCGCCAAGCCAAGGTGGAGCATGGCCTCCGCGACCGGCCGCGTCAGACGGCGCTGTTGTGCGTACTCACGCCAGTAGCCGGTATCCAATAGGTTGAAAGGTGTATCCGTGAGCGTATTAACGACGCTGATGGATCCCCGCCGCATCGAGAGGGCGGTAATCTCCGCAGCCGAAATCTGCCTGTTACTACGTTCGTACCGAACGAAGGTACCGCCATCAACAACCGAATGAACCGCAGTACTCTTCGAAATCTGCACTGCGATGACAGAGCCCCGCGAGTTGTCGCGCAACGTGCACCCGATCTCGATGAAGCGAGGTGGAGTCGAGTTCGGCTCGCCGAGTAGTGGCGTAATCCGATGAAGGAAGAGTCGCAGTAGCTCATCCACCGATTCGGGATTCTCTTGAATGCCATAGATTCGGTTGCGTCCCTCAGCCCGCGCTTCGTCCTCAACACCCAACAGCAGCAAACCACCTTCCGTGTTTGCGAAGGCAACCATTGTTTCGAGCTTGCGCCGATTATCACCGACGCGTTTCGTTTCGAAATTCAGACTTTCACGATACCTCAGGAGTTGCATCACCAGCTCGTCATCGAACGGAGGCTCGCTATTGGGTACTGTTATGCTCAAGAAATACGCTCCACATCTCAGGTTCTCATGCGTGTTGAGCCAACCCTCTCTGCGCCCGTTCACCACCACGACGGATGTACCGCCCAACAGACATTCGGTTTTTCGATCCTACGCGTACGTGTTCGTCACCACCACGCTCTGCACGATCTTGCCGTCCCGCACCAGCGCGTAGCCCGTCTGCTTGCCCAGCTTCTTCCAGGTGTTGGACGGGTTCGCGAACGCCCACAGCTCGTCGCCCTCCTGCGCCTGCGCCTTGAGCTTCTGCCAGTCGCGGCGGATGCGCAGCGCCGCCATCTCGGGGAGGCCGCGGTGCTCGGCGGTGGGCTGGTTGCCGGCCTTCTGCGTGAGCCAGTCGGCGGGGATCTTCATGGGCGGGGCCTTGGGGTGGGAAGGGACCGCGGCGGGGGACGCACGCCGGCACCCCCGAATCTAGCCGCGCGCCGGGGCATCGACAACGAGCCGCGGAGGCCCTCCCGGGGCGCGCCCGACGTGACGTACGCCACGGTGGCGCGGGTCTGGCGTGCTCCTCCGTCCACCGCGCCGTGGCGGACGTCGGGGAGCGGCCGGGGAGACTTCGCACGCACGTTCAGAGCAGCGCACATGAGTGGTATGGACCGGGCCGGCCCTCCGCGGCGGGAGCGGGAGGTCGTCTTTCCCGCGGACAGCGAGATGGGGCGGCTCTGCCGGGACAAGGACTGGGCGGAGACCCCGCTGGGGCCCGCCGAGGCGTGGCCGCAGAGCCTCAAGACCGCGGCGGGGATGGCGATCCGGCAGGGGATCGCGCAGAACCTGTGCTGGGGGCCGGAGCTGCTGCAGATCTACAACGACGCGTACCGCGTCATCATGGGCGACAAGCACCCGGCGGGGCTGGGCCGCTCGGTGCTGTGGAGCTGGGCGGAGATCCGCGACGAGGTGGGGCCGCTGTTCGAGCGCGTCTGGGGCGGCGAGACGGTGTACTTCGAGGACCGGCTGCTGCGCGTGGAGCGGCACGGCGCGCTGGAGGACGCCTACTTCACCTTCTCGTACAGCCCCGTGCTCGTGGAGAGCGGCGAGGTGGGCGCCGTGCTCATCAACTGCTACGAGACCACCCGGCAGGTCCGCGCCCGCGCCCTCCAGGCCGAGCGCGACCGGCTGCTCGGCGAGCTCCAGGTGGAGCGCGCCAGGCTGGAGTACGTGTTCAAGCAGGCGCCCGCCTTCCTGGCCGTGCTCCGCGGCCCCGAGCACGTCTTCGAGCTGGCCAACGACGCATATTTCCAGCTGGTGGGCCACCGCCAGATCCTGGGCCGGCCGGTGCGCGAGGCGCTCCCCGAGGTGGTGCAGCAGGGCTTCGTGGAATTGCTGGACCGGGTGCTGGCGGCCGGAGAGCCGTTCCTGGGCCGCGAGCTGCCGATCCGGCTCGCCCGCACCCCCGGCGCCCCGCCCGAGGAGCGGTTCGTGGACTTCTCCTACCTGCCGCTGCTGGAGGCCGACGGCACCCGCTCCGGCATCATCGCGCACGGCACCGACGTCACCGACCAGGTGCTGGCCCGGCGGCAGGTGGAGCGCCTGCTCCGGGAGAGCGAGCGCGAGCGCGCCGCCGCCGAGGCCGCGCGGGCCGAGGCGGAGGCCGCCCGCGCCGAGGCCGAGACCGCCAACCGGGCCAAGGCCGACTTCCTGGCCTCCATGAGCCACGAGCTGCGCACCCCGCTCAACGCCATCGGCGGCTACGTGGACCTGGTGGAGATGGGGATCCACGGCCCCGTCACCGAGGCGCAGCGCGGCGCCCTGGAACGGGTCAAGACTAACCAGCAGCACCTGCTCACGCTGATCAACGACGTGCTCGCCTTCGCGCGGGTGGAGGCGGGGCGGATCGAGCTGGAGCTGCGCTCCCACGCCGCGTGCGACCTGGTGCGGAGCGTGGAGCCGCTGGTGGCCCCGCTCGCCGGGGCGAAGGGGATCGCGCTGTCGGTGACGCAGTGCGACCCCGCCCTCCGGCTGCTGGGCGACAAGGAGCGCGTCAGGCAGATCCTCCTCAACCTGGTGGGCAACGCCGTCAAGTTCACCCCCGCCGGCGGGCGGGTGCGGATGACGTGCGAGCGGGACGGGGAGTGGGTGCAGGTCAGCGTCCGCGACAACGGGCCGGGGATCGCGCCCGAGAAGCAGCAGACCATCTTCGACCCGTTCATCCAGGTGGACCGCCGCTTCAGCAACCCGCGCGAGGGCGTGGGGCTGGGGCTCGCCATCAGCCGCGACCTGGCCCGGGCCATGGGCGGCGACCTGCGCGTGTCCAGCGCTCCCGGCGAGGGGAGCGTGTTCACGCTCCGGCTTCCGCCGGCGGACCGGCCGTAGCCGCCGCGGGAGCGGCCGCGCCGCCGCCCGGCGCCGCGTGCTCCCCCGCCTGCCGCGCGAACACCGAGGCGAAGCTGAACCCGGCCACCTGCCAGAACCACACGCTGGTCGCCAGGAAGCCGACCCCCGCCGCCAGCAGCCCCGCGAACGACAGCGCGAGCGCCGCGAGCGCGATCCCCCAGGCGCGCCAGTAGGCCGCCCCGCCCTGCCGCACCCGCGAGAGCGCCCGCACCGGGTCGAAGATCTCCCGCGGGTCGAACGCAACGCAGTAGTGCGTCATGTAGCCGGGGATCGCCACGGTGGCGAGCGCCCCCAGCGTCGCCGCGCCCGCCGCCCACCCCACCGACCCGGTGCGCCAGGCGATAACGCCCAGCACCCCCGCCGGCAGGTAGTAGTACAGCATCCCCGCGAAGGTGACCGCCCCGTGCCGCAGCAGCCCGAGGGGGTCGCGCCACGCCGGCCAGGCGGGCCGCCCGTGCAGCATGTGGTGCACCAGCATGATGCGGTGGCCCATGTTGAGCAGCCATCCCACGCCCGGTAGCAGCACCAGCAGCGCCGCGCCCCAAAATACCTCCTGCTGCGCGAGCGGCGACTGGAGCGGAAAGCGGAACGAGGTGCGCAGCGACAGCGGGGTGCGGAGGTCGATCATGGCGGGAGCCGCGGGGTGGGAGGAGAGGGGGACGCCGGGGAGACCGCCCCAGCTCCGTGGCGCGGAGCCGGGGCGGCGTGCATGGAGCAGGATCAGGGGCGGATCGGCGTGCGCTCCTCCAGGTTCGCCTCCACCTCCGCGCGGGTGCGCCACACGGGGCGCATCTCCTTGCGCGCCAGCAGCGGGAGCTGGTCGCGCACGTGTGGCGAGCCGGGCCGGGTGGCGTTGCCGTAGGCGAGAAGCGTCTGCGCCCGCGGCCCTCCCGGCGTGAACTCCACCGCGCCCACGTAGGTGTCGCCGAAAACGGCGCGGAACGTGTCGCCGCCCTCCGTGGGCGCGAAGCTGACCACGTGGAAGACGCCCAGCGGGTCGCCGTCCGCGCCGTTGCCGGGAAGGTCCCGGGAGAGGCGGTTCACCTGTCCCCACGGCACGTCCAGCGCGCCGTACGCCCGCTCCACCCGCTCCGCCGCCCGGGCCAGCGCAGCGGCGGCCGCGGCCGGGTCGGCCAGGCCGCCGGGGGTGGTGATCGGTGCCGCCGGGTCCCAGCGCCGCGCGAAGCCGCTCCCGTCGGCGGAGGGCCGCGCCTGGCGCGCCCAGGCGGCGAAGAGCACCGCGCCCCGGCTCTCCGCGTCCGCGGTGCGGTCCCAGCGCTCCAGCACCTCCGCGGCGCGCGCGGCGAGCGGCTGCCCGCTGGCACGCGCGGCGGGGATCAGCTCGTCCAGCACCCGGTCGGCCAGGAGCATGCGGTTGGACCCCCGCATCGCCAGCAGCTCGTCCCAGGTGATGCTGCTGTCGGCGGTGAGCATGGTGAGGCCGCGCTGCTCGCGGAAGCTCAGCCAGGGCGGCGCCAGGTACGACGGGAAGCGCGCCGGGTCCAGCGGCGAGGGGAGGGTGGCGAACCAGGGCGGCGAGTTGGAGTTCTGCACGAAGCCGCTCGCCGGGTCCACGATGCGCGGCAGCTCGTCGTAGCGCAGGATCCCCTCCCACAGCGTGGCCGAGGTGTCCCCGCGCACCGTGCCCTGCCAGCTCGCGAAGTCGCCCGAGGGGCGCCGCGGCACCCGCCCGCCGAACAGGTACAGCACGCGGCCGTCCCCGTCGGCGTAGACCACGTTGAACATGGGGAGCTGCATTCGCCGCAGCGCCGCCTCGAACTGGGCGAGGTTCCGGGCGCGCCCCATCTCCCGGAACTGCCGGGCCAGCCCGCCCGCCTCCAGCGAGGTGGTGCGCAGCGCCACGGCCGAGGTGTCGTCCATGCGCACCACCGGCCCGTGCACCGAGCGCCGCACCACCAGCTCCTCCCCCCGCAGCCGCCCGTCGGCCCCCTTCACCCGCAGCGTCTGCCGCGAGGTCCGGAAGGGGCGCACGCCCCCGTCGAAGCGGTATCCGTCCCCCGACCGCGTCAGCCGGTAGGTGTCCAGCGCGTCGATGGTGTTGACGGTGTGCGTCCACCCCAGCCGGTCGTTGAAGCCGATGACGATGACGGGGAAGCCGATCAGCGTCGCGCCGTACACGTCGGTGCCGGGCCCCGCCAGCTGCGCCTCGTAGAAGAGCTGGAGGTCGTCGTCCCAGAAGAGGTGCGGGTTCTGGAGGAGCATGGCGTGGCCGCCGGCCGCGCGCGACGGGGCGACGGCCCAGCCGTTGGAGCCCGGCTGGCGCTCCGGCGGGAGCCCGTTCAGTCCGACGACCGGCGGCTGGTTCCCGGTGATGGACACGAACGAGAACATGACCCGGTGGCTGTGCCGCAGCAGGTCCGCCGCGGTGACCGGGAGCACCGCCTCGACCGAGTCGGCGATGTGCTCGGGGTGCGCGCGGGCGTAGGCGTTGAAGCCGTCCGCGAACGCCTGCAGGTAGCGGCGCAGCTCCGCCGGCTGGGCGGCGAGGTCGCGCGCACCCTGCTCCGGGATCCCCACCGTGCGCATCATCCGGTCGGACGCCAGGTAGCGCTCGCCCCAGTACTCGGCGCCGCGCCCACGCGCCAGCCCGTACAGCATGAGCACCCGGTCGCCGTGGCTGTGCGCCTGCGCCCACCCGAAGCCCCACCCCAGGTCGCGGTCGCTGCGCGCGAACACGTGCGGCACGCCCCAGCGGTCCCACAGGATCTCGGAGCGCTGCCCGGCCTGCGCCGCGGGCGGGCTCTGCGCGGGTACCCGGGCGGCCGACGCGAGGAGCAGGGCCGCGGCGAGGAGCACGGGCCGTCTGACGGTGCGCGCTGTCATGGTCGGGAGTCGGCGAGGGTGGGCGAGCGGGTCGGCGAGGCTGGAGAGTAATCGATACCCGTCCGGAACCCAGGGCGCAACTGGGCGGACATCGAAGTCGGTTCGATGTCCGCCCGTCGTCGGCTCAGACAACAGGGCCGACTGAATCAGCCGCCGCCGGATTGCCTCTCCCGGTTCACGCGATCGTGCTCGTGAGCGGGGTTATTTGGGTTCTTCACGATACTGCGGTCGTCCTCGGGGGACAGGCGTGGCGTGCTTCCGCCGCGATCCTTTTCACCCCCACTTACGCCTGTTCCTCCACCTCCCGTGCCGCCAGTCGTATTCGCCATGTTGACCTCCTGACTCCCGTTGGGTGAACCCGCTTCGTGACCAGAGAGAAGCAAACGCACGTTGCCGGCCAATTCAAAGTGCATCGCGCTCCAGCCGGCCCCGTCACCGTGGGTGCCAGAGCCGGTGAAGTGTTCCCCCGCAGTCGTCAGTAGAAGCGGTACAACTCCACGCGGCCGCTGCCGATCTGTGAGCCCTCCAGCCGCACCGAGTCGCCGCTGCGCAGCCGGTTGAACTGGTTCACGACCGTGCTGGACGGGTTGTAGGGAAGCGACACGACGACGTTGCCGCTGTACGAGGTCTGGAGCTGGAACATGCCGCGCTGGTGGTCGATCTGCCCCACCCGCCCGGTGAACTGCTGCACCCCCACGCCGCCGCCGCCCGTGCTCTGGCCCGTGCGCTCCTGCACGCTCTGCTGCACGTCGATGCGGCTGGCGTACGGGCTCCCCTGGCTGGTCTGCTGCACCTGCATGGCGACCACGTCGCCGCGCTCCAGGTTGGACACCTGGTACCGCTGCTGCTGGTAGACCACCACCGTGTTCTGGTCGTACAGCACGGAGCCGGTCTGTCCGTTCTGGGTCCGCACCTGGATCAGCTGCCGCTGCGTGTCCAGCGCCTGGACCTCCGCCACCACCTGGCCCTGGCCCTGCCCCTGCTGGCCCGATCCGGGCAGCCCGGCCGCGCCGGCCAGGATGTCGCCCAGTCCGCCGAGTCCGCCCAGACCGCCACTGGCACAACCCGAAGCGGCCAGCACGGCGGCGAGCACCGCGCCCCGTCGGCCGAGAGATAACAGGCTCATGTTGGGCTCCGAAGCAAAAGGGTTCCGTCTCCGTGTTCTGTTCCTTTTGCTCCGGGACAGGCAAGACCGGTGCCCGAAACCCCCGCATGTACTTGTTGTTGAACGAGATAGCGGATTTTCGGCGGGGCGTGGGTCCGAAAGGGGTTTGGCTGGTGTCCTCCCCCGGGGTCGCCGGAGAGGGCGGAGGGTGACAGGCGGAAGACGTTGCGGCGATTCCGCTTAGGGCAGCGGCACCTCCTCCCAGCGGTCCCGCGGCAGGGCCAGGATCACGCCGCCCGCCAGCAGCCCCGCCGCCACCCCGAAGCCCACGCTCTGCCGCCGGGTGCACGGCTCCCCGTTGCACTCCCCGTTGGATACGCCGATCAGCGTCCCCAGCAGCACCCCGGTCCCCGCCGCGACCAGCAGCCGCCTTGGCCCGGGGCGCAGCCACTCCTGGCCGCGGTACACCTCCATCCGCTCCAGGTCGTCGAGCCGGACGGTGTGCTCCGTGGTCCAGTGGCCCACGCCCACGTGGAGCACCGTCGCCACGCGCGAGTCGATCTCCATCACCACCTGCCCCTCGGCGGCGGAGAGCACCACGCCCTCCTGCACCCGGCTGGCGGGCGTGAGCAGGCGCACGTCCGGCCGGATCAGCCGCGGGTCCCGCGGCCACACGCGGATCCGCTCGCCCGGGGACACGGGACCCTGCGCCGTCAGGGCGGCGGGCCAGGCGGCCAGCGCCAGGAGCAGCGCGGCGCGGCGGACGAGGTGGTGGTGGCGCATGGGACGGGTGGAGCGGGAAGGGGTCGCGGACGGGAGGTGGGATTCTGGCGCGGCGGGGCCGCGGCGGCAACCCGGCGGGTGCGCGGGCGCGTGCCGGGGCGGCCGGGCGCGAGCGGCTCAGGCCGGCGGAGGACCGTCGTCCAGCAGCCCCGCCACCGCCTGGCCGACGTCCGCCGCCGGGGAGCGCGCCAGCGCCGGGTGACCGGCCGGGAGCACGAGCAGCGCGCCGTGCGGCAGGTGCAGCGTGACGCTGTGCGACGCGGCGACCGGCTCGGCCCCGTCTTCCGCCGGACCGCTCCCGGCCGGGGCGGAGGCGGGTGCCCGGCCGGGGAGCGGGCGCGCGGGCAGGACCGAGAGCGGCGGCGCCGCGGCGCTCTCCTCCCGCGTCGTGTCGACCAGCTCGGCCAGGAGCGTGGCCAGCCCCGCGTCGTCCAGCGCGGCGATCCGCTCCGCCGCGTCGGCGAGGCTGAGGTGGTGAAGGTGCCCGGCGAGCCGCGCGGTGGCCGCCTCCAGCACGTGGCGCCGGCCGTAGCGGGCGTTCGGCCCCTCGCCAGAGGGGGCGGAGATGATCCCCTTGGTGCGGTAGTAGCGCACCGTGCGGACGGTGAGCCGGTCCTCCCACACCTCCGGCGCCACCCCCAGGCGGGCGAGGAGCAGCCGGGTGCGCTCCACCACCTGCTCGATGTGCAGCGCCGGCGAGCGCCCGGGGAGCAGCGCCGCCAGCTCCTCCTCCACGCGCGCGGCCGCGCCCGCAGGTCCCGTGTCCATGCCCGGCCTCCTCACGGCCGCGGCGCGGGGCGCGGCGGCACCGGCCGCTCCGCCCCGGGGAGCGGCCGCGCCCGGCCGAACGCCTCCGGCCTACCGATCACGATGCGCAGCGCCACCCGGGTCGCGGCCTCCTCCAGCGGGCCCACGGCCACGGTGCGGAAGGACTGCTCCGAGCGGCCGGTGAGCCCCGTCCCCGCGGCGGAGTCCACGTCGCTCTCGCGGATCGCCGCCGGCGGCAGGGGCAGGGCCGGCCAGGGCATCGCCGTCGGCGGGAGCGGCGCCGACGACGGCAGGGCCGGCGCCCGGGCGGACGACCAGATCTGCGGCACGGTGGAGGGGCGCGCGGGCGCGGCCGGCGGCGGGGAGGGGAGCGGCGCGGGCGGGAAGTCGAACTCGCGCCCCGGCATCGCCGGCGGCGCGGCGCGGGGGACGAACACCGGCGGCGGGGGCGGCGCCAGCTCGCGGCGGTATTCCACCTCCACCAGGCCCAGCTCCGGGTTGCCGCGGCCCCCGTCGTCGCCGAACACCTCCTCCGTCCCTTCCGCGAACACGGTGAAGCGGCCGTGCTCGCCCTCCGTCGTCGGGCGCTCCAGCGTCGTCGCCTCGCCCGGCGACAGCACCAGGCCGCCGCCGGTCACCGGGAGGCCGTCCAGCGACACCCGGGCCACGGAGCGCCGGTCGGAGTGGTTCTCCAGGCGGACGGCGTACACCTGCCGCGGGCGCGCCAGCACGCGGCCGTCCTCGCCCTCGATCATCTCCCCGCCGCCCACCGGCACCAGCCGGACCGACACGTCGCCGACGCGCATGGCCTCTCCTCCTGTCTGTTTTCTCCACGGCAGGGCGCACTCTACGCGGCGCGCGCCGGAAGCGCGGAGCCCGCCAGCATTAGACCCGCGAACCCGCCCAGGGTTGCGCACACGATTGCGGGGTGCCTGGCTCCGGCCGGGCCACGGGGGGCGTCGCGAGCGATGCCCCCCGTTCGTCTACGCTACGCGAGCGGATCCCGTTTCAGCTCTCGCCGAACTGTACAGTCGACAGGGGATAGTGTCAATATGGTGTATCGAAAGTGTTGTTGGGCTAGCAGCCCCCGGACCCCCTGGGGCCCCGGTCCGCTCCTGCGGACCCGGCCCCTGTCCGTGCTCGCCCGTCCGACCGGCGGCGCGGGTCAGACCTTCGGCCCCGCGGTCACGGGCGCCCGCCCCCACGCAGCGCGCCTGAACACCAGCACCGTGACAGCGGCCGAGACCGCGCTCAGCAGCGCGATGGAGCCGACGACCCCGGCGCCGAGCTGCCAGAGCGGGATCTCCGAAGTCGGCTCCCCCACGATGAACGGGAGCACGCCCACCAGCAGGCCGACCGCCGCCCCCCGGACGCCCGCACCGGAAAGCGACACGCCTTCCATCCTGCGACGGGCCCCCGCGATCCCGAGCGCCGCGGAGCAGAGCACCCCACACAGGAAGCCCGGGTACGCGCCGATCGCCACCCACATCTCGTCCATGGACCCGTCCGGGTCCACGATCAGCCCCGCCAGCACGGCGACCAGCGCCCATGCCACGGCCCAGGCCAGCCCCACCAGGACCGCACCGCGGACGCGTCCCAGCCAGTCCATCTTCATCGCTTCCTCCGGGGTCGAGAACAGGTTGCCGGCGATCCAGGGCACATCGGCACCCGGGTTGCCAAGTACTTTACAATGCAAAGAGTCGGCGCGCAAGCGGTCCGACGACGCGGGTCGCGTGGAGGGAGCGGGACGCTGCCGCCGCCCGGCATCGCCCCGCTCCGGCGACCGGGCCCCGGCGCGCCGGGGCCCGGCCGCGCTACGCCTCCCCGTCCGGGAGCCGCATCACGCCCTCGGCGACCAGGACGGAGGCGCCCCCCACCCGCACCGCCGCCACCTCCCCGCCGCGCACGTCCGCCTCCACCCGGAGAATGCTGGGGCGCCCCATCTCGAACCCCTGCTCCACCGTCCAGCGCAGCGTGCCGTCCCGCCGCGGCGAGCGCCACGCCAGGTAGCCGGCCAGCGCGGAGGCCGCCCCGCCGGTGGCCGGGTCCTCCGCGATCCCCATGGCCGGCGCGAACATCCGCGCCCGCACGTCGGAGCCCGGCAGCTCCGGGTCCAGGGCGAGCACGTACAGGTGCGGCGCCCACCACCCGGCGAGCAGCGCCTCCCAGCGCGCCGGGTCCACCCGCGCCCGCCCCAGCGCCGCGCGGTCGCGCAGCGGCACGAACAGGAACGGGACGCCGCACGACACCCCCTCCGCCGCCCACTCGCCGTCCAGCAGGTCGTCCTCCGCCAGCCCCAGCAGCGCCGCCAGCGCCCCGCGCGGGGGGGGCGGCGGGCCCCGCTCCGGCAGCCGCGCCGCCGTCAGCTCGGCGAACACCGGTCGGCCGCCGCGCGCCCGGATCCGCACCGGCACCGGCCCCACCCCCTCCTCGAACACGATCCCCGTCTCCTCGCCGGCCAGCGGCACCTCGCCCAGCGCGGCGAGCAGGAACGCCGTCCCCACGGTGGGGTGCCCGGCGAAGGGCAGCTCGGCCGCGGGGGTGAAGATCCGCAGCCGGCGCGTGTGCGCCGGGTCGTCCGGCGGGAGCACGAAGACGGTCTCGGACAGGTTCAGCTCCCGCGCGATCCGCTGCATCGCCTCGCCGCTCACGCCGCGGCCGTCCGGGAACACCGCCAGCGGGTTGCCGCCGAAGACGCGGTCGGTGAACACGTCCAGCGTGTGGAATCGCAGCTCCATCTCCTCGTCCTCCCTCCAGTGGTGGCCCGCCTGTCGGCATCCCGCCGGCAGCGCCGATATTATGCCCCGGAAGGGCGGGCGGACAGTGCGGCGACCGAACCGGGGGCGACATGGGCGACGACGGGGAACTGGACGTGGTGGTGGTCGGCGGGGGGCTGGCCGTGGGCTACTACCTGCGGCGCACGCCGCTCCGCTTCGCCATCCTGGACGCGGCCCCCGCGCCGGGCGGGGCGTGGCTGCGCGCCTGGGACTCGCTGCGCCTGTTCTCGCCGGCGCGCTGGAGCTCGCTCCCCGGCTGGCCGCTGCGCGGCGGCGAGGACGAGTACCCCGGGCGCGACGACTTCCTGGCCTACCTGGCCGCGTACGAGGCGCGCTACGAGCTCCCCGTCCGCCGCCCCGTGCGGGTGTCCGCCGTGCGCCGCGCCGGCGATCGCCTGGCGGTGGAGGGCGACGTGGGCGCGTGGACGGCCCGCGCCGTGGTGAGCGCCACCGGCACCTGGCAGCGGCCGTACGTGCCCGACGTCCCCGGCCGGGAGGAGTTCCGCGGCGTGCAGCTTCACTCGGCGGACTTCCGCTCGCCGGACGCGCTGGCGGGCGGACGGGTGCTGGTGGTGGGCGGCGGCAACTCGGGCGCGCAGCTCCTGGCCGAGCTGTCACGGGTGGCGAGCGTCGCCTGGGCCACCCTGGAGCCGCCGCGCTTCCTCCCCGACGACGTGGACGGCCGCGTGCTGTTCGAGCAGGCGACGGCGAGGTACCGGGCCCGGCGGGAGGGGCGCGACCCCGGCCCGCCCCGCTCGCTGGGCGACGTGGTGATGGTGCCGCCGGTGCGCGAGGCGCGCGACCGCGGCGCGCTGCACGCCGTCCGCCCCCCGGCGCGCTTCACGCCGGAGGGCGTGGTGTGGCCGGACGGCCGCGAGGAGCGCTTCGACGCCGTGGTCTGGTGCACCGGCTTCCGCCCGGCGCTGGACCACCTGGCGCCGCTGGGCGTGGTGGGGGGCGGCGGGCGGGTGGAGGTGAGCGGCACCCGCTCCGTCGCCGAGCCGCGCCTGTGGCTGGTGGGCTACGGCGACTGGACCGGCTTCGCCTCGGCCACCGTGATCGGGGTGGGGCGGAGCGCCCGCGCCACCGTGCAGGAGATCGAGGCCGCGCTCGCCCCCGCCCCGCCCGGCTGAGGCGCGCGCCGCCCCGCCGGCCGATCCCGCCAATTCCCGGCAAGCCGAACCGGCACGGGCGCTTGGCGGGCCGCGCCGTTGTCCCTGGCGGAACAGGTGCCCGGCGGGCCGAACTTTCCGCCCCTCCCACGCGTCCAAGGAGATTGCGGACGGGCGATCACCGCACCCGCCCCGCCGGACCCGCCGGCGCCCCCTCCTCCACCGCCTGGACGGCAGCCGCCGCCGCGAGGTGCCCCATGACGCTCACGGTGCTCGTCGCCCTCGCCAGCCCGGAGACGCGCGCGCGCCTCCGCTCCCTGCTCGCGCACGAGCCCCGCGCCCGCCTGGTGGCCGAGTGCGCCGACGGCCCGACGGCGCTGGAGCGCCTGCGCGCGCTGCGGCCGGAGCTGGCCTTCCTGGGCGCGGAGCTCCCCGGGCTGGACGGCTTCAGGGTGCTGGAGGCCGCCGGGCCGGAGCGCGCGCCGCTGGCGGTGCTGGTCGCCACCGGCGAGAGGCACGCGCTGCGCGCCTTCGAGGTGCAGGCGCTGGACTGCCTGGTGGAGCCCTTCGGCGCGGACCGCTTCCGGGTGGCGATGCGCCGCGCGCTGGCCGCCGCCGAGGAGCGCGACGCCGAGCGCGAGCGCGACGCGCTCCAGGCCGCGCTGGAGCGGCTGGCGCGCGAGGAGACGCCCGCGGGCGGGTACCTGGAGCGGCTGCTGGTGCGCTCCGGCGACCGGGTGCTGCTGGTGCGCGCCGCCGAGGTGGACTGGATCGGGGCGGAGGGCAACTACGCCGAGCTGCACGCCGGCGGGCGGACCTGGCTGATCCGCGAGACCATGGGCGCGCTGGAGGCGCGGCTGGACCCCGGCGTGTTCCTGCGCGTGCACCGCTCCGCCATCGTCAACCTGGACCGCGTCCGCGAACTGCGCCCCTGCCCGGGCGGCGACTACCGGCTCCTGCTGTCGGACGGCGCGGAGCTGCGGCTGAGCCGCGGCTACCGGGCCCGGCTGGAGCGCCTGCAGGCGCGCATCGCCAGCTACCTGTAGCCGGCCGCGCCCCGCGCGGTCCGTCCCCGCCGCGCGCCGCTCGCCCCGCGGGCGCACGGCTCGTCCCGCGCGCGTGGCGGCCCGCCCGGCGGCCCCCAGCTTGGGGGGCACGCCCGGCACCTCCCCCCAGGACACGGCATGAGCGCACCCGGCCCCACCCCCTCCCGCCCGCCCGGCGCGGCCCGGCGCTTCCTCCAGGAGCGGCGCGCCCTGCTCGCCCTGATCCTGGCGTGCTGGACGCTGGTGGGGCTGTTCTACGGCACCCGCCCCTACCTGGGCGAGCTCGCCGGCGGCAAGCCCGCCGACGTGCGGGGGCTGGCGGCGAACGTGGCCGACGCGTACGCCTGGGCCCTGTTCACCCCGCCCATCCTGTGGCTGGCCGGCCGCTTCCGCTTCGAGCGCGGGGCGCGGGCGCGCTCGCTCGCCCTGCACCTGGCCGCCGCGGTGGGGTTCGCCCTGGCCGGCGCCGCGGTCAACGTGGCGGTGGGAAAGCTGCTCTGGCAGTCGCGGATGGAGTTCTGGCCGTACGTGGCGAGCACCTTCCACTGGAACGTGCAGTGGTACTGGATCATCGTGGGCGTGCGCTACGCCTGGGAATACTACGGCCGCTACCGCGACCGCGAGCTGCACGCCTCCCGGCTGGAGGCGCAGCTGGCCCGCGCCCAGCTGGAGGCGCTCCGCTCGCAGATCCAGCCGCACTTCCTGTTCAACACCCTGAACACCATCTCCGAGCTGGTGCACGAGAGCCCGGCGGAGGCCGACCGCATGATCGTGCGGCTGGGCGACCTGCTGCGCCTGAGCGTGGACAACGCCGGCGCGCAGGAGGTGACGCTGCGGCGCGAGCTGGACTTCCTGCGCGCGTACCTGGAGATCGAGCAGGCCCGCTTCCGCGACCGCCTGTCGGTGACCCTTGCCGTCGACCCGGACACGCTGGACGCCCGCGTCCCCAACCTGCTCCTGCAGCCGCTGGTGGAGAACGCGCTGCGGCACGGCATCGCCGAGCGCGCCGGCCCCGGCTGCATCGAGGTGTCGGCGGAGCGGGAGGGCGGGCGGCTGCGGCTGGAGGTTCGCGACGACGGCGGCGGCCTCCCCGCGGGCGGCGCGCTGCGCGAGCGGGTGGGGCTGGGGAACACGCGCGCCCGCCTGCTGCGGCTGTACGGCGACGAGCACCGCTTCGAGGTGCGCGGCGCACCGGGGGGCGGCGTGTCCGCCGCGGTAACGCTGCCGCTGCGGCTGGACGGCGCCGGCGGGGAGCCGGCCCACGCCGGGGCGGACGGGGGGTGGGGGAGACACGCCGGGACCCGAGGAGCGAGCGATGCCGATCCGTTCCCTGGTGGTTGACGACGAGCCGCTGGCCCGCCGCCGCGTGCTGCGCCTGCTCCGCGAGGAGCCCGACGCCGAGGTGGTGGGCTCCGCGGCCACGGGCGACGAGGCGGTGGAGGCGGTGCGCGCCCTGTCGCCCGACCTGCTCCTGCTGGACGTGCAGATGCCGGGGCGCGACGGCTTCGGCGTGCTGGAGTCGCTGGGCGCCGACGACCTCCCCCACGTGGTGTTCGTCACCGCGTACGACCACTACGCCCTGCGCGCCTTCGAGGTGCACGCCCTGGACTACCTGCTCAAGCCGTTCGACGCGGCGCGCTTCCACCAGGCGTTCGGGCGGGCGCGCGAGCAGATCCGCCGGCGCGAGACGCGCGAGCACCGGCGCAGGCTGATCGGGCTGCTGGGGGAGCTGGCCGGGCGGGGGGACACCGCGGGCGTTCGCGAGGCGGGGGCGGCTCCGCCCGACGCGCCGCAGCCCGTGGAGCGGCTGCTGGTGCGGTCGGAGGGGCGCATCCTGTTCCTGCGGACGGAGGAGATCGACTGGGTGGGGGCGCAGGGCAACTACGCCGAGCTGCACGTGGGGGCGGCGACGTACCTGATCCGCGAGACCATGGGCGAGCTGGAGGCGCGGCTGGACCCGCGGCGGTTCCTGCGCGTGCACCGGTCCACCATCGTCAACCTGGACCGGGTGCGGGAGCTGCGGCCGTGGTTCGGGGGGGACTACCGGGTGGCGCTGCTGGACGGCACCGAGCTGCACCTGAGCCGCGTGTACCGTAGTCGTGCCGCGGAGCGGCTCGGCATGCCGTTGTGAACTGCGGGTTCGGGCGTGCCCCCGGCTGGCGCCGGGGTCGGGCTTCGGCTCCGTAACGCAGCAAACAACGCTGCGTAACGGAGTCGAGCCCCGGCGGAAACTGCCCCGCCGGGTCTCGCCCCTTCGGGCCGAAATCCCTCACGCGGGGCTGGTGCTGCGTCCGCTGGGGGTGGCCCCCTCACCCCCCGGCCCCCTCTCCCCCGCAAGCGGGGGAAAGGGGGAGAACAACAAAGCCCGAACCCCGGACAGCCCTCCCCCGGCACG
>DASVQR010000174.1:0-21159 GCA_036389055.1 Longimicrobiaceae bacterium | reverse complement strand
GGGAGCGGCGGAGGCGCCCGCGGCGCGCGCGCCGCGGCCGCCTCGGCGCGTCCCCGCTCTCCATCTCCCCCTCCAAGTCCGCATGACGGCACCGCTCCGCGTCCGGGAGATCCCCCCGGGCGAGTCCCTGCGCCCCTTCATCGACCTGGCCTGGAAGGCCAACGCCGGCGACCCCCGGTGGGTGCCCCCGCTGCGCATGGCGGTGGAGGGGCTCCTGGACCGCCGCAAGCACCCCTTCCACCAGCACGCCGAGGTGGCGTACTTCCTCGCCGAGCGCGGCGCGGAGCCGGTGGGGCGCATCGCCGCGGTGGACAACCGGCAGTACACCGACTACCACGGGGAGCGCACCGGGTTCTTCGGGCTGTTCGAGTGCCTGGACGACCCGGAGGCGGCGCGGGCGCTGGTGGACGCGGCCCGCGCCTGGCTGCGCGCGCGGGGGATGGAGCGGGTGATGGGCCCCATGAACCTGTCCACCAACGACGAGCTGTACTCGCCGGGGGTGCTGACGGAGGGGTTCGACACGCCGCCCGCGGTGATGATGTCGCACAACCCGCCCTTCTACGCGCGGCTGCTGGAGGGGGCGGGGCTGGCAAAGGAAAAGGACCTGGTCGCCTACTGGATGCCCAGCCCGGAGCCGCCGGCGCGGGCCGTGGCCGCCATGGACCGGCTGGCGAAGCGGATGGGCGCCCGCATCCGCGCCGTGCGGATGAAGGACCTCAAGGAAGAGGTGCGCCGGGTGCAGGAGGTGTACAACGCCGCCTGGTCGCAGAACTGGGGCTTCGTCCCCATGACCCCGGCCGAGTTCGAGCACATGGCCCGGGAGCTCCGCCCGGTGGTGGACCCGCACATCGTCTTCCTGGCCGAAAAGGAGGACGGGGAGCCCATCGGCTTCTGCCTGTGCCTCCCCGACCTGAACCGCGCGCTCCGCCACCTCCCGGACGGGCGGCTCTTCCCCTTCGGGGTGTTCAAGTTCCTCTGGCACCGCCGCAAGATCGACGCGCTGCGGGTGCTCACCCTGGGGCTGAAGCCGGGCTACCAGCACCTCGGCCTGGGCGCGGCCATGTACGTGCACGCCTTCCGCGAGGCCGCCGCCCGGGGCTACCGCCACGGCGAGGGCTCGTGGATCCTCGAGGACAACCTGGAGATGCGCGGCGCCATGGAGAAGATGGGCGCCTCGGCGTACAAGACGTACCGGGTCTTCGGCGGGCCGCTCGGCGCCGCCGCCCCGGCCGGCTGACGCCCCCGCCGGTCCGCCCGCGCCCGCCCGGGGGGCCGCTCGCCGGAGCGGCCCCTTTCGCTCGCTATCGCGGTGCCCTCATACCTCCGCTCCTAATTGACCCGGCAGCGTTAAATTGACGGCTCCTGTAAGTACCACAAACACCCCACCAGGAGGGAGCCATGTTCCGATCAATCCGCACCGCTGCCGTTCTCGCCGCGCTCGCGGTTGCCGGGTGCAGTGACGTGAGCGGCCCTGCTGAGCCGTCCTCCGCTCCGCGCCGGAACACCACTCCGCCGGACGCGACCACCAGCGTACCGGACTCTGTGACGGCGCGCGGTCTCCACACGATTGGCGGCGGCTGATCCGCCGCTCAGCACCGCCGCGGGAGTGGGCCTTCACCGGGGCCCACCCTCGCAGCACTCCTCGCGCGCCTTCTCAACCGCGTGGTGAGCTGTTCCGCAAACTGTTTCGCCGCCGCGGGTGTGGGTTCCTCCAGCGCGCTCACCGGCTGTGCAACTCCCTCCAACAGCGCACGCGCCTCATCCGCGAAGGGCGTTTGACCGCGCTGAAGCGCCAGTTCCAGGCCATAGGCGGCCGCCAGCTCTACCCGCTCGCGATCCCCAAGCAATGCGGAGCCGTATGCGAGTCTCACCAAGGAGGAGGTGACGCACTCCAGATGGGGGTTGGCATCGATGATCCCCCACGTCTCCACCCATGCGGAGAGGAACGCGTCCCGATCCCCCGCCCCGCCGGCCGCTCTCGCAAGGCCGGAGACCACCATCAGGCGGACCCCTAAGTCCAGGTCCGTACCAAGTACGGATTGCAGGATGGGGAGCGCACGCGTGTGGTGACCCTGTAGCATCCAGAGCACGGCGACATCGTGCGCCAGCGCCACCAACCCAGGATGAGCGGGGGGATACGCGGTGAATGCGCGGCGGGCCAGCTCCTCCGCTTCGCGCTTGCGGCCGGTCTCCACCGCAAGGGTGTACAGGTCGTGGAGCGCCTCCGCTGCCACGGCCCGCACCCCCGAGCGCCGCGAATACTTGTACGCGCGGCGGAACGCACGTTCGGCCACGTCGAAGGCACCGCGCTGCATCAGGATTTGACCCATGCGGCGGTATGCGCGCGAATAGGTCACGGGGTCGGCTCGGCGCTTGGAGAGGCCGATTGCGCGGGCGTACCAGGTGACGGCGCGGGTGAAGTCGGTAAGCCGGAAGTGGTACAGCGTGCCCACGTGGAACGCGTGTTCGGCAACCGTGGGGGCGATCAGCGCCGCCGCCTGCGCATACCAGATCGCGGTTTTGGGCAGGCCCTGCGCGTCCGCCCATTCGGACACCTTGCCAGCCGCGCTCACAAGCTCCTCCACCGTCACGACCCGCCCCTCCCGGAGAATCCCCGCCAGCATCACGAGCCACGGCCGGAGTTGGTCATCCAAGTCCGCCTCCCGGAGCTGCCGGTCTCGCTTCGCGAGCGCACGGCGGTCCCACAGCGTGCCGCGCCGTCCCGGGGCAGTGGAGGCCCACAAGATCAGGTCATGGACGGTTTGCCACAGCACCACGCCCACGGGGCTGCGCAGTTCATCTAGGATGGTGGCGCCGTCGTATCCCTCAAGGTTGCTGCGGAGAATCGCGGGCGGCGCAGGGGCAGGACGCCCGGCGCGTCTACCATTTGACATGGCATCGTGGGGATTGAGGTTGAGCGGCACGGGCTTACACGCTGTCCACATATCACGACGCAATATATACGAGCCAAATACACGTCAACAACGTGGGACACACCAGTCCGCCATGAACCATCAGGACGATCCTTGCTGTCGCTTTGCGGGCGCCCGGCGCGATTCGCAGAGCCCCAGCGTCACCTGCGCCAAGAGCCCGACGCAGGCTGACGGCGTGGTATGCTCGGACGATGGAGAGCCGCACCGATCCGCTCACGGCAGAGTTGGCGCGGGCATTCGTGGCGGGGCCGCTGAGCGGAATGCCGGAGAAGTGGCGAGCGGAGGCGCAAGGGCGGGTGCTGGCGTTGGTAGCGGACCTGCACCGCGAGGCAGGAGTGCGCCCGCCAAGTTGAAACAGAGAGCCCCAGCCGGGTGGACCCGGCTGGGGCTCTCTCTCACAGCGGCGAGTGAATCAGGAGCGAATCCCACTTCCGCAATTCGTCCTCTTCCAGGTGCCCCCATTTGTGCAGCGGCACGGACAAGGGCCGCAAGCTCTCCAATCTTGGTCGCCTTGACTCTACTCCCAACTGCCGAGGCAAGTGTTTGAACATCTCATAAGCGAGGATGTCCGCGGCTTGGAGGGGGGCCACTTCTTTCCCCGCGAGCGTGAGCCCCCCGAGTTTCAGCTTGGCCCTTTGCACCGGGTCGTTGAAGTTCTCCTGAAACACCTTCATAATTTGCCCGATCCCCTTGGCACCGCTCTCGAATGCGTAAGCGATCCGCACCGTGGGGAATGTGGGTTCCAGCAGGGCCGCGGCATCCATGAAGCAGGCCGTTGCGGCGAGCCCGTATGCCCCACCCGTGATGCGCTTGGCCTTGTCCGACATGACGGCAGCATACGCGGCGCCAGGAATCACGATTGCAATACTCGCAATGACGTGGCGATTTATAATCTGAATGAGCCTCGCCAGCCGACCGCGCCGTTCTTCTTCCGTCCAACCCTTGAAGTGCTTCCTTCGGTTGACAAAGTCCGTCATGTGGAACGCGGCGGAGTCAGGCATACCGAACTCGTCCAGCGCCTCTTTCCACTCCACCGTGAATTCCGACCACTGCTCGACTGTCGAGATGTACCCGGCAACCGCTATGGCAGGGGACCCAGCATGCGTCCCACTCTCGTCGAAATAGCCCTGCAATGGGCCGATTTCCAGGGTGCTGAGGGTGAGCACCATGCGTTGTTTGGGCGCGAGGGAGAAAGGGAACGCCATATTCAGGATGCCCCGAACGAACGACTCACGGGGCAACACAACTCACCTCCCCTGGGTGAACCAAGTATACTACTGCCTTCACTTGTCCCGCCTCAGCCCATCCGCAGCAGCAGGATCTCCCGGCGGCCCACGACGTAGATGCCGTCGGGCCCCGCCAGCAGGCGGCAGTCCGGGTCCAGGAAGTGGGCCGTGTCGGGGAAGCGGGCCTCCTCCACCAGCCGCCCGCCCTCCACCGCGACGCGCAGGATCCCCTCGTCGGTGGGGACGAAGAGCGCGCTCCCGGCCGCGCAGGCGCCCCGGGCGGAAGCCAGCCAGGCGGCGTCCTCCCCGTCGGCGCGCAGGGCCGCCTCCACCGTCCCGTCCCGCCGCACCACCGTGCAGGAGTGCACCACGCGGCCCCCCTCCCGCGTGGCGACGAAGAGCCAGGCGCGGTCCCCGGCGAAGCGGCAGCACGCGGCGGTCGGCTGCCCGTGGACGGCGGGGAGGGCGACGGAGTCGTCCAGCCCCCTGCCGCGCGCGTCGAAGACGAAGCCGGTGGTCGCGCCGCCCGTGCGGTAGAAGCCCATCCCCCACGTCTCGCCGGCCCACACGGCGCTCCGGTTGCGGAGCACGCTGCCGATCCGCTCGGGGGCGACGGGGCCATCGCGCAGCAGCTCCCCGCCCGCGATCCAGCAGGCGTGGTCCGCGCCCGCGGCGAAGGTGGGGAGGCCGCCGCAGGGGTCCACCTCCAGGGGCTCCGGGGGGCGGCCGGGGCGGAGGACGGCCAGGCTCCGGCCCACGCCGACCAGGGTGTCCGGGCCGCGCAGGCGGAAGCGCATCCCCGGGTGGAGCCCGCCGGCCAGCACCACGGCGCCGTCCTCCCGGCGGAAGCCGCCGTCCTGGTGGACCAGGTGGACGAGCCGCCCCCCCTGGAGGGCCGCGCGGAGCAGGACGCCGGGCGTCCGGAAGACGCGGGTGGCGCGGACCGTCCCGCGGATCCGGACGACGTCCCGGACCGCCGCCGGGGCGGCGCCGGCGCAGCGGGGACAGCGGGCGCGCGCGTGCTCGCCGCCGCACGCGGTGCACCGGGTCCAGCGCAGGCCGTCCAGCAGCGCCGCTGGGAAGGGGCCGCGCCGGTCCCGCTCGAAGGTCTGCTGGAAGTGGTGCAGCAGGTCGTCGGGGAGCACGCCGAGCGGCTCCGCGCTCCGGGGGTACGTGACCTCCGGGTGGAAGACGGTGACGCGGTGCAGCGGCCGGGCGGGGTGCGTGAGCCTGCGCGCCGGGTCCGCGGGGCGGAAGACGCCGCCGTAGGGATCCACGAAGAGCAGGCTCTGCATCAGGAGCACCGCGAACGCGTACCAGTCGGCGTCGGGCACGTAGGGCCGGGCCGGCACCGGCCGGTGCCCGGCGGGGTCCGCCAGCAGGGGGTCGAGGAACTTCTCCGTGAACACCGGGCTGCGGAAGCCGCCCCACTGGTAGCTGTCGGCGTCGATCAGCCAGGCCTCGTCGCCGCGGACCAGGACGTTGAGGTCGTTGAAGTCGCCGATCACCACGCCCGCGCGGTGCGTGGCCTCCACGGTGGCGCGCAGGTCGCGGAAGACGCGGATCACCCGGCCGTTGTCGACGCCCGCCCGGCGGAAGTCGCGCCGGGCGAAGCGGAGCAGGACCTCCGCGCCGGACACCAGCGGCATGACGTAGCCCGTCACCGTGCGGCCCGAGCGGTCGGTGAGCAGCGACTCGGGGGCGACCACGCGCCCGGGCAGCCCCCGCGGGAAGGCGCGGAGCTTCGCCTGGTGCTCCCGGAGCCGCTCCTCCGCCGCCCTGCGCGCCGCCGGGTCGTGGGCGAAGCCGGGGTGGTCGGAGGGAAAGAACAGCTTGGCCGCGCGCCCGCCCCCCAGGTCGTAGACCTCCGCCTCGCCGCCCTGCCCGATCAGCCTGCCGGGGTCGAGCGCCAGGCGGCTCCCGTTCAGGTACGCTTCGGCCATGGCCCGCCCTCCTCCGGTTGCGATGGTGGCGCGCCGGGGACTCGCGGGCGACGCAGGACGAGCAGCGTGGTGTCGTCCGGGAGGAGCCCCGGTTCCCGGTGGACGCTCCGGGCGTCCCAGTCGATCCGCTGGTGGTCGCGGTTGATGCGGGCCAGGCGGCGGCGCACGGCGTCCGGGTTGCCGAAGTAGCGGTCGTCGCTCCAGAACCGGTCCAGCCCGCCCACCGCCTCGCCGGTGCCGGGGAGCGTGCGCGCCGCGGCGGCGACCAGGTCCGCCACCCCGTCGGTCCCCAGCAGGAGGGTCTCCACCTCGGCAGCGGGGACGTCCCACAGCAGCTCGCCCGGGCAGGCGATCGCCGGCTCCGGGTCGCCCAGGACGCCGTACAGCGGGTAGCGCGGGCGGTTGTCCTCCGATCCCACCACCCGCACCTCGCCGTTGAGCGCCGCCACGCCGTCGCCGAAGCAGGCCACCACGATCCGGTCCGGCGTGCAGAAGGCGGCCGTCGCGGCGAACAGGAACCAGTCGGCCAGCGTCTCGTGGCTCCGGCCGCTCATCGCCCCCATCACCCCCAGGACCAGCCCGAAGAGGCGCTGCTGGACGCCGCGGAGGAGCCCGGCCCCGCCGCCCCCGCCGGGCTCCGCCCCGACGCGCTCCCGCTCCGCGCACTCCGCGAAGAACGCTTCCGCCAGGAGCCGGGCGCCCAGCTTCGCTCCCACCTCGCTGTGGCGGCCGGAGGAGCAGCCGTCGGTCACCACCGCCACGGCCAGGCCCCCGCGCGCCTCCCAGTGGAAGGCGTCCTGCGCGTTGCCGTCGCCGTGCCGGTGGCGGGTGCCCCGCACGGAGCCCCCCGCCGCCTCGAAGCATGGGCCCCCCATGGTCAGTTGAGCCCGTGGAAGCCGCCCATCCCCACTTGGCCGAAGAGCGGCGCGCTCTGGCTGGCCCGGGAGGCCGACTGCGAGAACAGGCGGAAGGCCGCGCGGATCTCGCCCGCGCTGTTGCCGGGGGTGAGGATCCACCCGTCCGGCACCCCCATGCTGCGGAACACGGCGCGGAAGTCGGTGTGCCCGCCGTCGTCGATCCCCAGGGCGGCGACGATGTGGGTCTCCCGGCGGAGCATGTCCTCCACGATCGCCCGCACCGACGCCGCGCTCTGCTCCGTGGATCCCACGTCGGCGCCGTCGGAGACGATCAGCGTCACCGTGCGCGCCGGCACCCCCGCGTCCGCGAAGCCGCGCGCCTTGGCGAGCACCGTCCCCAGCAGCACGGCCGTCTGGTCGTACAGCGGGGTGGAGCCGTGCGCGCGGTAGTTGCGGGCGTCCAGGCGCGGCGCCGCCGTGCACGGGGTGTAGGCGTAGAGCGGGTCGGCGCGGTTCAGGAGCCGGGCCATCGCCAGCACCGCGTCCGCCTGCCGGGTGGCGGCGACCGCGTCGATCACCAGGTTGTGGCCGGCGCGGAGCACCGCCTCGTTGCCCGCTCCCGCGATGGAGCTGGAGTCGTCCAGCAGCTGCGAGAGCAGCACCACCTCGCTGGTCGGCACGTCGTCGGGCGCGATCCCCAGCCCGGCCTGGATCTGCGCGCCGATGTCGGGGCTCAGCGACAGCGCGTCGAAGGCGGCGCCGGACAGGTCGCCCTCGTCGCGGGCCTGGCGGAAGAGGTCGTTCACGCTGGGGGTCGGGTCGCTCATGGTCCCTCCTGGGTGGTGGCTGGTTGGCGTCGTTCGGACTACATCAGGGGCACGCCGATGCGCGCGCCCCATTCCTGCGGCTCAGGCGCTCATCCCGGGCCACCGGTCCATCGGGGTGTCCGAGGTGACCACGTGCATCCCGGCGGCGGTGAAGCGCCGCAGCGCGGCCTCGGCATCGTCCGTGTAGTCGGCCAGGAAGCCGCCCCGGCCGTCGGGCACCGCCACCGCGCTCATGCAGTCGCGGAGGACGTAGACCTTCTTGACCAGCTCGGGGGCGTGGGCGCTCAGCTCGCCCAGCAGGTCGTCGATCGACGACTTGACGCAGTGGCTTGCCGCCTGCCCGGCCACGACGATGGCGTCGTACTCGAGCAGGGCGTCGCGGAAGCGGGTGTTCTTCTGGTCGAGCGGCTTGCCGTCGAAGCGGCGGGTGACCTCGGGCGCCAGGATCGAGTAGTTCTCGGTGAGGTAGTTGCCCCCCTTCACCTCCACGCGGCCCGGGGCGCTGCGCGCGAAGCTGTGGAACAGGCGCGCCTCGTGGATCACGCCGGCGAGGGCGTGCCCGTCGCTCCCCAGCAGGCAGTGGGGCGGCCACAGGTACAGCGTGTACTTGCCCGCCCGCTCCAGCTCCTCGCAGTAGAACTCCACCTGGCTGCGCAGGAAGGCGTAGTTGCCGCCGGTCAGCCACCCCGCCACCGCCGGGTTGGGCTGCGCCCTGCCCGCCCGGACGTCCGCCGTGGTGACCACCGAGTGGGGCCGGAGCGGCCGGCCGTCCGCGTCGACCCAGAAAGGGGCGAAGAAGATCTGGAAGGGGAGGTGGCTGTCCAGCGTGCAGGTGATGTCGGTGATCGCGGCCAGGTTGCGGTAGACGAAGCGGGCGATCCGGTCGTTGTCCTCGACCGCGCCCCGGCCGGAGCGTCCGCCCACGTACAGTGTGCCCTCGGGGAAGCAGAAGTCCTTCTGCAGGTCGATGAGGAGGAGCAGGACCCTGCGCGAGTCCCCCGCCGAGGGGCGCACGTCGTGGGAGCGCGCCCAGGCGGTGGCCTGCTCGAACACCGCCTGCTGGTCGGGGCGGTAGTTGTAGTCGCCGGCGTGCGCCGGGTCGTAGAGGTCCGGAACCGGCAGCTGTCTGGTGGCCATGGAGCCCTCCCTGGTTGGATTCGTTTGGACGATAAAAGAGCCGGAACTTCGAGTCGCTTGGACGATTACCTGGGCGGCGGAGGAACGCCGCTCCCCCTGTTCCCCGGGCCCTGCGCCGTCACTTCCGGCGAGAGCCCCGACCGCCGCCGTATTCGTCAAATCGACTACAACCAAGATCGCTCGCCCGTGCGCTCGTGTCAAGCTTCCCGTGCGGCTCCCGTCTCCGCGGCGGCGCGGCCGCCGACGGCCGGCGCCTCGCGGAGGGCCAGGATCATGCGGTTGCGCCGCTCGCTGAGCCCCTCCTCGATGCCGGCCGGGTACTCGTGCGGGTTGTCGAAGCGCCGGACGCCCGGGTGGAAGCGCGCCAGCTGCTCCCGGAGGCGAGCCTGCGCCTCGGCCGGCGAGGGAGCGGTGTACACCTGCCGGCCCCCACGGAACACGGGCACCAGCAGTTCCTCCCACTCGACGCCGGGCCCGAGCGTGTTGCGGCGGAGCGCGTCCGTAGGGTGCACGTACCTCACCGCACCCTCGGGGGCGAAGCGCTCGTCGTAGATCACGTCGCCCACGTACTCGCCGCCCCTGCGGAAGCGGCGCACCCCCAGGAGGCCGGGGATGGAGCGCTTGACCGGGTTCTCCGAGAGCTTGAGCCGGTCCTGCCACTCCCCGCCCGGGCGCCGCACCGCGGAAAGCTTGTAGACGCCGCCCAGCGCCGGCTGGTCGTAGGCGGTGGACAGCTTGGTGCCCACCCCCCACACGTCGATCCGGGCCCCCTGGCCCCGGAGCGCCTCGATGGTGCGCTCGTCCAGGTCGTTGCTGGCGAAGATCTTCGCGTCCGGGAATCCCCCCTGGTCCAGGATCTTCCTCGCCTCGATGCTCAGGTACGCCAGGTCGCCCGAGTCCAGCCGGATCCCCAGCAGCTCGTGCCCGCGCTCGCGCAGCGCCCGGCCCACCCGCACCGCGTTCCGGGTGCCCTCCAGCGTGTCGTAGGTGTCCACCAGAAACACGCAGTTGTTGGGCATCGCCGCGGCGTACGCCTCGAAGGCCTCCAGCTCGCCGTCGAAGCTCATCACCCAGGAGTGGGCGTGCGTGCCCCGGACCGGGATGCCGAACAGCTTGCCGGCGAGCACGTTGCTGGTGGCCACGCACCCGCCGATGAAGGCGGCGCGGCTGGCGGTGAGCCCGCCGTCGATCCCCTGCGCCCGCCGCAGCCCGAACTCCACCACCGGCGCCCCCTGCGCGGCCTGCACGATGCGGGCGGCCTTGGTGGCGAAGAGCGTGTTGGCGTTGACGATGTTGAGCAGCGCCGTCTCCAGCAGCTGCGCCTGGATGATGGGCCCCTTGACCCGGACCAGCGGCTCGTGCGCGAAGACGGGCGTGCCCTCGGGCACCGCGTCGATGTCGCAGGCCAGCTCCATCTCCCCCAGGTAGCGGAGGAACCCGGGCTCGAAGAGCGGCGCCCCGTCGGCGCCCGCGAGCCCCCCCAGGTAGTCCAGGTCGTCCGGGGCGAAGCGGAAGTCCCGCAGGAAGTCGATGGCGGGCGCCAGCCCCGCGGCCACGGCGTAGCCGCCGCCGAAGGGCGTCCTGCGGAAGAACAGGTTGAACACGGCCTCCTCGTCCCGGCGCCCGTGCTTCCAGTACCCGTACGCCATGGTGGCCTGGTACAGGTCCGTCAGCAGGGCCAGCGAGGTCCCGTAGAGTCCGCTGGTCGGCATGGTCGCTCCCTCAAAGGGGGGATGGGGGATGAAGGCAGGGGGTTGTCGTCGCTCGGACTACAATACTCGCCGGCCGTGCCGGCCGCAAGGGGAGCGGCGCCGGCTACTCGGCGGCGCGGCTCCAGGGGATCTGCATGGAGGGGTCCAGGCGCTGGTGCTCGGTCCCGGCCACGAAGCGGTACAGCTCGGGGGCGCGCCCCCCGCGGGGCCCCGGGTCGGCGTGGACCCCGGTGGGCTCCACCAGGCGGTGGTAGCGGGTCACCAGCCGGCGGAAGTTCTTGTAGTCCACCGGGCGGCCGGAGATCGCCTCGGCCGCCTGGTGCAGCTCCGCCAGCGTGAACTCCGGCTCCATGGGGTGCATCAGGAAGCGCGGCACGTACTTGATCTTGCCGCGCAGCCGGGCCAGCGCGTCGGCCAGGATGCGGCGGTGGTCGAAGCCCATCGCCCGCCCGAACCCGCCTCCCGCCCGCCCCTCCTCCACCCTGCCCCACAGGTCGCGGTGCGCCTCCTCCACCAGCCCCGCCTCCGCCATCTGCGCCAGGCGCTCGGCGACGCGCTCCTCGTTCCACTCGGCCCCGTCCGTCCCGAAGGCGAAGTCGATGCGCGTGCGCCGGGCCCGGTCGCGCCCGGCCCACTCCCGCAGCGCGTGCGCGATCCTCGCGCCCAGGGCCCGCCCGGCCTCGCCGCGGCGGTCCTCCCAAGGGAGGTAGTCGTAGACGCCGGCCCAGCGGGCCTCCGCGGCGTCCTCCCCCTGGTCGGGGCGCAGGACCCGGCCCGCCTTGCGCAGCAGCCCGATGAAGCCGCTGCTCACCACGCGGACGCCGTGGCTCCCCCCTTCCGGGGAGCCGGCGAACTGCCGGGGATCGCGCCCGTTGGCGTCGTACACGTTGAGCTTCTCCATGTACTCCACCGCGGGCCGCCCGGGAAGCGTGCGCTGGCCGGTCTCCTCCCCGAACTCGCGGAGCGCGGCGGCCTCGCTGTCCGCGTCCGTCGCCCAGTCCACGAAGCCGCCCGGCCAGGCGTCGTAGCCCGCGTACGGATCCCGGGCGCGGACCGTGACCAGCGCCTCCAGCCGCCCCTCGGCCGGGGTGACGGCGAAGCCCACCAGGTCCACCGCGTAGGCGTACGGCGGGAAGTCGCCCGCGCGGTAGCGCCGCGCCCACTCGGGGGCGGAGGAAAAGTCCAGGTTCTCGGTGATCGGCTCGGTCATGGTCGCCCGGGGATTCGCCGTGGTCGCCCTGACGATGCGCCGGAGCCCACCCGTCCGCAAGGTGCGCCGGCCTCGCGCCTCCCCGGCGCGGCGCTTACCTTTGGCTGCAGCCGTCGGGCCGGCTTCCGACGCCCCCCCATCCCCCGTCCACGCACGGAGAGCCCGATGTACCGTACTTCGAACCCGGCGCTCGGGGAGAGCGCCCTCAAGCGCCTCCAGGCCCAGGCCGGGATCGGCGCGCGCACCATGACCGTGGGCGGCACCGCGCTCAAGACGCTGGTCCTGCTCGTCGTCGCCGCGGTCTCCGCCGCGTTCGTGTGGTCCGCGTACTTCGGCGGCAACCCGGAGGCCGCGGGCGGGGCCGCCCTGGCCGGCGCGGTGGGCGGCCTGGTAGTGGGGCTGGTCACCATCTTCGTCCCGCGCGTGGCCCCCTGGACCGCGCCGCTCTACGCGGTGCTGGAAGGGATGCTGCTGGGCGGCGTCTCCGCGCTGTACGAGCAGCAGTACCAGGGGCTCCCCCTGCAGGCGGTGGGGCTCACCTTCGGCACGCTGTTCGTGCTGCTCGCCGCGTACTCCACCGGGCTGCTGCGCGCCACGGACCGCTTCCGCGCCGGGATCACCGCGGCCACGCTGGGGATCGCGGTCTACTACCTGATCGCCTTCGCCGGGTCGTTCTTCGGCGTGCAGATGCCGCTGATCCACGACAACGGGTGGCTGGGGATCGGCTTCTCGCTGGTGGTGGTGGCGGTGGCGGCGCTCAACTACGTGCTGGACTTCGACTTCGTGGAGCGGGGGGCGCGCGCCGGGCTGGACCGCCGCATGGAGTGGTACGGGGCGTTCGGGCTGCTGGTGACCACCGTGTGGCTGTACCTGGAGCTGCTCCGCCTGCTGGGCAAGCTGCGCAGCCGCGACTGAGGTTCGAACGGCTTTGAACCGCGGGTTTGGGCGTGCCCCTCGCTGGCGCTCGGGTCGGGCTGCGCGCGGAGTAACGCACGATACGACCGTGCGTAACTCCGCCGAGCCCCCGCGGAAACTGCCCCGCGGGGTCTCGGCCCTGCCGGGCGCGCATCCCTCACGCGGGTGCCCGGGGGCGCCCTCGGGCTTTTCGTGACGGCGCGCCGTCGGCGGCTCGCCGGCGCCGTCCTCGCGCTCCTCCTCCTGGCGCTCGCCGCGTACGCGCTGCGGGCGCCGCTGCTCACCGGGGTCGCACGCCTGCTCACGGTGCGCGACCCCGTGCCGCGCGCGGACCTGGTGCTGGTGCTGGGCGGCGAGCTGAACACCCGCCCCTTCCACGCGGCGGGGCTGTACCGCCGGGGAGTGGCGCCCCGCGTGGTGCTGGTGCGCGAGCGCGCCGGCCCCGCCGTCCGGCAGGGGTTGTATCCCGCCCTCACCGACGTGGCGGTGACCATCCTGCGGCGCGGCGGCGTCCCTGACTCGGCAATCGTGGTCCTGGAGCCGCCGGGCGGCGCGTCCAGCACGGCGGACGAGGCCCGGGCGCTGCGCGGGTACCTGCGCGCCACCGGGCTGCGCCGCGTGGCCGTGGTCACCAACGAGTACCACTCCCGGCGCGCCCGCATCGCCCTGCGCCGCGGCGTCCGCGGCCTCCCCGCCGAGGTGCTGATGGCGCCCGCGCCCGCCTGGGGCTTCACCGAGCGGGACTGGTGGCGCAGCGAGGAAGGACTTGTGGCCTACTTCAACGAGTACGTCAAGCTGGCCGTGTACCTGGCCGGCGGATTGTAGCCGGGGCCCCGGGGTCCTCGACAGGACGCCGGGCCCGGCTTATACTGCGACCCATACCGTTTCTTTCCAGACAAGAATCGCCAGGAAGCGGGCGCTCACCAGCAACCCTCCGGCCACGATGCGCTTCACCGACGAGCAGGCACGCGCCTTCCGCGACGACGGCTTCCTCCTTTTCCCGGAAGCGTTCTCCCCGGCGGAGGTGGCCGCCATGAAGGCCGAGCTCCCGGCGCTGTTCGCCGAGGACTCCCCGGCCCGCGTGCTGGAGCAGGGGACGGGCGTGGTGCGCTCCGTGTACGGCTCGCACCGGCGCAGCGAGGTGTTCGCCCGGATGGTGCGCGACCCGCGGCTGCTGGAGCCCGCCCGCCGCCTGCTGGAGGACGAGGTGTACGTGTACCAGTTCAAGCTCAACGCCAAGCTGGCGTTCAAGGGCGAGGTCTGGGAGTGGCACCAGGACTACATCTTCTGGAGGAACGAGGACGGGGTGCCCGCCCCGCGCGTGCTGACGGCGGCCGTGTTCCTGGACGAGGTCAACGAGTTCAACGGCCCGCTCCTCTTCGTCCCCGGGTCGCAGCGGCGCGGGGTGATCGAGCCGGGCGCGCGCAAGGGCGTGGCCTCCATGGAGCCGTCGTGGAAGGCGGACGTGTCGGCGGCGCTCTCCTACACCGTGGGGCAGGACACGCTGGCGGAGCTGGTGGGCGAGCGCGGCATCGCCGCGCCCAAGGGGCCGGCGGGCTCCGTGCTCCTCTTCGACGGCAACGTGGTGCACGGCTCCGCCCCCAACATGTCGCCCTTCGACCGGGTGCTGGCGCTGGTCACCTACAACGCGGTGAGCAACGCCCCCGCCCCGCGGGAGAGCCCGCGCCCGGAGTTCCTGTGCAGCCGCGACTTCACCCCCATCGTGCCGCTCGAGGGCGGGGCGCTGGTCTGAGCTGGAGGAACGGCGACGGCTTTTTACTGCGGGGTTGGGCGTGCCCCCGGCTGGCGCCGGGGTCGGGCTTCGGCTCCGTAACGCAGCAAACAACGCTGCGTAACGGAGTCGAGACCGCGCAAACTGCCGCGCGGTCTCGCCCCTTCGGGCCGAAATCCCTCACGCGACGGCTTCCCGCCTCAGGCGGCATCCGCGGGCTTTTGGGGCGTAGCTGCGCGGGTTAGATTGCCGCTCCCCCGGGCGGGCCGGGGACGGGCCCGGCACCCCCCGCGGATGAAGATCGCGTACTTCACGGAAAGCCTCCTCCCCCACGTGGACGGGGTCTCCCGCACCCTGGCCCAGCTGTTCGGCACGCTGGAGACGCGGGGGGTGGAGTTCCGCGTGTACTCCCCCTTCGTGCCGGGGCCGGACGTGCCGTGGAGCGGGCGGGTCCGCCCGGTGCGCTTCGTCCGCTTCCCCCTCTATCCCGACTACCGCGTGTCCCTCCCCCTGGGGCACGGCGTGGGGCCCGAGCTGGACGCCTGGGGCCCCGACCTGGTCCACGTGGTGAGCCCCACCCCCATGGCCTCGTGGGCGCAGCGCTGGGCCGGGCACCGCGGCGTGCCGGTGGTGTCCAGCTTCCACACCCACTTCGTCTCCTACTTCCGCTACTACGGCGTCCCCGCCCTGGAGGGCTTCGGGTGGCGGATGCTGCGCCGCTTCTACGCGCGCTGCGCGCGGGTGTACGCCCCGTCGCGGAGCATCATCCGCGAGCTGGAGGCGCACGGCATCGGCCGGCTGGAGCTGTGGTCGCGGGGGATGGACACCCGCCGCTTCTCCCCCGCGTTCCGCGACCCGGAGCTGCGCCGCGCCGTGGGCGCCGGCGACGACGTCCCCGTCCTCCTGCTGGTGAGCCGGCTGGTCAAGGAAAAGGACCTGGCCGACCTGGTGGAGATGGAGGCCCTGCTGCGCTCGCGCGGAGTGCCCCACCGGCTGGTGCTGGTGGGCGACGGCCCCATGCGCGCCGAGCTGCAGGAGCGCCTCCCGGACGCCCACTTCGCCGGGCACCAGGGCGGGGAGGCGCTGGCCCGCTGGTACGCCTCGGGCGACGTGTTCGTGTTCCCCTCCACCACCGAGACCTTCGGCAACGTGGTGACGGAGGCGCTCGCCTCCGGGCTCCCCGCCGTGGTGGTGGACCGCGGCGGCCCGCCGGACCAGATCGAGCCGGGGGAGAACGGGTGGATCGCCCGCGCCAACGACCCCGCCGACCTGGCGGACCGCGTGGAGGGGCTGCTGCGCGACCCGGAGGCGCGCGCGAGGATGGGCCGCCGCGCCGTGGCGAGCGCCCGCGAGCGCGACTGGAGCGCGATCAACGGGCGGCTGCTGGACAGCTACGCCGCGGTGGTCGCCGGGGCGCGCGGGGGCGGCGCGTGACGGAGCCGGGCCGGGAGCCGCACCCGGAGCCGGACCAGCTCCACGTCTGGGGGATGGGCGAGCTGGCGCCGCCGAAGCCGCGGCGGCGCGGGCGCCTGACGCTGGACCGGGTGTTCCGGCTGGCGCTCGTCCTCATCCCCTTCGGGGTGCTGGGGAACCTGGCGCTCTCCTGGGCCACCACCGACCGCACCCTCCTGGCCCGCCTCCCCGAGCTGCCGCGGGGCTACCTGTACCTGGCCCTGGCGCTCGGGCTGGTTCCCTGGTTCACCAACGCGCTCCGGCTCCTGGTCTGGACCCGCTTCATCGGCACGGAGCTGAGCTTCCGCGACGCCTTCCGCATCGTGCTGGGCGGCGAGCTGGGCTCGTCCGTGCTCCCCAGCTCCTCCGGCGGGGAGATCTTCCGCTGGGGGATGATGATGCAGCGCGGGCTCTCGCCGGGGACGGCGGCCTCGGTGATCGCGCTGGGGCACGCGGAGGACTCGCTGTTCTTTCTGCTCGCGCTCCCCCTGGCCGCGGTGCTCTCCTCCGCCTGGGACCTCCCCATCCTGCGCAGCGTGGCCGGGCAGATCGAGGGGAGCGCCCTCCAGGTCGCCGCGGTCGCCGCCGCCGTGGTGGTGGTCCTGGCCGTCGTCTTCCGGCTGGTGCTGCGCGGGCACCTGGGGGCGCGCGCCCGGAGGACCGGGCTGCGGCTGGCCGCCCGGGTGCGCGGCCGCCTGCGCCGGGCGTGGGGGGACTTCCGCGACGTGTACCGGCTGGTGGTGCAGCGCGGCAAGAGCCGCTTCCTGCTCACCATGGGGATCACGGCCGTGCAGTGGATCTGCCGATACTCGGTGGTGTCGGCGCTGGCGGCGTTCCTGGGGGCGGAGGTGGACCCGGTGCTCTTCTTCCTGCTCCAGTGGGTGGTGTTCACGGTGATGCTCTTCATCCCCACGCCCGGCGCCTCCGGCGGGGCGGAGGCGGCCTTCTACCTGGTGTACTCCGCGCTGCTGCCGGCGCCCATCGTGGGGCTGATGACGGCGGGGTGGCGCTTCCTCACCTTCTACCTGCAGCTGGCCCTGGGCGCGGTGATCTTCGGCGCCCTGACCGCGGCCGGCTCCCGCGCCCGGCGTGCGTCCCCCTGAGGGCCGGCGGCGGGAATCCCGCAAGAACGCCCCTCCCGGAAACAAGCGAAGTGATTGCGTGGGCTATGTTTACCACTTCGCGAAAATGTTCCCAAACCCTCGACAATCGGGTCGGATCGCATTATATTTCAGCCATGAAAATGGCAACCAATCTACCGACTGCCGAGGAGATCAACCGCGCGCTGGACTTCCAGGGCCGCCGCGGGGTGCGCCCGGTCCGTCCGTTGGCCGCGGAGCGAGTCTCTTTCGACGATATGACCGACGAGCAGCTCTTCCAGCGCTACACCGACGGCGACGCGGACGGGTTCCGCGTGCTGGTGGAGCGGTACGAGCCGCGTATCCAGGGCTTCCTGCGGAAGCGCCTGAACGACGAGGAGCGCGTGCAGGACCTGACGCAGGACACCTTTCTGCGCATCCACCGCGCGCGCGACAGCTACGACCCGGGCCGGAAGTTCTCGACGTGGATCCACACGATCGCGAACAACCTGCTCAAGAACGAGTTCCGCAACCGGTCCCGCCGCCGCGAGACGGCGTTCTCGGAGATCCGTCCGGACACCTCCTCGTCGGGCGCCCCGTCGCGCCCGGTGGAGTTCGCGGCCACGGGCGCCGACCCGGAGCGCGAGGCGTACCGGAGCGAGCTGCGCGAGGCCATCGACACGGCCATCGAGCGGATGGACGAGCACCACCGCATCCCGTTCGTGATGCGCGAGGTGGAGGACCGCACCTACGAGGAGATCGCCGAGGCGATCGGGATTCCCGTGGGCACGGTGAAGAGCCGGCTCAACCGCGCCCGCAACGCCTTCCGGATGCTGCTGCCGGTGCCGGTCTGAACGGAAAGTGCGGAGTGCGTGAGTGCGAAAGTGCTCGCGCGTGACGATTCGAGGAGCGCCCGTCCCACGCAGGTGGGGCGGGCGCTCGGCTTTTCAGGACGCGGCGGGAAAGGCGGGGTCGGCCGGGGCGCGGCGAAACAGGAAGGGGAGCGGGTCCGTACTGCGGCACGGGTACAATCGGTCCCACGCTCACCCCTCTGGAGGCAACGATGTCGTCGCCGGTCCGCAGTCTCGCGACCCTGATCCTCCTGGCGCTCTGCGCCATGCCCGCTTCCGCGCAGGCCGAGGCGGATTCCGCCCTGCGCGTGGTCGTCAACATCCCCGCCGGCCGCCTGGACCTGTTCCGCGGCGAGGCCCGCGTCCGCAGCTACCCGGTGTCGGTGGGGACGCCCGCGCACCGCACCCCGGCGGGGCGCTACGAGATCCGCCACGCCGTCTGGAACCCCGACTGGACGCCGCCGCCCAGCGCCTGGGCGCGCGACAAGAAGCGCGCGGCGCCGGGCCCGCGGAACCCCATGGGCCGGGTCAAGCTCCTGCTGGCAGGCGACTACTACATCCACGGCACCGTGGCGGAGAACGAGCGGCTGCTGGGCTCGCCGGCCTCGCACGGGTGCATCCGCATGAGCAACCGCGACGTCATGGAGCTGGCCCGCGCGCTCCACGCGTACGCCAGCCCCGCCGTGACGTCCGGCCAGCTGGACGCGATCGCCGCGGAGCCCGGCCGCACCCGCTGGGTGGCGCTGCCGCGCCGGGTGCAGGTGCAGGTCACCTACGCCCTTGCCGAGGTGCACGACGGCCGCCTCACCATCCACCCGGACGTGTACGGGCGCGGCGCCGACCTGCGCGGCGAGGTCCGCACCGCCCTGCTCGCCACCGGCCTGGACCCGTTCGCGCTGGACGCCGGGGCGCTCGCCCGCGCCGAGGCCGACCTGCGCCGAGGCGTCCGCACCACGGTGCCGGTGGCCGGCTTCCCGCGCCTGCGCGCCCCCGTGGCGGTGCCCGCCGGCGCCACGGGCGACGCGTAGCGGGCGCGCCGCGCCGCGGCCGCTCCCCCGCGCGAGGGGCCCGGGCTCCGGCCCGGGCCCCTCGTCGCTCCCGGCACGGGGGCCCGCCCGGGCCCGCCGCGCGGAGCCGTCGCGGACCCGACCCCGAACAGCAGTGTATTCGGACCACCTGCCCTCCCGCAGGCCCAACTCCCGAGGAAAGCGACCGCCCGTGGAAGCGAAAAAGGACAAGAAGCCCAAGTACGACCGCAAGGCCGCCTGGGCCGAGACCCGGCGCCTGATGTGGCAGCACCGCCGCTCGCTGGGCATCGGCTTCGCGCTGATGCTGGTGAGCCGGCTGGCGGCGCTGGTGCTGCCGCTCAGCTCCAAGTTCCTGATCGACGAGGTGATCGGAAAGGGGCGCACCGGGCTGCTGCTGCCGCTGGCCGCGGCGGTGGGCGTCGCCACGGTGGTGCAGGCGGTGACCGGCTTCACCCTGTCGCAGGTGATCAGCGTGGCCGCGCAGCGCGCCATCGCCGACATGAGGCGCGCGGTGCAGGAGCGCATCACCCGCATGCCGGTGAGGTTCTTCGACTCCACGCAGTCCGGCATCCTCATCAACCGCGTCATGAACGACGCCGAGGGGATCCGCAACCTGGTGGGGACGGGGATCCTGCAGCTGGTGGGCGGCGTGTTCACGGCGGTGCTTGCGCTGGCCGTGCTGCTGTACCTGAACTGGCAGCTGACGCTGGTGAGCATCGCCGTGCTGGCGGTGTTCGGCGGGGTCATGGCGTACGCCTTCAACCGCCTGCGCCCCATCTTCCGGGAGCGCAGCGTGATCCAGGCGGAGGTCACCGGCCGGCTCACCGAGACGCTGGGCGGGATCCGGGTGGTCAAGGCGTACGGCACGGAAAAGCGCGAGCAGCGGGTGTTCACCGGCGGGGTGCACCGCCTGTTCCGGAACATCGCCAGCACCATCACCGGGGTGTCGGCGGTGTCGGCGTTCGCCACGGTGGTGATCGGGCTGGTGGGCACGGTGATGATCCTGATGGGCGGCCGGGCCATCCTGGACGGCAGCATGACGCTGGGCGACCTGGTGACCTACGTGTTCTTCTCGGGGCTGCTGGCGGCGCCGGTGATCCAGATGGCGTCCATCGGCACGCAGATCAGCGAGGCGTTCGCCGGGCTGGACCGCATCCGCGAGCTGATGCAGACGCCCACCGAGGACGACGAGAGCGAGGGCGCGCTCCCGGTGAAGTCGGTGCGCGGCGACGTGTCGTTCCAGGACGTGTGGTTCGAGTACAACGAGGGCGTGCCGGTGCTCAAGGGGATCGACTTCGACGCCCCGGCCGGGACCACCACGGCGCTGGTGGGCTCCAGCGGCTCGGGCAAGAGCACGCTGGTGTCGCTGGTGATGGCCTTCAACCGCCCCGGAAAGGGGCGCATCACCGTGGACGGCACGGACCTGGCCGACCTGCGGCTGCGCGACTTCCGGGCGCAGCTGGGGGTGGTGCTGCAGGACAACTTCCTGTTCGACGGCACGGTGGCGGACAACATCCGCTTCGCCCGGCCGGCCGCCTCGCGCGAGGAGATCGAGGCGGTGGCCCGCATCGCCAACGCGGACGACTTCATCCGCGGCTTCCCGGAGGGGTACGACACGGTGGTGGGGGAGCGGGGGATCAAGCTGTCGGGCGGGCAGCGGCAGCGCATCGCCATCGCCCGCGCCATCCTGGCGGACCCGCGCATCCTGATCCTGGACGAGGCCACCTCGTCGCTGGACAGCGAGAGCGAGGCGCTGATCCAGGAGGGGCTGCGCCGGCTGCGGCAGGGGCGCACCTCGTTCGTGATCGCCCACCGGCTCTCCACCATCCGCAGCGCGGACCAGATCCTGGTGCTGGAGCACGGGGAGATCGTGGAGCGCGGCACCCACGCGCAGCTCATGGCGCTGGGCGGGCGGTACCGGGAGCTGCACGACCGGCAGTACGCGTGGGAGCAGGATCTTTTCGTGAATCCGGGCGAGGAGCTGCGGGTGCCGGACCTGGAAGAGGAGGCCGCGGAGGGGCAGGTGGCGGTGCGGTAGGAACGGCTTTGAACTGCGGAGTTGGGCGTGCCCCCGGCTCCGCCGGGGTCGGGCTGCGCGCTGCGTAGCAGACGAAACTACCGTCTGCAACGCAGCCGAGCCCCCGCGGAAACTGCCCCGCGGGGTCTCGGCCCTGCCGGGCGCGCATCCCTCACGCGGGGATCGCGCTGGCGTCCGCGGGGGAGGGCGGCGAAAAGAGAAGCGGGGGGGGGGGGGGCC
>DASVQR010000173.1:0-9234 GCA_036389055.1 Longimicrobiaceae bacterium | reverse complement strand
GCACCCCCACCCGCTCCACCCCCAGCACGTCGGCCCAGATGCGGGCGAGCGCCTCCTCCTCCGGGGTGCGCGGGGCGACGTAGCCGTCCCCTCCCCCGCCGCCGGGCGCGGGGAGCGCCGCCCGGTCGGGCTTGCCGCTGGGAGTCAGCGGCAGGGCGTCCAGCACCACCAGCGCCTCCGGCACCAGGTGCGCCGGGAGCCGGGCCCGCAGCCACGCGCGCAGCTCCGCCGCGTCCACCTCCCCGTCCTCCGGCACCACGTACCCCGCCAGCCGGGTCTCCCCCGGCGCGTCCTCGCGGGCCGCGACCGCGGCCTCGCGCACCCCCGGGTGCGCCGCGAGCAGCGCCTCCGCCTCGCCGGGCTCCACGCGGAAGCCGCGCACCTTCACCTGCCGGTCCAGGCGGCCCAGGAACTCCAGCGCGCCGTCCGGCCCCCAGCGCGCGCGGTCGCCGGTGCGGTACAGGCGCGCGCCCGCCCCGCCGGAGAACGGGTCGGGGACGAACCGCTCGGCGGTCCGCTCCGGCCTGCCCAGGTAGCCGCGCGCGACGCCCGGCCCGCCCACGCACAGCTCGCCCGGGACGCCGGACGGGACGGGCGCGCCGTCCGCGCCCAGCACGTGGAGCCGCGCGCCGAGGAGCGGCCGCCCGATCGGCCGCCCCGCGGGCTCGTCGTCCACCCGGTGCGAGGCGCAGACGATCGCCGCCTCCGTGGGCCCGTAGAGCACCCGGATCTCGGCGGCGGGGAACGCCCCGCGCATCTCCGCCAGGAGCGCCGGGGGAACCGCGTCCCCGCCGACCAGCGCACGCCGGAGACGCGGCAGGGCGCCGGCCTCGCGCACGATCTCCCGCATCAGCACGGGGACGGCGTGCAGCGCGGTGGCGTCGGCGAGCTCCTCCGCCACCAGCCGGGGGAGGTCCAGCACGCGCTCGCGGGGGACCGGCCGCACGGCGGCGCCGCAGACCAGCGGCAGCAGCGCCTCCAGCAGCCAGACGTCGAACGACGCGCTCGCCATGGCCGGCATCACGTCGCCCGGCGCCAGCCCGAACGCCTCCCTCGCCGCCAGCAGGGTGCCGGCGAGGCCGCGGTGCTCCACGGCCACGCCCTTCGGCCGCCCGGTGGAGCCGGAGGTGTAGATGACGTAGGCGAGGGATAGGGAACAGGGAACAGGGAACAGGGAACAGCCTGCAACTGCAGCGGCGGACGTGTCCTCTGCATCGTCGTGCTCCCCCTCTCCCCTTGTGGGAGAGGGGGCCGGGGGGTGAGGGGTGTCGATCACGACGACCTCGCCCCCGGGCTCCGGCAGCGCGCCGCGCGTCCGCGCGTGGACGACGACGGTCGCGACCGCCGCGTCCTCCAGCATCCAGCGCAGCCGCTCCGCCGGGTAGGCCGGGTCCAGCGGCACGAACACGCCGCCGGCCCCGAGCACGCCCAGCACCGCGGCGACGAGGTCGGCGGAGGGCTCCACGCACACGCCGACGCGCGCCTCCGGCCGCACCCCCGCCCTTCGGAGCGCGCGGGCGACCGCGGCGGCGCGCGCGGCGAGCTCCGCGTAGCTCGTCGTCCGGCCGGGCTCCAGCACCGCGGGCGCGTCCGGCGTGGCGCGCGCCTGCCGCTCGAAGAGCCGGTGCGCAGGGAGATCGTCCGGCGGCGGGGGCTCCGCCGTCCCCCAGGCCAGCACCTCGCGCAGCTCGTCCTCGGGCGCCAGAGGCACGCGGGAGACGGGGCGCTCCGGGTCGGCGGCGAAGGCGGCGAGGACGGTCTCCAGCCGGCGCGCCATCCGCTCGACGGTCGCGGCCTCGAACAGGCCGGTCGCGTACTGGAAGAAGGCGGCGAAGCCGTCGCCCTCGTCCTCCACCATCAGCGACAGGTCGAAGACGGAGGTGCGGGAGTCCAGCGGGAGCGGCTCGGCGGCGACTCCGGGGAGAGCGAGCGCGCCGTCCGCCGACTCCGAGAAGCCGAGCACCGCCTGGAGCAGCGGCGGGCGGCGGAAGTCGCGGCGGACCCCGGCCAGCTCCACCACCCGGTCGAAGGGGAGGCCGGCGTGGGCCTGCATCCCCGCGGCGGCGCGGTGGACGCGCCGGAGCAGCCCGGCGACGGTGGGGTCGCCGTCCAGCCGCACCCGCAGCGGGAGGGTGTTGGCGAGGAACCCCACCATCCCCTCCAGCTCCGGGCGCGCGCGCAGCGACGCCACGCTCCCAAGCAGCAGGTCGTCGCGGTCCGCGTACCGCCCCAGCAGCAGCCCGAACGCCGCCGCGAGCACCACGTACGGCGTGCTCCCGGCGCCCCGGGCGAGCGCGCGGACTCCCGTCGCGAGGTCGGCCGGAACCGCGAACGGGTGCTTGGCGCCGTCCCACTCCTGCACCGGGGGGCGCGGCCGGTCGACCGGCAGCTCCAGCGCCGGGGGCGCCCCGGCCAATTCCCCGCGCCAGTACGCCTCGTCGCTCGCGCGCTCCGCGGGGTCGGGGCGGCCGCGCCACGCGGCCCAGTCGCGGAAGCGCACCGGGGGCTCCGGCAGCGGCGCCGCCTCCCCGGCCAGGCGCGCCGCGTACAGCGCGCTCAGCTCGCGCAGCAGCACCCCGCGCGAGCCACCGTCGAACAGCAGGTGGTGCATGCCCAGCAGCAGCCGCGCTTCGTCGTCCGCGGTGCGGAGGAGGAGCGCGCGGAAGAGGGGGCCGCGCTCCAGGTCGTACACGTGCCGCGCGAAGGCGTCGGTGAGGTACCTTGCCTCCGCCCCGCCCCAGCGGTCGCCGCGCAAGTCCGCGACCTCCGGCGCGAAGCCGGCGCCGTCTCCCACCTCCTGCACCGGCTCCCCCGCCGACTCCCGGAAGGTGGTGCGCAGCGGCTCGTGGCGCGCCGCCAGGTCGCGGAGCGCGCCGAGCAGCGCGTCCACGTCCAGCGGCCCGCGCAGGCGCCAGCCCAGGGCGACGGTGTAGACGGGGTAGCCGGGGGCGAGCTGGAGAAGGTACCAGAGCCGCCGCTGCTCCGGCGACAGCGGCGCGGGGCCGTCCGCGACGCGGGGGATGGGGGCGGGGCCGGCGGGGGCCGCGCCCAGCCTCGCCAGCAGCGCGCGCTTGGCCGGGGAGAGCGCGGCGAGGCGGTCGTGCAGCTCGGTCATGGGGGTACGATCATGCCGCCGGCCGCGGTCTGCAAGGTGGCCTCACGCCGGGAGACGCGGCCGACCGGCGGGTGCCGGGTCCCGACGCTCCCGTCAGCGGACGACGTTGCGCACCATGCGCTCCGTCTGCCGGAGGCCCTGCATCGCGGCGGTCAGGGCGTCGTAGAGGTCCTTCCACTTCTCCGCCTCCAGCGGGTCCGGCGAGCCGGCGAAGAGCGCTTCCACGGCCGCGTCGGAGATGGCGTCCGCTTCCTCCCCCAGCCGCTCCATCTCGTCCGCCGCGCCCGCCCCGGGAGTGTCGCGCTCGACCAGCAGCGCCACCGTGATCTCCAGCCTCCGGGCGGCGCGCACCAGCACGTCCGCCAGCCGCCCCACGGCCTCGGGGGAGGGACCCAGCTCCAGGGTGTGCACCTGCCGGACGTTCTCGTCCAGGAGCGCGACCATGCCCTGCAGGCTGGAAGCCAGGCGGTGCACGTCGCCCCGGTCCACGGGAGGGATGGAGACCTCCTCGATGTCCAGCACCACGGCCTCCCGCAGCTGCGAGGCTTCGCGCTCCAGCGCGGCGACCTCGGCGACCAGCTCGCCGCGGATGGCGGGCTCCGCCAGGAGCCGGGCCTGGAGCCGGGCGCATTCCGTGACGATGTGGGCGAGCCGCGAGAAGGTGTCGAAGAAGCGCTGGCCGTGCACGCGGAGCCGCATGGCTCACTCCCGCTCGGGATGGTGGCGGTTCCGGGCCATGCCTCGGCACGGCGGGATCGTGGCAGCGACGCAACCTTCGGGCGAGCGCGGGCGCCGGCCGCCGCGAGCCGGGCGGCAGGCAGGGTCGGTAGAATACGACATCAAGGGACCACACAGAACAGGGACCGATCTGGTCAAAGACTTTGTCCACTTCTATGTTGGGCGTACCGTCACGCCACTTCCGGTACCCACCCCACCCCACCCCGGAGACCTCCATGAGCCTGATCCGTCTTCCGCTCGCCGCCTTCGCCCTCATCATGCTGGCGGCCTGCCAGTCCGCCGCCCCGACCGCGCCCGTGGCTCCGCAGCAGCCGAGCGCGTCAACGGGCGCGGTCGGCGACTCCATCGGCCTCGGTGCTGCGGAGCGTGGGGGGAACTTGTTCGGCTCCGGAACCTGAGCGCAACGCGGGCCGGGGATCAGTCCCCGGCCCGCATTGCCGCCAAGCACTCAACCAGCCCCGTCGCCAGTGAGCGGGATGCTCGTTCATCCAATGGACTCACCGCCTCGGGCAGCGTATCGGCATAGCGGTGCAGGCGAATGGATTCCAGAAGTGGGATGATCTCCGCCAACTGGTCTGCCTCTTGCCGCAACTCCGCCACTTCGCCGGCCCGTAAGGATGCGCGCTCTGCGGCATCCCAGTGGCCGAGAGAAGCCTCACCGCGGGCCAGACACGTCCAGAACGCTGCGGGCGTTTCAGCCGCTGGCATAGCCTCCAATATGGACCGGGCTTCACTGGAGTGCCTTTCGAAGGCGTCCTTCCGTCTCGTGGCACCCGCAGCGCGCAGCAGGTTGGTCAGCACCCGAGCCCGCGCCTCCTGGCTATGGAAGTGAGGGAGCACGGCTTGAAAAACCTCCAGCGCGCGCCCGAAGCGCCCGCGCTCCATCCAGAGCCCGGCTACGTCGTGCGCCAGCACCGGAAGCCGCCGGGATCCCACCCGCATCCGCTCGAACGCCTCCGCCGCATACCGCTCCGCCCCGGAAAAGTCTCCCGTGTAGACGGAGACCGTCATCAGGTCGTGCAGCACGTAGCCTTCCCGGATGCGGAGCCGCTTCCGTCCCCCTTCCACCCGGCCGCGGGGCCGCCGCGCCGCGCCGAGCGCCTTCGCCAGGCTGGCGCGCGCCTGGCCGAACTCGCCGTGCTGCACGTGCAGGTTGCCCAGGCTGTTGAGCGAGAGCACGAAGCCGTACCAGTCCCCGTGCCTGCGGGCCATGCTGCCCGCGTGCTGGAGCCAGGCCTCGGCGGTCGCGTAGTCGGCCCGGCGCCGCGCGAGGATCCCCACCCGGTGCGCCGCGGCCACGTTGGCCGGGTACGCGACCGCCGCCGCCCGCGCCCACGCAAGCGCCGCCCCGCTGTGACCTTCGGCCTCCGCCCACGCGGAGACGGCATCGCACGCCCGGCTCACCATGGCCGCGCGCGCCCGCCCGGGCTCCGCCCGCAGCGCGTGGAGGTCGCGGAGCGCCGCCGTCGCCTCCGCGGGCAGTGCGGCGCCGCCGTCCGCCGCGGCCGGGGCCCCCGCGCCCCCGCCCGCGAAGAGCGCCGCCCGCTCCGCGGCGGGAGTCTCCGCCCACAGGAGCACGCTCCGGTAGAGCACGAGCAGGGTCCCGCCCAGCTCGCCGGGAACCTCCGCGACGTTGGTCCAGCCGGAAAAAGGCTCGGACGGAGCCGGGAGGAGGAGCGGCCGGGGAAGTGGCATGGGGAGAGCGGGCCCAGGGGGACGGAGCGCACGACGGTTGTCCCCAAGTATATGCGCGGGAAACGTAGGCGCAATAGTGGACATTCTGGTGCGTTAAACCATCCCGTTCGCCGCTTCCGCCATGCACCGGGCAATGCCGGCCACGACAACGGGATTCCCGCGGTGTGGGGCTGAAATGTATGGGACCCGCCCCCCGCCCGTTCCGGCCGCCCGGGGTCAGAACTGCTCGTCGAACAGCTCGGCGCCGCGCTCGCGCAGCCGCTTGTACCAGGGGCGCCGCCGCCACTCCTCCAGCCGGACCTCCCGCGCCCGCCCGAGGTCCGCCAGGAAGGTGCGCTCCACCTGCGCGCCGAAGCCGGCGTCGAAGATCCCCAGCACGTTCTCCTGGTTCAATTCCATGCTGCGGATGTCCAGGTTGGACGACCCCACCACCGACCACATCCCGTCCGCCACCAGTGTCTTGGTGTGCAGCATGGTGCCCTGGTACTCGTAGATGCGGACCCCGGCCGCCAGCAATTCCTCGTAGTGCGCCTGCCCGGCCCAGCGCACCGGCTTCGCGTCGGTGACGGAGCCGGGGACCAGCACCCGCACGTCCACCCCCGCCCGCGCGCGCTCCTTGAGCGCGGCGAGCAGCCCGTGGTCCGGGACGAAGTAGGCGTTGGTGACGTAGAGCCGCCGCCGCGCCGATGCGAAGGAGAGCCAGAACACCTTGCGCAGCGGCAGCTGCTCGTCGCTGGGCGAGCTGAGCACCCCCACGTGCACCGAGAGCGGGTGCCCCGGCGCCTCCGCCGCCTCCGGCTCCGGCGGGTAGAACGCGGGGCCCGCCAGGATCTCCCCCGTGGTCACCGACCAGGTCTGCGCGAAGGCCGCCTGGAGCGAGCGGGCGGGCGGCCCGGTGACCCGCACCATGTCCTCGCGCCACTCGTCGGGGGTGCGCGCGTCGCCCAGCCACTTGTCGCCCACGGCGGCGCCGCCCGTGTAGCCCACCTCGCCGTCCACCACGATGGCGCGCCGGTGGTTGCGCTTGTGGAAGCGCGTCAGCTCGCCGAAGCGCAGCGGGTGGAAGCGCGCCACCCTCCCCCCCGCCGCGCGCAGCGCGCGGAACCCCTCGTCCGGCGCGTTCATGGCGCCCATCCCGTCCAGCGCCACCCGCACCTGCACCCCGGCCCGCGCCCGCTCCACGAGCACGGCGAGCACCGAGTCGCTGGTCCGCCCCGGCTCCCAGATGTAGACCATGAAGTCGATGCTGTGCCGCGCCGCGCGCAGGTCGCGCAGCAGCGCCGGCGCGAAGCGCACGCCGTTGCTCAGCAGCTGCGCCGTTCCCCCGCGCCGCAGCGGGGAGTTGGTGGCGCCGGACACCGCCGCCAGGAAGTCGGGCGAGCCCACCGGCGGCCGCGCCGTGGCGTACAGCCGGTCCGCCCGCTGCCCGAAGGGGGAGAACAGGGTGAGCAGCACCGACGCGGTCGCCAGCACCCCGATGGCGAAGAAGAGCACGCCCCACCAGGTGTAGTGCCGCCGCTGCTGGGGATCCAGCTCGCGCCAGCGGGGGAGCCGCTTGGGGCGGTCCGAGGCGCGGACCCGGCGGAGCGAGCGCGGCCCGAGCCGCACCTCAGTACTGCTCCGCGAACAGCACCCAGAAGCGCTCCTTGACCCGGGCCCAGACCCCGCGGCGCCGCCACTCCTCCGCCGTGATCTCCTTGGCCTTCTTGAGGTCCTCCAAGAAGGTGCGCTCCACGTCGCGGGCGAACCCCTCGTCCAGGATGCCGATGACGTTCTCCTGGTTCAATTCCTCCGAGCGGATGTCCATGTTCGCCGATCCCATCACCGACCACTTCCCGTCCACCACCAGCGCCTTTGCGTGGATCATGGTGCCGCCGTACTCGTAGATGCGCACCCCCGCGTCCAGCAGCGGCTGGAAGTACGAGTGGCTCGCCAGGCGGATGGGCTTGGCGTCGGTGTGGTCGTCGGGGAGGAGGAGGCGCACGTCCACCCCCTTCTTGGCCCGGTCCGCGATCACCTTGCGCGTGTCGTCGTCCGGGACGAAGTACGGGCTGGTGAGGTACAGCTTCTCGCGCGCGCAGCGGAAGGAGATGAAGAAGAACTTGCGCAGCGGGTGCGCCTCGTCCGCGGGGGAGGAGATGACGTTGACGTGGCGCGACAGGCTCTCGCCGCCCCCCTCCCCGGCCTCCGCCGCCTCGTCGTCCGGGGGGTAGATGCTGGGGCCCAGCAGGATCTCGCCGCAGACGCTTGACCACAGCTGCGTGAACGCCGACTGCAGGTTGCTGGCGACGCAGCCGCGCACCTCCACCATCATGTCGCGCCACTCCTCCTTGTCCCCCGCGTCGCCCAGCCACTTGTCGCCCACCGCCGCCCCGCCGGTGAACCCCACCTTGCCGTCCACGATGATCGCCCGCCGGTGGTTGCGCTTGTGGAAGCGGGTGAGCTTGCCCGGGCGCAGCTGCCGGAACCAGGTCACCTCCCCCCCGGCGTCCGTCAGCTTCCTGATCCCCTCGTCCGGCGCGCGCATCCCGCCCATCCCGTCCAGCATCACCCGCACCTCCACACCCTCCTTGGCCTTCCGGCAGAGGACCTCCAGGATCCGGTCGCTCACCTTCCCCGGCTCCCAGATGTAGGCCATGAAGTTGATGGTGTGCTGCGCCTCCTCGAACGCCTGGAGCATCGCGGGGAAGATCTCGGAGCCGTTGTTGAGGAGCTTCGCGCTCCCGCCCTTGAGCAGCGGCGCGTTCACCGTGCCGGAGATCCCCGCCATGAAGTCGTCGCTCCCCACCTCGGGGGCGCGGCTCAACCAGATGTCGCTGGGGCGGCGGCCGAAGGTGGTGAACAGCGAGACGATCACCGAAAGGGTGGCGATCATCCCCAGCGCGGTGAAGAGGACGATCCACCAGGGGTAGCCGGCAAGCATGTGGGGGTCCGGTCGGCTCGGGTCAGCCCTCGCCCAGCGCGACGCGGGCGAGGAGGGGGTGGTGGTCGGAGCCCCAGATCGCGGGGCCCCGGTCCCGGGGGTGCTCGTCCAGCCGCTGCACCTCCACCCAGGCGATGCGCCCGCCCCCGGGGTGGTACAGCACGTGGTCCAGCAGGAAGCGCACGAGGCCGTGGTGGGTGTGCGTCCAGTCCCAGCGGCGGCGCGCGGGAACGAGCCCGGCCCCCACCAGCGCGCGGTGGGCGGGGTCGCGCTCCCCCAGCGGCGTGTTGAAGTCCCCGGCGAGGACCACCCCGCCGGGGGCGTCGCGCCGCACCACCGCCTCCGCCAGCCGCTCGGCCTGGTGCGCGCGGGCGCCGCCGAGCCCCCGCCGCGGCGAGTCGCCGTCCCACAGGCGGCGGTGCGTGTCCAGGTGCGCGCTCACCACGTCCACCCCCTCCACCCCGGCGAGCCGCGCCCCCACCGCCACCCGGCGCTGCCGCACGTACAGCAGCGAAAAGGCGTGCGCGCGCCCCAGCGCGGCCGTGGCCAGCACGGCGTTGCCGCGGTCGCTGCGGGCGGCGCCGTTGCGCATGGAGGGGGCGTACCGCAGCGACAGCCCGTGCCGCCGCGCCACGCCCACCAGGTCCTCCGGGTGCGGCGGGGTCAGGTCGCCGCCCGCGAAGCCGGGCTCCGGCGGGCGCTCCGGCACGCTGTCGTCGGCGCGGTACGCTTCCTGGACCAGGAGCACGAGCGGGCGGCGCGG
>DASVQR010000172.1:0-24280 GCA_036389055.1 Longimicrobiaceae bacterium | reverse complement strand
GAGGCTCGCCACCCTCTCCCTTCATCCGGTTCACGCGAAGCGTGAAGCGCCATTCTGGGAGAGGGGGAGCACGACACCGCGAAGTCGAGGATCGCAGCGCGGGCATGCCCCTCCCCCGGAACGGGGGAGGGTGGCGAGCCTTGAGCGAGCCGGGTGGGGGGCCCTTGAGGACGCCAGCGCGAACCCCGCGTGAGGGATGCGAGCGCGAAGCGGCGAGACCCCGCGGGGCAGTTTCCGCGGGGGCTCGACTCCGTTGGCGAGCGTAGTTTGCTCGCCTACGGAGCCGCAGCCCGACCCCGCGCCAGCGGGGGCACGCCCGAACTCCACGCCGTATCCGTTTTCCGTTCCGAACTCTACGAGACACGAATGACCACGACCCTCGCCGCCACCGGCGGAGCCACGCACCTGGAGTGCACCCGCTGCGGCGCCCGCCACGAGAGCGAGGAGCTCCAGCGCCTCTCCACCTGCTGCGGGAAGCCGCTCTACCCGCGCTACGACCTGGACGCCGTCGGACGCACGCTGTCGCGCGACGACCTGGCCGGCCGCTCCGCCGACCTGTGGCGCTACGCCGAGCTGCTCCCCGTGCGCGACCCCGCCAACGCCGTGCGCCTGGGCGAGGGGTGGACCCCGCTGATCGAGACGCCTCGCCTCGCGGACCGGCTGGGCGTGGGCCGCGTGTGGATCAAGGACGAGGGCCAGAACCCCACCGCGTCGTTCAAGGCGCGCGGCCTGTGCATGGCTGTGTCCCGCGCCAGGGAGCTGGGGGTGAGCGAGGTGGCCCTCCCCTCCGCGGGGAACGCGGGGAGCGCGACCGCCGCCTACGCCGCAGCCGCGGGGATGCGGGCGCACGTGGTGGTGCCGCGCGACACGCCCGCGCCCATCGTGGAGGAGATGCGCGCCCTGGGCGCCGACGTGGAGCTGCTGGACGGGCTGATCACCGACTGCGGCGCCCGGGTGGCGGAGGGGGTGCGGGAGCACGGCTGGTTCGACCTGTCCACCCTCAAGGAGCCGTACCGGGTGGAGGGGAAGAAGACCATGGGCTACGAGGTGGCCGAGCAGCTGGGGTGGACGCTGCCGGACGCGATCGTCTACCCCACCGGCGGCGGCACCGGGCTGGTGGGGATGTGGAAGGCGTTCGACGAGATGGAGCGGCTGGGGTGGGTCGGCTCCGCGCGCCCGAAGATGATCTCGGTGCAGGCGGCGGGGTGCGCCCCCATCGTGCGCGCCTGGGATCGCGGCGAGGCGGAGGCGGAGCCCTGGACGGGCGCGCACACCTACGCCTCGGGGCTGCGCGTGCCCCGGGCGGTGGGCGACTTCCTGATCCTGGACGCGGTGCGCGCCTCCGGCGGCGCCGCCGTCGCCATCGACGACGACGAGATGCGCCGCTGGACGCCGGTGGTGGGCGGGGACACCGGGATCTTCTGCGCGCCGGAGGGCGCCGCCACTGCCGCGGCGGTCCCCGTGCTCCGCGAGAGCGGCGTGCTGGGGCCCCAGGACACCGTGGTGCTGTTCAACACCGGGAGCGGGCTCAAGTACGTGGGGATGTAGCCCCTGCCGCCGTCGTCGGAGGAAAAGAGAGCGCCCCCGCGGCCGGACGGCCGCGGGGGCGCTCCTCGTCGGGTGGGGCGGGCCAGCTCAGCGGGTCCGCGCCACCGACAGGTACAGCTTGGTGGGATCCGGCGCCGCGCTGGCGGTGGAGAAGCTCGCCCCGGCCACGTGCCCGGCCATCTCCCGCTGGAGCGCCTGGAGCCGGCGACGGACGTCCACGTCCTCGTGGTACACCGGCAGCCCGCCCAGCGAGAACGGCTCCCGGCCCTCGGGGGTCAGGGAAGGGCTGGGCGTCGCCGCCACCGCCTGGATCCCGGTCGCCAGCACGTCCACGCCCAGCGCGTCGCCCTCAGTCTCGGCGCCGTAGAAGGCCACCAGCGTGTAGTCGCCGGCTTGCTCCACGCAGAGCGACTGCCCGGCCCCCGGCGCGACGGTGTGCACCTGGCCCACGGCGAGCGCCGGGACCACGGCGCAGGCGCCCGCGGGCCCCTGCCCGCCGGAGGTCACCCGCACCTCGGCGCGCGCGGCGCCCACGCCGAAGCGCAGGTACGCGGCGCCGCCCGGCGTCAGCGACACGGACGTCATGGTGGCGTTGTTGAGGCGGCGCGTGCGCAGCGGCAGCCCCGAGGCGAACAGGCCGCGGAAGTTCCAGCTGGGCTGCGCGAAGCGGGCGTCCACCCCGGGCACGGCGTCGTCCAGGTACACCGACACGGCCCAGTCGCGGAAGAACGGGATCGGGTCGGTCCCCAGCGCCGCGCGCAGGTTGGTCATCCCCGTGGTGCGCGAGTTCAGCAGCGTGTTCCAGAGCGGCTGCTCGTCGCCGCCGCGCCGGTCCGCGGCGTAGCGCAGGAAGTTCCAGATGGCGCCGCGGGTGGCCACGTCGTCGTCGGTCTGGTACGGCGAGTCGCGCTCCGGGTCCGTGAGGTGGTTCAGGTAGCGCGCCGCGTTGGACACCATGAACGCGTTGTAGGCGTTCGCGATCTGGGCCGACGACTGGATCGTCGGCCGGTCCACGTTCCTGCGCGGCGTGAGCCCCGAGGCCTGGTAGAAGACCAACTCCTCGGCGATGTGGCTGAGCCCCTCGTTGAGCCACACCGCCTCGTTCCACTCCGTCCCCCCCACCTTGAGCGTGTACAGCCGGCGCGACGCGCTGATCACGTGCTGCGTCTCGTGCGCCATCACCCCCACCGTGGCCGCCCGCGCGCTGGCGTACGAGAACGGGCCCCCGCGGCCGGCGTCCGGCGCCAGCAGGTAGACGATCTCGCCCACGTTGCTGGCCGCGCACGCCGACAGGTTGCCCTTGTCCCGGGTGGGGAACAGGTCGCGCGAAAAGAACAGGCCGTTGATGTAGGTGCCCGACGAAGGCGAGGTGAGCTCGTTGATGGCGCGGGTGACGAAGAAGACGACGCGGTCGTTGTTGTCGATGTCCTCCGGCTCCCCGAAGGTCCGCGTCACCACCGGCCACACCAGGTTGTCGTACGCCGCGGCGAACTCCTGGTAGTCGGCGTCGGTGAAGCCCGGCGCCGGGTTGGTGGCGTCCTGCACCATGATCGCCCGGCTGGACACCGCCGCCACCCGCCCGGCGCGCATCACGGCGTTGCCGCAGTTGTCGCCGAACTGCACGTTGAGCTGGATCTGCTCGCCCACGTCGGGGAGCCTCGCCTTCGGCTCGGTCGGGGAGTCGTCGCACGCCGCCAGGGATGCGGCCAGCAGGGAAAGGCCAAGGATCCGCTTCATGGGTACCCGTGGTGGAGCGTTGCGGACGAGGGATCGCCGGCGGGGAGAGGGCCGCGGCCGGGAGAACAGACGACGGACGGCCGCGGCGGGTTGCGTCCGCATGCATCGTACCGGCCCCGGGCCCGCGGCGGAAGACCCCGCGCGCGGGCGCAGGGGCCTTATACGCCGCCCCGTGCGGAAAGGGTCCGCGGCGGGTGTGGTCCGCGGGGCGGCCGCGTGCTATCTTGCCGCCGTCCGCGACCGCCCAACCCGATCCCCGACCCCAGACATGACCCAGACGCGCCACTTCCTCGCCATCCCGGACTTCTCGCGCGAGGAGCTGTACGAGATCCTGGACCTCGCCGCGCGGATGAAGCGGGGCGAGTACACCGAGAAGCCGCTGGCCGGCAAGACGCTGGCGATGATCTTCACCAAGAGCTCCACCCGCACCCGCGTCTCCTTCGAGGTGGGCACCTACCAGCTGGGCGGGCACGCGCTCTTCCTGTCCTCGCGCGACATCCAGCTGGGGCGCGGCGAGCCCATCCGCGACACGGCGCGCGTGCTGTCGCGCTACGTGGACGGCATCATGATCCGCACCTTCGACCAGGCGGATCCCGAGGAGCTCGCCAAGTGGGGCTCGGTGCCGGTGATCAACGGGCTCACCGACCTGCTGCACCCGTGCCAGATCATGGCCGACCTGCAGACCATCCGCGAGAGCTTCGGGCCGGACCTGTCCACGGTGAAGATCGCCTGGGTGGGCGACGGCAACAACATGGCCAACTCCTGGCTGAACGCGGCCTACCGCTTCGGGTTCGAGCTGCGCCTCGCCTTCCCCGAGGGGTACGAGCCCAACGCGGAGATCCTGGAGCGGGCCCGGGGCGCGGCCAACATCATCACGACTTCCGACCCGCGCGAAGCGGTGGCGGGGGCGGACGTGGTCAACACCGACGTGTGGACCTCCATGGGGCAGGAGGAGGAGACCGCCAAGCGGATGCAGGCCTTTGCCGGGTACTGCGTCAGCGAGGAGATGATGGAGACCACCTCCGAGCGGTCCATCTTCCTGCACTGCCTGCCGGCGCACCGCGGCGAGGAGGTCACGGACGGCGTCATCGAGGGGCCGCGGTCGCGCGTGTTCGACGAGGCGGAGAACCGGCTTCACGCGCAGAAGGCGATCATGGCGACGCTGATGGGCGGCGCCAGGGGCTGAACGGCTTTTTACGGCTTGTGACTGCGGGTTTGGGCGTGCCCCCGGCTGGCGCCGGGGTCGGGCTGCGGCTCCGTAACGCAGCAAACTACGCTGCGTAACGGAGTCGAGCCCGCGCAAACAGCCGCGCGGTCTCGCCCCTTCGGGCCGACATCCCTCACGCGACGGCGGCCCCCTCCCCCGGCCCCTCCCCCGCAAGCGGGAGAGGGGAGAACCGCGAAAAGCGCCCCCGCCAGGATCTACCGGCTGGGGCGCTTTTCAGCGTACTTCGTACTCCGTACTGCCGTGACGCTTCACGCTACGCGTGAACCGGATGAACACTTTCGCACTCTCGCACTTCTGTTCCCCTAGCTCTTCCGCTCCAGCCGCTCGTCGGCCCAGGAGACGGGGTCCTCAATGGGCTCCAGGTGCGTGAACACCGTGCTGTTGGGGACGGCGGCGCGGAGCTCCTCCTCCAGGCGCTCCAGGTAGTCGTGGCCGCGCTGCACCGTCCACTCGCCGGGCACCAGCACGTGCAGCGACACGAAGCGGCGCGCTCCGGCCTGGCGCGTGCGCAGGGCGTGGAACTGCACCCCGTCGCCGGTGTGCGCCGCCAGCACCGCGGCGATGCTGTTCCGCTCCGGCTCGGGGAGCGCGGTGTCCAGCAGCCCCAGCAGGGAGCGCCGCAGCAGCCCGAAGCCGGTGCGCACCACGTTGACGGCCACGGCGATGGCGATGAGCGGGTCCAGCACGTCCCACCCGGTGGCGGCCGCGGCCCCCACCCCCAGGATCACCCCCACCGAGGTCCACACGTCCGTCATCAGGTGGTGGGCGTCGGCCTCCAGGGTGATGGAGTGGTAGCGCCGCCCCGCCCCGAACAGCAGGCGCGCCACCCCCAGGTTGATCACCGACGCCGCCGCCGAGATGGCGAGCCCCACCCCCACGTCCTCCACCGGACGCGGGTGCAGCAGCCGCGGCACCGCCGTCGCCAGGATGCTGACCGCCGCGATCACCACCAGCGCCCCCTCGAAGCCGCTGGAAAAGTACTCGGCCTTGGTGTGCCCGTACGCGTGGTCCTCGTCCGCCGGCCGCGCCGCCAGCCACAGCGCCCACAGCGCCACGATCGCCGCCAGCAGGTTGACCAGCGACTCCAGCGCATCCGACAGCAGACCCACCGACCCCGTGAGCACGTACGCGCCCCCCTTGAGCGCGATGGTCGCGAGGGCCGCGAAGATGGAGATCAGCGCGTAGCGCTGCAACGAAGTCTGCGGCTGCTGCAAGGGCGGCGTCCGGGGCTGGTGGCGAAGCGAGGGAAGGTAGTGCGGGAGTGCGAAAGTGCGAAAGTGCGGAACGGCAGTACGGAGTACGAAGTACGGAGTACGCTGAACGGCGCCCCCGCCTCGGTGCCGAAGCGGGAGTGCCGTCGCAGTTCTCCCCCTCTCCCGCTTGCGGGGGAGGGGGCCGGGGGGAGGGGGCCCGCAGTTCCGTCGTACCCATATGATCCGTGACGGAGGGAGACAGCCGGGCAGTTTCGGCTGGCTCACTCCGGCGAAGGGAGACCCGCCGGCAGTTTGGCGGGGCTCCCGGAGCCCGCGGAGGAGACCGGCAGCAGTACCGCCGGGCTCCGCAGCGGCCCCGCCCCGGCACGACGATCCCGAACCAGCGACTCCCGGGACTCAGACTAGTGCCATTCCGGCAGGTTGGTTACCTTGTCCCTCCGAGCCGGACCCAAACCAGACCAAGACACGAACCGCCGAGATCCGCCAATGGCCGACGCAACGCTGCTGCGCACCCCCCTGCACGGGGAGCACCTCGCCCTCGGCGCGAAGATGGTTCCCTTCGCCGGGTACGAGATGCCCGTGCAGTACCCCACCGGCATCACCGCCGAGCACAACGCCGTGCGCACGGCCGCGGGGCTGTTCGACGTGTCGCACATGGGCGAGTTCCTGGTGCACGGCCCGCGCGCCCTGGAGTTCGTGCAGCACGTCAGCAGCAACGACGCGTCCCGGCTGGAGGTGGGGCAGGCGCAGTACTCCACCCTGCTCAACGAGGAGGGGAAGCTGCTGGACGACCTGCTCGTCTACCGCTTCCCGAACCACTACATGCTGGTGGTCAACGGGGCCAACAAGGACAAGGACTGGGCCTGGGTCTCCCGCTACGCGGAGCAGTTCGGCGTGGAATTGACCGACCGCACCGAGGACATCGCCCTGCTGGCGCTCCAGGGGCCGCGCGCCCAGGCCATCCTGGCGAAGCTCACCGCCTACGACCTGGACTCCATCGGCTACTACCGCTTCGGCTGGGGGCCGATGTCAGGGCCGCTGGAGGGCGTCACCGCCACCTACTCGCGCACCGGCTACACGGGCGAGGACGGCTTCGAGCTGTACGTGGACGCCGCGGACGCCCCGGCGGTGTGGCGGGCGCTGCTGGAGGCGGGGGCGCCGGAGGGGATCCTCCCGACGGGGCTGGGGTGCCGCGACTCGCTGCGGCTGGAGATGGGCTACGCCCTGTACGGCAACGACCTGGACGAGCAGACCTCGCCGCTGGAGGCCGGGCTGGGGTGGGTGGTCAAGCTGGACAAGGGCGACTTCGTGGGGCGCGACGCGCTGCTCCGCCAGAAGGAGGCGGGGATCGGGCGCAAGCTGGTGGGCTTCGTCCTCAAGGAGCGGGGCTTCCCGCGCCACGGCTACCCGGTGAGCGTCGGCGGCGAGACGGCGGGCGAGGTGACCAGCGGGGTGTCGAGCCCCACGCTGGGCTGCGGCATCGGCATGGCGTACGTGCCGGCGGCGGCGTCCAAGCCGGGGACGGAGATCGGCATCGTGATCCGCGACCGCGTGGTGCCGGCGGAGGTGGTGCGCCCGCCCTTCCACAAGGGCGGCACCGTCCGCAGCTGAGCGGGCGGGTGCTCAACGGACCGGCGCAGGAGGGGAGTTGGCAGAGACCGTCGTCGTCACCACGGAAGACCTGGAGCCCGCGGTGCGGCTCCGCGCCGGCTTCGAGGGGGAGGGCTTCCGCGTGGAATTGCTCACCTCGGGCGAGGGGCTCGCCGACGTCGTGGGCGAGCCCGTGCTGCTGGTGCTCACCGGCGGCCTGCGGGAGCGCCGCGCGCGCGCGCTGGTGGGCCAGGCGCGGGAGCGGGGGCGCGTCCCCGTGCTGGGGCTGGTGGAGGAGACCGAGCCGGTGAACCGCGAGACCTGCCGCGAGCTGGGGCTGGCGGAGTGCTTCGCCAAGCCGGTGGACGTGGAGGAGGTGGTGCTGGTGGGGCGCCGGCTGGTGCAGCGCGAGCAATTGCGCGAGATCACCGGCATCGTGGGCGAGACGGAGGAGATGGAGCAGGTGCTGGAGCGGGTGGTGCAGATCGCGCCCACCGACGCCACGGTCCTGATCCAGGGGGAGAGCGGCACCGGCAAGGAGCTGGTGGCCCGCGGCATACACGCCCTTTCCCGCCGCCGGCACCGCCCCTTCATCGGCGTCAACGTGGCGGCGCTCCCGGAGACGCTGCTGGAGTCGGAGCTGTTCGGGCACGAGAAGGGCGCCTTCACCGGCGCCACGGACCGCCGCAAGGGCCTGTTCGAGCTCGCGAACAACGGGAGCATCTTCCTGGACGAGATCGGGGAGATGCCGCTGGCCACGCAGACCAAGCTGCTGCGGGTGCTGGAGGAGCGGGAGTTCCGGCGGGTGGGCGGCGAGGAGGAGATCCGGGTGGACGTGCGGGTGATCGCGGCCACCAACCGCGACCTGCGCGAGGAGGTGGCGACGGGCGACTTCCGCCGCGACCTGTACCACCGGCTCAACGTGCTGCGCATCGAGCTCCCGGCCTTGCGCGAGCGCCGCGCCGACATCCCCCGCCTGATCGAGCGCTTCATCCGCCACTTCAGCGCCACGCACGACCGCCCCTTCCTGGGGATCGACCCGGAGGCGCTGCGGCTGCTGGTGGAGTACGAGTGGCCGGGGAACGTGCGCGAGCTGCGCAACATGGTGGAGTCCATGGTGATCCTGGCCCCCGGCCGGGTGATCCGCCCCGAGGACATCCCCCCCGAGGTCCGCCACGGCGGCCGCCGCGCCGGCGCCCTGGTGCCGCTGCTGGAGACGCGCGCGCCGCACCCTGCCGCGGGCAACGGCGAGGGCGCGCCGCGCGAGCTGGAGTTCATCTTCCGCACGCTGTACGACCTCAAGCTGGACATCGACGACCTGCGCCGCGACTTCGAGGTCTTCCGCCAGCGCCAGCCGGATCCCTACGGCATCCCCGTCCCGGTGCAGGACCCGTCCTCCGCCGTGATCCCCTTCGCCGCGCTGGGCGGTCCGCGCTCCTTCGCCCCGACGGAGCCGGAGCCCGAGCCAGAGCGCGGCACCGTGGTCTTCCGCCCCGGCATGACCATGCAGGACCTGGAGCGCGAGGCCATCAACGCCGCCCTCCGCGAAGCCGCCGGCAACCGCCGCAAGGCCGCGGAGATGCTGGACATCGGCGAGCGCACGCTGTACCGCAAGATCAAGGAGTACGGGATCGAGACGTAACTGCAGGGAACAGGGAACAGGGAACAGCCTGCAACGGCAACGGCGGACTCCCCGGCCTCCTGTCCACAAAGGGAGAGGGGGAGCACGACGGAGCCGAACCCCGGGAAGCCCTCCCCCGGCACGGGGGAGGGTGGCGAGCCTCAAGCGAGCCGGGTGGGGGCCTCCGGCCTCCCCCGACACACCGGCACCACGTCCAGAAGCCTCCTCATGTCCGCACCCGAGTCCCACGTCTTCACCAAGAAAGGCGACGCCCGCGCCGAGATCGACAAGGCGCTCGCGGAGATGAAGCGCATGCACGGGCCCGACGTGGACGCCGGGTTCAACAAGTACATGTACGTCACCAAGGCGGACATGACCGTGGTGATGGTGGGGAAGGCAGACTCGCTGCTCGCGGGAGTGCTGCGGGGGCGGGCGGGGTGGACGGAGCCGGGGCTGGCGGGCGCCAACTGAGATCATCGACGCGGCCATCCATGCGGATCGTTTGCTGCGCCCTGGGGGCGCTTCTCCTGGCGGGGCCGGCGGCGGCGCAGCGGCGCGTGCCGGACCACCGCTTCACGGTGGACGTGGGCGCGGTCGGCGCGTCGCTGGGCTATGCCGCCCGCGCGGGCGGCGACTGGCTCGCCGGGGCGGAGGTCGGCGGGGGCGGCGACTTCCTCAACTTCATGGTGGTGGGCGGGCGGCACTTCGCCGGGCCGGGCGGGATCGCGTACGAGGGGCGCGACGCCTCGGGCGACGAGCAGCTGTTCGAGCTGGGGCACCTGGCGCTCTTCGCCCGGCGCGAGGCGGGCGACCGCTTCCAGGCGGACGTGGGGGTGCGGGGCTCGGTGTTCTTCCACTTCGACGAGTCGGACGACGACCCCGACGGCGGATGGTTCGTGGGGCCGTACGCCTCGCTGTACTGGGGGTGGCGGCACTTCAAGGTGGGCCCGCGCATCGCCGCCGGCCTGTTCTACGAGGACGCCGACACGCGCGAGCTGGGGGTCAACGTGGCGCCGCTCACCGTCCGCTTCACCTTTCCCTGAGCGGCGCCCGCCGCGCTCACCTCACCGTCACCTCCTGCTCCAGCGCGGTCCGCGCGTCCCACCCGCTGCCGGGGTAGGCGTGCACCACGCGCAACGTGTAATTCCCCGGCGCCAGCTCGGTGACGGCCGCCTCGTACGCGAAGGCGGCGATCACCTGCGCGCACATCTCCCCCTCGCGCACGGCGTCCACCCGCAGCGTCAGCTGCCTTCCGGCCGCCTCCACGCTCCCCGCCAGCCGCCGGCACGGGTCCGGCGTCTCCATCCGCCCGCGCACGGCCACGCTCCCCGGGCCGCCCTCGGCGCGGGCGCCGGCCTCCGCCGGGGGGGCGGCCGGCGGCGCCCCGGCGCCGGGGTCCGACAGGGTGGGGGCGGGCTCCACCAGCCGGGCGGTGAGCTCCACGCGGGGGCCGCCCGCCGCGGCGCCCCCTGCGGCGGGCGCGGGGCCGCCGGCCTGCGCGCAGGCGGCGAGGGCGAGGACCAGCAGGGCGGGGTGCGTGCGCATGGGCGCTCCTGGGCGGTGGGGGGCTCCGGCGCGGCTACTCCTGCCGGAGCGCGTCGATGGGCGACAGCCTGGCGGCCCGACGCGCAGGATAGATGCCGAACGCCAGCCCCACCAGCGCCGGCACGGCCATGGACAGGAGCAGGGTGCCCACCGTGGGGGCGGTGGAGATGGCCTGTCCGGTGAAGCTCCTCACCACCGGCGACATCGCCAGCGCGGCCGCGGTGCCCAGCGCCACCCCCGCCAGGCTCCCCAGCCCGGTGATCGCGAGCGACTCGAAGAGGAACTGCGAGACGATGTCGCTCCGGCGCGCGCCCAGCGCCCGGCGCAGCCCGATCTCGCGGGTGCGCTCGGCCACGGAGGCGAGCAGCACGTTCATCACGCCGATCCCGCCCACCAGCAGGGAGATGCCGATGATGGCGCCCATCACCGCCTTGAACACGTTGATCCCCTCGGCGGCCTGGCGCACCTGGTCCTCGTAGGTGGCGAAGGCGAGCCGCTCCCCGGGGTCGCCCCAGCGGATCGCGCTCCAGTCCTCCACCGCGTCGCGCACGGCCCGCACTCCCTCGATGGTCGCCGCCCTCACCAGCAGGATCGGCGCGGCGTCCGCGCTCCCCAGCACGTCCGCCGCGGCGCCCAGCGGCACGTAGGCCAGCTCCTCCTCGCCGCCGGCGAAGATGCCGATCACCTGCATGCGGCCGGCGCCCACCCGCACCCAGCGCCCCAGCAGCGTGCCCCAGGGGCGGGGCTCGGACAGCGACCGGGCCAGCTCGGTCGACACCACCACCACCGGCACGCCGCGGCTCACCTCCGCGTCGATGAAGAAGCGGCCCTGGCGGATGTCCAGGTTGTCGAACGCGGCGCCGTTGGCGAGCGTGGCGATGGTGCTCACCCCCTCGGCGCGGTTGCGCCCGGCGTAGTAGCTGGCCTCCCCGCCCAGCCAGAGCGAGGCGTCGGCCACGCCGGGGAGCGTGCGCACCTGGGCCGCGTCGCGCCGGGTGAACTCCACGGGATCGCGCACGGGCACGCGGCGGCCCTCCACCCGGAGGAAGCTCCGGGGGATCACCTTGACCACCTGGAGCGCCTCCCGCCCCAGCGCGTCGCGGACGAAGCGCTCCATGCCGTCGCCCAGCGACAGCACGCCCACCAGCGACGCGACGCCGATCAGCACGCCCAGCGCGGAGAGCAGGGTGCGGAGCACGTTGCCGCGCAGCCCGTCCACGCCGGCCACCACGGAGGTGAGCATCGCCTGGGTCTTCATCTGCCGTGTTCCACCGGGTGGAGGCGCTGAAAGGAAAAGAAAGTGGCGCCGCAGGAGGAATACGGCCGCGAGCACGGGGCGGGTTTCACGCCCGGCGGGGAGGGCCTGTTCGGAGCAGCGGCGCCGGGCGGGCGGTCAGGCCGGTACGCCCATCCAGGACTCCGTCAGCCAGGACGCGATCTCGCCCGCGGATTCGGGAACGCGCAGCCTGAAAAGCCTCAACAGCCACGTATACGTACCCGGGCTGTGGTCCCTCGGCATCCACGAGCTGAGCGACCACGAGGGGGGATCCGTCCTGGTCCGGGTCCAGTCGTGGAGCTGCAGGAGGGATAGGAGCTCTGCGTTCTCGAATCCGGGCAGGGACATGGCTCTGGCACGGCGCAGCATCCCCCTCTTAGCCAGGAGTGCGGGGCCGGCTTCCCCGAGGGCCTGCACCGCGAGGAGCGCGATGCGCTCCATCGTGGCGAGGTCGAAGAACCGGGGCTCGAAGCGCACGTACTCCGCGCGGAACGCGCCCCACGTATGCGGGTCGCGCGAAACGGGGGCATCGACCAGCGAGTCCAGCACCCGCAGCAGTGCCGTGCGACCCGGGGCGACCACGTTCAGGAACTCGTTGAACACGTCTGCGGCACCCTCCGGAAGGATCTCGCCCAGCTCGCGCGTGTCGACCCCACGCACCGCGAGGGTGAGCGTCCTCGCCGCCAGGGAGCCCGCCGTGTCCGGGAAGCACCCCCCGCCGGTCAGGTACCCGGGGTGCATCGCCTGGCGGTGGTCCTCCAGGTCCGCCCTGCACCAGCTGTCCCCGCAGCACTCGCACCGGTCCCCGTGCCAGTGCCCGTCGGGGCGTGGGCAGCGCGGCAGGCAGATGTCCTCGCCGCAGTGCCGGCACGTCGCGCAACCCGGGGGATCCTTGAGCTTGTCCGCGACACACTGGGCGCACGCCATCCGGCCTCCTCAGGTGAGATGGGTGAACGACCGGTGCAGCGACTCCGCTTTCCGGTCCAGCGAGGCGCGCCTGTCCGCGCGGTTGGCGTCCGACGCCTTGGTCAGCCTGTCTTCGGCGTCGTTGTACGCGTTGATCTCCGCGTACAGGGCTTCGACCCCCTGGACGTACCCGCCGCCCCGGTGCTTCGCCAGGTACGCCTTCAGCTCGGGATCGAGCATGACCTGGCTCCACCCGGCCGCATCCAGTCGGGGCGGGTCCGGGGGCGCGGCGCCGTCGGACGCCGCCTTGCGGACCGCCCGGACGTATTCGCCGATGGTCGCCTGGCCGGCAAGCAGCTCCCGGTTGACGGCCTCGTACAGCTTCTCCTGGAGCGCCTCCCGCCTCTGCTCCCGCTCGATTCCCTGGCGCCACCGCTCCTGCACGGCGAACCCGAGCAGCGCAAGGACGGAGCTGACGAGCGCGGTGAGGACGATGGACGCCGTGGGCGAGAGCGGTCCGGGCGTCCCCACCGCGATGTCGCCGCTCGCGGGATAGTCGGTCCGCGCGGGGCCGCCGGCCGGGGCCCGGCGCACCGCGGCGCCCAGCTGGAGCGTCGCCGTCGCCTCCGACCGGAAGCACGCCAGCAGGACGGTGTCGGTGGGAGCGGTCCGCAGCCACGTCCGCGGGCCGGAAGGGTCCGGCCCGGGGCCGGGATCGCAGTACCGGGGCGACGGCGACAGCCAGGCGTCGCCGCCGCTCACCGGGAAGACGGAGACCGTCACGCTCTCGGCCGCGGCGGGCGACAGGCGGGGCACGACCAGCCGCGCCTGCGCGACCTCGCCGCGGGCCGGGTCGGTCCGGGTCACGATCCAGCGCGGAGCGGTGGCGTCGTCCGCGTCGGGCCGGTCGGTGGAGTCGGGCGGAGTGGCGGCGAGGAGCAGGGGAACCCACGGGAGCAGCGCAGGCAGCATCGGCGGCGGCGGGAGTCCGTTCGGGGGGGCGCCGGGCAGCGGATCTCCGCATGATTAATGGGCACCCGGGCCCGGATCAATGATCCCATCGCCGGAGCACGGCTCACGTGGGCGGCGCACCGGGGCCGGCGTTTGCATCGCGGCGCGGCGGGCGCTACCGTACGGCGCCGGTCCCGTCCTCCCCGCCGTCCCGCTCCCACGCCCGACCCGGAGATCCCCGCATGCCACGCATCTCCCGCACGCTCCTCGCGGCCGCGGCCCTGGCCGCCTGCGTCCACGCGTCCCCCGCGGGCGCGCAGGTGCTCCGCCTGGCGGAGATGACGGCGGCGCAGGTGGGCCGGCTGGACCGCGAGCGCACGGTGCTGATCATCCCCGGCTCCATCCTGGAGGAGCACGGGCCCTACCTCCCCGTCTACACGGACGGGTACCGCAACGAGCGCATCGCCGCCGAGGTGGCCGCGGCGGTGGCCGCGCGCCCCGGCTGGACGGCGGTGGTGCTCCCCACGGTGCCGCTGGGCTCGGGCGGGTTCGAGGGGGTGGCCGGGCGGGCGGACTACCCCGGCACGGTGGCGGTGCGCGCGGCCACGCTCCGCTCGGTGTTCATGGACCTGGCGGACGACATCGGCGCCCGCGGCTTCCGCCGGGTCTTCGTGGTGCACGGGCACGGCGACCCCAACCACAACCGGGCGCTGGACCTGGCCGGCGACTACTTCCACGACACCTACGGCGGCTTCATGGTGCACCTGCTGGGGCGGCGCGGGTGCCAGGCGGAGAGCGCCAGCGGCGCCCCGCCGGCCTCCCTGTTCGGCCCGGAGGCGGCCGCGGCGGACGCGGGCTCGCCGCACGCGGGGACGCTGGAGTTCAGCCGCACGCTCTTCCTCCGCCCGGACCTGGTGGACACGGCCTTCGTGCGCGCCCCGGACGTGACGGCGGCGGACCCCGGCGCCTGGCGCGCGGCGGCGGCCCGGCCGGACTGGCCGGGGTACGTGGGCGCGCCCCGCTTCTCCAGCTGGGAGCTGGGGCGCTGGGTGTACGCCAACGAGGCGCGGGGGTGCACGGCGCTGGCGCTGCGGCTGCTGGACGGGCTGGACGAGCGCACGGTGCCGCGCTACGCCGACGAGATGCGCGCCATCCCCCCGGTGCGCGAGCTGGTGGACGGGCTGCTGCGCGACGAGGAGGCGCGCGCGGCCCGGCAGGCGCGCTGGCTGGAGCGGGCGCCGAAGCGGCCCTGAGCGGGGCGGGGGAGTGTGGCGCGGGCGGGCGCTCGGGCGTCTGCTCTTCGATCAAGCAGGTCGTTCTTTTCCACCTCCGGCCCGGAGACCGCCCATGAGCCAGCCTCGTCCGCGCAGCACGCGGTTCCTGCTCGCCCTCGCGCCGCTCGCCCTGGGGCTCCAGGGGTGCGACCTGGATCCCTCGGGCCCCGCCTTCCACGCCGACGAGCTGCGCGCGGCCCGCGCGGCGTGGGCGGGCCAGGGGATCGACAGCTACCGCTACGTCATCGCCAGGTCATGCGGGGAGTGCACGCCGGAGTCCATCGCGCCGGCCCTGGTGGAGGTGCGCGGCGGGAAGACGGTGTCGGTGGTGGCGGCGACCAGCGTGCAGCAGATCCAGCCGGAGCTCTACCGGCAGTTCGACACGGTGGAGGAGCTGTTCGACGTGATCGAGGACGCGATCGACCAGGACCCGTACCGGTTCAGCGCACGCTACGACTCGCGCACGGGCGTCCCGGTGAGCTACGCCGCGGACATGGATCGCAGCATGGTGGACGACGAGCGGGGGTTCACCGTTTCGCAGTTCGAGGAGATCCAGTAGCGGCGGATCCCTTCCCGGATCACCGCGGCCCCGCGCTCGTCATGGGCGCGGGGCCGCTCGTCTTCCATGGCGGGGAGTCAGGCGGGGCCCTCCAGCATGGAGCACATGCACATCCCGGCGTTGCAGTAGCCCCAGTCGTACCCCTGCGCGCGGCACTGCTCGTCGCAGTACGGGTCGAGCTGGGGACCGTTGGGCGTCCAGTTGCACCCCCGGAACCGCGCGTGGTCGGGCGCGGCGAGCGCCTGGGTGGCGCCGAAGCTCATGGTGCCCACGAATGACAGGGCGAGTGCTGCGTGGCGGAAGCGGGTCCAGGAACGGTTCATCTGTCCTCCGGGGCGAGGGGTGGCCTGCGGCGGCCCAATGCGGCCGCCTGCGTCACATGATAAACGACAAAGAAAGGCATGCAAGCGTGTTCCGGCGTATCGGTGCCGGTTCAGGTTTGCGCGCGGTCGGCCACGGCATTACGCTTTCCTTCCCATCCGTTTCGTTCCCCGCGTCGTTTATCTCCGTGCATCCACAGACCGAAAAGCTCCGCGCCCTCGCCGCGAAGTGGGCCGGCGTTCCGGCGGGCGAGCAGGCCAACGCGCAGTCGTACCTCCACGACTTCACTGAAGCGCTTGGGGTGCAGACTCCGCAGCCCCGCGGGAGCGGCTACGAGTTCGAGTACCACGTCCAGGTGATCGACCGCAGGACGGGCAAGGACACGACGCAGCGGGTGGACCTGTACAAGCGGGACCACTTCGTCCTGGAAGCCAAGCACACCGACGGCGGCAAGGACGCGGAGAAGGTGCTGCGGGCGGCGTACTCCCAGGCAAAGGGCTACGCCTTCGAACTTCCCGATGCGCCGCCGCCGTTCATCATGGTGATGGACATTGCGCGGGTGCTGCTCGTCTGGCCGCGGGTGTCCGGGCGGTACGACGACGTCACGCTGGCACGGCGGTTCGACCTGCGCACGCTGGGCGACCGGCCGGAGGACATCGACTTTCTCCGCGCGGTCTGGCAGGATCCCGCTTCGCTCGACGTCCGACCGCGGGCGGCGGCGGTCACGCGCGCGGTGGCGGAGCGGCTGGCAGAGCTGGCCGCAGCGCTGGAGAAGCGCGGATACGAGCAGGAGCGTGTCGCCCAGTTCCTGATCCGCTGCGTGTTCACGATGTTCGCGGAAGACGTGGAGCTGCTGAAGGAGAAGCCGTTTCAGGAGGCGATCCAGCGGTACGGCGAGATGCCGGAGCGGTTCGCCACCGTCGTGAAAGGGCTCTGGCAGGCCATGGACGTGGGTGGAGTGTTCGGCCTGGAGCAGCTTCTCCACTTCAACGGGCACTTCTTCCACGACGCGGAGGTGCTGCCGCTCACCCGCGAAGACCTGGCGATCCTGCTGCTGGCCGCAAAGGCTGACTGGCGCGAGGTAGAGCCCACGATCTTCGGGACGCTGCTGACCCGGGCGTTGGACCCGAAGGAGCGGCACCGGCTGGGTGCCGAGTACACCCCGCGTGAGTACGTGGAGCGTGTGGTCCGGCCGGCAGTCGAGGAGCCGATCCGCGAGCGCTGGGTGCCGGTCAAGACGCTCGCCTACCAGCTGTTCGACAAGGGAGGGAAGAAGAACGTCAACGCGGCGCTCAAGGAACTGCACGACTTCCATGTCTGGCTGCGGGGGCTGCGATTCTTGGACCCGGCATGCGGGAGCGGCAACTTCCTGTACGTCACGCTGCACATGGTGAAGCGGATCGAGCTTGAGGTGCTGGGCACCATCGAGGCGATCACCGGGCACCCGGAGCTGAGCCTGGACGACGTGGGGCCGTTGCAGTTCTATGGGATCGAGGTAAAGCCGTGGGCGCGCGAGATCGCAGAGCTGACGCTGTGGATCGGCTACCACCAGTTCCGGCTGGAGCACTTCAAGGGCGGCAAAGTCCACGAACCGGTTCTGCAGGACACCGGCACGCTGGAGCAGCGCGACGCGGTGCTCGCCTGGGACGAAAAGGTAGAGGTGCCGGAGAGGTCACGGCCCGACCCCACTCCGCGACTCACGCATCCCGTGACGGGCAAGCTGGTGCCCGATCCGAACGTGCGACTGTCGTACATTGAGCATCGTGGCGCTCGCCAGGCTGAATGGCCGGCGGCGGACTTCATCGTCGGCAACCCCCCGTTCATGGGGCAGTTTCGGCAGCGGGAGGCGCTTGGCGATGGTTACGTGGATGCACTCCGCGCGGCATATCCTGCCGTCCCCGACGCGGCCGACCTGGTGATGTACTGGTGGCACAAGGCGGCGAAGGCGGTAGCGTCCGGTCGCACCACTCGCGCGGGTCTCATCACCACCCAGTCAATCACTCAGAAGCAGAACAGGAAGGTGATCGAGGACGCGGCTGCCGTCGGGGCGCGGGTTACGTGGGCCATTGCGGACCACTACTGGAACGACGGCAGCGACGACGCACGGGTGCGGGTGGCGATGACTGTGATCGCCAATAATCCAGGTGCTGCCACTCTAGTGACGGTCGATGGGGATGCGAACGTGGTGGCGACCACCAGTGTCCCGTGCCTGAACGCCGATCTGACCGCGCACGCCGACGTTCCGACAGCCGCCGCCGTCCCGCTCCGGGCGAACCAGGGTCTCTCCTCACCCGGGTTCAAGTTGCACGGCCCCGGATTCATTCTGCCTTCTTCCGAGGCGGAGCACCTGCTCCTTGCGGACGCACATCATGCTGAGATCGTCAAGCCGTTTCTCAACGGGAAGGATCTGACGACACGGCCACGGGGCGTCTATGTGATTGACTTCGCCCTTCGTAGCGAGGAGCAGGTGCGCGACTATCCGGTGCTGTTTGACATAGTGCGGAGCCGAGTGAAGCCGGAGCGGGATGCGAACGCCCGTGCCGTGTACCGGGACTATTGGTGGCGGTTTGGTGAGCCCCGGCGGGACCTCCGCACCGCTCTGGAGGAGGTACCTCGCTACATCGGCACTCCTGACGTGGCGAAGCACCGTCTTTTCATCTTCCTAACCTCAACTGTTGCCCCTGACAACAAGTTAACAGTTGTCGCGTCTGACGATGCCTACCTGCTTGGTGTCCTTTCGTCGGGAGTTCACAATGTCTGGTCTCTCGCCGCTGGAAGTCGGCTCGGCATTGATGGTACGCCCTGCTACAACAAGGGCCCCTGCTTCGACTCGTTCCCGTTTCCCGATCCTGCGCCCGAGCTGCGCACGAAGATAGCAGACGTGGCCGAGCGGCTGGACAAGCATCGCAAGGACGCGCTGGCTCGCGACGAGCGCGTCACCATGACCGGGATGTACAACGTCGTGGAGAAGCTGCGCAGCGGCGAAGCTCTTACCACGAAGGCGCGCGACGTCCATGAGATTGCCGCCTGCGGCGTGCTGCGCGACCTGCACGACACCCTGGACCGTCTGGTCGCCGAGGCGTATGGTTGGCCGTGGCCCATGGAGCGCGACGAGATCCTGGAGCGCCTGGTGGCCCTGCACGACGAGCGCGTGGCCGTGGAGAAGCAGGGCCGCGTCCGCTGGCTCCGCCCCGAGTACCAGGTGCCGCGCTTCGGCAGGGGCGACGTGCCCGCCGCAGCCGGGCCGGCGCTCCCCGCGGAGGCCGCGCAGGCGCCCGCCGCGGCCAGCGGGAAGCGCCCCTGGCCCGGCAGCGCCATCGAGCAGATCACCGAGCTGAAGTCGCTGGTCGCCGCCGCGCCCGCCACGGCCGAGGACGCCGCGACGGAGTTCGCCCGCGCCCCGGCCGAGCTGGTGCGCCGCCACCTGGAGACGCTGGTGCTGGTGGGCGAGGTCCGCCAGGACGAGCACGGCCGCTTCGCCGCAGTCGCCGAGCCCCTGTAGCCCGGCCGGCCGAGCATCTTCCCCCCCCGATCACGAAGGAACCGCATGACCACCACCCGCCGTACCGCGAAGCTGGCGTTCGCCGCCCTCGCCACCCTCGCCGTCCAGGCGTGCGCCACGGACGCCACCACCCCCACCGCCGCGCCGGGCGGCGAGCGGCCCGCCGCGTTCACCGGCCCGTACCCCAGCCCGGCCACCAGCGCGTACCAGCTCCAGAAGAACCGCGGGAAGTGGGCGTATGCCGGCATCGACGACTACCGCTACACCATCCGCCAGGCCTGCTACTGCTTCACGCCCACCTACCAGGTGGAGGTGATCGACGGCGAGGTCGTGTCCGTCACCAGCATGGACGACCCGTTTGGCGGAGGCTCCGGGGACACCGTCCCGGGGCTGTTCGACCGCATCCAGGCCGCGATGGACGCCAACCCCGACGGGCTCGCGGCCACCTACGACGACGTGCTGGGCTACCCCACGTCGCTGAGCGTGGACCCCAGCAGCTACGTGCTCGACGACGAGGGCGGCTGGGTGGTCGAGAGCTTCGAGGTCATCCAGTAGGCGCCCGCGGGCGAAGGGTGCGGCGCGCCCCCACGCGTGCCGCGCCCGCCCCGTCCGCGACAAGGCCCGCCAGGACGGGCGCGTCCGTATCCCCGCCGACGCCGGGCCCCGCAGCCCGGCGGCGGAGCCGGAACCCCGGAGGGAAGGAGCCCGCATGATCCCCATCCGACCGCACGCACGCCGGACGCTCGCCGTCCTGGCCGCCCTCGCGCTGGCGCTCCCGGCGTGCGCCGTGGAGCCCGAGCCCGCCACCGACGCCGAGTCCGAGCTGGCGGCCAACCGCGAGCGCTGGGAGTCGCGCGGCGTGGAGGACTACGGCTACGCCATCCGCCGCGCGTGCGAGTGCGAGCCGGAGGAGGCGGGCCCCGCGCGCGTGGAGGTGCGCGGCGGCGAGACCGCGTCCGTCGGCGCCGTGGAGGGCGGCCCCGAGATCCGCCGCGAGGCGTTCGACAGCCTGGACAACTTCCGCGAGCTGTTCCGCCGCGTGCAGGCCGAGATGGAAGCGAAGCCCGACGAGCTGAAGGCCGGGTACGACGCCGAGTGGGGGTATCCCGTCTACCTGCACGTGGACCCGCGGCGCGACGTGCCCGGCGACGAGCGCGGCTTCCGCGTGGACGCGTTCGCGCCCCTCCGGTAGCGCAGCGCGCCGGGTGACGGTGCCGGCCCGCGCGTCGTCGTTCCGGCGCATCGCACCCGGCCACCCCCGCGAGGAGGAACGCCCATGCCCACGCCCCGAATCGCCGCCCGGCTCCCGCTGCTCGCCCTCGCCCTGCTGGCGGCGGCGTGCTCCGGCGGCCCCTTCGACGCCTCCGGCGCCGAGGCCGACCTCCGCGCCGCCCGCGCCCGCTGGGAGCGCGAGGGCGCCGCCGACTACGCGTACACCGTCCGCCGGGTCTGCTTCTGCGGGCCGGACGTGTTGGGCCCGGTCCGCGTGGAGGTGCGCGGCGGCCGCACCGTGTCGGTGAGCCCCCTGGAGGGGCGCGCCCTCGCCACGGGCGCCTTCGACCGGCTGGACACCGTGGACGAGATGTTCGCGAGCGTGCAGGACGCCATCGACGCCGACCCCTACCTGCTGGACGCGCGGTACGACCCCGCGCGGGGCCACCCCGTCTCCGTGGCCGTGGACTACGAGCGCCGCGCGGTCGACGACGAGGGCGGCTTCGCGGTGAGCGACTTCGTGGTCCTCCGCTGACCCCCATCCACTCGGAGCGCAGCCATGGCAGACATCGAAGACGCGATCGCCCTCGCGGTGCGGGCCCACCGCGGCCAGAAGGACCGCGCCGGGGCGCCGTACATCCTGCACCCGCTGCGGATGATGTTCCGCGTGGAGACCGACGCCGAGAAGATGGCCGCCGTGCTGCACGACGTGGTGGAGGACACCGACTGGACGCTGGACGACCTGCGCGCCGAGGGCTTCCCCGAGGAGGTGGTCGCCGCCGTGGACCACCTCAGCCGCCGCGAGGACGAGAGCTACGAGGAGTTCGTGGAGCGCGCCGCCGCCCACCCCGTGGCCCGCCGCGTCAAGATCGCCGACCTGGAGGACAACATGGACGTCCGCCGCATGGGTGCGGTGACCGACAGGGACGTGGAGCGGCTGACCCGCTACCACCGGGCGTGGCGCTCCCTGGTGGCGACCTGCGGGGCGGGTAGCGCGGGCCCGCTCCTTGCTCCCCGAGGCGGGCGATTCGCATCCCGACGACCCGGAAACGGAGGTCCGCTCCGATGAACGCACGAAGAGCCGTACGCTGGCTGGCGCTCGCCGCCGTGCTCACCCTCCCCGGCTGCCTGGTCTTCACCTGCAGCTACCCGTAGCCCCGGGCCGGCGTCCCGCCACCCGGAGACAGGACGAGCCCCCGGCGCGCGCCGGGGGCTCGTCGTCCTTCGGGGGCCGCGGGGCCGGGCGTCACCCCGCCGGCAGCGCCCTGGGGCCGCGGGCGAGCGCGTCCCAGTGGCCCGAGCGCACCGCCAGCCAGGTCTCCAGCGCCAGCGAGCGGAGCAGGAGCCCCGGGTCCCGCCCCTCGCCCCGGCGCGCCTCCCGGGCCGCGTCGCGGAGCGCGTCGCCGCGCACCCAGCCGCGCCAGGCGATCTCCGGCTCCTCCAGCAGGTCGTCCAGCCGCGTCCGCTCCCGCCGGAGCCCCCGCGCCAGGGGGAGGGCGGCGGCGTCCGCCCGCCTGGCGGCGCGCGCCTCCTCCGGGCGCGCGCCGGGGGCCGCCTCGCGCAGCAGTCGCCCGGCCCCGTCCGCCGCGTCCCGCAGAGAGGCCGGCAGGCGGAGCGTGTATTCCACCAGCGGCCGGTACAGCAGCGGGTAGCGCACCTCGATCCCCTCGCCGAGCGGCGCCGTCTCCAGCCACCCGGGGAGGCCCTCCCGGCCCGGCGCGGCCCCGGCGAGCCGGGCCGCCAGCCCCAGCCGCTGCACGAACTCCGCGTCCAGCCACCCCGGGAGCCGCGCCCCCGCGGCCTCACCGCCCACCAGCCAGCCGGGGTGGAAAGGGAGCGTGTCCCGCCGCGCGAGCGCGGTCGGCCGCGGCGCCGCGGCACTTGTTGCCACGAGGCCGCCGGGGCGGGGGAGGAGCTCCGGGCCGCGGCCGCTGAGCAGCACCCGTCCCCCGGCGGCGCGGACCCGCGCCACCAGCTCGCGCTCGCGCGCCCAGAAGGGGGAGCGCCGGCGGGGCTCGTCGCCCGCCGTGGCCGGCGCGCCGTCGTCGCGCCAGGCCCACCCCGCGGCCGGCGGCTCCGGGCGCAGCCCGCAGCGGCGCGCCATCTCGGCGGCGGCACCCGGCGCGGCCACCGCCCCCGCCAGCGCCGGTGCGCGCCCGCCCGCGGCGAGCGACTGCGCCGCGCGCGCCACCGCCGCGGAAGCCGGCCCCCCGCCCAGCTCCGCCCACGCCGGCGCGCCGTCCTCCAGGCGCACCCGTACGGCCTCCTCCAGCAGCTCGCGGAAGCGCTCCGCGGCCTCGCGCCCGTCCGCCGGCTCCGCCGGCGCCAGCTCCGCCGCGCGCCAGAAGCACCGCGTCCGCAGCCGTCCCCCGCTCCAGGCGAGCGCCTCGCCCGGGGGGAGCGCCCGCACCCCGGCCCACACCGTGCGCCCCGGGTGCACGGCCCCGCCCACCAGGAAGTCCGCCACCCACTCCTCGTCCAGCTCCCCCTCGCACGCCAGCGCCTCCAGGCGGGACGAGAGCACCAGCGTGCCGCCCTGCTGCACCAGGAAGAGCCCCCTGACCCCGAACGGGTCGCGCAGCGCCATGAGCGTCCCGCGCACCGCGTCCCGGACCGCGAAGGCGAAGTCGCCCAGCAGCCCGTCCAGGCACCCCGCGCCGCGCGCCGCGTACGCCGCCAGCACCAGATCCAGGTCCGACGCGGCCCCCGCGGGCGCGCCGCCCCACGACGCCACCTCGGCGCGGTTGTCCAGCCGCACGTCGCCCACCGCCAGCAGGGGGCCGCGGCTGGCCAGGAGCGGGCGGAGCGCGTCCGGGGCCGTCCGGGCCGCCGCCGCGAACCCGTCGCCGTGCAGCCGCGCGGCCGGGCCGCGGGGCGCCGCGACCCTCGCCGCCAGCGCCGCGCGGAGCTCCGGGGTGAGGGCGGAGCCGGGGGCCGCCGCGGCGCAGAGCCAGGCGCTCACGCGGGCTCCGGGCCTCCCGTCCCGGCGGCGCGCCCCCCACGTCTCGACAGGGTCGGCATGTGGCTCCCTCGTTGCGTGCGATCGCGGTGCATCCGCATCTCAGCGTACCGCCCCGCCGGTTCGTTGTCAAGATATGTCATGAAACGGCCGGTGCCCGTGCGCGGGCTCCCCCGAACGCGGGAGGCGCCCCCCGGGATCTCCCGGGGGGCGCCTCCTGCGTGCTTCGCACCGATGCCGCGGTCCGGCCGGCGGCCCGCCCCGGCCCGCGCCTGCCCGGCTACTTCACGATCCCGCGGACGTCCTCACCTGCGGCCGCGCGGCCGCGGAAACGGCGGACCCGGGCGGAAGTTGATCAGCTCCAGCGAGCGTCCCGCCTCGCCGGCCGTCATGGAGACCGCGCTCCCGTGCTGCGTCAGCGTGGGAGCGGCGTAGGGCTTCTTTTGCATGCGGTCCTTCCTTTCGCCGGGAGCGGCTCCCGGCAGCTGTGCGTGAGAAAGGTTCGCGTACCCGGTCGGGCCGCCGGCCGGACCCCGGCGCGCGGGCGGCAAAGCACGGCGGCTCAGCCGATGCGCCAGTTGATCAGCTCCAGCGCCCAGCCGATGGGCCCGCGCGTCCTCGCCACGGCGCACCCGTGCCGCGCCAGCGTGGGCGCCGTGTAGGCCTTCTTCCGCATCCCGTCCATCCTTTCGCCGGGCCTTCCCGGCATCTCCTCGTGAAAGCCGCGCCCGGCAGGCCGTCGCCGGGCTTCGCGGCCGCGCGCGGCTCCCCGCGCCCCGGACCGTCCGCCGTCCCTCGTCTACGCCGCGCTCGGCGCGGCCTCGCGCGCGGGGGGCC
>DASVQR010000171.1:0-11537 GCA_036389055.1 Longimicrobiaceae bacterium | reverse complement strand
AGATCCCAGGAACGGCAACAGCCCGGCAGTTCTCCCCCTCTCCCGCTTGCGGGGGAGGGGGCCGGGGGGAGGGGGCCTGCCACCGCGCGCCGATCCCGCCTCCCGGGAAGCCCTCCCCCGGCACGGGAGAGGGTGGCGGCTCTCAGGCCGCCGGGTGGGGGCCCCGACGCCGCCATACGCTCCATCCTCCAGGCGCTCGTCCGCGCCGGCTCCGTGGACGCCGCGCTGGCCGCCGCGCGCGGGGCCGGGCTGGACGCGGACGCCCTGCGGCCGGAGCTGGAGCGGCTGGCGGGCATCGACCGGCTGCTGGCGGAGGACCACGAGATCCCCGCCCTGCTGCGGGCGCTGGACGGGCGATGGATCGCCCCGGCGCCCGGCGGCGACCTGCTGCGCACCCCGGAGGTGCTCCCCACGGGGCGCAACGTGTACGGCTTCGACCCGTTCCGGGTGCCCAGCGCCTTCGCGACCCGGGAGGGGCGGCGGCAGGCGGAGCGGCTGCTGGAACGGCACCGGGCCGACCACGGCCGCCTCCCGGAAACGGTGGCGATGGTGCTCTGGGGGACGGACAACATGAAGAGCGAGGGCGCGCCCATCGCCCAGGCGATGGCGCTGCTGGGCGCGGCGCCGCGCTTCGACTCGTACGGGCGGCTGGCGGGCGCGGAGCTGCTCCCGCTGGACGAGCTGGGGCGGGCGCGGGTGGACGTGGTGCTGACGCTCTCCGGGGTGTTCCGCGACCTGCTCCCGCTGCAGACGCGCATGCTGGCCGAGGCCGCCGCGCTCGCCGCCGCCGCCGACGAGCCCGACGCGCTGAACCCGGTGCGGCGCCACGCCCGCGAGACCGCGGCGGCGCTGGGGTGCACGCCGGAGGAGGCGGCGCTGCGCGTCTTCGGCAACGCCGAGGGCGCGTACGGCGCCAACGTCAACAACCTGGTGGAGAGCGGGCGCTGGAGCGACGAGGAGGAGCTGGCCGAGACCTTCGTGCGGCGCAAGGCGTTCGCGTACGGCCCCGGCGCCTCCGCGCAGGCCGCCCCCGCACTGTTCCGCCGCGCCCTCGCCGGCGCCGAGCTGGCCTTCCAGAACCTGGACTCCGTGGAGCTTGGGGTCCAGGACGTGGACCAGTACTTCGACGGGCTGGGCGGAATGAGCCGCGCCGTCCGCCGCGAGCGCGGCGAGGCCGTGCCCACGTACGTGGGCGACTCCACGCGCGGCGAGGCCCGCGTCCGCACCCTGGCCGAGCAGGTGGCGCTGGAGACCCGCACCCGCACCCTGAACCCCAAGTGGTACGAGGCGCTGCTCAGGCACGGCTACGAGGGGGTGCGCCAGGTGGAGAGCCGCGTCACGGCCGCGCTGGGGTGGAGCGCCACCACCGGCGAGGTGCCGCAGTGGGTCTACACCCAGACCACGCGAGTCTTCGTGCTGGACGCGGAGATGCGCGGGCGGCTGGCCGACCTCAACCCCGCGGCGGCCTCCCGCATGGCCGGGCGCCTCCTGGAGGCCAATGAGCGCGGCTACTGGACGCCGGACGACGACACGCTGGACGCACTTCGCCGGGCGGCGGACGAGCTGGAGGACCGCCTGGAGGGAATCACACCGGAGGCCGCCGCATGACCGCCACGATGCTGCCCGTGATGGAGAGCCCCGCCGCCCGCCTGCGCGCCGCCATGGCCGCCCGCGCGGACGCCCCGCCCGACGGGCCGGGGAGCCTGCAGGTGCACCTGGACCCCGCCCAGAAGATCGACGGGGCGCTGGTGCTGGCCGTGTACGGCAAGGGGGGGATCGGCAAGAGCACCACCTCGTCCAACCTGTCGGCTGCCTTCGCCACGCTGGGGAAGCGCGTCCTCCAGATCGGCTGCGACCCAAAGCACGACAGCACCTTCACGCTCACCCGGCGGATGGTGCCCACCGTGATCGACACGCTGGCCAAGGTGGACTTCCACACCGAGGAATTGCGGCCGGAGGACTACGTCTACGAGGGGTACGCCGGGGTGATGTGCGTGGAGGCGGGCGGCCCCCCGGCCGGTACCGGGTGCGGCGGCTACGTGGTGGGGCAGACGGTGAAGCTGCTCAAGGAGCACCACCTGCTGGAGGACACCGACGTGGTGGTGTTCGACGTCCTGGGCGACGTGGTGTGCGGCGGCTTCGCGGCGCCGCTCCAGCACGCGGACCGGGCGCTGATCGTCACGGCCAACGACTTCGACTCCATCTTCGCCATGAACCGCATCGTCGCGGCCATCGGCGCAAAGGCCAAGAACTACCGGGTGCGGCTGGGCGGCGTGATCGCGAACCGCAGCGCGGACACCGACCAGATCGACCGCTTCAACGACGCCGTGGGGCTCAGCCTCATGGCGCGCTTCCCGGACCTGGACGCCATCCGCCGCTCGCGCCTCAAGAAGTGCACGCTGTTCGAGATGGAGGACACGCCGGAGGTGAGGGCGGTGCAGGAGGAGTACCTGTCGCTCGCTCGCAAGCTCCTGGCAGGGACGGAGCCGCTGGTGCCCAAGTCGCTGGAGGACCGGGCGATCTTCGACCTGCTGGGATACGACTGAACGGCAAGTGCGAAAGTGCGAAAGTGCGGAAGTGAACTTCAACGGTGACGGGAATCATGCCTGAAGCACCTGCACTGCCCACGGAGGCCGCGTACCTGGCGCGGCGGGCGCAGATCCGGGAGTACTTCGACCGCACGGCGGCGGACGCGTGGGTGCGGCTCACGTCGGACGCGCCGCTGGGGCGCATCCGGGCGCGGGTGCGCGCGGGGCGGGCGCGGATGCGGGGGGTGGTGGCCGGGTGGCTGCCGGCCGTGCTCCAGGAGCGGCGGGTGCTGGACGCGGGGTGCGGCACGGGGCTGCTGACGGTGGAGCTGGCGCGGCGGGGGGCCCGGGTGACGGCGGTGGACCTGTCGCCCACGCTGGTGGAGATCGCGCGGGTGAGGCTCCCGGCGGACGTGGAGGCGTACCGGGTGGACTGGGTCGCGGGCGACATGCTGGACCCGTCGCTGGGCGCGTTCGAGCACGCGGTGGCGATGGACTCGCTGATCCACTACGGCGCGCGGGAGGCGGTGGACGCGCTTGCGGAATTGGCGCCGCGGGTGTCGGGGTCCATGGTCTTCACCTTCGTGCCGCGGACGCCGCTGCTGGCGGCGGCGCACGCGGCGGGCAGGCTCTTCCCGCGGGGGCATCGGGCGCCGGCGGTGGAGCCGGTCGCGGAGCAGGCGCTGCGGCGCGCGGTGGCGGAGCACCCGGGGCTCGCGGGGTGGCGCTGGGAGCGCAGCGAGCGGGTGTCGGCGGCGTTCTACACCTCGCAGGCCGTGGAGCTGGTGCGCGCATGAGCCGCGCGGGCGACCTGGCGGCGCGCGGGTGGATGCGCGTGGGGACGGCCTGGCTCCCCTTCGCGGACGCGGCCACGCCGGAGCTCCCCCTGCCCCGCCTGCTGCGCCTGGGCCTGTTCCAGGTGACGGTGGGGATGGCGGCGGCGCTGCTGGCCGGGACGCTGAACCGGGTGATGATCGTGGAGCTGCGCGTGTCCGCCGGGCTGGTGGCGGCCATGCTGGCGCTGCCGCTGGTGTTCGCGCCGCTGCGCGCGCTGATCGGCTTCCGCTCGGACGTCTACCAGTCCGTGCTCGGGTGGCGGCGCGTGCCCTTTTTGTGGACCGGGACGATGCTCCAGTTCGGCGGGCTGGCGATCCTCCCCTTCTCGCTGATCCTGCTCACCGGCGAGCGGCCGGACCAGCGCCTGGCGGGGGTGCTGGGCGGGGCGGCGGCCTTCCTGCTGGTGGGCGCCGGATCGCACACCGTGCAGACCGCCGGCCTGGCCCTGGCGACCGACCTGGCGCCGGAGCGCTCCCGCCCGCGCGTGGTCGCCCTGCTCTACCTGATGCTGCTGGCGGGGATGCTCCTGGGCTCGCTGGCCTTCGGGCGGCTGCTGGCCGACTTCTCCCACACCCGGCTCGTGCAGGTGGTGCAGGGCTCGGCGATGGTGACGGTGGCGCTCAACCTCCTGGCGCTCTGGAAGCAGGAGCCGCGCGGCGCCGTCCCCCCCGTCCCCGCCGACGCGCCCCGGCCGGGGTTCCGGGCCGCCTGGCGCGCCTTCGCGGGGGACCGCCGGGCGAAGCGCCTGCTGGTGGGGGTGGGGCTGGGCACCGCCGGCTTCAGCATGCAGGACGCGCTGCTGGAGCCCTACGGCGGCCAGGTGCTCCACCTGGGGGTGGCCTCCACCACCCTGCTCACCGCGCTGATGGCCGCCGGCGCGATCGCCGCCTTCGCGCTCTCCGCCCGCGCCCTGACGCGCGGCGGCGACCCCGCGCGCCTGGCCGCCTGGGGGATGCTCGCCGGAGTGGCCGGCTTCACCGCGGTGATCTTCGCCTCGCCGCTGGGCTCCGCGGCGGTGTTCCGCGCCGGGACGGCGTGCATCGGCTTCGGCGGGGGGATGTTCTCGGTGGGGACGCTGACCCTGGCCATGGGGATGGACCGCCGCGCCGGCTCCGGCCTGGCCGTGGGCGCCTGGGGCTCGGTGCAGGCCACCTGCGCCGGACTCGCCCTGGCCCTGGGCGGCCTGCTGCGCGACGCAGTCGCCCACGTGGGCGCCACGGGCGCGCTCGGCCCCGGCCTGTCGTCCCCGGCGGACGCCTACGGCGTCGTCTACCAGCTGGAGCTGGGCCTCCTGTTCGCCGCGCTGGCCGTGGTGGGCCCGCTGGCCGCCCCCCGCGGCGAGCGCGCCGCCGCCGGCTCGTTCGGGATGGCGGAGATGCCGGGGTGAACGGGAACGGCAGGGGACAGGTTACAGGGGACAGGGGACAGCCTGCAACTGCGACGGCGACCCCCTCCCCCGGCCCCTCCCCGCAAGGGGGAGGGGAGAACGGCGGAGCGTGGAGGCGGTCTCCGGCGCGAGGGGCTACCCCTCACCCCCCGGCCCCCTCTCCCACAAGGGGAGAGGGGGAGCACGACGAAGCCGAACCCCGGGCAGCCCTCCCCCGGCACGGGGGAGGGTGGCGGCTCTCAGGCCGCCGGGTGGGGGCCCCGGCGGACGCTAGCGCGAACCCCGCGTGAGGGATTTCGGCCCGGAGGGGCGAGACCCCGCGGGGCAGTTTCCGCGGGGACTCGACTCCGTTGGCGAGCGTAGTTTGCTCGCCTACGGAGCCGAAGCCCGACCCCGGCGCAGCCGGGGGCACGCCCGAGCCAGTCAGTTCCAGAGCAGTCTTTTCGGAAACCCACACGGAGGTTGACCCATGAACGACCTTTTCCTGCGCGCCTGCCGCCGCGAGCCGGTGGAGCGCCCGCCCGTGTGGATGATGCGCCAGGCCGGGCGCTACCTCCCCGAGTACCGCGCCGTCCGCAAGAAGGCCGACTTCCTCACCATGGTCCGCTCCCCGGAGCTGGTGGCCGAGGTGACGCTCCAGCCCATCGACATCCTGGGCGTGGACGCCGCCATCCTGTTCAGCGACATCCTCACCCTGCCGCAGGCCATGGGGATGGAGCTGCTGATGAACGAGGGCACGGGCCCGCTGTTCCCGCAGCCGCTGCGCACCCGCGAGGACTTCGACCGGCTGCGCGACGTGTCGCCGGAGGAGGGGCTGGGCTACGTGCTGGAGTCCATCCGCCTGCTGCGCCGCGAGCTGGACGGGCGCGTGCCGCTGCTTGGCTTCGCCGGGGCGCCGTGGACGCTGGCCTCGTACATGATCGAGGGCGGCAGCTCCAAGAGCTTCGCGCACGCCAAGCGGCTCCTGGTGGAGGACCCCTACCGCGCCCACGCTCTGCTGGCGCGCCTGGCCAACGCGGTCGGCTACTTTCTCCACGCGCAGGTGGGGGCCGGCGCGCAGGCGGTGCAGGTGTTCGAGAGCTGGGCCGCGGCGCTGGGGCCGGAGGACTTCCGCACCTTCGCGCTCCCCTACCTGGCGCAGTCGGTGAGGATCGCGCAGCAGGCGGGCGCGCCGGTGATCGTGTACGCGCTGGGCGCGCCGTGGGCGCTGGAGGAGATCGCGGAGGAGACGGGCGCCGACGTGGTGGGCATCGACTGGCACACCCCCGCGGCGGAGGCCCGGCGCCGGCTGGCCCCGCACGGCGTGGCGCTCCAGGGCAACCTGGAGCCGTGCTGGCTGTTCGGCACGCCCGACTCGGTGCGGCAGCGCACGCTGCGCATGCTGGAGGACTTCGCGGGCGACGGCTACATCGCCAACCTGGGCCACGGCATCCTCCCCGGCACGCCGGTGGAGTGCGTGCGCGCCTTCGTGGAGACGGTGCAGGAGTGGCAGGGGGTGCCGTCGCTGCGCCTGGAGGACGGCGCGGTGATGCGCCGCCGCCCCGCCGCCCTGCCGCTGCGCTCGCCGGGGGTGCGGGTGGAGGCGGTGTGAGGACCGCCCGGCGGGCCGCCCCCATGCGCGCCCGGGCGGCCCGCTGGACCCGGCACGCGCACGACGAGCTCACCGCCTTCTTCGCGGAGCTGGACGGCGGGGGCGCCTTCCGCGAGGACCGCTGGGAGCGCCCCGGGGGCGGGGGCGGGGTGACCCGGGTGATGGCGGAGGGGGCGACGTTCGAGAAGCTGGGGGTGAACCGCTTCCTGGGCGGCGGCCCGCTCTCCGCGGAGGCGGCCCGGCAGCTGGGGGGGCGGGTGGGGGCGGAGGAGGGGGTGGACTTCTTCGCCACCGGGGTGAGCGTGGTGGGGCACCCCCGCTCGCCGCTGGTGCCCACGGTCCACCTCAACGTCCGCTACTTCGAGCTGGCGGGCGCGGACGGCGCCACCCTGGACGCCTGGTTCGGTGGGGGGGGCGACCTGACCCCCACCTATCCCTTCCCGGAGGACGCGGCGCACTTCCACCGCGCGCTGCGCGAGGTGTGCGGCCGCCACGCCCCGGACTTCCACCCCCGCTTCAAGGCGTGGTGCGACCGCTACTTCGCCAGCCCGCACCGGGGCGGGGAGCGGCGCGGGGTGGGGGGGATCTTCTTCGACCACCTCCGCCCGGAGGAGGAGGGGACCACCGCGGAAGCGTTGCGCCGCTTCGCCGCCGACGTGGCGCGCGCCCTCCCCGCCGCCTACGGGCCCATCGTGGAGCGGCGGCGCGGCCTCCCGTACGGCGAGCGGGAGCGCGCCTTCCAGCTCTTCCGCCGCGGCCGCTACGCCGAGTTCAACCTGGTGCACGACCGCGGCACGCTGTTCGGGCTGCGCACCGCCGCGCGCATCGAGAGCGTGCTGATGAGCCTGCCGCCGCTCGCCTCGTGGGAGTACGCGCCGGAGTGGGAGCCCGGGGGGTTCGAGGCGGAGCTCGCGGCGATGCTGGAGCCGCGGGACTGGGCCGCGACGGAGGCGGGCGGCGGCGGGTGAGCGCGGACCGGGCCGCGGGCGGCCGTGTCCGCCCGGGCGCGTGGGGAAGATGGGCCCCGCCGGGACTCCGGCGGGGCTCTTTTTCGTCCCGCGGTCCCGCTGCGGGGGCGTCCGCGCGGAGGAACCACTGGAGCGCCGGGTCCCGCCGCTTCAGTCTCCCCCCGCCACCGGCCGATCCTTTCCTCCAGGCCCGGCGCGGACCCTCCCGCCGCCATCCGTGTACAGGCAGCCGCGACCGACCCCGGCAACTCCGTGAACTTCCCCCGACCGCAGATGGCCCTGGACGTCCCGCAAGCCGACCCCTCCGCCGACCCGACGCTCGACCGCGCACGCGAGGTCCTGCACCGGTGCTGGGGGTACCCGGACTTCCGGCCGGGGCAGGACCAGGCCGTCCGCAACGTGCTCTCCGGCCGCGACTCGCTCACGGTGATGCCCACCGGCGGCGGCAAGTCGCTGTGCTACCAGGTCCCGGCGATGATGCTCCCGGGGGTGACCATCGTGGTCTCCCCCCTCATCTCCCTCATGAAGGACCAGGTGGACACGCTGGACGCCCGCGGGCTCCCGGCCACCTTCATCAACTCCACCCTCTCCGGCTCGGAGATGGCGGCGCGGCTGGGCGGCGCCGAGCGTGGGCAGTACAAGCTGCTCTACGTGGCGCCCGAGCGCTTCGACGCCGAGAGCTTCCAGGACCGGCTCGCCCGGCTCGACGTGTCGCTGCTGGCGGTGGACGAGGCGCACTGCGTGTCCGAGTGGGGGCACGACTTCCGCCCGTCGTACCTGCGGCTGGGGCGCGTGCGCGAGGCGCTGGGCAACCCGCCGGTGGCGGCGCTCACCGCCACCGCCACCGAGGAGGTCCGCCGCGACATCGTCCGGCAACTGTCGCTGCGCGAGCCGGAGGTGCTGGTCACCGGCTTCGACCGGCGCAACCTGAACTGGCACGTCCTGCGGGCGAAGAACGACTCCGAGAAGGACCGCCTCCTCCTCAAGCTGCTGCGCGGGCGCGAGGGCTCGTCCATCGTCTACGCCTCCACCCGCAAGAGCGTGGACGCCCTCACCTCGCTGCTCAACGGCGTGGGGACGCGCACCGTGGGCTACCACGCCGGGCTGGTGGACGGGGAGCGCAAGCGGATCCAGGAGTCGTTCATGAAGGGCGAGGTCCCCGTGGTGGTGGCGACCAACGCCTTCGGCATGGGGATCGACAAGTCGGACGTCCGGATCGTCGTGCACTACAACATGCCCGGCAACCTGGAGGCGTACTACCAGGAGGCCGGGCGCGCCGGGCGCGACGGCGGGCCCTCCGAGTGCGTGCTGCTGCACGCCTACCCGGACCGCTTCACCCACGAGTTCTTCATCGACCAGAGCAACCCGCCGCGGAAGATCGTGGAGGAGGTGATGCGCGGGCTGCGCACCGGGATGGACTCGTCCGGGCTCTTCACGCTACCCATGCAGGAGTTCGCGAGGACGCTCGGGCTCAAGGGCGACCGGCAGGTGTTCTCGTCGCTCCGCATCCTCCAGGACTTCGGGCTGGTCCGCACCAGCCCGGCCGGCGGCGCGTCGGTGCGGGTGCGGCTGATCGCCACGCCGCAGCGCATCACCCGCGAGCTGGGCGAGGCCGGCCGCGACGGCGAGGTGGCGCTGCTGCGGCAGCTCTGGAAGGCCGGCGGCGGCGAGGCCGTGTACCGCGGCGCCGACCTGGAGTGGCGCGACCTGGGGCCCCGCAACCGCGTCGCCCCCCTGCTGGACGCGCTGGAGGCCGAGGGCTTCATCGAGTGGAGCGCCTGGAGCGGGGAGGGGATCGTGGTGCTGGACCGTTCCACCCCGGTGCAGCGCCTGGCGATCGACTGGCAGGGGCTGGAGGCCAAGAAGAAGCGGGACACCCGCAAGCTCCAGGAGATGCAGCGCTACGCCTACGCCGAGGGATGCCGGCGCGGCTTCATCCTGCGCTACTTCGGCGACGCCGCGGCAATGGACGAGTGCGGCGCCTGCGACAACTGCGTCAAGGGGAGGGGCGGGGGAGTCCTGGCCGTCGTGGCCGCCGCCGTGGGCGCGGCCGAGCCCCGCCGCCGCTCCTCCCCCGCCGACGAGGCGCCCCCCTCCGAGCAGGAGGAGGCGCTGTTCTCCGAATTGCGCGAGGTCAGGAAGCAGGTGGCGCTGCGGGCCGGGATCCCGCCGTACTTCGTCTTCCCGGACTCGGTGCTCAAGGCGTTCGCCGCGCGCTGTCCCGCCACCCCCGAGGACATGCTCGCCGTCCCCGGCGTGGGGCAGAAGACGCTGGAAAAGTTCGGGCACCCGTTCCTGGAGGTGATGAAGCGGCACGCGCCGGACCACCCCCGGGGCAGCGGCGCCGCCGCGGCGGAGGCCCGGGACGGCGCCCTGCGCGAGCGGCGGGCGAAGCGCAAGGAGGAGCGCCCCGGCCCGGCCAACGCGCAGGAGGCCGAACTGTACGCGCGGCTGCGCGGGCTGCGCACCGAGCTCGCCAAGGAAGCGAAGCTCCCGCCCTACTGCGTCTTCGCGGACCGCACGCTGGTGGAGCTGGCGAAGCACGCCCCGCGCAGCGAGGCCGAGATGATGGACGTGCCGGGGATCGGGCCCGCCAAGATGCGGCAGTACGGCGAGGCGTTCCTCCGGGCGATCCGGGAAGCGGCGGGCGAGGAAGTGGACGGCGCGGCGGTGTAACGGGCGCGCCGCCGCGCCGGAGGTCACTTTCGGGGCGGGGCGCGCGGGCTTAGATTCCACCGTTTTTCGCGTGCGGACGCGCCGCCCCACACCGGACGATCATGGAACGCTACTTCGACGAGAACCACCTGATGATCCGCGACATGGTTCGCGATTTCGCCCGGAACGAGATCGCGCCCGTGGCCGGAGAGCTGGACCAGAACAGCGAGTTCCCCTGGGACAACGTCAAGAAGATGTCCGAGCTTGGGCTCTTCGGCGTGCCCTGGCCGGAGGAGCTGGGCGGGACCGGGATGGACGGCATCGCCTACATGATCGTCATCCACGAGCTGGCCAAGGTGGATGCGTCGCACGCCATCACCGTCTCGGCGCACACTACGCTCGGGACCTCCCCCATCGTCAGCTTCGGCACGCCGGAGCAGAGGGAGAGGTTCGTCCCGCTGCTCGCCTCCGGGCAGGTGCTGGGCGGCTTCGGGCTCACCGAGCCGGGCGCCGGCTCCGACGCGGGCGGCACGCAGACCGTCGCCGTGAAGCAGGACGGCGGGTGGCTCCTGAACGGCAGCAAGATCTTCATCACCCACGCGGGCGTCGGCGAGGTGTTCGTGGCCACCGCCGTCACCGACCGGGAGAAGGGGAGCAAGGGGATCACCTCCTTCATCGTCGCCAAGCCCACCACGGACCTGGAAAAGGCGCGGGAGCTGGGGATCGGCCACTCGGACGACCTCCCCTTCGTGGAGGGCGTGCGGGCCGGCAAGAAGGAGGACAAGATGGGGTGGCGGGCCTCCGACACCCGGGAATTGATCCTGGAGAACGCCTTCGTCCCGGACGACCAGGTCCTCGGCGAGGTGGGGATGGGCTTCATCAACTTCATGAAGACGCTGGACGCGGGGCGCATCGGCATCGCCGCCCTGTCGCTGGGGATCGCCGAGGGCGCGTACGAGCAGGCCGTGCGCTACGCGGCCGAGAGGAAGCAGTTCGGCAAGGCGATCACCGAGTTCCAGGGGATCCAGTTCATGCTTGCCGACATGGCGACGGAGATCGAGGCCGCGAAGCACCTCGTCTACCACGCCGCCTGGCTCAAGGAGCAGGGGAAGCCGTTCACCAAGGAGGCCGCCATGGCGAAGCTTTTCGCTTCGGAGCTGGCCATGCGCGCGACCACCAAGGCCGTGCAGATCCACGGCGGCTACGGCTACACCAAGGAGTACCCGGTGGAGCGCATGATGCGCGACGCCAAGATCTGCGAGATCGGGGAGGGGACGAGCGAGATCCAGCGGCTGGTGATCGCCCGGCAGATCCTCAAGGAGCTGTCCCACTGAGAGCCCGACGGGTGCCGCACCGGCCCCGGGGGAACGCCGCTCGCCGGCACGCACGCCACCGCCCGAGGGCGGGGCAGCCAGTGCGCGCCGGGACGCGACGTCCTTCCCGGACCGGGGCACCCTGAGCCGGCAGGTCGCCGGCACGGCGGGCCGTGTGCCGCGCCCGCGCAGGCGGGCGCACGGAAGAAGGTGTCGGATGCAAACAACCAAGGTGAGGCGGGCGCCCGCGGGCGCCCG
>DASVQR010000170.1:0-17418 GCA_036389055.1 Longimicrobiaceae bacterium | reverse complement strand
GTCCCCGGCCGGCCGGGGACCCGCGCGCGCCGCGGTCAGTCGAAGGGGACGCCCGCCGCGGCGGAGAGCCGCCGGAGCTGCTCCACCACCGGGAGGATCACCGGCACCCCCTCGGTCCGCCGCTTCTCCTCGGCGCGGCGGTTGGGCTCGCCGGGGATGGTGACGCCCGGGGTCCCCACCGCCGGGCGGGTGCCGCGCATGGTGCGCACCCAGTCGTCCACCTGCCCCTTGAACTCGTCGGGGTCGATGAAGGCGTCGACGCGCAGCGCCAAAAAGAAATGCCCCACCCCCTTCCCCACGTAGCGCGGCGGCACCGGGAGGTTTGCAGGGAACGGCGGGCCGTACGGCCCCCAGTTGGCGCCGCTCAGCACGGCGGAGAGCATGTCCACCATGGTGGCCATGCAGTACCCCTTGTGGCCGCCGTGCTCGAAGTCGCCGCCCAGCGGGAGGAGGGCGCCGCCGTCCAGCATGGCGCGCGGGTCCGTGGTCATGCGCCCGTCGCGGTCCACGGCGCACCCCTCGGGGATGCTCTGCCCCTTGCGGGCGGCGTGCTCCACCTTGCCGAAGGCCATGGCGCTGGTGGTGACGTCGATCACCACCGCGGGCTCCTCGCCGCCGGGAAAGGCGATGGCCATGGGGTTGGTGCCCAGCATCTTCTCGGCGCCCCAGAGCGGGGCCACCTGCGGCGGCGAGTTGGTCATGGCCCACACGATGGTGTCGCGCGGGAGCCCCTGGAGCGCGTAGTACTCGCCGATGCCGAAGTGGTTGCTGTTGTTGACGGCCACCGAGCCGGAGCCCACCGCGTCCGCCTTGTCCATGGCCATGCGCACGGCGCGCGGGCCCACCACCAGCCCCAGCCCGTTGTCGCCGTCCACCGTGGCGGTGGAGGGCGTCTCGCGCACCACGCGGAGCCGTGGGCGGGGGTTGATCAGCCCCCGCTCGAACATCTCCACGTACTGCGGCAGCCGGGTGACGCCGTGGGTGTCGATGCCGCGCAGGTCGGCGGTGGCGAGCACGTCGGCGGCCAGGCGCGCGTCCTCCTCCGGCACCCCGCACCACTCCAGCACACGGGTGGAGAGCTCCCGCAGCCGCTCGATGGGGAACACCTCCACGGCGGGCGGGGCCTGCGCGTCGGCCGCGCTCAACGGAGCCCCTCCAGCACGCGGCCCAGCCGGGCCACGCCCTCGCGGATGCGCTCGGGGCCGCAGTGGGAGAAGTTGAGCCGCAGGCAGTTGGAGGCGTGCCCGTCGCCGCCCACGGCGAAGGCGCTCCCGGGGAAGAAGGCCACGCCCTCGGTGTCCAGCGCCCGGGACAGCAGCTCGGTGGCGTCGGTCCCCTCCGGAAGCTCCACCCAGGTGAACACGCCGGCCGTGGGGGAGCGCCAGCGCGCGTGCCCGCCCAGGTGCTCGCGCAGCGCGGCGTCCATGGCGTCGCGGCGGGCGCCGTACTCGCGCCGCAGCGTCTCCAGGTGCCCGGGGAGGAGCCCCTCGTCGATGTACGCCGAGATGACGCGCTGGGTGAAGGTGGAGGTGTTGATGTCGGTGGCCTCCTTGATGATCCCCAGCGGCCGGATCAGCTCCTCCGGCACCACCAGCCACCCGCAGCGCAGCGCCGGGGCGAAGATCTTGGAGAAGGTCCCCATGTACAGCACCCAGCGACCGTCCAGCGCCCGCATGGGGGGAATGGGACTGTCCAGGTACTGAAAGTAGCCGTAGGCGTCGTCCTCCAGGATGGGGACGCGGTGCTCGCGGGCCAGCTCCACCAGGCGCCGGCGCTTGTCGGCGCTGACGCTCACCCCCAGCGGGTTGTTGCCGTCGGTGACCACGTAGATCATCGCCGGCCGCTCCCCGGCGGCGAGCAGCGCCTCCACCGCGTCCACGTCGATCCCGGTGTCCAGGTCGGTGGGGACGGTGAGGATCTCGGGCTGGAAGGGCTCCACCGCCTGCTGGAAGCCGGTGTAGCAGAGCCGCTCCGTGAGCAGCGTGCCGCCGGGGTCCAGCAGCAGGCGGGTGAGCAGGCTCATGCACTGCTGCCCGCCCGCGGTGAGGAACACCTGCTCCTCGGAGCACTCCACCCCGCGCCGCGCCATCAATTCCACTACCTGCCGCTTCAGGGGCCGGAACGGCGGGGAGTACTGGAGCGCGACGGGGTCCTGCGCCAGCACCCGCGCCGCCGCGGCCGACAGGCCGGCGGCGGGGAACAGCTCGGGGGCCGGGAGGCCGAGCGCGAGGGAGAGCACCCCCGGCTCGGCGCTGCGGGTGAGCATGGTCTGGAGCGCCGACGGGCGCACCTCCTGCGCCCAGCGGGCGAGGAGGAGCTCCCCGGCGGCCTGCGTGGCGGTCGCGGACACGGTCTCCCCGGTCAGATGTTGCCGCGGAGGGCCTGCTCGGCCTCCAGCGACTCGAAGAGCGCCTTGATGTTGCCGGCGCCGAAGCCCTTGGCGCCGCGCCGCTCGATCACCTCCACGAAGAAGGTGGGGCGGCCCTCCAGCGGCTCGGTGAAGGTCTGCAGCAGGATGCCGTCCTCCTCGCGGTCGATCTGCACGCCCAGCTCGGAGGCGGGGATCATGTCGGCCGGGTCCACCGGGCCGATGCGCGCCTCCAGCGCCTGGTAGTAGGTCTGCGGGACGCGCAGGAACTTGATGCCGTTGCCCTGCAGGGCGCGGACCGCGGTGAAGATGTCGTCGGTGAGGTAGGCCACGTGCTGGCTCCCGGCTCCCTTGTGGAAGTCCAGGTACTCCTCGATCTGCGACTTGCCCTTGGACGGGGCCGGCTCCTGCATGGGGAACTTGATGCTCCCCGAGGGATCCTCGACCACCTTGGAGTTCATCGCGCTGCGCTCGGTCCACACCATCTCGTGCTTGGACTGGTGGAAGCCGAGCACGTTGGTGTAGAAGTCCACCTGCGCGTCCAGGTAGCCCTCTTCCAGGCTCACCGCCACGTGGTCCACCGCCACCAGCCCCACGTGCGCCGGCGGGCCCATGTGGTCCACGGGCTGGTAGTGCGGGAGGAAGCGCCCGGCGTAGTCGCCGCGCTGGATGAAGGAGTGCACCGTGTCGCCGAAGGCGCCGATGGTGGCCTTGACCACCCGGCCGTGCTCGTCGGAGTAGGCGGTGGGCTCCATCACCGGGGTGGCCCCGCGCGAGACCGCCGCCTCGAACGCCTGCTCCACGTCGTCCACGGTGAAGGCCACGTCGCGCACGCCGTCGCCGTGCGTGTGCACGTGCCGGGCGATGGCGCTGTCCGGGGTGAGCCCGCTGGACACCACCAGCCGCACGCGCCCCTGCTCCAGGGCGAACGAAGCGCGGTCGCGGACGCCGGTGGCGAGCCCCGCCCGGGCGATGGGGCGGAAGCCGAAGATCGTGCGGTAGAAGTGGGCCGCCTGGAAGGCGTTGCCCACCCACATCTCGACGTGGTCGATGCCGCGGAGCTGCACGGCACTCCCGGTCGCGACTTCCTCTTCGATCTTGGCCATGGTCGGTTTCCTCTGGATGGGGATCAGGATGCGCGCGGACGCCCGCGAGCTCCGTCGGTGTTTTCGCCGCGGCTGCCGCCAGGGGGGCGGCCGCCGTTCGTTTCGTGTCCTTTCACAAGCGGTGCGCAGGGCGGGCGGGCCGGGGCGGCCCCGCGGCCCGTGCGCCGCGCCTACTGTCGCCGCTGGGGCGGGCGCTCCACGTCCCACATGACGTTCACGATCTTCCACTGCCCGTCGATCTTCCCCAGGTGCATGTAGTCCACCCAGCCGCTGGCGACCAGCTTCACCGTCGCCATGTTCTGGAAGATGTCCAGGATGGTGATGTCCTGGCGCCGCTGGTCGGGCGCCGCCTTCTGCTGCTCGCCCGTGCCCCGCACCAGCTCCGCGGCGGTCAGGTTCTCCACCACGCTGCGGCGGGTGGCCCGGTCGCGCCCCACGATGCGCTTTGCGAGCCCGGTGTACAGGCTGCGCTCCATCCGCGGCGCGTCGGCGTCGTACCACCCCTGGATGTAGTCCGTGGCCGCGGCGCGGATCGCGGCGGAGTCGGCCGCCGTCTGGGCGGCGGCCCGGGTGGCGGGGACCAGCAGGGCGGCGGCGAGTGCGAGTCCGACAGCTCTCATCGGGCGGCTCCTTGGCGCTTCGGGGCGTGCGGCGGGGGCGGGAGGCGCGACGGGGCCCGCCCGAAGGCGACCCCGCAACACAGGTCATATAATATTCGCATGGCACCTGCCTCGTGTGCAACCCTGTCGCGCGCTCCGCGGGTGCGGCGCGCCGAACGGGCCGACCGATGCCGCCCGCCGCTCCGCATCTACGATTCCTCGTCGCCTTCCCCGTCCGCCGACGCTCCGCGGGCCGCGGGGCGCCCCGGGCGGGCCCGCGACATGCGGGCGCGGCGCGCCTCGGCGCGGTCCAGCGTGCGCCGCCGCTCGTCCTCCTCCGCGTCGGGCTCGTCGCGCAGCTCGTCCAGGCGCCGCGCCAGGTCGGCGAGGGTGGCGTGCTGGAACAGCTCGGCCAGCGACACGCCGGCGCCGAAGCGCTCCTGGAGCCGGGAGTGCAGCTGCACCAGCAGCAGCGAGTGCCCGCCCAGCTCGAAGAAGTTGTCGTGCGCCCCCACCCGCCCGGTCCCCAGCGTCGCCGCCCACGCCGCCGCCACGATCTCCTCGGTCGGGGTGCGCGGGGCCACGTACTCGCGCTCCGCGCCGGCGCGCTCGCCGGGCGCGGGGAGCGCCAGCCGGTCCAGCTTGCCGTTGGGGGTCAGCGGAAGCCTCTCCAGCGCCACGAAGGCCGAGGGCACCATGTACTCCGGCACCCGCTCCCGCAGCCAGTCGCGCAGCGCGCCGGGGGCGGGCGCCTCCTCCCCCGCCGGGGCGACCAGGTAGGCGGCGATGCGCCGGTCGCCGGGCTGGTCCTCGCGCACCACGGCGACCGTTTCCGCGACCGCCGGGTGGGAGCGCAGCGCCGCCTCGATCTCGCCCAGCTCGATGCGGAAGCCGCGCACCTTGACCTGGAAGTCGGTGCGCCCGAAGTACTCCAGCTCGCCGTCGGGGCGCCAGCGGACGCGGTCCATCACCCGGTACATGCGCGCTCCCGGCTCCCCGAACGGACACGGGAGGAAGCGCTCGGCCGTGAGCTCCGGCCGGCTCGCGTAGCCGCGCGCCACCCCGTCGCCGGCCAGGTACAGCTCGCCCGGCACCCCCAGCGGCGCCGGCTCCAGGGCGTCGTCCAGCACCAGCGCCCGGGTGTTCGCCACCGGCCGCCCCACCAGCACCTCGCCGCTCCCCGGCCGCACCACGTGGTACGTGGAGTAGGTGGTGTCCTCGGTGGGCCCGTACAGGTTCCCCACCTTCCGCACCGTGCCCAGCGCGTACAGCGCCCGCGCCAGGTCGGCGGGCAGGGGCTCGCCGCCCAGGTTCAGCGTCCGCACCCCCGGCGGGATGGCGCCCGCGCGCAGCAGCTCCGCCGCGGCCGTGGGGACCATGCTGGCGTGGACGACGGGCTCCTCCACCGTCGCCAGCTCCAGCGCGTTCTCCACCATCACCAGCTTTCCGCCCCAGGCCAGCGTGCCGAACACCTCGGCCACGGACACGTCGAAGTTGACGGAGGTGGAGAAGAGCAGCGCGCTCCGCTCCTCGTCCGAAACGGCCTCCCGCAGCCAGTGGAGCAGCACCACGGTCGACGAGTGGCGGATCATCACCCCCTTGGGACGCCCCGTGGAGCCCGAGGTGAAGATGACGTGCGACAGGTTGTCCGGGAGCGCGCCGCTCTCCGGCACCGCGGCCGGCTCCGCGTCGACCGCGGCGCGGACGGCGTCCAGCGCGAGGGCCCGGGTCCCCTCCGGCAGCGCCCCGGCGAGGGCGCCGGAGGTGAGCACCAGCGACACCTGCGCGTCCTCCTGCATCCAGCCCAGCCGCCCGCGCGGGTAGGACGGGTCCAGCGGCACGTAGGCGCCGCCCGCCCGCAGCACGGCCAGCATGGCCACCAGCAGCTCCGGCGTGCGCTCCAGGCAGATCCCCACCCGCGTCTCCGGCCCCACGCCCAGGCCGCGCAGGTGGACGGCAAGGCGGGCGGAGCGCACCTCCAGCTCCGCGTAGGTGACGACGGCGCCGCGGAAGGAGACCGCGGGCGCGTCCGGCGTCCGCCGCGCCTGCGCCACGAAAAGGTCGTGGACGCGCTCCCCGGCCGGGAAGTCGCGCCGGGTGTCGTTCACCCCCTCCAGCACGTGCCGGCGCTCCTCCGGCGCGAGCAGCGGCAGCTCCGCGACCGGCCGCCCCGGCTCCGCGGCGAGCGCGCCGGCGAGGACGCCGAAGTGCTCCAGCATCCGCCCGACCGTGGCGCCGTCCCACAGCTCGGCCCGGTACGCCAGCACGCCGCCCAGCCGCCCCCCGTGGTCCGCCATGGCGAAGTGAAGGTCGAACTTGGCGGCGTCGCCGCCGGCGTCCAGCTCCTCCAGCTCGCCGTCGCCCAGGCGCAGCACGGCGGCGTCCGCGTTCTGGAGCGAAAAGGCCACCTGGATGAGCGGGGCGTGCGACAGCGAGCGCGTGGGGACGACCTCCTCCACCAGCCGCTCGAAGGGGATGTCGGCGTGGGCGTAGGCGCCCAGCGCGGTCTCGCGGACGCGGCGCAGCAGTTCGCGCCCGTCCGGCGCGCCGGACAGGTCGGTCCGCATCACCAGGGTGTTGACGAAGTAGCCGATCAGCCCCTCGACCTCGACGCGGTCGCGCCCGGCCACGGGGGCGCCCACCACCACGTCGTCCCGCCCGGCGTAGCGGCCCAGCAGCGCCTGCCACGCGGCGAGCAGCGTCATGAACAGCGTGGTTCCCTCGCGCCGGGAGAGCGCCCGCAGCGCCGCGCCCACCTCGTCCGGGAGGGCGAGCCAGCGGGTGCCGGCCGCGTCGCCGGGGATGCGCGGGCGCGGCCGGTCGACCGGGAGATCCAGCACGGGCGGCGCGCCGGCCAGCCGCCCGCGCCACCAGGCGAGCTGCCGCTCCAGCACGGGCCCCTCCAGCCAGGCGCGCTGCCAGGCCGCGAAGTCGGCGTACTGCACCGGGAGCGGCGCCAGCGGCGAGGGGCGCCCCTCCCGGAACGCCGCGTACAGGGCGGACAGCTCGCGGACCAGCACCTCCATGCTCCAGCCGTCGCTGACCACGTGGTGCGTGTTGAGGAGCAGGGCGAAGTCGTCCGCGTCCAGCCGCGCCACCGAGGCCCGCAGCAGCGGCCCCCTTTCCAGGTCGAAGGGGCGCTCCGCGTGCGCCGCGGCGACGCGGAGCGCCTCCGCCTCCCGCGCGCCGGCCGGGAGCCCGCGCAGGTCCACCTCCGCCAGCCGCGCCCGCCCCTCCGGCGAGACCACCTGCACGGGGCGGCCCCCGGCGCGGTGGAAGGTGGTGCGGAGCGACTCGTGCCGGCGCACGGTCTCGTCCAGCGCGCGGCGCAGCACGCCCACGTCGAGCGCCCCGCGCAGCCGCCGCGCCTGCGGGACGTTGTACGCCGCGGAGCCGGGCTCCAGCTGGTCGATGAACCAGAGCCGCTGCTGCGCGAAGGAGAGCGGGAGCGGCCCGTCGCGGGGCACGGGGACCAGGGGCGGCGCCTGCACTCCCCCGCCCTCCCGCGCCGCGGCGTCCACGCGCGCGGCGAGTGCGGCCACCGTCGGCGCCTCGAACAGGGCCCGCAGCGGCAGCTCCACCCCGAACGCCTCGCGGACGCGCGACGTGACGCGGGTCGCCAGGAGCGAGTGGCCGCCCAGGTCGAAGAAGCCGGCGTGCGCGCCCACGCGGTCCACGTCCAGCACCTCCGCCCAGATCCCCGCCAGCACCTCCTCCGTCGGCGTCCGCGGCGCGGTCCAGGCGCGGTCGTCCGCCTCGCCCTCCGGCGCGGGGAGCGCGGCGCGGTCCAGCTTGCCGTTGGGGGTGAGCGGGAAGCTCTCGAGCACGGTCAGGCTGGACGGGACCATGTGCTCCGGCAGCCGCTCGCGCAGCCAGGCGCGCAGCGCGGCCGGCGCGGCGTCTCCGCCCTCGCGCGGGACGACCCAGCCGGCGAGCCGCGCTTCCCCGCCGGCGCCGCGCCGGACCGCCACCGCGGCCTCGCGCACCCCGGGCGCCCCGGCGAGCACCGCCTCCACCTCGCCCGGCTCCACGCGGAAGCCGCGGATCTTGACCTGGAAGTCGGCGCGGCCCAGGAACTCCAGCGTCCCCTCGGGCCGGCGCCGCGCGCGGTCGCCGGTGCGGTACATCCGCGCGCCCGCCGCCCCGGCGAACGGGTCGGGGAGGAAGCGCTCGGCGGTGAGCTCCGGCCGCCCCAGGTAGCCGCGCGCCACGCCCGCCCCGCCCACGAACAGCTCGCCCGGGACGCCGGGGGGCGCCGGGTGCAGCCAGCGGTCCAGCACGTACGCGCGCGCGCCGTCGATCGCCGTCCCCAGGTCGGGCGCGCCGTCCCCCGCGGGCGCGACGGGGCCCGCGGTGGCGACCACGGCGGCCTCGGTGGGCCCGTAGGCGTTGACCAGCGCGAAGGGGAGGCCGGGGGCGGGCCGCGAGCGCAGCGCGTCGCCGCCGGTGAGCAGCGTCCGCAGCGGCGCGTCCGCCGGCCACTCCACCCCAAGCAGCCCCTCGGCCAGCGGCGTGGGCGCGAAGGCCACGGTGACGCCTCGCTCCAGCACGAAGTCGCGCAGCGCCGCGGGCGACGCGCGGGTCTCCTCGTCCTCCACCGGGTGCAGCGCGGCCCCGGCCGCCAGGTACGGCCACAGCTCCCACACCGATGCGTCGAAGCCGGGCCCCGCGACCAGCATCGACCGGTCCGCCGCCGTGACGCCGAACGCGTCCAGGTGCCACCGGACCAGGTTGAGCAGCGCGCCGTGCGTGACGACCACGCCCTTGGGGCGGCCGGTGGAGCCGGAGGTGTAGACGACGTAGGCGGACGACAGGGGACAGGGGACAGGGGACAGGGGACAGCCTGCAACGGCGCCCGCGTCCTCGGCACCGTCGTTCTCCCCCTCCCCCCTTGCGGGGGAGGGGGCCGGGGGGAGGGGGGTCCCGTCGACACGCACGACCTCGCCCCCGAACCCCTGCACCCGGTCGGCCAGCGCCGCGGTGGTCAGCACGGCAAGCGCGGCGGAGTCCTCCAGCAGGTAGGAGATGCGCTCGGACGGGTAGGCGGGGTCTACGGGGAGGTAGGCGCCGCCGGCGCGGAGCACGGCGAGCGCGCCGACGGCCAGCTCGGGCCCGCGCTCCAGGAGGAGCGCGACCCGCGCCTCCGGGCGCACGCCGAGGGCGCGGAGGCGGGCGGCGAGGGCGTCGGCGCGGCGGAGGAGGCCGCCGTACGTGAGGGTGCCGGCCGCGGAGACCACGGCGGGCGCGCACGGCGTGGCGGCCGCGTGGCGGGCGACCAGCTCGTGCACGGGCGGCGACGCGGGGCGCGGGCGGGCGGAAGCGTCCCACTCGCGGCGGAGGAGCTCGCGCTCGGCGGGGAGGAGCAGGTCCAGGGCGGAGACGCGGCGCTCCGGCTCGCCCGCCAGGACGGCGAGCAGCGCGCCGAAGCGCTCCAGCAGCCGCTCCACGGTGGCGGCGTCCCACAGCTCCGCGCGGAAGGACAGCTCGCCCTCCAGGCCGTCGCCCTCCTCCCGGAGGACCAGGCCCAGGTCGAACTTGGCGGGCTCGGGGCCGGCGTCCAGCGGCTCCGCGGCGAGCGAGCCCATGCGCAGCGCCGCCCGCTCCAGGTTGTGGAGCGCGAAGGTCGCCTGGAAGAGCGGCGAGCGGTCCAGCGAGCGCTCGGGCGCGACCTCCTCCACCAGGCGCTCGAAGGGGAGGTCCTGGTGCGCCTGCGCGCCGAGCACGCTCTCCCGGGCGCGGCCCACCAGCTCGCGCAGCGTGGGATCGCCCGACAGGTCGAGCCGCAGCGCCAGCGTGTTGACGAAGAAGCCGATCAGCGGCTCCAGCTCCAGCCGCGTGCGGTTCGCGACCGGGCTGCCGACCACGACGTCGTCCTCGTCGGCCCAGCGCGCCAGCAGGAGCTGCCAGCCGGCGAGCAGCACGGCGAACAGCGTGGCGCCCTCGCGGCGGGCCAGCGCGCGGAGCCCGTCCACCACGTGCGCGGGGACCGCGGCGGGGCGGACGGCGCCGCGCTCGCCGGGGGCCGGGGGGCGCGGCCGGTCCGTGGGGAGGGCGAGCACGGGCGGGGCCCCGGCAAGCCGCCCGCGCCAGTAGTCGAGCTGGCGCCGGAGCACGTCGCCCGCGAGCCACGCGCGCTGCCACACGGCGAAGTCGGCGTACTGCACCGGGAGCGGGGGGAGCGGCGAGGGGCGGCCCTCCGCGAAGGCGGTGTACAGCGCGGACACCTCGGACACCAGCACGGCCATGCTCCAGCCGTCGCTCACCACGTGGTGCAGCGCGAAGAGCACGGCGTGGTCGCCGCCCCCCAGGCCGAGGCGCGTGGCCCGGAGCAGCGGCCCGCGCTCCAGGTCGAACGGGCGCGCGGCGTCGGCGGCGGCCAGGCGGCGGGCCTCGGCCTCGCGGGCGGGCGCCGGGAGCCCGGACAGCTCCACCAGCGGGAGCGCGGGGGGCGCGGGCGGCAGGATCGCCTGGCGGGCGCCGCCGTCCTCCGCGGGGACGAGCACGGTCCTCAGCGTCTCGTGGCGCCGCACCAGCTCCGCCAGGGCGCGCTCCAGCGCGCGCGCGTCCAGCGGCCCGCGCAGGCGCAGCGCGAACGGCATGTTGTACGCCGCGCTCCCCGGGGCGAGCCGGTCCAGGAACCAGAGCCGCTGCTGCGCGAAGGAGAGCGGCAGCGGCCCGCCGCGCGGGACGCGGACCAGGGGCGGCGCCGCGCCGGCCCGGACGGCGCCGGCGAGGGCGTCCAGCCGCTCCGCCAGCGCGGCCACCATGGGCGCCTCGAACAGGGCGCGCAGCGGCAGCTCCACGCCCAGCGCGTCGCGGACGCGGGCGACGACGCGGGTGGCGAGCAGCGAGTGCCCGCCCAGCGCGAAGAAGTCGTCCGCGGCGCCCACGCGCCCGGCGCGCAGCACGTCCGCGAACACGCCGGCCAGGGCGGCCTCCGTGGCGGTCCGCGGCGGCACGTGCCCGGCCGCCGGGGCGGCGGCGGGCGCCGGGAGGGCGCGCCGGTCCAGCTTGCCGCCGGGGGTAAGCGGCAGCCGGTCCAGCAGCACCCAGCCCGAGGGGACCATGTACTCGGGGAGCACGGCCCTGATCCCGGCCCGCAGCTCGTCCGCGCCGGGCGCGCCCTCCACCTCCGGGACCACGTACGCCACCAGGCGGACCGCGCCCGCCTCGTCCTCGCGCGCGGCGACGGCGGCGTCGCGCACGCCGGGGAGGCGGGCGAGCGCGGCCTCCACCTCGCCCGGCTCCACGCGGAAGCCGCGCACCTTGACCTGCTGGTCGGTTCGCCCCAGGTACTCCAGCTCCCCGTCGCGGCGGAAGCGCGCCAGGTCCCCCGTGCGGAACAGCCGCCCGCCGGGCTCCATTCCGAACGGGTCGGGGAGGAAGCGCTCGGCCGTGAGATCGGGCCGCCCCAGGTAGCCGCGCGCCACGCCCGCGCCGCCCAGGTACAGCTCGCCCCGCGCGCCCAGCGGCACCGGGCGCATCGCCCCGTCCAGCAGGTAGGCGCGCGCGTTGGCGACCGGCCGCCCGATGGAGACCGGCGCGGTGGGGGCCGCGGCGTCCGGCGCCGCGACGTCCGTCAGCGTGGCGACGACGGTGGCCTCGGTGGGCCCGTAGCTGTTCACCAGCCGCACCCGCCCGCCCACTGCCGCGTGCCAGGCCGCCACCCGCTCCGGGAGCGCCCGCTCCCCGCCGATGACCACCAGGCGCACGCACTCCGGGAGCCGGGCGGCCCCGCGCTCCAGCTCCGCCGCCATTTCGTGCCAGAACGCCGTGGGCAGGTCGAGCACGGTGACGCCGTGCGCCGCGCAGCGCTCCAGGAACTCCGGGACGCCGCGCAGCCACTCCTCGCCGCGCAGCACCAGCGCCGCGCCGGCGGCGAGCGCCGGGAAGATCTCCTCCAGGCTGGCGTCGAAGGCGGGCGACGCGAACTGGAGCACCCGGTCCGCCGGCCCGATGCCGTACTCCGCCGCCGCGGCGGCGGCGTGGTTGACCAGCGAGCGGTGCTCCACGACGACGCCCTTCGGCGCGCCGGTGGAGCCGGAGGTGTAGATGACGTAGGCGGACGACAGGGAACAGGGAACAGGGAACAGGGAACAGCCTGCAACTGCGGCGGCGTCCCCCAGCTCCACGGTTTGCGGCGTACTCCGTACTTCGTACTCCTCGCTGCCATCGCTGTCCACCGCGACGACTTCGATCCCCTCCGCCGGCAGGGCGGGCACGAGACGGCGCTGGGTGAGCAGGACCGCGGCGCCGGAGTCGGCGAGCACGTGGGCCAGGCGCTCGCGGGGGTTGGCCGGGTCCATGGGCACGAAGGCGGCGCCGGCGCGCAGGGTGCCCAGGATCGCGGCGAGCATCTCCGGCGCGCGCTCCATGCACACGGCCACGCGCGACTCCGGGCCGGCGCCGCGGGCGAGGAGCAGCGCCGCCACCCGGTCCGCGCGGCGGTCGAGCTCCGCGTAGGTAAGCGTCTCCGCGCCGTGGACGACGGCGACGGCGTCGGGCGTGCGGGCCGCCTGCGCGGCGAACAGCTCGTGTGCGCCGCAGCCTTCCGGGAAGGGGCGCGCCGTGCGCGTCCACTCGTCCAGCAGCAGTCGCCGCTCGGAGGGCGTGAGCGGGGACAGCTCCGACAGCCGGCGGGCCGGGTCGGCGGCGGCTTCCTCCAGCGCCATCGCCAGGTGCTCGCCCAGGGCGGCGACGGTGGCGAGGTCGTACAGGTCGGCGGCGTACGTGACGGTGCAGCGGATGCCGTCCGGCGCGTCGCGGAAGTGGATCTCCAGGTCCACCGCCGCGGACGGGGACGACACCGGCACGGGCGACACCTCCACGCCCGGGAGCGACACGGGCTCCGACGCGGCGGCGTGGAGCACCATGGTCACCTGGTAGACCGAGGCGTGCGCCGGGCTCCGCTCCACCCGCAGCGCCTCCAGCAGCCGCTCGAAGGGGAGCTCCTGGCGGGCGAAGGCGCCCAGCGTGGTCTCGCGGACGCGGCCCAGCAGCTCCGCGAAGGTGGGGTCGCCGCCCAGCCGGGTGCGCAGGGCGAGCTGGTTGACGAAGAAGCCGATCAGCCCCTCCGTCTCCGCCCGCGTCCGCCCGGCCACCGGCGTCCCCACCACCACGTCGTCCTGGCCGGACCAGCGCGACAGCACCAGCTGGAGCCCGGCGAGGAGCGCCATGAACAGCGTCGCCCCCTGGTGCCGGGCGGCGGCGCGCAGCGCGTCCGAGAGCGCGGGGGACAGGGCGAACGAGTGCTCGCCCGCGCGGTGGCTCCACGCCTGCGGGCGCGGCCGGTCCGTGGGGAGGGCGAGGAGCGTGGGGGCGCCGTCCAGCGCCGCGCGCCACCACTCCGCCTGCCCCTCCAGCGCCTCGCCGGCGAGCGCTTCGCGCTGGCCGACGGCGTAGTCCGCGTACTGCACGGGGAGCGGCGGGAGCGCGCACGGCTCCCCCGCCGACAGCGCGGCGTAGCAGCGCGACGCCTCGCGCCAGAGCACGTCCAGCGACCAGGCGTCGGCCACCACGTGGTGCATCACCAGCACCAGCACGTGCTCCTCCGCGGCGAGGCGGACCAGCCCCGCGCGCAGCAGCGGCCCGCGCGCCAGGTCGAAGCCGCGCTCCGCCGCGTCGTGCGCCAGGCGGAGCATGGCCCGCTCGCGCTCCGCCTCCGGGAGCGGGGACAGGTCGTGCAGCGGGAGGTGGAAGCGGCCCGCGGGGAGGACCACCTGCACGGGGTGGCCGTCGGCCTCGGCGAAGACGGTGCGCAGCGCCTCGTGCCGCCGGACGACCTCCTCCAGCGAGCGGCGCAGCGTCGCCGCCCGGAGCGGCCCGGCCAGGCGCAGCGCCGTGGCGATGTTGTAGTGGGCGCTCCCGGGATCCAGCCGGTCCAGGAACCAGAGCCGCTCCTGCGAGGAGGAGAGCGGCAGCGCCCGCTCGCGCGCCACGGGGACCACGGGCGGCACGCGCACGCCCCGGCCCTCCAGGCGCAGCGCTTCCGCGCGCGCGGCGAGCGCGGCCACGGTGGGCGCCTCGAAGAGCGCGCGCACCGGCAGCTCCACCCCGAGGGCGGCGCGCGCCCGCGACGCCACGCGGGTGGCGAGCAGCGAGTGGCCGCCCAGGTCGAAGAAGCTGTCCTCCACCCCGACCCTCTCGACGCCCAGCACCTCCGCCCAGATCGCGGCGAGCACCTCCTCGGCGGGGGTGCGGGGCGCGACGTGCTCCGCGCCCCCGTCCGCCGCGGGCTCCGGGAGCGCGCGCCGGTCCAGCTTGCCGCTGGGCGTCAGCGGCAGGCTCTCCAGCGCCACGAAGGCGCCGGGAACCATGTGCTCGGGGAGGCGCCCGCGCAGGAAGTCGCGCAGCTCCCCGGCGCGCGCCGCCTCCCCCGCCGGGACGTGGTAGGCCACCAGCCGCGCCCCCGCCGTCCCGGCGCCGCGCACCACCACCGCGGCGTCGCGGACGGCCGGGTGCGCCCGGAGCGCCGCCTCCACCTCGCCCGGCTCGATGCGGAAGCCGCGCAGCTTCACCTGCTGGTCCACCCGGCCCAGGAACTCCAGCGCGCCGCCGCCGAGCCGGCGGACGCGGTCGCCGGTGCGGTACAGCCGCGCGCCCGGCTCCGCCGCGAACGGGTCGGGGACGAAGCGCTCGGCCGTCAGCCCCGGCCGCCCCAGGTAGCCCCGCGCCACCTGCACGCCTCCCAGGTACAGCTCCCCCGGCACCCCCGCCGGGACCGGCTCCCCCGCCGCGTCCAGCGCGTATGCCCGCACGTTGTCCACCGGCCCGCCGATGGGCACGGTGACGGCCCGCTCGCCGGCGAAGGTGTGCGCGGTCGCGTTGATGCACACCTCGGTGGGGCCGTACAGGTTGACCACCTCCGCCCCCAGCGCCGCGCGCGCCGCCGCGGCCAGCTCCGACGGGAGCGCCTCGCCCCCGCAGAAGACCCGGCGCAGCGCCGTACGCGCCGGCAGCTCCTCCTCCAGGAGCGCGCCGAGCAGCTGCGGCACGAACTGCGCGACGGTGATCCCCTCCGCGGCCATGAGGCCCGCGAGCCGCGCGGGCTCCCGGTGCTCCCCCGGCTCCGCGACGACCAGCGTCGCCCCGGCGGCGAGCGGCGCCCAGATCTCCCACACGGAAGCGTCGAAGGCGGACGGCGTCCGCTGGAGCACGCGGTCCCCGGCGGAGAGCGGGTGGGCGCGCAGCATCCACGCGATCTGGCTGGCGAGCGCCCGGTGCGGGACCGCGACGCCCTTGGGCGTGCCCGTGGAGCCGGAGGTGTAGATGACGTAGGCCAGGCTCTCGGGCAGCACACGGGGCGCCGGTGCGGGGGCACCCGGCGGCGCATCGTGCTCCTCGCCGCCGCCGTCCACCAGCACCGTCCGGCCGCCGAACTCCGGCAGCTCGCCCAGCAGGCGCCGCGTGGTCAGCAGGGTGGTCGCGCCGGAGTCCGACAGCATGTGGGCGATGCGCCCGGCCGGGTACTCGGGGTCCAGCGGGACGTACGCCCCTCCGGCCCTGAGCACGGCCAGCATGGCCGCGACCATGGCCGGCGACCTTTCCATGCAGAGCCCCACCCTGGCCTCGGGACCGACTCCCAGCTCGCGGAGGCGGTGCGCCAGGCGGCCGGCGTCGCGCTCCAGCTCCGCGTAGGTCGTCGTGCGCCCGGCGAAGCGCAGCGCCGCGGCGCCGGGCGTGCGGGCGGCCTGCTCCGCGACGAGCTCGTGCACGCCGCGGTCCGGGAAGGGCCGCGTCGTGGCGTTCCACTCCTCCAGCAGCAGCCGCCGCTCCGCCTCGTCCACGAGCGCCAGCCCGGCGACGCGGGCGTCCGGGTCCGCCGCGATCCCGGCGACCAGGCGGACGTAGTGCTCCAGCAGCCGGTCCACGGTGGCCGCGTCGAACAGCGAGCTGCGGTACACGGCGCGCCCGGCGATCCGCCCGCCCTCGTCCACCAGCTCCAGCGTCAGGTCGAACTTGGCGGCCGCCGTGCCGGTCTCCAGCGGCTCCACCTCCACCCCGCCCAGCCGCAGCCCGGACGCGACGTTCAGCGTCTCCAGCGTGAACATCACCTGGAAGAGCGGGGTGTGCCCGGCCCCGCGGCCCGGCGCCAGCTCCTCCACCAGCCGCTCGAAGGGTAGGTCGCCGTGGGCCTGCGCCGCCAGCACGCGCTCCCGCGCCTGCCGCAGCAGCCCGCGGCCCGTGGCGTCCCCCGCCAGCTCGCCGCGCAGCGCCAGCGTGTTGACGAAGAAGCCGATCAGCTCCTCCGTCTCCGGACGCCCGCGCCCCGCCAGCGGGGTGCCGACCACCACGTCGTCCTGGCCCGACCAGCGGGCGAGCAGCGCCTGGAAGCCCGCCAGCAGCGCCATGAACGGCGTCGCCGCCTCCGCCGCCGCCAGCCGGCGCAGCGCCGCCGTGGTCTCCGCCGGGAGCGCCAGGGGGCGGACGCCGCCGCGCGGGTCCGCCTCCGCCGTGCGCGGCCGGTCGGTGGGCAGCTCCAGCAGCGGAGGCGCGCCCCTCAGCGCTTCGCGCCAGAAGGCGAGCTGCCGGTCCAGCGCCTCGCCGCGCAGCCGCGCGCGCTGCCACGCCGCGAAGTCCGCGTACTGCACGGGCAGCTCCGGCAGCGGCGACGGCGCGCCGCGCGCGAACGCCTCGTACAGGGCGGAGACCTCGCGCACCAGGATCTCCGTGGACCACTCGTCGCCGACGATGTGGTGCATGGTGAAGAGCAGCGCCGCGTCGGCGTCGCCCAGCAGGACGAGCGCGGCCCGGAGCAGCGGCCCGCGCCGCAGGTCGAACGGGGCGGCCGCCTCGGCGCGCGCGGCCTCCGCCAGGCGGGCCTCGCGCTCGCCCGCCGGCAGCGCGGACAGGTCGATGCGGGCCAGCGCGACCGGCGCCGCCGGGAGCACCACCTGCGCGGGCTCGCCGTCGTCGCCCGTGCGGAACACGGTGCGCAGCGCCTCGTGGCGGCGCACGACCTCCGTCAGGCTCCGCTCCAGCACGCCGGCGTCCAGGCGGCCGCGCATGCGCAGCGCCGCGGGGATGTTGTAGACGGCGCTCCCGGGCTCCACCTGGTCGAAGAACCAGAGCCGCTGCTGCGCGAACGACAGCGGCAGCGGCCCGTCGCGCGGCACGGGGACCACGGGCGGGACGTCGTCCGCCGCGCCCGCGGATTCCCCGGCGACCGCGGCCGCCAGCCGCGCCACCGTGGGCGCCTCGAAGATCGCGCCCACCGGCACCTCCACCCCCAGCGCCGCGCGCGCCCGGGAGGCCAGCCGCACCGCCATCAGCGAGTGCCCGCCCAGCCGGAAGAAGTCGTCGTGGACGCCCACCGTCTCCACGCCGAGCAGCTCCGCCCAGATCC
>DASVQR010000169.1:0-12927 GCA_036389055.1 Longimicrobiaceae bacterium | reverse complement strand
CCCAGATCCGCGCCAGGGCCTCCTCGGCGGGCGTGCGCGGCGCGGCGTAGCCGCCCTCCGCGCCGACGGCGCCGGCGTCCGGCGCGGGGAGGGCGCGCCGGTCGGTCTTGCCGTGGGCGGTGAGCGGGAACGCGTCCAGCGCCACGAACGCGGCGGGGACCATGTACTCCGGGAGGCGCGCCGCGGCCCAGCCGCGCAGCTCGTCCGCGGACGGCGCCCCGGCCGCCCCGGGGACGAGGTACGCCACCAGCTGCGGACCCGCCGGGCCGTCCTCGCGCACCAGGACCAGCACCTCCCGCACGCCCGGGTGCTCCGCCAGCACCGCCTCGACCTCGCCGGTCTCCACGCGGAAGCCGCGCAGCTTGACCTGGTGGTCGATGCGCCCCAGGAACTCCATCTCCCCGTCGTCCAGCCAGCGCACGCGGTCGCCGGTGCGGTACGCGCGCGCGCCCGGCTCCGCGGCGAACGGGTCGGGGACGAAGCGCTCCGCCGTCAGCTCCGGCCGCCCCAGGTATCCCCGCGCCACCGGCTCCCCGCCGACGAACAGCTCGCCCGGCACGCCCAGCGGCGCCGGCTGCCCGTCCGGCCCGAGCACGTAGTGCCGCGCGTTGGCGGTGGGCCTGCCGATGGGGAGGTTGTCCCACCGCAGCGACGCGTCCACCCCCGGCTCCACGAACAGCAGCGCCGAGGTGACCGCCGCTTCCGTGAGCCCGAAGCCGTGCACCAGCGGCGCGTCCAGGCGCGCCCACTCCGCCAGCCGCTCCGCCGACACCCGCTCCCCGCCGACGACGACCATGCGCAGCGGTGCGGGGAGCCGCTCGCCGCGCGCGGTCAGCTCGTGCACCCACTCGTGCCAGTACGCCGTGGGAAGGTCCACGCAGGTGACGCCGTGCCGCTCCACCACGCGCCGCAGCTCCGCGGGGGCGAAGAGCTGCGCGCGCGAGAACACCACCGCGCCCCCCGCCGCCCAGGTGGGGAACAGCTCCTCCACCACCACGTCGAACCCCGGTGAGGCGAACTGGAGGAAGCGGTCCGCCGGCCCCAGCCCGAACCGCTCCACCGTGTCCAGCGTGAAGTTGACCACCGGCCGGTGCGGCATCGCCACGCCCTTGGGGCGGCCGGTGGAGCCGGAGGTGTAGATGACGTACGCGAGGGAACAGGGAACAGGGAACAGGGAACAGCCTGCAACTGCAACGGCAGACTCGTCCTCCGAACCGTCGTGCTCCCCCTCTCCCCTTGTGGGAGAGGGGGTCGGGGGGTGAGGGGTGTCGAGCGCGACCACCTCGCCCTCCCACTCCCCCGCGCGCCCGGCCAGCTCCGGGTCGGCGACGAGCAGGCGGGCGCCGGAGTCGGCCAGGACGTAGGACAGGCGCTCGGCGGGGTACGCGGGGTCGAGGGGGACGTAGGCGGCGCCGGCCTTGAGGACGCCCAGGACCGCCACGGCGAAGCCGACGCCGCGGCCCACCAGGATGCCGATGCGCTCCTCGGGGCCGGCGCCGCGGGCGCGCAGCCCGCGGGCGAGCGCCTCGGCGCGGGCGTCCAGCTCCGCGTAGGTGAGCGTCTCCTCGTCGTCTACGGCGGCGGGGGCGCCCGGGGTGCGGCGGGCCTGCGCGGCGAACAGGTCGTGGACGCGCAGGTCGCGCGGAAAGGGCCGCGCGGTGGCGTTCCACTCGTCCAGCAGCGTGCGCCGCTCCTCCACGGGGAGCGAGGACAGCTCGGCCAGGGCGCGGCCGGGCTCCGCGGCCATCGCCTCCAGCAGGGCGGCGAGGTGCGCGGGGATGCGCGCGGCGGCGGCGGGGTCGATGCGGCGGGGATCGAAGGTGAGGTGCAGCTCCACGTCGTCGCGCGGCACCACTTCCAGCATCAGCGCGCTCCCCAGCTGCGCCGCGTTGGCGCCGCGGAAGAAGTCGCCCAGCTCCACCCCGGCCACGCGTGCGCCGCGGGTCTCCAGGTCGGGGAGGTTCTGGAAGATGAACAGCGAGTCGAACAGCCGCTCCCCCGCGGGGACCTCGCTCCAGCGCTGGAGCTGCGGGGTCGTGAAGGCGTCGAACTCGCGGGCGGCGGCCTGCGCGGCCTGCAGCTCCCGGAGCCAGGGGACCAGCGGGGCGTCGGGGCGGGCGCGGACGCGCACGGGGACGGTGCTGATGAACATCCCCAGCATGGCGTCCACGCCGGGGAACGACGGCGGCCGCCCGGAGGCCACCGCGCCGAAGACCACGTCGGTCTCCCCCGCGAAGCGCCCCAGCACCATCCCCCACGCGGCCTGGAACAGCGTGTTCGGCGTGACGCCGTGCCGCCGCGCCAGGCTCCGCAGCCGCCCGGCGAGCCCGGCCGGGAGCGTCTCCACGAGCAGCCGGGGCTCCTCCGCGGCGCCGGGATCCGCCGCGCGCTCGATGCCGAGCACGGTGGGCGCCGCGAACCCGGCCAGGTACCCGCGCCAGAACGCCTCGGCCTCCCGCTCGTCGCGCGAGGCGAGCCAGGCGACGAAGTCCCCGAAGGGGCGCGCCGGCTCCAGGTCGGGGCGGCGCCCCTCGCGCAGCGCCGCGTACACGGCGAACACCTCGCGCACCGCCAGCGACGACGACCACCCGTCCAGCAGCAGGTGGTGGTAGCTCCAGGCCACGCGCCACTCCTCGTCCGCCACGCGCAGCAGGGCGACGCGCGTGAGCGGCGCCGCGCCCAGGTCGAAGCCGCGCCGGCGGTCCTCGCGCAGGAACTCCGCGAAGCGCGCGTCGGCGTCGGGGAGGCCGCGCCAGTCGTGCTCGGCGACCTCCACCTCCACCCGGGCGCGCACCACCTGGAGCGGCTGCTCCAGCCCCTCCCAGAAGAAGGCGGTGCGCAGCACCGGGTTGCGCTCCGCCACCCGCCGCCAGGCGCGCGCGAAGACCGGCACGTCCAGGTCGCCGCGCACCGTCCAGCAGACCTGCTCGGTGTACTCCTCCAGCTGCGGGGCCTGGAGGATGCGCACCAGCATGGCCTGCTGCGTGGGGGACAGCGCGTAGACGCTCTCGACGTTCTGCATGGAGCCCGGTTGCCGCCGTGATAATGACGCGGGCCGGGGCCGCGGACGGAGGGGTCCGTCCGGCAGCCGCCGGCCTGCCGTGTCCAGCGCCGGGGTCAGCCCCGCCCCGCCGCCTGCCGCTCGCGCAGCATCCGCTGCACCTCCTCCGGCGACATCCGCGCGACAAGGCGCAGCATCGCCGCCGTCTTTTCCGTGTGCCCGGGGCGCGCTTCCAGCCGGGCCAGCGCCGCCGCCAGGCCGGCCACCGTGGGCGTCTCGAAGAGCACGCGCAGCGGCACCTCCGCGTGCAGCGCCCGCCGCACCCGCCCGACCACGCGCGTGGCCAGCAGCGAGTGCCCGCCCAGCGCGAAGAAGTCGTCGTGCACCCCCACCCGCTCCACCCCCAGCACGCCCTGCCAGATCTCCGCGAGCACCTCCTCCGTGGCCGTGCGCGGCGCCGTGTGCTCGCGCTCCGCGCCCGACCCCGCCGCCGGCGCCGGGAGCGCCGCCCGGTCCGTCTTGCCGTTGGGGGTGAGCGGAAGCGTGTCCAGCGCCACCCAGTCCGCGGGGACCATGTAGTCCGGGAGCCGGTCGCGCAGCCAGGCGCGCAGCGCCTCCGGCTCCGGCCCGTGCCCCGCCTCGCCCACCACGTACGCCGCCAGCCGCTTCTCGCCGGGCGCGTCCTCGCGCGCCATGACGAACGCTTCGCGCACGGAGGGGTGGTCGGTGAGCACGGCCTCCACCTCGCCGGCCTCGATGCGGAAGCCGCGGATCTTGACCTGGAAGTCCACGCGCCCCAGGAACTCCAGGACCCCGTCCGCCAGCCAGCGCACCCGGTCGCCGGTGCGGTACAGCCGCGCCCCCGCCGCCGGCCCGAACGGGTCGGGGAGGAAGCTCTCGGCCGTGAGCCCCGGCCGCCCCAGGTACCCCCGCGCCACCCCCTCCCCGCCGATGGACAGCTCGCCCGGAACGCCCGCCGGCACCGGCTCGCCGCGCGGGTCCAGCACGTACAGCCGCACGTTGCCGTGCGGCGTCCCCACGGGGAGGTTGTGCCGGCGCCCGCCCCCGTCCTCCCCCGCCTCCAGCCGCAGCGTGGCGGAGGTGCACGCCGTCTCCGTCAGCCCGAACACGTGCACCAGCGGCACTCCCAGCCGGGCCCACTCCGCCAGCCGCTCCGGCGCCATCCGCTCGCCGCCCACGATCACCCAGCGGACGCACTCCGGCACCCGCCCGCCGCCGTGCGCCAGGTCGTACGTCCACTCGTGCCAGTACGCCGTGGGGAGCTCCAGCCCCGTCACCCCGAACCTCCCCAGCGCCCGCGTCAGTTCCGGCGGCGAGAACAGGTCGCCCCCCGCCAGCACGACGGCCGCCCCCGCTAGCCAGGTGGGGAACAGCTCCTCCACCACCACGTCGAACCCCAGCGACGCGAACTGGAGCACCCGGTCGTCCCCGCGCAGCCCCATCCGCGCCGCCATGTCCAGGGCGTAGTTGACCACCGCCCGGTGGGAGACGGCGACGCCCTTTGGCCGGCCCGTGGAGCCGGAGGTGTAGATGACGTAGGCTAACGACAGGGAACAGGGAACAGGGAACAGGGAACAGCCTGCAACAGCCTGCCCACTCTCAGGACTGTCGTGCTCCCCCTCTCCCCTTGTGGGAGAGGGGGCCGGGGGGTGAGGGGTGTCGCACGCGACGACCTCGCCGCCGAACCACGCGAAGCGGGCGGCAAGCGCGTCCTCGGTCAGCAGCACGCGGGCGCCGCAGTCCTCCAGCACCCAGCGCAGCCGGCCCTCCGGGTAGTCGGGGTCCAGCGGGACGTAGGCGGCGCCGGCCTTGAGCGCGCCCAGGATCGCGGCGGGCATCTCGGGGCCGCGGCGCAGGGAGATCCCCACGCGCGCCTCGGGGCCGACGCCAAGCGCGTGCAGACGGCGGGCGACGGCGGCGGCGCGGGCGTCCAGCTCGGCGAAGCTGAGCTCGCCGCCCTCCCAGATCACGGCGGGGGCGTCGGGCGTGCGGGCGGCCTGGGCCTCGAAGGCGGCGTGCAGCGTCAGGTCGCGGGGGAAGGCCCGGTCCGTGGCGTTCCAGCGCTCCAGCACCGCCTCGCGCTCGCCGGGGGCGAGCAGCGGCAGGGCGGAGACGCGGGCGTCGGGGCGCGCGGCCATCCCCTCCAGCAGCACGCGGAAGTACCGCATCATCCGGTCGACCGTGTCCGCGTCCCACAATTCGGCGCGGAATTCCACGCTGCCGCGCAGCCCGCCGCCCTCGCCGGAGACCACCAGCGCCAGGTCGAACGGGGTGGCGCCGGTCCCGGTCTCCAGCGGCTCCACCTCCACCTCGCCCAGGCGCAGCGATTCGCCGCCCAGGTCGGCCAGCGTGAACATCGCCTGGAAGAGCGGCGTGTGCCCGAAGCTCCGCTCCACCCGCAGCTCGTCCACCAGCCGCTCGAAGGGGAGGTCCTGGTGCGTCTGCGCCTCCAGCATCCGCTCGCGCGTCCGCGCCAGCAAGCCGCGCACGTCGGGGTCGGCGCCGAAGTCGGCGCGCAGCACCAGCGTGTTGACGAAGAAGCCGATCAGCCCCTCGGTCTCCAGCCGCGTGCGCCCGGCCACCGGCGTCCCCACCGGCACGTCGTCCGTGCCGGCGTAGCGCGCGAGCAGCGCCTGGAAGCCGGCCAGCAGCGTCATGAAAAGCGTGGCGCCCTCCGCGCGCGACAGCTCGCGAAGCGCGTCCGCCAGCTCAGCGGACAGGTGGAACGTCCGCACGCCGCCGCGCGGATCCGCCACGGCCGGGCGGGGCCGGTCCGTCGGCAGCTCCAGCAGCGGCGGGGCCCCGGCCAGACGCTCCCGCCAGTAGGCGAGCTGCCGCTCCAGCGTCGCCCCGGCGACCCACGCGCGCTGCCAGGCGGCGTAGTCCGCGTACTGCACCGGCAGCTCGGGGAGCGGCGAGGGGCGCCCCTCCGCGATGGCGGCGTACAACGCGGAAACCTCGCGCACCAGGATGGGCGTGGACCACTCGTCGCTGACGATGTGGTGCACGGTGAAGAGCGCCACCGCCTCGTCCGCCGCCAGGCGGAGGAGCGCGCCGCGGAGCAGCGGGCCCGCCGCCAGGTCGAAGGGCGCGGCCGCCTCCTCGCGCGCCAGTTCGCGGACGCGAGCCTCGCGCTCCGCCTCCGGCACGCCGGACAGCTCCACCCGGCGGAAGGCGAAGGGCCCCGGCTCCAGCACCGTCTGCGCGGCGTCGCCGTCCGGCCCGGGGCGGAACACGGTCCGCAGCGTCTCGTGCCGCCGCGCCACCTCCGCCACGGCCGTCTCGAGCGCGTCCACGTCCAGCGGGCCGCGCAGCCGCAGCGCGGTCGGGAGGTTGTACGCCGGGTCGCCGGGGTCCAGCTGCTCGATGAGCCACAGGCGCTGCTGCGCGAACGACAGCGGCAGCGGCCCGCCGCGCGGCACGGGGACCAGGGGCGGCGCCCCGCCGCCCGCGCCCTCGCGGCGCAGCGCCTCCACCCGCTCCGCCATGGCCTCCACCGTGGGCGCCTCGAAGAGCGCGCGGATGGGCACCTCCACCTCCAGCGCCCGCCGCACGCGCGACACCACCCGGGTGGCGAGCAGCGAGTGCCCGCCCAGCCGGAAGAAGTCGTCGCGCACGCCCACCCGCTCCACGTCCAGCACCTCCGCCCAGATCGCCGCCAGCGCCTCCTCCGTGGGGGTGCGCGGCGCGGCCGCCGCCTCGTCCACCGCGCCGCCCTCCGGCACGGGGAGTGCGCGCCGGTCCACCTTGCCGTTGGGGCTGAGCGGAAAGCCCGAGAGCGTCACGAACGCGGAGGGGACCATGTACTCCGGCAGCCGCCCGCCCAGGTGCTCGCGCAGCTCCGCGGCGGACGCCTCCGCCCCCGCCTCCGGGACGACGTACGCCGCCAGCCGCTTCTCGCCCGGCCGGTCCTCGCGCACCAGCACCAGCGCCTCGCGGACGGCCGGGTGCTCCAGCAGCTGCGCCGCCACCTCGGCGGGCTCGATGCGGAAGCCGCGGATCTTGGCCTGGTGGTCGGCGCGGCCCAGGAACTCCAGGTCGCCGCCCTCCAGCCAGCGCGCCCGGTCGCCGGTGCGGTACATCCGCGCCCCGGCCACGCCGGAGAACGGGTCCGGGACGAACTTCTCGGCCGTCAGCCCGGGCCGCCCCAGGTAGCCGCGCGCCAGCCCCGCCCCGGCGATGTACAGCTCTCCCGGCACCCCCGGCGAGGAGGGCTGCATCCGCCCGTCCAGCACGTAGACCCGCGTGTTGGCGAAGGGCCGCCCGATGGGCACCATGGCGTCGCCGGGGAGCCGCCCGCGCCCGCCCTCGTACCAGGTGCTGTCCACCGTGGCCTCGGCGACGCCGTACGAGTTGACGCAGCGGGTGTCCGGGGCGCACAGGGCGCGGATCTCCTCGTGCTCGCGCACGTACCACGCGTCCGAGCCGGCGATCAGCAGCCGCATGAAGTCCAGCCGCTCCCCCGTCTCGCGCAGGTGCTGGAAGAGGGAGCGGAGCACCGCCGGGACGAACTCCGCCGTGTCCACCGCGTGCCGGCGCATCAGCGCGTACAGCGCGGGCGGGTCCAGCAGCGTGTCCATGGGCACCGGCACCAGCCTGCCCCCCGAGCACAGCGCGCGCGCCAGGTCCCCGCCGAACACGTCGAACGAGAAGCTGGCCATCTGCAGGTGCGACGTGGGGCCGGCGCGCAGCGCGTACGCCTCTTCCCAGGCCCGGTAGGCGTTGGCCCAGGCGCGGTGCTCCACCTGCACCCCCTTGGGCCGCCCCGTGGTCCCCGAGGTGTAGACCACGTACGCCAGGTTCCCCTCGCCCACCCCGCTCTCCGGCGCCGCCGCGCTCTCCGCCGCGATGGCCTCCGCGTCCGCGTCCAGCCGGACCACGGCCGCGCCCCCGGCCGGGAGCCGGTCCGCCAGCGCCGCCACGGTCACCAGCACGCGCGCCCCCGCGTCCGCCACCATGTAGGCCAGGCGGTCCTCCGGGTACGCCGGGTCCAGCGGCACGTACGCGCCCCCCGCCTTGAGCACGCCGAGCACCGCGCGGACCGTGTCCGGCCCGCGCTCCACGCAGATCCCCACCCGGGTCTCCGGCCCGACGCCGAGTCGCCGGAGCCGGTTCGCCAGCCGGTTGGCGCCCGCGTCCAGCTCCGCGTACGTCAGCGTGTCGTCCCCGAAGGCCACCGCCGTCGCGTCCGGCGTGCGCGCCGCCTGCGCCGCGAACAGACCGTGCACGCACTCGCCCCGGGGGAAGTCGCGCGCCGTGTCGTTCCACTCCTCCAGCACCCGCCGCCGCTCCTCGGGCGCCAGCGGCGACACCGAGGCCAGCGGGCGCTCCGGGTCCGCCGCGAACGCCTCCAGCAGCGCCGCGAGCTGGTCCGGGATGCGCTCGGCGAACGCCCGGTCGAAGCGGGCCGCGTCGAACATCAGGTTGAGCAGCACCCCGTCGCGCGGGACGAACTCCGCCATGAAGCCGTAGCCCGTCCTGACCGCCGCCGCGTTCCTCCCGAAACCGCCCCACTCCGTCCCCGCCGCCTCCGCGCCGCGCGTCGCCGCGTCCGGCACGTTCTGGAAGACGTACACGGTGTCGTACAGCTTCTCCGGGGGCGCCACCTCGCTCCAGGACTGGATGCGCGGCACCGCCACCCAGTCGAAGTCGCGAGCCCGCGTCTGCACCGCCTGCAGCTCGCGCAGCCACGCCGCGACCGTCTGCTCCGGCGGCACCCGCACGCGCACGGGGACGGTGTTGATGAACATCCCCAGCGCCGTCTCCACTCCCGGCACCGCCGGCGGCCGCCCGGAGACGATCGCCCCGAAGAGCACGTCGTCCTCGCCCGAGTGCTGCGCCAGCAGCAGCCCCCACGCGCCCTGGAGCAGCGTGTTCAGCGTGATCCCGTACCTCCGCGTGGCCTCGCGCGCGCGCCCCGCCAGCGCCTCCGGGATCCGCGCCGTCAGCACCTCCGGCGCCTCCACGCCGTCCGACGCCCGCTCCGCCGCGAGCCGGGTGGGCGCCGCGAAGCCGTCCAGCCGCTCCGTCCAGAACGCCCGCGCCTCGCCCTCGTCCCGCGCCCCCAGCCAGGAGATGAAGTCCTGGAACCGCCCCGGCCGCGCCAGCCCCGGCTCGCGCCCCTCCGCGAGCGCCGCGTAGCAGGCGTGCAGCTCCCGCATCCCCAGCGCCGACGACCACCCGTCCAGCAGCAGGTGGTGGTAGCTCCACACCACCCGGTGCTCCGCCGGCCCGGTCCGGATGCAGAAGAGCCGCGCCATCGGCGCCGCCGCCAGGTCGAAGCCGCGCGCCCGGTCCCCGCGCAGGAAGTCCGCGAAGCGCGCCTCCCGCTCGCTCTCCGCCACCGCGCTCCAGTCCAGGGTTTCGAACGGCGCCGCGGCGTCCCCGCGCACCACCTGGAGCGGCTGGTCCAGCCCCTCCCAGAAGAAGGTCGTCCGCAGGATCGCATGCCGGTCCACCACCCTCTGCCACGCCCGTCCCAGCACCGCCGCGTCCAGCGGGCCCGCCACCGTCCAGGTCACCTGCTCCGTGTACTCCTCCAGCTCCGGAATCTGGAGGATGCGCACGAGCATGCTCTGCTGCATCGGCGACAGCGCGTAGACGCTCTCCACGTTCTGCATCGATCTATCCTTCGGCCGTTTCGGCAAAAGACTTCAAAAGAAACCGCCGGTTCGGGCGTGCCCCGGCTGACGCCGGGTCGGGCTGCGGCTCCGTAGCAGACGAAACGACCGTCTGCAACGGAGGCGAACCCCAACGGTACTGCTGTTGGGTTTCGCCGCTTCGCGCTCGCATCCCTCACGCGGGGGTGGCGCTGGCGTCCGCGGGGGCCCCCACCCGGCGGCTTTATCGCCGCCACCCTCCCCCGTGCCGGGGGAGGGCTTCCCGATCCTCGCTCTTGTCGTTCTCCCCCTCTCCCCTTGTGGGAGAGGGGGCCGGGGGGTGAGGGGTAGCCCCTCGCGCCGGAGCCTGCCCCCGCACTCCTGCCGTTGCCCCCTCTCCCAGAATTGGGAGAAGGTGGCGAGCCTCAAGCGAGCCGGGTGAGGGCCCGCCGCCCTCCACCGCCATTCGTGACCCATTCTACTCCCCGCCAACCCGCAGCACGGTGCGCCGTTCCGCACTTTCGCACTCTCGCACTGCCGTTGCAGGCTGTCCCCTGTAACCTGTCCCCTGTCCCCTGCCGTCCCTCAGTCCGCCGCGACCTCCACCCTCGCCGCCTCCCGCGCCTCCGCCGCGACCTCGAACACGACCGGCGCCCCCAGGTCGGGGATGCGGCGCAGCAGGTGGCGGCGCAGCGCGGTGGGGCCCAGCTCGGCCCCCTCGGCGCACATGGCGCGCAGGGTGTTCAGCCGCGGCAGGGCGGCCAGCGTGCTCTCCGTGTCCACGCCGAAGTCGATCAGGCAGGCCACCTCGTCCACGTCGGCCTCCACCACGCGGTCCACCATCGCCAGGCAGCTCTCCGGCGTGCCGATGAAGGCGCCGGTGCGGTAGTAGCGCTCGAAGGCGAAGGAGGCCAGGGAGTCCAGCCACTGCGGCTCGTGGATGTCGATCTTGAGGTCCAGGCTCTTGACCATCGTCTCCATCAGCCCGATGTGGGAGCGGAGGTAGGTGGTGAGCGGCTCCTTGACCCGGGCCAGCGCCTCGTCCAGCCCGTCCGCGACGAAGGTGTGCAGCATCAGCGACACCCGCGCGGCGGCGGGGTCCAGCCCCGCCTTTTCCCGGGCCTCGCGGAACACGCGCACCTTGTCCGCCGCCTCCTCGATGGGCTGCGTGAGCAGCGCCGTGAGGCAGTGGTGGCCCAGCTCGCCGGCCTTCGCGAACACCGTGGGGTCGCCGCTGCAGGTGATCCACACGGGGAGCTCCGGCTGCACGGGCCGCGGGAAGATGCGCAGCTCCACCTCCTTCCCCGCCCCGTCGGTGGCCGCCAGGGTGCCGCCGCGCCACAGCGCGCGGACCTCGTCGACCATGCGGAACATCACCTCGCGCTTGTTCTTGAAGTTGTGCGGCGCCAGCGCGAAGTCGTTGGGGATCCACCCCGAGGTCACCGAGATCCCGGCGCGCCCCCGCGACAGGTTGTCCACCACCGACCACTCCTCCGCCACCCGCAGCGGGTGGTGCAGCGGCAGCGCCACGCTCCCCGCGCGCAGCCCCACCCGCTTCGTCAGCGGCGCCAGGGCGGCGCTCAGCACCGAGGGGTTGGGATAGAGCCCGCCGTTCTCGTGGAAGTGGCGCTCCGGCGCCCACACCGCCTCGAAGCCGTTGCGGTCCGCGAACTGGCCGCCCTCCAAGTAGATGCGGTAGCGGTCCGCGGTGTCGTCGTCCGCCGCGTCCGCGAAGTAGAAGAGCGAGAAGCTGAGCCGCTTCCGCGCCTCGTCCCGCGCCGCCGCGTCCGCCCGCGGGACGATGCGCGCCCGCAGCCCGCCCCCGTCGGATTCGACGGCCGCGTGGGCGACGGCCGGGTGCCGCGCGAGCACGGCCTGCACCTCCGCCGCCTCCGGGTGCGACGCCCCCACCTCCACCCGCGCCGGCGTCCGCTCCGCCGCCGCGGCGAGCAGGTCGGCCACGTGCGCCTCGGGCGCCGCGCCCCAGGCGTCCAGCGCGCCCAGGAAGCCCTCCAGCAGCGCGTCCACCGCCGCCGCGTCCACCCGCGCCGGGTCGAAGCGGGCGCGCACCGCCACCTCCTGCCCCGCCGTCACGCGCACCTCCAGCGGGTGCCCCTCGCCCGGCTCGTGGCCCGCCGCGTCGCCGAAGCCGAGCACGCCCAGCAGCCGCACCCGCGCGTCGCTCTCCGGCTCCGCCACTTCCAGCGCGCTGTCGAAGAGCGGCGCCCCCTCCGGCAGCCCGGCCCAGGCGCGCACCTGCGCCAGCGACACGTGCTCCCAGGGGCGCAGAGCCTCCTGCGCCCGCTGCACCGAGCGCATCCACCCCGCCGCGCCCGCGCCCGCGTCCACCGCGACGCGCAGCGGCAGCGCGCTGCGGAAGCTCCCCGGCATCGCCTCGCTCCCGGCCAGCCCCGCCGGCCGCCCCGCCACGCCCATCCCGAACAGCGGGACCTCCGCCCCGCCGCGCGCGCGCAGCGCCAGCGCCCACGCCCCCGCCGCCACCGCCCCGAAGCCCAGCCGGTGCTGCTGCACCGCCGCCAGCAGCCGCTCCGTCTCCGCCGTGCCCAGGAACGCCTGCCGGGTCCGCGTCCCCCCCCGTCCCGCCGGCGCGGCCGCGGGCAGCTCCGCCTCCCGCAGCGCCTCCGCCCAGAACGCCTTCGCCGCGGCCGCGTCCTGCCGCTCCAGCCACGCCACGTAGCCGCGGTACGGGTGGGCGCGCGCCGCGGGCGGCTCCTCGCCGCGCCGGAGCGCCCGGTACGCCTCCGCCACTTCGTCCAGCAGCAGCCCCGCCGAGCGCGCGTCCAGCACCAGCGCCGACCACGTCCACACGAAGCGGTACTCGTCCTCGCCCAGCCGCACCTGCACCATCCGCATCAGCGGCGCCGCCGTGGGATCGAAGCCGCGCGCGCGCTCCTCCGCCTCCAGCGCGTCGAGCCCGGCCGGCGCCTCCCGCTCCTCCCAGTGCAGCGGCGCCTCGGCGCGCACCACCTGGAGCGGCTCCGGCATCCCCTCCGTGAACACCCCGGTGCGCAGCACCGGGTGCCGCGCCACCACCAGCCGCCACGCCCGCGCGAACGCCCCGGGATCGCCCATGCGGCGCGCCGTCCACGCGGTCTGCCCCACGAGCGCTCCCGCCGCGCCCCCCCGGAGGAGCGCGAGCATGTCCTGCTGCCGCGGCGTCACGCGGTACACGTCGGCGATGTTCTGCATTCGATTCGTCGTGGATCTTGGAACTGCACCGGATCCGTCGTTCCTCCCCTCTCCCAGAATTGGGAGAGGGTGGCGAGCCTCAAGCGAGCCGGGTGA
>DASVQR010000168.1:0-38280 GCA_036389055.1 Longimicrobiaceae bacterium | reverse complement strand
ACTGCCGTTGCAGTTGCCGTTGTAGTTCCTGCGATCTGCGCAGGGAGGTCGGGGGAGGCTGCGCAGGGGGAACGTCATGTTCGAAGCCAGCGTGATCGGGCGGGCGCAGGCGGAACGCCGGCGAGTTCGGCTCCCCCGGAGCAGCATCCCCCGGCCGACCACCTACGTCGGAGCCTCTCGAAGCGCACTGTCGTTCCCCCCTCCCCCTTGCGGGGAGGGGCCGGGGGAGGGGGTCCGCCGTCGCAGTTGCAGGCTGTCCCCTGTCCCTGTCCCCTGTCCCCTGTCCCCTATACAAACACGACCGCCGCGGGCGCTTGGGGCGCCCGCGGCGGAATCGCGCTCCTGCGGAAATGGTCCGGTTCTACCGCGTCCGCACCACCGTGGCGGAGAAGCCGCCTCCGGGCGCGCCGGCGCCGGAGGTGATGCGGACCTCGCCGCGGCCGCCGGAGGGGACCGCCAGGCGGAAGAAGGCGCCGCCGCCCGGCGCCAGCGTCACCGAGGTGGTGACCGCGTCGGCCAGGGTGCGCGTGCGCAGCGGGTACACGGCGTTGGTGGAGAGCGCCGAGAAGATGTTGCGGAAGTGCCAGCTCGGCTGCTGGAACGGGGCCGGCGCCGAGGGCAGCAGGTCGTCCGTGTACACCGAGGTCGTCCAGTCGCGCGCCCACTCCACGGGCTCGGCCCCCAGCGCCGCGCGCAGGTTGGGGATCCCCGTCAGGGTGTTGTTCACCAGGCGGTTCCAGAGCGCCGCCTGGTCGCCGCCGCGGCGGTCCGCCGCGTAGCGCAGGAAGGCCCACGCCGCGCCGCGGGTGCCCAGCTCGTCGTCGCTGCCGTACGGCGAGTTCGCCTCCGGGTCGCGCAGGTACTCGCCGTAGCGCCCGAAGTTGGACGAGGCGTAGGCGTTGAACGCCGCGCGGACCCGCTCCGAGGAGCGCAGCCGGTCGGCCGTCAGGTTCTGCCCCGGCGACAGTCCCGCGGCGCGGTAGAAGACCAGCTCCTCGGCGATGTGGCTGAGCCCCTCGTTGAGCCACACCTCCTCGTCGAAGTTCTCCGTCTGCACCACGTACAGCCGCCGCGCCGCGCTGATCAGGTGCTGGAACTCGTGGGCCACCGTCCCCACGGTGTTGTCCAGCACGAATGCCTTGCTGAACTGGTTGCCGTTGATCTGCCCGCCGGGGTCCGGCGCCAGCAGGTAGAACAGCTCGCCGAAGTTGCTCCCCGCGCACCCCTCGAAGTCCTCCGTGTCGGCGCGGGGGAACAGGTCGCGGGCGTAGAAGAAGCCGCCCACGAACGAGTCCGAGTCGCGCTCCGTCAGCGCGTTCACGGCGCGGGTGAAGAACAGGATGGTGCGGCCGTTGGCGTCGATGTCGGTGGGCGCGCCGAAGTTGGCCACGTCCACCGGGTACACCAGCGTGTCGAAGGACAGGCCGAACTCGCGGTACTCCGCGTCCGTGAACCCGCCCGCCGGGTTCGCCGTGTCGGCCACCACGATGGCGCGCTCGGTGACGGCGGCGACGCGTCCCACCCGGTTGTTGGGCTGGTCGCACGCCTCGATGGAGGCGTTGATGCGCAGCAGCGACCCCACCGCCGGCGGATCGGCCAGCGCCAGGCTGGCGCGGATGCCGGCGCGCCGGGCCGCCGCGGCGCGCGCCGCCGGCACGTAGGGCGCCAGCTCGCGCCCCTCGCGCGCCCGCAGCGCCGACTCCCAGGCGAAGTCGCGGGGCCGCCCGCCGGCGGCCGCGTCGGGCGCCGCGGCCCAGGGCGCCACGCCCACGGAGGCGCTCCCCGCGGGGCTGGCGATGCCGCTGCCGCGCACCTCCAGTGGCAGGCTCCCGGCGGTGCGGCCGTTGAAGGCCACCACCGTGAACTCCCCGCCGCCCGCCGGCCCCTGGATGCAGGCGATGCCGGCGGCGTCCGTCACCACCTGCCGCACCTCGCCCACCGCCAGCGTCAGCGCCGCCGACGACTGCAGGCACGCCTGCGAGGTGGAGATCGACGCCACCGTCACCGACACCGAGTCCGCCACGCCGCCGGCCGAGGCGGCGATCCACGCCTGCCCCGGCGAGAGCGCGGCCACGCGCCCCTCCTGGGTCACGCTCGCGACCGCGGGCGCGCTGCTCCGCCACGTCACCGCCCGGCCGGTCACCGGGCTGCCGGCGGCGTTCACCAGGGCGATGGAAAGGGTGAGCGTGTCCCCCACCCGCAGCGGGGCGGCCGGCGCCCCCCCGATGTTCAGGTCCGCCACGGGGCTGGGCCCGGTGGAGTCGCTGCACGCCGCCGCGGCGAGCAGCGCCAGGCACGCCAGCAGCGCGCCCCGCGTCCTCGACGCCCGTCCGGTCCCGTTACGCATCACGGCCGCTCCTTTCCTCTCGTGTAGCCGGGCTCAGAAGCCCGGCTGGATCGCCACCACCCAGTGCCATCCTCCGGCGCTCTCCAGCGCGCGCACGTAGTCCACCTCCAGCACCGCGAACCCGAACAGGTTGGTGCGCCCGCCCACCCCCACGCTGGTCAGCAGGCCGCGGCGGGACACGTCATCCGGCACACCGCGGGCCAGCGTGGGCCGGGTGTCCGCCGTCCACGCCAGGCCGGCGTCGTAGAAGGCGATCCCGTCGACCGGCGGCAGCCCCAGCCCGCTCCCCGCCGGGGCGCGCACCACCGGCACCCGCAATTCCGCGGTCGCCACGGCGATGCGGCTCCCCACCATGGAGTTGAGCAGCCCGCAGTCCTCGCCGCTCCCCAGGCAGCTGTCGTACGCCGATCCGTAGCCGCGCAGCAGCGACGGCTGCCCCAGGTACAGGCTGGAGAACACCCCCTCGCCGTCCGGCCCGTAGCGCCCGTAGTGCAGCCCGCGGAAGGCCAGGGTGAAGGGGCGCAGGTACAGGTAGCGGCGGAAGTCGGCCAGTACACCGGTGAAGCGGAGTTGTCCCGCCACCGGCGAGATCTCCATCCGCGCCCGCTGCCCGGCGATGGGGCCGGTGTACCCGAACACGGTGTTGTCGTACACCCAGGCCGCCGACGCCTCCAGCAGGTTGTAGCCCAGGCCGTCCACGGTGCGCTCGTCGGTGCCGGTCGGCGCGCCGGTGCCGGCGTCGTACAGCACCTCGAAGATCTTCCCGTCCTGCGAGATGCGCCGCGCCCCGCCGCCCAGCTCCACCCGCTGCACCGCCGAGAACGGGTACTGCGCGATCCCGGTGACGCTCTCGTCGAAGCGGCGCAGCCGGACGAGCTGCTGCCGGAACACGTCCGGCTCGGCCGGGTCGATCCCCGTGGCGTAGTAGCCGTACACGGAGGGGATGCGCTGCACCCCCGCCCCCAGGTTCCAGCGCGTGCCGCGGTTCAGGTACTGGAAGGCGAAGCCGATCTCGTCCAGCTGCCCCTGCGCCTGGATCGCCCCGCCCACCGTGTGCCGGCCCAGTACGTCGCTGAACACCCCGAAGATCCCGCCCCACACTCCGCCGCCCCAGGGCCCGCCCACCGAGACGCCCACCTGCGGCTGCCCCAGGTAGTCCAGCCCCAGCCGGGCCCGGTACGGCGACACCTCGAAGGCCGCGGCCGCCTCCGCGGAGGGGAGCCCGCCCGTCCGGTCCGCCAGCATCGCCGCCACCCGGTTGAAGGGGCGCTCCGGCGAGCGCGGCTGCGGCGGCAGGGTGGCCGCCGCCGGGGCGCCGCCCGCGTCCGCCCCGCCCGCGGGCACCGCCACGCCGGTGAGCTGCCGCGGATCGGTGATGGTGTACAGGTTGTGGCCCCTGTCCTCGAACGCCGTGAACACCAGCCGGCTCCCGTCGCGCGACAGCGAGATGGACGGGCTCACGTCGGTGATCCCGCTCACCCCCGAGAACACGTCGGTGACGCGCCGCACCTCGCCGCCGCCGAGCTCCACGCGGTACACGTTGGGGATCCCGGTGCGGTTGGACACGAAGAAGAGCCCGGCGCCGTCCGCCGTCCACTGCGGGTCCAGGTTGTGGGTCCCCGCCATCCCCGGCACCGGCGTGATCGCCCGCGTGTCCACCTCCATCACGGCGAGCCGGTACGGCGTGTACGTCAGCGAGTCCAGCCGCGTGCCGAAGCGGTCGGTCACGAAGGCCAGCCGCCGCCCGTCCGGCGAAAAGGCGGGCTGCATCTCCGTGTAGCGGTCGTCGGTGAGCCGCACGGCGCGCCCGGTGCGCAGCTCCACGGCGTACAGGTCGGTGATCCCGCCCCGCAGCCCGGACACCACCACCGTGCCGCCGTCCGGGGACCAGGTGGGGCCGGTGATCTCGCCCACGCCGGGGATGGCGATCTCCTGCACCCGCTCGGCGCGGCGCACGTCGATGACGGCGAGCACGTCGCGCGCGCCGCGCTGCGCGGCCAGGGCGAAGCGCCTGCCGTCGGGCGACCAGGCGCCGGCGGAGTGGATGTAGCGCAGGCTGCCGAAGTGCGCGTCCAGCGCGGTGCCCTTCTGGAGCGTCCTCACCACCTCGCCGGTGCGGGCGTCGGCCAGGTGCAGCTCCACGTCCATGAAGTCCAGCTCGGACAGGAACGCCACCCAGCGGCCGTCCGGCGACACGGCGGGCCCCAGGTTGAGCCTGCCGCCCTCGCGGGTGGAGGTGACCAGCGGCCGGGCCGTCTCCCTCGCTTCCTTCGAGTCCAGCAGCAGCGGCAGGTACGCCCGGCGGATCGCCGCATGCCAGTCGTCGGACAATTCCTCCAGGGTCACGTGCAGGGTGCGCTCGAACGCCTCCTGGTAGGGGACGCCCTCGCCCGCCTGCTTGAGGATCTGCCCGATCACGGCGTCGCCCCAGCGCCCCCCGATGTACGCCCAGAGCGCGTGCCCGTAGCGGTAGGGGAAGACGCGCGGGTCGCTCGCCAGCTGCTCCACCGTGGGGATCCGGCCGCCGATCGCGGCGTTCCGCAGCCAGTTGGCGGTCAGCGGGTCCACCGGGCCCACGGACAGGTACTCGGCCATCCCCTCGCTGAACCACCCCGGCACCTGGTAGCGGCGGGCGGCCTGCTCGATCCCCGCGCCGGCCCGCCCCAGCCCGCTGATGTCGTACTGGAAGGCGTGCACCAGCTCGTGCCCCAGCACGTGGTCGGTCTCCTCGTAGCTGTACGAGAAGGGCATGATGACGCGCTGCTTGAACGCCTCGGTGACGCCGCCGGTGGCGTCGCCGATCTCGCCGCCCAGCGCGGAGGTCTGCTGGAACTCCGGGTGCGAGGCGTACAGGATGAGCGGCTGGCGCTTCTCGAAGCGGTGGTCCAGCAGCCCGGAGAGCCGGGCGTACCAGCGCTCGGCCATGCGCGCGGCGTCCCTCGCGGCGACTTCCTCCTCCGGGTAGAAGTACACGTCGAAGTGCTCGGTCTTCATCACCCGGAAGTCGAACCGCTCGTACTGCACCTTGTTGCGCCCGAAGTACTGCGCCGCGGCCGGGTGCGCCGCCGCCGCGCCGAGGAGGAGCCCGAGGGCGAGTCCCGCCGCGCGGAGCAGCCGGGAGTGCGGACGTGCCATGGGGACCTGGTCCTGTGCCTGGGTTCGTCTTGGTTCTGCCATGAACGAGGACACGCGAGGGGAGGGGAGACCCTTACGGCAGGGGACAGGGGACAGGTTACAGGGGACAGCCTGCAACGGCAGTACGGACTACGGAGTACGCAGTATGCTGAAAAGCGCCCACGCCTGGAGATGGCGGGGGCGCTCTTCGGGGTTCTTCCCTCCCCAGTCGAGGAGGCGCGCGGCTACAGAGTCGGGGGCGGGCCGGTCCCGCCTCGTGCGGGACCGGTCCTGACGTACAGATCGGCCACCGGCCGCGCCCGCGGCCGGCGACGCTCAGGAGGCCGGGGCGGCCGCCACGGCGGAGGGGGCGCACCAGCCCCAGCGGGCGCGCGGCCCGCCGGGGAGGGTGTCCCGGGCGGAGCCGCGCGGCCGGCGGGCGAGCGACGGGCGCCCGCCGCGGGACCGCCGCTCGCGCTCCCCGCGCTGCTCGGCGAACAGCTGGCACGCGCGCCCGCGCTGCTCGGCCGTGAGCGCGGCGGCCACGCCGTCGACCGCCGCGCGCTGGTTGGCGCGGATGCGCTCCATCAGCGCGTCGGCGGAGTCGGCGGGGAGGCGGGAGGTTCGCCCGTCGTCCCCCAGCCGCAGCGAGTCCAGCAGCGCCTCGTTGCGCAGCTGGAGCCAGCCGCCGATGGAGTCGATGGCCGCCACCTGCGCGGAGCTGAGCGCCAGCGCCTCGCGGTGGCCGAACAGCGCGTACACGGTGGGCGCCGCCGCCGCGGCCGGGTGGGTCCGCCCGCCGGGCCGCTCGCCGGGCGTGCCGATGTCGCGCTGCGGCGCGCACGCCGCCGCGAGCGCGAGCAGTGCGGCGCACTGCGCCGCGAAGAACGGGGTGCGCATCGCGAATCCGTGGGGTTGGAGAGAGAAGCGCGGGCACCCGACGCCCGCGCCGGAGCCGCGTGAGGGATTCCGGCCCGGAGGGGCGAGACCCGGCGGGGCAGTTTCCGCCGGGGCTCGACTCCGTCGCGGACAGTAGTTCCGTCCGCTACGGAGCCGAAGCCCGACCCGAGCGCCAGCGAGGGGCACGCCCGAACCCGCCGTCAAAAAGCAGTTCCGGCCGTGCCCCCGCTGCGTCAGCGACGTCTGCCCGGGCCGCCGCGCTTGCCGTGCTCCGGGAGCGTGGTGGTGACGTTGACCGCCTGCCCGCAGAAGGTGCCGGTGACCGTCTGCGTCCGCTCGACCGGGTTGAAGACGGTGGACAGGCTCACCGCGCAGGTGCCGGAGCGCCCGTCGCTGGTGGTGTAGGTGAACGAGCCGGTCTGCGTGCCGGTGGTGTTGCCGCGCGTCAGCCGCCCGCCGCGCGCCGAGTCGCCGGCCGCCGCCCAGCTGTAGCTGGAGGTGGACTGGCTCTGCAGGCTGGGCGCGCCGGTGATGGTGATGACCGTGCCCGGGTTGGCGATGGTACGCAGGGTGGCGTTCAGGCTGTCCACCGTGAAGGCGCAGGCGGCCGGGGTGTCGGTGGAGCTGGTGGTGACCCGGCCGGTGCGCGCCACGGTGTCCACCACGCTGGTGACGGTGCTCACGGTGCGGGTGGTGCCGCCCTGCGGGCAGGGGCGGGTGCGGTCCACGGTGGTGGTGGTGGTGCCGTGGACGCCGGGGCGCCGCGGCCCCCAGATCCCCAGCCCGCCGATGCCGCCGCCGGGTCCGCCTGGGCCGCCCGGGTGCGCCGCGGTGGACAGGCTCGGGCCGGAGGTGCTGCTCGCGGTGAAGCTGGCGTCGCTCCAGGCCAGCTCCTCGCTGTCGTCGGTGCCCAGCACGCTCACGCCGTAGGCGAGCGAGCGCAGCTCACGGGCGGACAGGTTGCCGTCGCCGGCGGGGCCGGTGCCGGGCTCGGAGCACGCGGCGGCCCCGGCGAGGACGAGGGCGCCCACCAGCAGGCGGGAGAACGGACGGGTCATGGCTGCTGCCTCCGGGATCGGGTTCGGCCGGCCGCGGGCATCCGGACGGGTTCGGATCGCCCCTTCCGCCGGCTCCGTCCCATTGGACACGCGAGGGGGGCGGGTACCCCTACGTCATCCGGAACGCGACCGATCTGCTCTGCCTCGTCCAGGTTAACTCTTGCTGCTCAGTGTCCGAACCACGGCTCGAACATTCGAGATGCTCGTTGACTCTGCCACGCTCTGGGAGTAGTTTTGGAAGCGAAGACGACCGAACTCGCCAACGGGCCCGCCCCAACTCTGGGGTAGGGCCCGTTTTCTATCCAAGCTGGAGTTATCACATGAAGATCATACGGTGGAGAGATTCAGCAGAGCAGTGGCGATGGGCAGCAGTGGCGGACCGCCTTCGCCACGTTCGTGACGTGCACGGCCCTTCGCATGGCTGGAGCGAGAGGAGGTTGCTGGGACATGTAGCGTACCTCCGTAGATGGCTTGCCCGCCGCGCGCGTGAATGCGGTGGGCTTTGAATTCAGGTAGCTTCCCAAACGAGTTGCAAAAGGAGCCGCCTGGGAGAAGTGTTCGTCTCAGGCGGCTCCTGGCTGTTCAAACCTCCCCATCTATTCCCGTTCGTTCACCCGTCGTCCGCGCCGGGGAGCCAGGGCGCGAGCCGCTCCCGCAGCAGCCGCAGCGCCTTGCCCATCTGCGCCTCCACCGTCTTGACCGAGATCCCCATGACCGCGGCGATCTCCGCGTAGCGCAGCCCCCGCGCCCGGCTCAGCTCGAACACCTCGCGGCAGCGCTCCGGGAGCGCGGCCACGGCGTCGCGGACGGCGGCGTCGATCTCCGCCTCCTCCAGCGCGGCCTGCGCGGAGGGGGGCGACGACGACTCGCCCGCGGCGAAGGGCTCGCCGCGCCGCTCCACCTTTTCGTGGCGCAGGTGGTTGAGGGCGCGGTTCCTGACCGCGCGGAACAGGTAGGCCCGCAGCGACTCCTCCAGCACAAGCGACTCGCGCCGGCGCCACAGCTCCAGCAGGACGTCCTGGACGACCTCCTCCGCCACGTCGCGGCGGCGCAGCAGCCCCTCCGCCAGCCCCACGAGCGGCGGGTAGAAGGCCCGGAAGAGGGTGTCGAAGGCGTCGGGGTCGCCGGCGCGGAGGCGGGCGAGGAGCTCCTGGTCGCTCAACGTGGGCCGGGCTCCTCGGGCGTGGATCGCACAGGGGTCTGTCGGCGCGGGCGGCGGGCCGCCTAAATTATCCCGGGCCGCCCCCCGCGAGCAACCTGCCGCGTAGGGGTAGCGGCGCGCTCGCGTGTCCTGAGGGTATGAGCGACGAGATCCCGTTCCCCGCGACGTCCGGAGACGACCCCGACTGGGAGGCGCTGGCCCGGTACCTGGCCGGCGAGAGCCCCCCCGCCGAGGCCGAGTCCGTGCGCGCCTGGCTCGCCGCCGACCCGGAGCGGGAGGCGCTGTACGGCGGGCTGGACGACGCCCTGGGCCGGCTGGCCGTCGCGCCGCCGGCCGGGCTGGACGTGGAGGCGGCGCTGCGCCGCACCCGCGAGCGGATGCGCGAGCCGGAGCCGATCCCGCTCGCCTCCCGCGCCGCCCGGCGGGCCGCGCCGGCGGCCCCGTCGTGGCGCGCGCCCGCGCTGCGCGCCGCCGCCGCGGTGGTGCTCCTGCTGGGCGCCGCGCTGGCCTGGTGGAGCCTGCGGGAGCGGGGCGGGGCGGGGGAGCCGGGCCCGGCCCCGCGGAGCTACGCGACGGCGGTGGGCGAGCGCGACTCGCTGCGCCTGCCGGACGGCACCCGCGTGCTGCTGGGGCCGGGGAGCCGCCTGGAGGTGGCCGCCGGGTACGGGGAGCGCGCGCGCGAGGTGGCGCTGAGCGGCGAGGCGCTGTTCGAGGTGCCGCACGACGAGGCCCGCCCCTTCACCGTGCGCGCCGGCCCCGCGCTGGTCCGCGACCTGGGCACCGCGTTCGACGTGCGCGCCGACGGCGCGGGCGGGGTGCGGGTGGTGGTCACCGAGGGCGCGGTGCAGCTGCGCCCCGCCGCCGCCCCGGCCGACACCGGCGTGGTGCTGATGCGCGGCGACCGCGGCGTCCTCCCGCCCGCCGGGCGGGCCCGGGCGGAGCGAGCCGGCGCCCGCGAGGACGACCTGGCGTGGACCCGCGGCCGGCTGGTGTTCCGCGACGCGCCCGTGGAGCGCGTGGCCGCCGACCTGCGCCGCTGGTACGGCGTGGAGCTGCGCGTGGCCGACCCGGCGCTCGCCGGGCGCCGCCTGACGGCGTCGTTCGCCGGGGAGCCGCGGGAGCAGGTGCTGCGGGTGGTGGCGCTGGCGCTGGGCGCCGAGCTGGAGCTGCGCGGCGACGTGGCGACGCTGCGCGCCGGGGCGGGGCCGCCGTGAGCGGCCGCCGGGCGCGGGCGCGCCGCCGGGCGGCGTGGGCGGCGGCGGCGCTGGCGCTGGCCGCCGCGCTCCCCGCGGGCGCGCAGTCCGGGTGCGGGCCGCGCGCGGCCCTGCCCGCGCCCGCGGGCGGCTGGGCGCCCCCGCTGGACCGCACGGTGACCCTGCACGCCGGCGACGTTTCCCTCCGCAGCGCCCTGGACCGGCTTTCCGCCGCGTCCCGCGTCCGCTTCTCCTACAGCGCCGACCTGCTCCCGCTGGACGCGCGCGTCTGCGCCTCGGGCGACGCCCTCCCCGTGGGGCAGGCGCTGGCCGAGCTGCTGCGCGGCACCCGCGTGGCCGCCGTGGTGGCCGGGCCGGACCAGGTGGTGCTCGCGCCCTCGCGCGAGCCCGCGCTGGAGGCGGCGGAGCCGGCGCGGGCCGTGGCGCTGGACCGGATCGTGGTCACCGGGAGCCCCACGGGCGGGCCGGAGCGCGCCCTCCCCTACGCGCTGGACGTGCTGGACGGGGGCGAGCTGGCCCGGCGCGGCACCGGGGGGCTGGCGCAGGCGCTGAACGGATCGGTGCCGGGGCTGTGGGCGTGGGAGCCCTCGCCCGCCACGGTGCTGACGCGCTACGGGAGCATCCGCGGCGCAAGCTCGTTCGGGGTGAGCTACCCCAAGGTGTACATCGACGGCATCGAGGTGGCCAACCCGCTGCTGGTGTCGCAGCTCGCCCCGGAGACGGTGGAGCGGGTGGAGGTGATCCGCGGGCCGCAGGGGGCGGCGCTGTACGGCACCGACGCAATCAGCGGCGTGGTCAACATCGTCACCCGCCACGAGGGCGCGGAGGGCGGGGCCGCGCGGGTCGGCGTGCGCAGCGGCGTGGGCGTGTCCGACAGCGACTTCTCGCCCGGGTCGCCGCTGGCGCAGGACCACGCGCTCACCCTGCGCGCCGGCTCCGCCACCCGCTCCGCGGGGCTCAGCGTGTCGGGGCGCACCGCGGGCGAGTTCATCCCCGGCGCCTTCAGCCGCAGCCTGGCCGCGCTGGGGAGCGCACGCCGGGTGGGGGCGCGCTCCATCACCACCGGCCTGGCGCGCTTCTCCGCCGAGCGCGCCGGCGCCGCCGCCAGCCCCCTCCTCCCCGCCGACACCGCCTCCGCTGCCCCGGCCGCCGCCGACCGCCAGTCGGTGCGGCAGTACACCCTGGGGATGAGCACGGTGTTCGTGCGGGACGACCGCTGGACGCACTCGCTCACCGCGGGGGTGGACGGCAACCGCCTGGCCGGCGTCCCCGACGCGCTGTCGCCGCTGCGCACGGCCGCGCCGGGCGCCCCGCGCACCGCCGACGGCGGCGCCGACCGCGCGACGCTGCGCGCCGGCAGCGTCGCACGCTTCGGCGAGGGCGGCGAGCTGTCCGGGGGGCTGGCGCTGGCCGCGGAGCACTGGTCGCTGCGCGAGGTCACGGAGCCCGACCCGTCGCAGCCGGTCGCGGGGCCCTCCTCCAAGCCCGGCGGAGCGGCGGGACCCGGGCTCGCCGGCCCCGCCGCCGCGCGGGTGGAGTGGCGGCACGGCTCGGCGGTGCTGGCGCAGGGGCACGCCACGCTGCGCGAGTCGCTGTGGCTGGCCGGCGGGCTGCGGCTGGAGCGCAACCAGGGGATCGCCGGCGAGGGGCAGCTGGCCGCGCTCCCCATGCTGGGCGCGGCGTGGGTGGGCGCCCACGGCGACGCCACGCTCAAGCTGCGCGGCGCCTACGGCAAGGGGCTCCGCCCGCTGCGCACCGCCGCGCGCGACGCGGCCTGGGCCGGCTTCCGCGCGGCCGCCGCGAGCCACGACCTGGGGCCCGAGCAGCAGTCCGGCGTGGAGGTGGGCGCCGACCTGCTGCTGGGGCGCGGCCTCGCCCTGCACCTCACCCGCTTCGACCAGCTCGCCTCCGGGCTGATCCAGCGGGTGCCGTACGAGCAGCAGCCCTCGGGGGTGTACACGGTGCACCGCGGCGGGCGGACGGAGCCGCGCCGCATCGGCTGGCGCATCGAGAACGTGGGGGAGATCTCCAACCGCGGGTGGGAGGCGCAGGGCTCGGCGGAGGCGGGGCCGCTGTCGCTGGACGCGGCGTTCTCGCTGGTGGACAGCCGGGTGCGCCGGGTGGCCGGCGGCTACACCGGCGAGCTGCGCCCCGGCGACCGCATGCTGGAGGTGCCGGCGCGCACCGCCAGCCTGACGGCGTCGTGGCTGGGCGGCGGGTGGGCCGCGTCGGTGACGGCGTACCGCGCCTGGGACTGGATCAACTACGACTACCTGGCGCTCGCCCGCGACTCGGCCGACGCGTCGCGCCCCTCGCACGAGCTGGTGGGCGCCCGGCTGCGCACCTACTGGCGCGAGTACCCGGGCGTCACCCACCTGCGCGCCGGCTTCGCCCGCGACGTGCGCCCCGGGCTGGCGCTGGTGCTCTCCGGCGACAACCTGCTGGGCCGCCAGCTGGGCGAGCCCGACAACGTCACCGTGCTCCCCGGCCGCACCGTCACCCTTGGTTTGCGCGCCGAGTTCTGATCCGGTTTCGACGGCGGGGTTCGGGCGTGCCCCCCGCTGGCGCGGGGGTCGGGCTTCGGCTCCGTAGCAGACGATACGACCGTCTGCAACGGAGTCGAGCCCGCGCCAGCACCCTGAACTGAGGTGCCGCGCGGTCTCGCCCCTCCGGGCCGAAATCCGTCACGCGGTCTCCGCCCGTGCCTCGGGCTTTCCCCCACCGCGGTCTCAAGCTCCCCCCGACGATCTCTCGCTTCTCGCGTCCTACCTTGTTCCGTGGAGGCGGTCCCATCCCCTGCGGACGTAGTGGGCCGCCGGTTCCGCAACCGACGGAGGACGCGATGATCAAGGCGCTCACCTGGGCGGCGGCGCTGGTGCTGGCGCTGCACGGGCTGGTCCACCTGATGGGCACCACCGTCTACATGAAGCTGGGCGAGCTGGAGGGGATGCCGTACAAGACCACGCTGCTGGACGGCCGCTGGGACCTGGGCGACGGCGGCATCCGCGCGGTGGGCGTCCTGTGGGCGGTGGCCGCCGCGGCGTTCGTGGCGGCGGCGGCGGGGTGGCTGGGCGGGTGGGACGCGTGGCGGCCGGTGCTGCTGGGCGCCACGCTGCTCTCGCTGGTGCTGTGCGCGCTGGACGCGACCCGCGCGCCCGTGGGGATCGCGGTGAACCTGGCGATCCTGGTGGCGCTCTGGCTGGCGCCGCAGCTGGCGGGGCGCCTGGCCCATTGACGCGCGTTCGGCGTGGGGCGGGCTGCGGCCCGGCTTCCGCGCCCGCCGTCGGCGTCTCTCCGACAGCGGACCGGGCACGCTCCTACAGACGGGGTGCGCCCGGCGGACGCACATTGCCGCACGGAGCTGATTCGGCCGTCGTCCCACCACCCCAGCGCGCTCGGACCCGATGATCGTACTGAATCCCCGCAGGGTCGCCGCGGTCCTGCTCTGCACGGTGGCGGCGCTGGTCGCGGCGAGCTCCGCGGGCCAGGTGGCCGTCCACCTCACGGGCCACGACCACCTGTACGGCTTCGTCCCCCGCTTCAGCCTGGTGGAGGAGGCGAACGTGCCCACGTGGTACTCGTCGGCCGCGCTCCTGGTCTGCGCCGTCCTGCTGGCCATCGTCGCGCGGACGGAGCGGGAGGCCGGGAGCCGGTTCGTGCTCCACTGGAGGGTCCTCGCGATCCTCTTCCTGGGCCTGTCCGTGGACGAGGCGGCCGCCCTGCACGAGCTGCTGATCGAGCCGGTGCGCGGCGCTCTGGGGGCGGGCGGGCTCTTCTACTTCGCCTGGGTGGTCCCGGCGCTGGCGGCGCTCGCCCTCCTCGGCCTGGCGTACCTCCCCTTCCTGGTCCACCTGCCGCCGCGGACCCGGCGCCTCTTCCTCGCCGCGGCGGCGACCTTCGTCGGCGGGGCGGTGGGGGCGGAGATGGTGGGCGGGGCGTGGGTGGAGAGCCGGGGCTTCCACAACGCCGGCTCGGCGCTGCTCTGGACGGTGGAGGAGTCGCTGGAGATGGTTGGGGTCGTGGTGTTCGTATACGCGCTGCTCCGCCACCTGGAGCTGCGCGGCGGGACGGTCACGATCCGGGTGGGATCCGACGACGAACCCGCGGCACGGACGGGCGCCGCGACGCGGAACCCCCGCGTGTTCGCGGTCAGGTAGGGCGGGACCGGCGCGCCGCTGCCCGGGAGTTGCAGGGATGCTGCGTCGGGGTCGCCCACGACGGCGGCCCGAGACACGAACCTGCTTCCCGGGGCATTCCCATGACCGACCGCCGCATGTACCTGCAGACGATGATCACGCTCGCGTCCGCCTCCCTGGGGCTCGTCGCGGCGCTGGCCTGGAACGAGGCCATCAAGGCGACGATCCAGCAGGCGTTCGGGACCTCCGAGAGCCTGGCCGGCCTCTACACGTACGCGGTGCTCGCGACGGTGATCGCCCTCGTGGTCCTGTCCCTCCTCGCGCGCGCGGCGGCCCGCATCGGCGGCGACGCGCGGATCACGCGCGAAGCCGATTGAGGCGCCGGGCCGTGGCGGAACGAGGATCCGATGCGGAGTCGCGGACCTTCGGCCTTCCCGGCGCGGTACATGGCCGCATGCATCCGCAGCCGCGCCCCTGCTACCCGAGTGACCGAATCGCCATGCGCCGCATCGCCGCCACCGCCGCTGTGCTCGCCCTCGCCGCCACCCTCGGCGGGTGCGGGCTGGGCTGCGAGGACGTCAACCGCATCCACGCCGCCACCGTGGCCGGCTTCGCCGTCACGGAGGTCGGCGCGGCGGGCGCCACCGGGGCTATGCTGTACGGCTCCGCGGACTACACGCAGGAGGAGACCGGATCGCTCCCGGACTTCGACGAGGTGTTCGCGGTGCTGGCCCGCAACTCCGGCGACGCCCGCAGCCTCCAGTTCACGCTGACGGGCTACGAGACCCCGCCCGGCGACCGCATCGTGCTGGTGCTGTCCGTCCCCACGCGCGCGCAGCAGGGCGACCGCCTGCGAGTGACCGGCGCGTTCACGCCTCCGGGCCCCTGGCAGGACGAGTGGACCTTCCGCCGCGCCGTGGCCGCCGGGGAGACCGAGATCGGCTTCGCGCGGACGCGCGCCACCATCCCCAACCCGCCCTACAACTACGCGGCCGTCTACACCGCCACCCGCGCCTCGGGCACCATCGAGGTGCTCGCGCGCGACCGCGGCCGCCTGGACCTGCGGGTGGACCTCACGGCCACCGACGCGACGGGCCGCGGCTACCGCATCGCCGGGATGGTGGGCGTCACGGCCGGCAAGGAGGGCGAGGCCTGCTTCACCCTGTCATGACTCGCCGAACCTGAGCCGCGGAGGAAAAAAGGACCCCGCCGGGCACTCGCCCGGCGGGGTCCTTTTTTTTCTTCGCTCCTCGCCGCCCCCCAGCCCCGCGGCTCCTCCCCGGGCGCGGGAGCTTGCGCGTAAGATGAAGTCATGTATAGATTTATGGATCACGAGGCCGCGCGTGCGGCCACCCATCCGCGTTTCCTTCCCGGCCCAAACGTCCGCGGCGCTCCCGCGGCTCCTCGACAAAGGGTTTTCGCATGCGCAGATCTCTGCTCACCACCCAGGCCGCGCTGGCCTGTGCCGTGCTGGCGGCGTGCTCCGACATCACCCCGACCGCTCCGAGCCGTGCGTCCGACGACCCGGCGCGCTCGACGGGCACCACGACGATCACCTGGTCGGGGCGCACCTGGAACGTGAAGTCCGGCGAGGGGCTCGGGCCCGGCCCGAACAACTGGAGCGCGGCCAACGTGTGGGTGGACGCCAGCGGCTACCTGCATCTGCGGATCAGCCGCGACGCGGCCACCGGGAAGTGGCAGAGCGCCGAGATCTCGTCCGCGCAGAACCTGGGGTTCGGAACGTACCAGTTCTGGGTGGACGGACGCATAGACCAGCTCGACCCCAACGTGATCCTCGGGCTGTTCGGCTACGCGGGCCCGGACGGGACCAACGAGATCGACATCGAGTTCGGGAGGTTCGGCAACCCCTCGCGGGCCAACTCCACTTTTTCCGTGTACCCCGGCGTCGCGGGATACCCGGAGACCTCGCACCTCTTCCCGCTCGCGCTGGAGGGGTCGTTCACCACCCAGCGCTACCGCTGGCTGAGCGGCAGCGTCCACTTCCAGACGCTGGGCGGCCACCGCAGCGACAACCTCAACCAGATCCAGAGCTGGACGTTCGCCCCGTCCGATCCGCTGCAGCGGGTTCCCCAGCAGGCGATGCCCGCGCGCATCAACCTGTGGCTGTTCGGCGGGCAGGCGCCCACGAACGGGCAGCAGGTGGAGATCGTGATCCGGAAGTTCACGTTCACGCCGGCCTGACGGCCCGGAGCCGCGGACGAAGCTACCCCGCCGGGCACGCGCCCGGCGGGGTAGTTTCGTCCTTCCGTCCGGCCCCGCGAAGCTACGCGGACGCCTCCCGCGCCTCCAGCTCCCGGGCGCGCTGGCCGAAGTGGATCCCCGCGAGCGCCAGGACGGTGAACACGACGGAGGCCGCGATGAACACCTCGAAGCGCGCCGGGCCGCCGGAGGGGTGGTACAGGATCGCCGCGCCGTACAGGGCCTCGGCGGACCCCGACGCGATCCTCGCGCGCCCGCGGAGCCGGCCCGCCTCCGCGAGGGCGGCGCCGGAGCCCGCGCGGAAGGCCAGGTAGAGCCGGAAGCCGCCGCTCAGCAGCAGCGCGCCGGCGGCGATCCAGAACGGCCAGTCTCGCATCGTCCATCGCCTCCGGAAAGGAGTGTCCCCGGCCGCGGCGGGAAGCCGGCGGCGGTGGGAGCGGCTACCGGGCCGCCGCCCCCACGTCCCTGGGGTCCACGTAGAAGTTGGGGTCCACCCGGAACGCCGTCCCGGCCGGCAGGGCGAGCCGCGCCGTCTTCCACTCGGTCGTGGGCCGGATGAACGAGAGCGCGCTGCCGGAGATCGTCGCCTTGATCGGCATGTCGAACCCGGGGAGCACGTTGGCCCAGCGGTACGACAGCTCGTTCCCCCGGATCCGGTACTCGAACACGGGAATGTCCGTGGTGGTCAGGTACTGCCGGAACACGGGCCCCAGGTCGATGCCCGACTGCCGGCTGACGTAGTCCTGCACCTCCTGCCCCGTCACCGTCTTCCGCCCGTAGGTGGAGTTCAGCCCGCGCAGGATCCGCCGCCACTTCTCGTCGTCGTTGATGATCTGGCGGATGGTGTGCAGCATCAGCCCGCCCTTGTCGTACATGTCGCCCGAGCCCTCGTTGTGCACCCCGGGCACCCCCTGGATGGGCGACTCGTTCTGCACGTTCCGGCGGCCGCCGCGGGCGTAGGCGAAGCCGGCCTCCCGCCCCTGGGTGCACTCGGTGTAGAGCGCCTCCGAGTAGTTGGTGAAGCTCTCGTGCACCCACATGTCCGCGATGTCCTTTGCCGTCACGTGGTTGCCCCACCACTCGTGGCCGGACTCGTGGATGATGATGAAGTCCCACTCCATGCCGTGCCCGGTGCCGGAGCGGTCGCGCCCCAGGTAGCCGTTCTGGTACTTGTTGCCGTAGGCCACGGCGCTCTGGTGCTCCATCCCCAGGTGCGGCGTCTCCACCAGCTTGAAGCCGTCCTCGTACCAGGGGAACGGACCGAACCAGCTCTCGAAGCACTTGAGCATGGGCTTCACCTGCTGGAACTGCACGCGCGCCCGCTCCAGGTTCACCGCCAGCGGCCAGTAGTCCAGCGTCAGCCTGCCGCGCTCGCCCTGGTAGGTGTCGCTGAAGTGGGCGTAGGTGCCCGCGTTCACCGCCACGTCGTAGTTGTTGATGGGGCTCTTCACGAACCACTCGTAGGTGGTGGTGCCGTCCCCGTTCTTCTTGGTGCTGCGCAGCCGGCCGTTGCTCACGTTCACCATCGGGTCGGGAACGGTGACGGCGATGCGCTGGCTGTCCGGCTCCTCGGTCTGGTGGTCCTTGGTGGGCCACCAGGCGCTCGCGCCCAGCCCCTGCACGGCGGTGGCCACCCAGCGGTTGCCCACGGTGTCCTTTGCCCACACGAAGCCGCCGTCCCAGGGGGCGTTCTGCGCCGCGCGCGGCTTGCCGGCGTAGTGCACGGTCACCGTCCTGGTCTCCCCGGCGCGCTGCGGGGTCGGCATCGTGACGAAGAAGGCGTTGCCGTCGCGGCGGTAGGCGAGGCGGCGGCCGTCCTGCACCATGCTGTCCACCCGGAGCGGCTCCTGCAGGTCGATCTGCATCTCCCCGGCGGGGCGCAGCACCCGGTAGGTGATGCCGTTGCGGCCCGCGATGCTGCTGTCCGCGGGGTTCACGCGCACGTGCAGGTCGTAGAAGGTCACGTCCCACCAGGCGCGCTGCGGCGTGATGGAGCCGCGTAGCGTGTCGGCGCGGGTGAAGCGCGGGGCGTCCTGGGCTGCTGCTGCCGTGGTGGTGCCCGCGAGGACGAGGGCCGTCAGTAGGATCTTTCGCATGCTGGGAGCCGGTGTGGAAGCCACGGGTTTTTTCCGACGCTGAACCTCGGCGGGGAGGCCGGGGAAAGCAACCCGCCTGGGGTGTGGATGTTCCCCGAACGGCTTTTGAAAGGCTTTGAACTGCGGGGTTGGGCGTGCCCCTCGCTGTCGCTCGGGTCGGGCTGCGCGCTGCGTAGGGGAGCAAACAACGCTCCCCAACGCAGCCGAGCCCCGCCAAACTGCCGGCGGGTCTCGGCCCTGCCGGGCGCGCATCCCTCACGCAACTGCCTGCCGTGATTCGATCTCCCGCCGTTGCCCCCTCTCCCAGAATTGGAAGAGGGTGGCGGCTCTCAGGCCGCCGGGTGAGGGCCCTGCCGGGCGCGCATCCCTCACGCGGGGGGCGGCGCGAGGGTCCGTTCCGGATCGCTCCTCAGAAGCGGGAGCCGGGCAGGCGCGTCTGCGAGCGGGCCCAGGCTTCGCGGAAGGCGGCGCCGGCCGCTTCGGCGTCGGCGGTCCTGCCCTGGGCGCGGAGGGCGCGCTCCAGGCCGGCGAGGCTCCAGCCGTTGCGGGGGCGGTCGTCCAGGGCGGCGCGGTAGACGCGCTCCGCGTCGGCGGCGCGGCCCTGCTCCAGCAGGGCGGCGCCGAGCCAGTCGCGCGCGGCGAAGGGGAGCGGCTCGGGCTCGTCGTAGGTGAGGGCGTCCTCCATCTCCACGGCCTGCTCCAGGGCGGCGAGCGCCTCGTCCGGGCGGCGCTGCGCCAGCAGCGTCTCGCCGCGCAGGATCCCGCCGACCACGCCCAGCAGGCGGGCGGGGGCGTGGCCTCGCCAGGTGGCGGACTCGGGCGCGTGCGCGGCCAGCGAGTCCACCCGCGCCAGGAGGGCGGCGGCGCTGTCGGGGCGGCCGGCGCGCAGGTGGGCGTGGCCGCGCGCGAACGACCAGAGGCCGAGGTGCAGGGGGTGCTGCGGCGGGGCGGCGAGCGCGAGCACGTCGTCCCAGCGCCCGAAGCGGAGGCGCACCAGCGACTGCAGGCCGGCGCCGTCGCCGCCGGCCGTGAGGGCGGCGTAGGCGTCGGCGGCTTCCAGGGCGCGCGCCTCCTGGCCGTCCACGGAGGCGGCGAACAGGAGCATGTGCAGGTTGTGGCCGGGGTACACGGACACCGCCCGCCCCTCGCCCGCCCGCCGGTCCGACGCCCACGCCAGCTCGTTGGAGCGCACCGCGTCGGCCCAGCGGCCCACGCGGTTGTAGGTGTGCGAGGGCATGTGGTTCAGGTGGCTGGCGCCGGGCATGGCCGTCACCAGGATGTCGGCGCAGCGCTGGGCGCGCTCCGCGCGCGGGGTGGTCTCCGTGGCGTGGATGTACGAGTGGCACACGCCGGGGTGGGCCACGTCGGCGGCCAGGGCGCGCTCCAGAACCTCGTGGATGCGCGCCACCGACGGCTTCGTCACGCTCCAGGTGCCGCGGCGCGGCTCCAGCAGCATCAGCGCGTCCGCGTACAGGCCGGCCGCCTCCAGGCTGGCGGGGAAGCGCGCGTACACCCCCTCCATCGCCCGCGCGTAGGCGCTGTCCAGCCCCTTGCGGCCGGCGGCGCCGTGCGACTCGCGGTAGCGCTCGGCCATGGCGCGGGTGAGCGCCCGCTCCAGCGGCGTCCCCCGCGCGGCGGCCAGCCGGCGGGCGCGCCGGGCGGCCGCCGTGGCCGCGGGCGCGTCCTCGTCGCGCATGGCGCCGTTCAGGTACGGGCCCAGCGACCACGCCTCGCCCCACCAGCACAGGGCGCACGCCGGGTCCAGCCGCCGCGCCTCCGCGAACGAGTGCTGCGCCTCCGGCACCGCGAAGGCGTACATCAGCCTCACCCCCTGGTCGAAGTACGCCTGCGCCTCGCGCGACGCCGTGCCCGCCCGCCAGGTGAAGCCGCCCAGCGCCTCCGCGTACAGCGGGGGCGGCCCGCCGTCGGCCGGCGCGGCGGCGGCGCCGCCGTGGTGCTGCGCGGCCGCCGCGAGCGGCGCGGCGAGGGCGAGGAGCGGGGCCAGCGCGGCGAGGAGAACGGACCGGGGCATGCGGGTGCGGGGCTGCGGGGAATGGGGGGGCGGAGACCGCGGGAAGATAGCGCGTCGGCCGTCGCGCGACGAGCCGCGGTCCGGAAAACGGCGCGGCCGGCACCCGGGCGCCGGGTGCCGGCCGTGGGGACCGGGGCGCGTGCCGTCAGCGCGCGGGCGCGAGCGCCAGGACCTGCGGGTCGGCGCGGCGCCAGTTGGCGCGCAGGCGGGCGGCCGCCTCGGCGGCGCCGGCCGCGTCGCCCGCGGCGGCGCGGGCGCGCGCCAGCCCCAGCAGCGCCGCCGAGCGGTTCGGCCGCCCGGCGAGGGAGCGCTCGAAGGCGGCGGCGGCCTCCGCGGGGCGCCCGGCCTCCAGCAGCAGCCCGCCCAGCTGCTCGTGCAGCGGGTCCACCCCCGGCGGGAACGAGGCGTTCGCCGCCTCCGCGTCCGCCACCGCCTGGAGCAGGGCGATGGCGCCGGCGCGGTCGCCGCGGCGCGCGGCCACGGCCGCGCCGAGCTGCGCCGCCAGGCCGCGCAGCGTGGCCCGGCGCGGCGCGTCCGGCGCCAGCGAGTCCGCCGCGGCGGCGAAGCGCCGCGCCACCGCCGCAGCCGGCGCGGTGTCGCCGCGGGCGTGCAGCGCGGCGGCCGCCGCCTGGTACGCCGCGGCGGTCGCCATCATCCGGGCGCGCGCCGTGGGCTGCGGGTCGTCCAGGATCCGCCGCGCGTCCGCGGTCCCCGCCGGCCAGGCGTCCCAGCGCCCCGTCTCCGAGGCGTGGCGGAAGGCCACGTCGATCACCGCGTAGCGGGCGTCCGGGGCCCGGTCCGGCACCTCCACGCCGCGCATGATCGCCACGGCCGAGTCCACGAACGCCCGCGACTCGCGCCAGCGGCCCTGCTGCAGGTACGCGTACTGGAGCCAGTCGAAGGAGTGCCAGCTCACCTCCACCGGCGTCCGCCCGCCGCGCGCGGCCCAGGCGCGCGACGCCGCCCAGGCCCGCTCGTTGGAGGCGGCCACCTCGGCCCACATCCCCAGCGGCAGGAACACGTGCGAGGGCATGTGCAGGGCGTGCTCCGCGTCCGGCGCAATGCGGTCGTACGCGCGGGCCGCGTCCAGCGAGCGCGCGGGGTCGGAGGCGTCCACGTCCACCACGTGGATCAGGTAGTGCGCGGCGCCGGGGTGCCGCGGGTTCGCGGCGAAGGCCCGCCGCGCCAGCGCCTCCGCCTCGCGCGCCATGCCGGGGCGCTCCGCCGGGGGGGCGCTCATCGCCGCGGCGAGCAGCCCGTGCGCGGCGAAGGAGGCCGCCTCCAGGTCGGCGGGGTCGGCGGCGGCCAGCCGCCGCAGCGAGTCGGCGTAGGCGCGCACCCGCGCGGGCGGCGCCCCGTCCGCGAAGAACGCCTCCACCGCCGCCCCGAAGGCCCGCTCCCGCGCGTCCGCCGCCCGGGCCAGCCGCGCCTCCGGGGTGGGCGCCAGCCGCGCCAGCGCCGCGCGGGCGGCGGGCAGGTCTTCCTCGCCCCACATCACGTGGCTGTAGGTCAGCGCCTCCAGCCAGTACGCCGCCGCCAGCCGCGGGTCGGCGCGCTGCGCCTCGCGGAAGGCCGCCGCCGCGTCGTCGTACTCAAAGCTGTGCAGCAGCGCCACCCCGCGCTGGAACGGCTCCTGGGCCGCCGGCGCGCCGGCGTTGCGGAAGGCGACGCTGCCGAGCGCCGCCGCGGGGACGCCGCTGCCGCCGGGGCCGCGCGAGCCGTGGCCCTCGTGCTGGGCGGCGGCGGGGCGGGGGAGGCAGAGCGCGGCGGCGAGGAGCGGGACGAGGAGGCGCATGGCGGTCTCGCTGCGGGGTCGGGGGGACGGGCACGGCCGCGGGGCGCGCGGCTCCGTACGGTGCCGCGCGCCCGCGCCGCCGTCAAGGGTAGTTTCGGCTACCCGGCCGCCGCGGCCGCCGCCCGGCCCGCGGCGCGGCCGGAGAAGATGCAGCCGCCCAGGAAGGTGCCCTCCAGCGCGCGGTAGCCGTGCATCCCCCCGCCGCCGAAGCCCGCCACCTCGCCCGCGGCGTACAGCCCGGGGAGCGGCTCGCCGTCGGCGCGGAGCACGCGGGCGGACAGGTCCGTGTGCAGCCCGCCCAGCGTCTTGCGGGTGAGCAGGTTGAGCCGCACCGCGATCAGCGGCCCGGCGGCCGGGTCCAGCATCCGGTGCGGCCGGGCGACGCGGATCAGCCGGTCGCCCACGTAGGCGCGCGCCCCGCGGATCGCCGTCACCTGCGCGTCCTTGCCGAAGGGGTTGGTCAGCTGCAGGTCGCGGGCGCGTACCTCGCGCTCCACCGCCGCCGGGTCCAGCAGCGGCTCGTCCGTGAGCGCGTTCATCCCCCGCACCAGCTCGCCCAGCTCCCGCGCCACCACGAAGTCCGCGCCCTTCTGCTTGAACGCCTCCACCGGGGGCGGCGCGCCGGGGAGGACCCGCCCCAGCACCTGCCTCACGCTCTTCCCCGTCAGGTCGGGGTTCTGCTCCGAGCCCGAGAGGGCGAACTCCTTTTCGATGATCCTCTGCGTGAGGATGAACCAGGTGTGGTCGTGGCCGGTGGCGCAGATGTGCTCCAGCGTCCCCAGCGTGTCGAAGCCGGGGAAGAGCGGAGCGGGGAGGCGGCGGCCCAGCGCGTCCAGCCAGAGCGACGACGGGCCGGGGAGGATGCGGATGCCGTGGCCCGTCCAGACGGGCGCCCAGTTGTGGATCCCCTCCGTGTAGTGCCACATCCGGTCCGGGTTGATCACGCTCCCGCCCGCGGCCTGCGCGATCCCCAGCATCCGTCCGTCCACGTGGTCCGGCACCCCGGAGAGCATCCGCCGGGGCGGTGGGCCCATGCGCGGCGGCCAGTTGCGGCGCACCAGCTCCAGGTTGGCGCCGATGCCGCCCGAGGTCACGATGGTCGCCCCCGCCCGCAGCGCGAACTCGCCCGCCACCGCGCGGGAGCTGGGCGCGCCGCGCGCGGCGTCGCTGGGCTCCAGCAGCTCGCCGCGGACGCCGTCCACCCTGCCGTCCGTCGTGGTCAATTCCGAGACGCGGTGCCTGAAGCGCAGCGACACCAGGCCGCGCCGCTCCGCCTCGCGCACCCGGGCGATGAACGGCTCCACCACGCCGGGCCCCGTGCCCCAGGTGACGTGGAAGCGGGGCACCGAGTTGCCGTGCCCGGTGGCCAGGTAGCCGCCGCGCTCGGCCCACCCCACCACGGGAAAGAAGCGGACACCGCGCTCGTACAGCCAGGCGCGCTTCTCGCCCGCGGCGAAGTCCACGTACGCCTCCGCCCAGCGGCGCGGCCAGGCGTCCTCCGGCCGGTCGAAGCCGGCGCTCCCCAGCCAGTCCGAGAGCGCCAGCTCGCGCGAGTCGCGGATCCCCAGCCGCCGCTGCTCCGGCGAGTCCACCAGGAACAGCCCGCCGAACGACCACCACGCCTGCCCGCCAAGCGACGCCTCGGGCTCCTGGTCCACGACGATCACCTTCTTTCCCGCTTCGGCCAGCTCCGCGGCGGCGACCAGGCCCGCGAGACCCGCACCCACGATGATCACGTCTGCGTCGTTGCTCATTGGCAGGTTGGTCTGTCGGGTGGGGTTGAACGGCTCTGGACGGCGGGTTCGGGCGTGCCCCCGGCTGGCGCCGGGGTCGGGCTGCGGCTCCGTAGAGCAGCAAACTACGCTGCTCAACGGAGTCGAGCCCGCACGATACTGCTGTGCGGTCTCGCCCCTTCGGGCCGACATCCCTCACGCGAGGCCCCCTCCCCCCGGCCCCCTCTCCCCCAAGGGGGGAGGGGGAGCCCGACCAAGCCCAACCCCGGACAGCCCTCCCCGGCACGGGGGAGGGTGGCGGCTCTCAGGCCGCCGGGTGGGGGCCGCCGTGCATGATGGGGAGCGCCGGGCGATTCCACAACGGCGCGGCCGCTTGCCGCGTACGAAGGCGGGGCCGGCGCACCCGTGCGCCGGCCCCGCGTCTCCGCATCGCCCTCCCCTCCGTCAGACGGGGTCGGCCACCCGCGGGCGGCGCGCCGCCGGCTCGCGGACGGGCTCGCGGCGCCTGCGGCCGCGCCAGGCGGCGAAGCGCCGCAGCGAGAGCGCCAGGCCGGTGAACACCAGCACCGCCGCGCCCAGCGAGACGATCCCCGCCAGCGTCTGGCCGGGGAGGCCCAGCACCTCGCCGGTGTGCGCGAAGCGGAGGATGCTGCGCAGCTTCCGCCCCTTGGTGCCGGCGGAGAAGGGCTCCCACTTGGTCACCTCGCCGGTGGCGCGGTCCAGCGCCAGGGTGGCGCGCTTGTGCGGCTGCCCGCCGCTGCCCCGGTCGATGTTGAAGCTGACCGGCGCGTCCGCCGCCTCGGGGACCTGCATGGTGAGGCTGCGCCACCCCTCCACGCGGCGGCTCGCCACGGCCCACGCCGGGTCGATGCCGCGGATCGCCGCCACCGGGTCGCCCCCCTCGCCGCCGCGTCCCTCGCCGCCGGACCTCGCGCCGGGGCCGCCACCGGCCGCGGCCCGGGCCGCGCCCTCGCCGGCCGGACGCGCGCCGGCTCCACCGCCGCCGCCGCCGGGCCCCTGCTGCGCGGGCGGCTCCTCGCCGACGGAGCGGTACACGAGGTTGCTGGCCCACGGGTAGGAGATCACCACCGCGGAGGCGACGATGACGGCCAGGGGCACGCACGACCAGAAGCCGATGACGTTGTGCCAGTTGAAGTCGCGCGCCTTGGGCGAGAGCCCGCCCTGGAACCAGGTGACGCTGCGGAGCACGCGGCGCGTCCAGTTGCGCGGCCACCACAGGTAGAAGCCGCTCAGCACCAGGAACAGGAAGCCCAGGTTGGAGGCGCCGGTGATCATCTTGCCGGTCTCGCGGCTCTCCGCCTGCGCGCCCAGCCAGCGGTGCCAGTCGGTGACCTTGCGGAAGAAGGCGCGCGTCCCCGCGGCCCCCTGACCCAGCACCGTGCCGGTGTACGGGTCCACGAACACCGTCTTCTCCCGCCCGAACGCCACCTCCACCGGGCGGTCCTCCCCGGCGCGCCAGGTCACGGCCGTCGGCTTGCCCGGCTCCGCGCTCAGCGCGCGCGCCAGCAGCTCTTCCGGCCCCAGCTTCCGCGCGCCGGGCGTCGGCGGCGCGACCTCGTAGGCGCGGGCGTTGGCCCACGCCAGCATCTGCTTCTCGTAGGTGAGCAGCACGCCGGTGACGGACATGACGAACACCACCAGCCCCGCGGCGACGCCGGTGGCCAGGTGGAGCCAGAAGATCGTTTTGCGGAACAGCGCCATGGTCGACAGAAAGTACGGAGTACAGAGTACGAAGTGCGCTTCGCAGCCTCGCTCGGCCGCCACGGGCTGAAAAGCCTCGGACGGGATGGGGCGATTTGGTTCGGCGATGAACATATCGGGTCCGGCCCCACCCTGTCATCCCATGGACGCGGCTCCGCGGGTGAACGGCGGAGCAGGGCCGGGCCCGAGGGGACGAAAAGCTTGACGGCGCGCGGGGCCGGGCCGACGTTGCGGGGGGAGGGTCCCCTGCTCACGGAGGCGCCGATGATCGAGGTGCGGTTCACGTACTACACCGGGCTCAAGCGGAGCCTGTTCCGCAACGCCCGGCTGCGGGGGAGCTGGGACGCGCAGGGCCGACCCGCCGCCGACTGGACCGACCGGCCCATGCAGGAGATCGTGGCCGAGGACGGCTGCCCCGCCTTCACCGCCACGGTCCAGCTCCACGAGGACGGGGTCGGGCGGGCGTTCCGGTGGGGAGTGGCGCTGGACGGGCCGGAGGGCGCCGACCGCTGGGGGATCCCGGCCGAGACGCCGGACACCGGCGCGCAGCTCCGCTTCCGCGAGTTCACGCTGGACGGCTCGGCCGGGCGCCACGAGCGCTACTTCCTCACCTGGAGCCGCCGCCTGGGCGCGCAGAAGCACTACACGGATCCCGCCGCTCCCCCCTCCATCCGCTTCGCCGCGTGGGCGCCGAATGCGCAGGCGGTGGACGTGGTGTTCTCCCCGCGCGACCGCGGCTACGTGGGGGACGACCACTCGGGGATCGATCCCGCCATGCCCGTGATCCCGCTCGCGCGGTCCGGGGAGGACGAGGAGGAGGGCATCTGGACCGGCGAGCCGGTGGCGGACTTCGCGGCCTTCACGGGCGCGCCGTACATGTTCCGCGTCCGCAACGCGCAGGGGCAGACCGTCTACCGCACCGACATCCACTCGCGCTGGCAGGCCGGGCGCGGCTCCGTCGACCCCGCCGAGAAGCCCTGGGACGGCGACCGGCGGACGCTGGACGGCACGGTGAGCTGCAGCGTGGTGGTGGACCAGGACGTGGTGCGCAGGGAGTTCGAGCCGCCGGCCGGCCCCCCGCCCGAGCTGGTGGGCGACGAGGACTTCTGGGCGCACGAGTTCGACCCGGACCGCCCCGTGCCGACGCGCCTGGAGGACCTGGTGATCTACGAGCTGCACGTGGGCTCGCTGGGCTTCGGGAGCGCGGGGCCCGGGACGCTGGGGCACGCCATGGCGTTCCTGGACTACCTGGTGGAGCTGGGCGTCAACGCGGTGGAGCTGCTCCCCATGTCCGAGTTCGCCGGCGACCTGGGCTGGGGATACGGCAACACGCACCACTTCGTCGTGGAGAGCAGCGCCGGCGGGCGCGACCAGCTCAAGCACTTCGTGCGCGAGTGCCACCGGCGCGGCATCGCCGTGATCCAGGACGTGGTCTACAACCACTTCGACGGCGACGCCTCGCGCGCGGTGTGGCAGTACGACTCCACGGCGCCGGAGCAGAACTGCTACTACTGGTACGAGGGACGCCCCGCCGACTACCCGGACCCGGACGGCGGCTACCTGGACAACGGCTCCAGCGGCTGGTCGCCGCGCTTCCGCGCGGAGCCGGTGCGGCAGCTGTTCACCAGCAGCGCGGCGGAGTTCGTGGAGGAGTTCCACGTCGACGGGCTGCGCGTGGACCTCACCCAGGCCATCCACCGCGACAACGTGCTGCACGCCGACGGGCGGAGCGTGGGCGCCGCCAACCTGTTCGGGCAGAAGCTCCTGCGCGAGTGGAGCCGCACGCTGCGCATGATCCGCCCGTCGGTGATGCTGATCGCCGAGGACCACACCGGGTGGGACGCCGTGACGCGGATGCCGGACGTGGGCGGCCTGGGCTTCGAGGCCACCTGGTTCGCCGCCTTCTACCACAACCTGGTCGGCGACGCGGACTCGGCGGGGTGGGACGCGGCCCGGCTGCTGCGCCAGGCCGGCTTCGGCGGCGACGAGCCGCTGGCCATGGGCCGCTTCGCCGCGGAGCTGCGCGCCTCGCGCTTCGACCGGGTGGTGTACCACGAGTCGCACGACGAGGCCGGCAACGCCGGCGGGAGCCGCCGGACCGCGGTGACGGCGGTGGGCGGCGCGCCGCTCCAGGGCGCCACGCGCGCCTACGCCGAGGCGCGCAGCCGCGTGGCGGCGGGACTCGCCCTGCTCTCCGCCGGCACGCCGATGTTCTTCATGGGCGAGGAGATCGTCGCGCAGAAGGACTGCCGGTTCGACAACATCCTGGAGTCGCGCGAGGACCTGTGGGGCGAGCGGGCGGGGGAGGGGGCGCGGATGTACCGGTTCTACCGCGAGCTGATCGCGCTGCGCCGCGCGCACCCGGGGATCCGCTCGCACGAGATCGACGTCGTGCACACCTGGGACCCCAGCCGCGTGATCGCCTTCACGCGCCGCGAGCCCGGGAGCGAGCTGCTGGTGGCGGCCAGCCTCAACAACCGCCCCTTCGCGGACGGCTACGTCGTGCAGACGGACCCCGCCCGTCTCCCCGCGGGCTCCTGGCGGGAGGTGTTCAACAGCGACTCGTCGGCGTACGGCGGGAGCGACGTGGGCAACTTCGGCGCGGCGATCCCCGCGTGGGACGGGCGCATCGAGCTGCGGCTGCCGGCCAACGGGTTCGTGGTGCTGCTTCGGGTGTGAGGAAGGGAACCGAAGTGCGAAAGTGCGGGAGTGCGAAAGTAAACGACAACGGCGACCCCCTCCCCCGACCCCTCCCCGCAAGGGGGAGGGGAGCACGACAGAGTGCCGAGGCGGGCTCCGGGCGAGGGGCTACCCCTCACCCCCCGGCCCCCTCTCCCACAAGGGGAGAGGGGGAGCACGACACGGCGAAGCCGAGGATCGCAGCGTGGAAATGCCCCTCCCCCGGCACGGGGGAGGGTGGCGAGCCTCAAGCGAGCCGGGTGGGGGCCAGAGGACGCCAGCGCGATGCCCGCGTGAGGGATGCGAGCGCGAAGCGGCGAGACCCGGCGGGGCCGTTTCCGCCGGGGCTCGACTCCGTTACGCAGCGTTGTTTGCTGCGTTACGGAGCCGCAGCCCGACCCGAGCGCCAGCGAGGGGCACGCCCGAACCTGCCGTTCCCGCCGTTAATCGTCGCTGGCACAGGATCTGAGTGTCGAAGAGGCGTGCGGTCCAACCCCACCCACCGGCCTCCAGAAATCCAGTGAACGCGACCCGTCCCACGACCGTCCTCTGCCTGTCCAGCTACCTCAAGGGCCAGGAGTTCATCCGCGAGTGCAAGCGGCTCGGCTGCCGCGTGCTGCTGATCACCGTGGAGAAGCTGCGCGACGCGGAGTGGCCCCGCGAGAGCATCGACGAGGTGTTCTACATGCCGGACCTGTACCGGCGCGAGGACGTGATCCACGCCATCAGCTACCTGGCCCGCAGCGAGGACCTTGCCCGCATCGTCCCGCTGGACGAGTTCGACCTGGAGATGGCCTCCGCGCTCCGCGAGCACCTGCGCATCCCCGGGATGGGCGAGACCACGGTGCGCTACTTCCGCGACAAGCTGGCCATGCGCCTGCGCGCCCGCGAGGCGGGGATCCTGGTGCCGGACTTCGTGGGGCTGATCAACGACGAGCAGGTGCGCCGCTTCCTGGACACCGTCCCCGCGCCCTGGGTGCTGAAGCCGCGCTCCTCGGCGTCGGCCATCGGGATCCGCAAGCTGCACCACGCCGACGAGGTGTGGGGCACCATGGAGGAGCTGGGCGACAAGCGCTCGTTCCACCTGCTGGAGCGCTTCGTCCGCGGGCAGGTCTTCCACGTGGACTCCATCGCCTGGGACCGGGAGATCGTCTTCCACGAGGCGCACGGCTACGTGAACCCGCCCTTCGAGGTGTACCACGGCGGCGGCCTGTTCTGCACGCGCACGCTCCCCCGCGACTCGGAGACCTCGCGCGCGCTCAAGGAGCTGGACCGCGAGCTGATGGGGGCGCTGGGGATGGTGCGCGGGGCGCTGCACACCGAGTTCATCCACGGCGAGGAGGACGGGCGCTTCTACTTCCTGGAGACGGCGGCGCGGGTGGGCGGGGCCAACATCTCGGAGATGGTGGAAGCGGCCACGGGGCTCAACCTGTGGCGCGAGTGGGCCCGGGTGGAGGTGGCGGACGCCCGCGGCGAGGAGTACCGCCCGCCGGAGGCGCGCGACGACGGGGCGGGGCTGCTGATCTCGCTGGCGCGGCAGGAGTGGCCGGACACCTCGGCGTACGCGGACCCGGAGATCGTCTGGCGGCTGGACAAGCGGCACCACGCGGGCCTGCTGGTGGTGTCGCCCAGCGCCGAGCGCGTCGAGGGTCTGCTGCACGACTACATGCGGCGCTTCCGGGAGGACTTCTACGCGTCCATGCCGGCGCCGAAGTCGGCCGCGGAGGCGACGGACTGAACGGATAAGGGAACAGGGGACAGGTTACAGGGGACAGCCTGCAACGACGCCCCCGCCGGGAGATCCCGGTGGGGGCGTCGTTGTCGTTCCGCGTAGTCCGTACTGCCGTCGCTCCGTACTGCCGTTCAGGCGGCGAGCAGGGCCTCCAGCTTGTCCAGGCAGAGGCGCCAGCCTTCGCGGTTGCCCTCGCGGTCGAGGTCGGTGAGCAGCCGGTCCTGGCGGATGGTCAGCTCGGTGGCGTCCGGGCCCGCCTGGCGGAACTCCACGGTGAGCAGGGTGGGGTAGAGGCCGGCGGGGTGGCTGGGGCCCTCGTACACCCAGGTTTTCACCAGCCGCTCGCCGGGGACGATCTCGCGGTACTCGCCGGTGGTGGTGTGGCGGTTGCCCATGGGGTCCACCACCACCACGCGGTAGCTCCCGCCCACCCGCGGGTCCGCGGCGGCCTCCACGACCTCCAGCCGGCCCGGCGCGAGCCACTGCCGGAGCAGCGCCGGGTCCGTCCACGCCTCGAACACGCGGCCGGGCGGCGCGCCGATGGTGCGCACCACCGTGAGGGTGGGCACCTCCCGCTCGCGCACGCTCACTGCTGGGCGATCTGGACGTAGTTGCCGCAGGTGTCGTCGAACACGGCCTCGATGCCCCAGTCCGTCTTGGTGGGCTCCTTCCTGAAGACCACGCCCCGTCCCTTCAGCCGCTCGTACTCGGCCTGCACGTCCGGGACGCCGAAGACGATGACGGGGAGCCCCGCGTCGTAGATCCCCTTCTGGAACTCCTTGGCCCCCAGGTTCTGGTTGGGCTCCAGGAGCAGGCCGGTGCCGTCCGGGTCCTCGGGCGAGGCCACGATGGCCAGGTAGTGCTCCGGCATGTACATCTTCTCCACGAAGCCGAGCTTTTCCGTGTAGAACCTGAACGCCTCGATCGGGTCGTTCACGAACACGCTGGTCAGGGCGATCTTCATTCGGGCGTCTCCTCGGGGTGGGTGGGAGGGGGGCGGAACAGGGCGTCGAGCGCGTCCAGCCTGTCGTTCCAGAAGCGCTCGTAGTAGGCGAGCCACTCCTGCGCCTCGGCCAGGCGGGCGGCGTCGAGCCGGCAGCGGTGGGTGCGGCCCTGCACCGTGCGGCGCACCAGCCCGGCGCGCTCCAGCACCCGCACGTGCTTGGATGCCGCCGCCAGCGACATCCGGAACGGCGCGGCCAGCTCGCTCACCGTCCGCTCCCGCCCGGCGAGGGAGTGCAGCATCTCGCGGCGGGTGGGATCGGCCAGCGCCTGGAACACGCGGCTCAGCTCGTCGACGTGTCGCTCAACCATGTGGTTGAGGAGAGGGGCAATGCGGGGGATTGTCAACCATTCGGTTTAGAATCGAGGCCGACGTGGCCCCCAGCCCCCCGGCGGCGCGCAGCGCCGGGGTGGGGGCCGCGGACGACAGCACCAGCCCCGCGTGAGGGATTTCGGCCCGAAGGGGCGAGACCCGGCGGCAGTTTGCCGGGGCTCGACTCCGTTACGCACGGTTGTATCGTGCGTTACGGAGCCGAAGCCCGACCCCGGCGCAGCCGGGGGCACGCCCGAATCAGCGGCCGCTCAGCCCCCCGACAGCGCCTTCACGAGCCGGTACAGGAACTCCTGCCCCTCGTAGTACGACTGCACGGAGATCCGCTCGTCGGGACAGTGGGCGCGGGTGTCGTCAACATCTAAAAAGATCCCGGTGACGCCGTACATGGGGATCCCCGCCTGGCGGAAGTACAGGCTGTCCGTGGCCCCGATCCCCATGGTGGGCACCACGGGGACGCCCGGCCACATCTCCGCCGTGATGCGCTCGATGGGGCCCAGCACGTCCGCCCGGAGCGGCGAGGGCGGGCTGGGCTTGGCGGCCACCAGCGGGCGGACCTCCACGCGCTCGTCGGCGATCACCTCCACGAGAACCCGCTGCACCTCCTCCGGGGTGACGCCGGGGAGGAGCCGGCAGTTGACCACGGCGCGCGCGCTCTGCGGGATGGTGTTGTTGGACTGGCCGGCGTCCACCCTCGTGGCCGCCCAGGTGGTCCGCATCAGCCCGTTGTATTGCGGCAGCGCCGACAGGCGCTCCACGGCCGCGGGGTCCGGCGGGTCGCGCAGCAGGGCGCGCATGTCGTCGGCCACCTGCCCGGTCTCGACGCCGGCCATGCGCTCGAAGAAGGCCCGCGCCACCTCGCCGATCTGCACGGGGAACCGGTACTCGGCGATCCGCGACAGGGCGCCGGCCAGGTGGTAGATGGCGCTGTCCGGCGTGGGGAGCGAGCTGTGCCCGCCCTTGCCGCGGGCCTCCAGCTCGAAGTCGGCGTACACCTTTTCGCTGGCCTGCACGGTGTTGGAGATGCGCCGCCCCGCGCGGATGCGCCCGTAGCCGCCCTCGTTGATCCCGCATTCGGCGTCCACCAGCTCCCGCCGCTCCTGCGCCAGCCACCGCGCGCCGTTGTGGTCGCCGCACTCCTCGTCGGCGGTGAGTGCGACGACCAGGTCGCGGTCGGGGACGAACCCCTCGGCCCGCATGCGCAGCAGGTTCGCGACCCAGATGGAGCACAGCGTCTTCTGGTCGGTGGTGCCGCGGCCGTAGAAGAAGCCGTCGCGCTCCACGAACCGGAAGGGCGGGGTGGCCCACTCCTCCGGGTGCGCGTCCACCACGTCCAGGTGGGCCAGCAGCAGGAGCGGGCGGCGCGCGCCGGTGCCGCGCAGCCGCGCCACCAGGTTGTGCTTGCGCGGGTCGGGCCCGTCCACGACCACGTCCTCCGCCGGCCAGCCGGCCGCGCGGAGTCGCCGCTCCACGGCGCGGGCCGCCTCGGTGACGCTGCCGCTGGTGTCGGTGGTGTCGATCGCGATGAGCTCCGCGAACAGCTCGCGGGCGAGCTCCCGGAACTCCGGGGGCGGGGTGCGTGCCGGGTCGAGCGCGTCGGGCATGGGTTCGTGGGCGCGGGTGGTCGGGTGCGGGGCGCGGCGGCCCCGCCGGCTTGCCAGGGGCCCCCGCACAGCGCATTCTGTGCCTGCACCTCCGCACACACCTCCGTTTCCGCACCGCTCCCGGGTAGCCATGCGCGTCCTGCTCCTGAACTCCGCCCTGCCGGCGGCCGCCTTCGCCGCCCTCGTGCTCGCCCCCGCGCCGGCGGGCGCGCAGGCCCGCGACCCCCACCTGGCGCGCGCCGAGCGCGTGCTGCGCTCCACGCCGCTGGTGGACGGCCACAACGACCTCCCCTGGCGCATCCGCGAGGACTCGCTGCGCCCCGGCGACGTGGCCGCGTACGACCTGCGGCAGCGCGCGCCGGGGATGACGGACCTAGAGCGGCTGAAGCAGGGCAGGGTGGGGGCGCAGTTCTGGTCGGTGTACCTCCCGGGCGACGCGTCCGAGCGGCTGTTCGCGCCCAACGGCCGGGTCACCGGCACGCCGGGGTACGCGCGGGTGCAGCTGGAGCAGATCGACATCGCCCGGCAGGTGATCGACCGGTACCCGGAGCGCCTGGCATGGGCGCTCACCCCGGCCGAGATCCGGCGGGTGTTCCGCCAGGGAAAGGTGGCCTCGCTGCTGGGGATGGAGGGCGGGCACGCCATCGAGAACTCGCTGGGGGCGCTGCGGGCCTTCTACGACATGGGGGTGCGCTACATGACGCTCACCCACAACGTCACCACCGACTGGGCGGACGCCGCCACCGACTCGGCGCGGCACGGCGGCCTCACGCCCTTCGGCGAGGAGGTGGTGCGGGAGATGAACCGGCTGGGGATGCTGGTGGACCTGTCGCACGTGTCGCCGGGCACCATGAGCGACGCGCTGCGGGTGACCGAGGCGCCGGTGATCTTCTCGCACTCCTCGGCGCGCGGCGTGACCGACCACCCCCGCAACGTGCCGGACTCCATCCTGGCGCGCCTCAAGCAGAACGGCGGCCTGGTGATGGTGACCTTCGTCCCCACCTTCGTGTCGCAGGAGGTGGCGAGCCACGCGGCGGAGCGCGACCGCGCCATGGCCGAGCTCCGCCGCCGCGCCCTGGGCGACCGCGAGGCGATGCGGCGCGAGGCGCAGGCGTGGACGGCGGCGCACCCGGTCCCCCGCGCGACGCTGGCGCAGGTGGCCGACCACGTGGAGCACATCCGCCGGGTGGCGGGGGTGGACCACGTGGGGATCGGCGGCGACTTCGACGGCATCTCGGAGACGGTGCAGGGGCTGGAGGACGTGTCCACCTACCCGGCGCTGTTCGCGGAGCTGGCGCGCCGCGGCTGGACGGACGCGGAGCTGCGCAAGCTGGCCGGCGAGAACGCGCTGCGCGTGCTGGGCCAGGCCCAGGCCGTGGCGCAGCGGCTCCGGCGGGAGCGCGGGCCGTCCACCCGGACCATCCAGCAGCTGGACGGCCTGGCCGGGAGGCCGCGGTGAGCCGGCGCGCCGCGGCGCTGCCGCTGGGACTCGCCCTGGCGGCGGCCGCGGCGGGGTGCGCCGCGGGGCCGGAGCTGGACGTGTCGCCCGGGGCCGCGGCGCCGCGGGCGCTGGCGGCGGACGCGCCGGCCCCCGCGCCCGAGGCGATCACCGAGGCGGAGCTGCGGCGCGACCTGTTCGCCCTGGCCTCGGACGAGATGCGCGGGCGGCTGGCAGGGGAGCTGGACGAGATGCGCGCCTCGGCCTGGCTGGCGGAGCGGGCGCGGGAGGCGGGGCTCCTCCCTGCCGGCGAAGACGGCACGTACTTCCAGTTCTGGCCGCTGCGCCGTGTGCGCACGGCGGCCACCGCCCGGGTGTCGCTGGGCGGGGCGCCGCTGGCGCTGGGGCGCGACGTGGTGGTGGTGACCCCCGTGGACGCGCGGGTGGACCTGCCGGTGGTGTGGGTGGGGGAGGGAAGGGAGGAGGACCTTGCCCGCGTGGACGTGCGGGGCAGGGCCGTGGCCGCCGTGCTGAGCCGCCCGCGCGGCGCGCCCGAGCCGGGGGTGAGCCTGTGGGCGCGGCGCTACACCACGGCCGCGGTCCGCGAGCGGGCGGCGCTCCTGGCGGAGCGCGGGGCCGCGGCGGTGATCCTGGTGTCGGACTCGGTGGCCGAGACGCAGTGGGGCGTCACCGGGAGCCACTACCTGCGCGGCAACTACGCGCGGGACACGGGGGAGGAGGCGCGGCCCACCGGCGCGCCCCCCGTGCTCTGGCTGCCGCGCTCGATGCTGGACGCGGCGCGCCGGCCGGGGCAGCGGCTCGTCGCGGAGCTGGCGACGGAGAGCTTCGTGTACCCCTCGGTGAACGTGGTGGCCGTGGCGCCCGGGGCGGACCCGGCGCTGCACGGCGAGCACGTGCTGTACAGCGGCCACCAGGACCACGACGGGACGCGGGTGGCCGTGAACGGCGACTCCATCTGGAACGGGGCCGACGACAACGTCACCACCAGCGTGGCGATGCTCGCCATCGGCCGGGCGCTGGTGAGGCAGCCGACGCGGCGGAGCTCGCTGTTCGTGTGGCACGGGGCGGAGGAGCGCGGGCTGCTGGGGTCGCGCTGGTTCGTGCGGCGCCCCACGGTGCCGCGCGAGTCCATCGTGGCGGTGCTCAACGGCGACATGCTGGGGCGCAACCACCCGGACTCGGCGGCGCTGCTGGGCTCGCTCCCGCCGCACCGCAGCTCGGGCGAGCTGGTGGCGATGGCGGAGCGGGCGAACGCGCAGGTGTCGCGATTCCTGCTGGACACCTCCTGGGACTCGCCCTCGCACCCGGAGGGGTGGTACTTCCGCAGCGACCACCTCCCCTACGCCTGCGCCGGCATCCCCTCTCTGTTCTTCACCACGCTGCTGCACGACGACTACCACACGCCGGAGGACGAGAGCGAGCGGATCGACGTCGCCAAGCTGGCCCGGATGACGCGCTGGATGTACGCGACCGGGTGGGCCGCGGCCCAGGCGGACCGCCGCCCCGCGCTGGAGCCGGGGTTCAAGCTGGAGCGGCCCTGCACGCCGTAGCCGCGCCCGTCCGACCCCGAAATACCGAGGGGGCACGCTCGCTGAGCGTGCCCCCTCGGTATTTCGGTTCCGGATGTGGGTCAGCCGCGCCGCCGTGGGCCGCGCCCCAGCACCTCCGGCTGTTCGCCCGCCGCGGCCTGGATGAACGCCACGTCGGCGGGGCTCAGCGTGTCGAGGATCCCCGGGCGGGCGCTCATCCGCGCGATCGCGGCGTCCAGCGCAGTGGCCGTGGCGGTCTCGCGGACGCGGCGGGGCCACCCTCCGCTGGAGGGCTGGCCGGGGCGTCCCGGGGGCGTGCGGTTGTCGCGGGGCTGCTTTTTCATGGGTCGATCCTCCTGTCGCAATATATGGCGCGACCACCGGAATGCACAACGTCGAATCCGAGCCGCAGGTAGATCGGCATGGCTCCGGGGAGCGGCTGCACAAGGCGCAAGCGGCGGGCCCCCACGGCGCGTCCGTACGCCTCCGCGAAGGCGACCGTGAGCAGCGCGATGGAGCCCCGGAGCGGGTGCGGGAACGGGGCTCCCTCCATGAAGTCCACGGAGACGGTGTGCTTGCGGCCGACGGGGCGCGTCTTCGACACGCGGCCGAGGGCGAGCCCGCACAGGACGGGGCCGCTCCAGATCGCCAGGTGGAACGCGGACGGACGCCGCAGCCGGGCATGGAGCACGGGCCAGCTCCACCCGCCCGCGGCCGCGGGGTCGCGGCGGCCGGCCCAGGTCGCCGCCCAGGCGTCCAGCGCCCCGTCGTCGATGAAGCCGACGCGGAGTGGAGCGGCCACGATGCGGTTTCGGTTGGCGGCGTCCACCACGTAGCGGTGCGCGGCCGACTGGAGCAGCCGGTAATGGTGGACGGTCTGGGAGAACGACCTGTACATCATTCGGGGATCCCTGTAGCTTTCCGAAAAGAAACCGAATGTCGACTCGGGTGTACGGAGCGGCGGCAGTCGCTTCGCACCCCAACGGAACCCCGCCCATGCTCGTCATCCGACGCACCGACACCGGCGCCCTGCGCATGTCGGACGGACGCCGCACCGACACCGCCGCAACCGAGGACCAGGCCCGCCGCGTGGTCACCGCCTGGGGCTACGGCAACTTCTCCTTCAACAAGGCGCTGATCCTGATGAAGGAGAGCGAAGGCTCCATCGCCCCCGTGGCGAACCCGTGGACCGCCCGCCGCAGCGCCGAGCCGTCCGCGGCCACGGTCGCCGCCCCCGCCCCCGCGTCCCCGGCCGCCGAGTCCAGGCCCGAGCCCGCCGCGTCCAGCACTCTCAAGGAGCCGCCCACGATGAACGTCCCCGCGCGCTCCCGGCGCTCCCGTGCAGTCGAGGCCCCGGCGCCGGAGGAGACCACCGCCACGCCCTCCTCGCCCGTGCTCGCGGCCGATGCGCCGGTGGCCGAGACCGCGACCCGCCCGCGCCGCGCCCGGAAGGCCCACGCCGCCGAGGCGGAGCCGGCTCCCGCCGCCGGGGCCGCGCCGGAGCCGGTCGCGGCGACGCCCGTCGTCGAGTCGAGCGAGCCGCAGGCGAGCGCCGCCGACGGCACCCGTCCGCGTCGCGCCCGGAAGGCGCAAGCCCCGTCGGCCGAGGCCAGTGCGGAAGCACAGCAGGCTGCCGAGCCGGCCGTCCAGGCTCCCGCCGAGGAGCCGGTGGCGCAGGCTGCTCCTCGCCCGAAGCGCTCCCGCAACGGCGCCGTTCCGGAGGCCGAGGCAGCGCCCGTCGCTGCCGAGCCGTCCGCAGCCGCGGAAACCGAAAAGGCGCCTGATCGGGAAACGGCTCCCGCCCGCAAGCGCGGCCGCCGTCCGAAGGCGGAGGCGGGCGGTGCGGCCGAGGTGCAGCCCGCTGCGCAGGCCGATGCGGTGGCCGCGCCGGTGCCGGAGGCCTCGACCGAAGCGCCCGTCCCCGTTGCCACCGGGGCCGCCGCGGAGTCGGAGGCCGACTCCGCCGCGGCGCGGCCGAAGCGCGCGCGTGCCCCGCGCCGCACCCCGGCGGAAGCGGTGTCGGCGGATGCGTCCGCCGAGCCCGTGGGCGAGACTCCCGCGCCGACCCCGGCCGAAACTCGCGCGCCGGCAGCGGCGGACACGCCGGCGCCGGCCGTGGCCGAGGTGCCGGCGCCCGCACCGAAGGCCGAGCGCGTCCGCGCCCGGGCTGCGGCGCGGACGCCGGAGGAGTGGCTGGAGGCCGCGCGCGTGCTGTTCGCGGAGGGGACGCAGGCGCTCCGCGAGCTCGAGTCCGCCACGCTGCCGTTCGCGCGGGGGCCATGGACCGAGCTGCGGACGCAGAGCGCGCAGATCCTGGCCTGCCTGCAGGGGAAGACGCCGGACCGGGGCTGAGCGCCGGCCGGGGGAACCGGATCGAAGAGGAGGGCGCCCGCCGGAACCCGGCGGGCGCCCTCC
>DASVQR010000167.1:0-2244 GCA_036389055.1 Longimicrobiaceae bacterium | reverse complement strand
CTCGTCGCCCTGGACGCCTTTCCGCTGACGCCCAACGGCAAGGTCGACCGCGGGGCGCTGCCGATTCCGGATTTCGGGGCCGGCGGCCCGGCGGCGCCGCGCACGCCCACGGAGGAGGTGCTGGCCGGCCTGTTCGCGGAGGTGCTGGGGACGGAGCGCGCCGGCCCGGACGACGACTTCTTCGAGGCGGGCGGCCACTCGCTGCGCGCAACGCGCCTGGTCACCCGGGTGCGCGACGTGCTGGGCGTGGAGCTGCCGCTCCCCGCGGTGTTCGAGGCGCCCACGGTGGCGGCGCTCGCGCGGCGCGTCGACGCGCTGCTGCGCGAGGGCGCCGGCACCCAGGCGCCGCCGGTCGTCCCCGTCCCCCGGGACGGGCCGGTCCCCCTCTCCTTCGCCCAGCAGCGGCTCTGGTTCCTGCACCGGCTGGACCCGCAGGGGCTCGGCTACAACGTCCCCTTCCCGCTGCGCCTGCGCGGCCCGGTGGACCCGCGCGCGCTCCATCGCGCCCTGGACGAACTGGTCCAGCGGCACGAGGCGCTGCGCACCGTGTTCGCCACCGTGGACGGCCGGGCGGCGCAGGTGGTGCGGCCGCCCGCGCCCGCCGCGCTGCCGCACGTGGACCTGCGCGGCCTCCCGGCAGCGGCGCGCGAGCGCGAGCTGGCCCGCCTGGGCGAGGACACCGAGCGCCCCTTCGACCTGGAGCGCGGGCCGCTGCTGCGCGCCGTGGCGGTGCGCCTGGACGCCGGGGACGCGGCGCTCCTGCTCTCCATGCACCACGTGGTGAGCGACGGGTGGAGCGTGGGCGTCCTGTTCCGCGAGCTGTCGGCGCTGTACGGCGCCTTTGCGCGTGGTGAGCCTTCGCCGCTGGCGCCGCTGCCGGTGCAGTACGCCGACTACGCGGTGTGGCAGCGGGAGTGGCTCTCGGGCGCGACGCTGGGGCGGCTGCTCTCCTGGTGGCGGGCGCGCCTGGCGGGCGCCTCGCCGCTCGTGGAGCTGCCCACGGACCGACCCCGCCCGGCGGTGCTCACCGGCCGCGGCGCGCTGCACTCCTTCCGCGTCGCGCCCGCCGCCGCGCGCGGCCTCCGCGCCCTCGCCCGCCGCGAGGGCGCCACGCTGTACATGGTGGCGCGCGCCGCGTTCGACGTGCTGCTGTCGCGCTGGGCCGGACAGGACGACCTGGTCGTCGGCTCGCCCATCGCCAACCGCACGCGCCGGGAGACGGAGGGGCTGATCGGCTTCTTCGTCAACACGCTGGCGCTGCGCAGCGACCTGGGCGGCGACCCGGCGTTCGCCGACTTCCTGCGCCGCGTCCGCCGGGCCACGCTGGAGGCGTACGCCCACCAGGACCTCCCCTTCGAGCGGCTGGTGGAGGAGATCGCGCCGGAGCGGAGCCCCGGCCACACGCCGCTCTTCCAGGTGATGTTCGTCCTCCAGAACGCATCGGCGGAGCTGATGGACGAGGCCGGGACGGGCCTCAGCCCGCTTCACCCGGAGTCGCGGCTGGCGCAGTTCCAGGGGATCCGCGCCGCGCTGTTCGACCTGGAGGCGGAGCTGACCGAGTCGGGGGAGGAGGTGATCGGCAGCTTCCGCTTCCGCACCGACCTGTTCGACGCCGCCACCGTCGAGCGCATGGCGTCGCACTACCTGGCGCTGCTGGACGGGATCGCCGCGGACCCCGCCCGCCGCCTCTCCCTCCTCCCCCTGCTGGGCCCCGGCGAGCGCCGGCTCCTCGCCGCCTTCGGCGCCGGCCCCGCCCCCGACGCGGCGCTCACGCCCGTCCACCTGCGCATCGCGGCGCATGCCGTCGCCAGCCCCGACGCGCCCGCCGTGCTCGCGGACGGCCCGCCGCTGACCTACGCCGGCCTGGACGCGCGGGCGGCCGCGCTCGCGGAGCGCCTGCGGGAGCGCGGCGTCCGTCCGGGGACGCGCGTGGGGGTGTGCGTGGAGCGCGGCCCCGGCGTCCTGGTCGCGATGCTGGCCGTCTGGAAGGCCGGCGGCGTCCACCTCCCGCTCGACCCCTCGCACCCCGCCGAGCGCCTCGTCTTCCTGCTGGCCGATTCGGGGGCGGAGCTGGTGGTGTCGGATTCCGAAACCGCGTCGGTGGTGCCGGAGTTCGGGGGCGGGATCGTCGTGATCGACACCCCTCACCCCCCGGCCCCCTCTCCCACAAGGGGAGAGGGGGAGCACGACACGGTGGGGGCCGGCTTCGGCGCGTCGGACCGGGCCCTCACCCCCCGGCCCCCT
>DASVQR010000166.1:0-3055 GCA_036389055.1 Longimicrobiaceae bacterium | reverse complement strand
CGCCTGCGCGGCCTCGGGCGAGAGCGCGAAGCCGACCGCGCCGCCGCGGTCGTCGGCGACCGGCGGGCGCGGGCGGTCGGTGGGCAGCTCCAGCAGCGGGGGCATCCCCGCCAGGCGCTCCCGCCAGTAGCCGAGCTGGCCCTCCAGCGCCTCGCCCGCCAGGTGCGCCCGCTGCCAGGCGGCGAAGTCGGCGTACTGCACGGGCAAGTCCGGCAGCGGCGACGGCTCGCCGGCCGCGAAGGCGGGGTAGAGCGCCGCCAGCTCGCGCAGCAGCACGCGCAGGCTCCACCCGTCGCTCGCCACGTGGTGCATGCCCAGCAGCAGGAGCGCGTCGTCCGCCCCGGCGCGCAGCAGCGCGGCGCGCGCGAGCGGCCCCCGCGCCAGGTCGAAGGGGCGGGCGGCGTCTTCCGCGGCCAGCCGCCGCATCTCGGCCTCGCGCGCGTCCTCCGGCAGCCCGGCCAGCTCCACCACGGGCAGCGGAAAGGGCGCGGCGGGAAGGACCACCTGCGCCGGCTCGCCATCGACCTCCTGGAAGACGGTCCTCAGCGCCTCGTGGCGGCGCACGATCTCGGTGAGCGCCGCGGCGAGCGCCGGCACCTGCAGCGCGCCGCGCAGCCGCAGCGGGAAGGCGAGGTTGTACGTGGCGCTCCCCGGCTCCAGCCGGTCGACCAGCCAGAGCCGCCGCTGCGCGAAGGAGAGCGGCAGGGCGCCGGTGCGCCCGGTCGGCACGATCGGCGGCAGCGCCGGCAGCCCGGCGCGGCGCAGCGCCTCCACCCGCTCGGCGAGCCCCGCCACGGTGGGCGCCTCGAACAGGGCCCGCAGCGGGATCTCCACCCCCAGCGCCGCCACCGCCCGCGAGACCACCCGCGCGGCGAGGAGCGAGTGCCCGCCCAGCGCGAAGAAGTCGTCGGCCACCCCCACCCGCTCCACCCCCAGCACCGTGCTCCAGATGCCGCAGAGGATCTCCTCCACCTCGCCGCGCGGGGCCACGTACGCCCGCTCCGCCGCACCCCACTCGGGCGCGGGGAGCGCCCGCCGGTCGGTCTTGCCGTTGGGCGTCAGCGGCATGCTCTCCAGCAGCACGGCCGCCGCGGGCACCATGTACTCCGGCAGCCGCTCGCCCAGCCAGGCGCGCAGGCCCTCCGCGGTCGGCTCCGCGCCCGCCTCCGGGACCGCGTACGCCACCAGGCGCCGCTCCCCGCCCGCGTCCTCCCGCACCACCACCGCGGCCTCGCGCACCTCCGGGTGCCCCGCCAGCACCGCCTCCACCTCGCCCGGCTCCACGCGGAAGCCCCGGATCTTGACCTGGAAGTCGGCCCTGCCCACGAACTCCAGCGTCCCGTCCGCGCGCCAGCGCGCCAGGTCGCCCGTGCGGTACAGCCGCGCCCCGGGCTCCGCCGAGAACGGGTCCGGGACGAACTTCGCGGCCGTCAGCTCCGGCCGGTTCCGGTACCCCCGCCCGACCGCCGGCCCGCCGACGTACAGCTCGCCGGGGACGCCCACCGGCACCGGCTCCCCGGCGGCGTCCAGCAGGTGGACGCGCCGGTCGCCGACGGGGCGCCCGATCGGCACCGTGGCGCCCGCGAAGTCGCTCGGGAGGACCCAGCAGGTGGCGAAGACGGTGCACTCGCTGGGGCCGTAGCCGTTGACCAGGCGCAGCTCCGGGTACAGCTCCCGCGCGCGGCGCAGGTGCGCGGCCGACACCGCGTCGCCCCCCGTCATCACCTGGCGGACGCCGGCCAGGACCTCCGGGCAGGTGTCCACGACCAGGTTGAAGTACGCCGAGGTCAGCCACAGCGTGGTCACCCCGTGCTCGCGCACCTGCTCGCCGAGCAGCCCAGGCTCCGAGGTGCGGCCCGGGTAGAGCACGCAGGTGCCGCCGGTCAGCAGCGCGCCCCACAGCTCCAGCACCAGCGCGTCCCACGAGGTGGAGGAGTGCTGGAGGTGCGTCTCCCCCGCGTCGAAGCGCGCGTAGTCCACGCCCAGGAAGACGCCGGGGACGGCGCGGTGCGGCACCTCGGTGCCCTTGGGCTCGCCGGTGGAGCCGGAGGTGTAGACGATGAACGCCAGCCCCTCCGGCGACACCTCCACCGCGGGCGGGGCGCCGCTCCCGGCGGCGATCGCGGCGGCGTCGCGGTCCAGGCACACGGTCGCGCCGGCCGGCCGCGGGCAGCGCTCCAGCAGCGGCTCCAGCGTCACCAGCGCGGACGCGCCGCAGTCCGCGAGCATGAAGGCCAGCCGCTCGCGCGGGTAGGCGGGGTCCAGCGGGACGTAGGCGCCGCCGGCCTGGAGGATCGCCAGCAGCGCGACCACCATCTCCGGCGAGCGCTCCAGGCACACGCCCACCCGCGACTCCGGACCCACGCCGAGCCCGCGCAGGTGGTTGGCCAGCCGGGCGGCGCGCCGCACCAGCCCGGCGTAGCCAACCCGCTCGCCGCCCCACACCAGCGCGGCGGCGTCCGGCGCGCGGGCGGCGTGGGCCGCGACCAGCGCGTGCATCGTCCGCTCCGGCGAGCGAGCGCCGGGAACCCCGCTCCACTCCTCCACCAGCTGCCGGCGCTCGGCGTCGTCCAGCAGCGGCAGCTCCGCGACGCGGCGCCCGGGAGCGCGGGCAAGCCCATCCAGCAGCGTCGCGAGGTGCCCGGCCATCCGCTCGATGGTGGCTGCCTCCCACAGCTCCGTCCGGTACGACAGGCCGCCCGACAGCCGCTCGCCGTCGCCGCCCATCTCCAGCGTCAGGTCGAACTTCTCGCGCGCGAGCCGGGGCGGCACCGGCTCCACCCGCACGTCGCCGAGGCGGACTCCCTCGCCGGGGGCGCCGCCGGGGTCGAAGGTGAACATCGCCTGGAAGAGCGGGGCGTGCGCCCGCGTGCGCTCCACGCGCAGCTCCTCCACCAGCCGCTCGAAGGGCACGTCCTGGTGGACGTGCGCCTCCAGCAGCCGCTCCCTCGCCTGCCCCACCAGCGCGCGCCCCGTCGGACCGCCGGACAGGTCGCCGCGGAGGACGAGCGTGTTGACGAAGAAGCCGATCAGCCCCTCCGTCTCCAGGCGCGTG
>DASVQR010000165.1:0-13464 GCA_036389055.1 Longimicrobiaceae bacterium | reverse complement strand
GCGCGCCGCGGCGCGCCGCTGGGCGCTGCGCACCCTGGAGCTGCGCCGGCCGGGCGAGGGCGTGGCCGGCTTCCGCTCGTGGGGCCCGCCGCGCGGCGGGGGCCCCTCCGATTGGCAGGACGACGCCGGCCTCCTCACCGGGGCGACGGGGGTGGCGCTGGCGCTGCTCGCCGCGGCGACCCCGGTGGAGCCCGAGTGGGACCGCTTCCTCCTGGTTTCCAGCCGCCACACCTGACCGCACGCATGCGCGCTCCCGCGACCCCCGGCTCCGGCCCCAGGGCCAAGTTCCGCCCCGCGCCCTTCTTCGTCCTGCGCGCCCCGCTCCTCCCCTTCGACGAGCTGGAGGCATGGGCGGAGGGGCTCGCCGCGCCCGCCGCCGCCGGCGACCCCGCGCGGCTGGAGGAGGCGCTGGCGCACGACCGCGCGCTGCTGCGCGGGCGGCTGCGCCGGCTGGTGGAGCGCCCCGAGGTGCGCGAGGCGGTGTTCGTCGCCTCGCCCGACCTGGAGGAGAGCCTGGACGTGTGGCTCCACGACCCCGCGGGCGAGCGCGGCGAGAAGGTGGAGCTTGCGCTGGTGAGGTACTTCGAGCGGATGGCCGGGCGCGCCACGCCGTTCGGGCTGTTCGCCGGGTGCGCGGTGGGGGAGCTGGGCGAGCGCACCCGGCTGGCGACCGCCCCGCGGGGGGAGCGCGGCCGGCACACGCGGCTGGACATGGACTACCTGTGCGGCCTGGTGGACGCGCTCGCCGCCGACCCGGAGCTGCGCCCCTCGCTGCGCCATTTCCCCAACACCAGCATCTACCGGGCGGCGGGGCGGCTGCGCTACGTGGAGTCGCGCCTGGAGAAGGGGATCCGCTCGCACCACCTGGTGGCGGTGGACGGGAGCGAGTACCTGGACGCCGCGCTGGAGCGCGCCCGGGGCGGCGCCCGCCCGGCGGAGGTGGCGGACGCCATCCTGGAGCTGGACCCGGAGATCGAGCGCGAGGACGCCGCCGCCTTCGTGGAGGAGCTCATCGACAGCCAGCTGCTGGTGTCCGAGCTGGAGCCGCCGGTGACCGGGGGCGAGGCGCTGGACGCCGTGCTGGAGCGGCTGCGGGAGCACCCGGCCGCCGCGGAGGCGGTGGAGCGGCTGGAGGAGGTGCGGGGGCGGCTGCGCGAGCTGGACGCCTGCCCCCCGTCGCCCGGGTCGCCGCGGCGCTACCGCGAGGTGGCGGAGGCGCTGGGCTCCCTCCCGGCAAAGGTGGAGCTGCCGCGCCTGCTCCAGGTGGACATGACCCGCCCCGGCGGCGGGGCCACGCTGGGCGCCGAGGTGCTGGCCGAGGTGACGCGCGGCATCGAGCTGCTGCACCGCGTCACCCCGCCCACCTGGGACGACCGCCTGGCCGCCTTCCGCACCGCCTTCCAGGCGCGCTACGAGGGGCGCGAGGTGCCGCTGGTGGAGGCGCTGGACGAGGAGATCGGCATCGGCTTCGAGGCGTCCAGCGCGCCGGGCGCCGAGGGATCGCCGCTGCTGCACGGGCTGGACTTCGCCGCCCCGGAGCAGCGCAAGGTGGCGTGGAACCGGCGCGAGGCCCACCTGCTGCGCATGCTGGAGGACGCCCGCGGCCGCGGCGCCCGCGAGCTGGAGCTGCGCCCCGGGGACGTGGAGGCGCTGTCGTCGGTGGACCCGGCCCCCCTCCCGGACGCCTTTTCGCTGCGCGCCACGGTGGGCGCCGCTTCGCAGGAGGCGCTGGACGCGGGCGAGTTCCGGGTGGAGATGGACGGCGCGGGCGGGCCCTCCGGCGCGCGCATCCTGGGCCGCTTCTGCCACGCCGACCCGGCGCTCCACGCCCGGGTGGAGGAGCACCTGCGCGCCGAGGAGGCGCTGCGGCCCGACGCGGTGTTCGCGGAGGTGGTGCACCTCCCCGAGGGACGCATCGGCAACATCCTGTTCCGCCCGGTGCTGCGCGGCTGGGAGATCCCGTACCTGGGGCGCTCCGGCGCCCCCGCGGACCGCCGGATCCCGGTCACCGACCTGCGGGTGTCGCTGGCGGGCGACCGCATCGTGCTGCGCTCCGCCAGCCTGGGGCGGCAGGTGGTGCCGCGGCTCACCAGCGCCCACAACTTCTCGCGCCGCAGCGTGGGGATGTACCGCTTCCTCTGCGCCCTGCAGACGCAGGGGGTGGCCGGCGGCGTCGCCTGGAGCTGGGGGGTGCTGGAGCGGGCCCGCTTCCTCCCCCGCGTGACCAGCGGCCGGCTGGTGCTGTCGCGGGCGCGCTGGCGCCTGGAGGAGGCCGACATCAAGGCGATGCGCGACGCCCGGGGCGCCGCGCGCTTCGCCCGGGTGCAGGCGCTGCGCGCCGAGCTGGCGCTGCCGCGCTGGGTCACGCTGGCGGACGGCGACAACGAGCTGCCGGTGGACCTGGACAACGTGCTCAGCATCGAGGCGTTCGTCCACGCGGTGCGCGGCCGCGGCGACGCCGTGCTGCTGGAGATGTTCCCGGCGCCGGAGGAGCTGGCCGCGCGCGGGCCGGAGGGGCGCTACGTCCACGAGCTGGTGGTGGCGTGCGAGCGGGAGGCGGAGCCCGCCCCGGCGCGCCGGCCCGCCGCCGCGGCGCGGGGAGGCGCGGTGCGGCGCAGCTTCGCGCCGGGCTCCGAGTGGCTGTACGCCAAGCTGTACACGGGCACCGCCACCGCCGACGTGCTGCTGCGCGAGGTGGTGCGCCCCGTCGTGGCGGAGGCGCTGGCCTCCGGAGCGGCGGACCGCTGGTTCTTCATCCGCTACGGCGACCCGGACTGGCACCTGCGCCTGCGCCTGCACGGCGACCCGGCGCGCCTCCTGTCCGAGACGGTGCCGCGGCTGCACGAGCTGGCCGCGCCGCTGCTGGCGGACGGCTCGATCTGGAGGGTGCAGCTGGACACCTACGAGCGGGAGACGGAGCGCTACGGCGGCCCCGACGGCATCGAGGCGGCCGAGCGTCTCTTCCACGCCGACAGCGAGGCGGTGCTGGAAGTCCTGGACACCCTTTCCGGCGACGAGGGCGCGGAGCTGCGCTGGCGGCTGGGGCTGTGCGGCGTGGACGCGCTGCTGGGCGACCTGGGGCTGGACGCCGCGGGGAAGCGCGACGTGATGCGGGCCATGGAGACCGGGATGGCGCGCGAGTTCGGCAAGGCGGCGACGCTGAAGCGGGAGCTGTCGGACCGCTTCCGCCGGGAGCGCGCCCCGCTGGAGTCGCTGCTCGCCGCGCTGCGCGACGGCGGCGACGGGCTCCCGCCCGAGCTGGCGGCGCTGCGGCGGCGCTCGGAGGCGCTCCGCCCGGTCGCGGCGGAGCTGGCGGAGCGCGAGCGCGCCGGGCGGCTCAACGCCCCGGTGCAGACGCTCGCCGCGAGCTTCACGCACATGCACCTGAACCGCATCCTGCGCTCTTCCGCGCGGGCGCAGGAGATGGTGATCTACCACCTGCTGGGGCGGCTGTACGAGTCGGAGGCGGCGCGGCGGCGGAGCGGCTGAGCCGTCCGGGAGCGGGAGCGGGGGAAGCGGCTGCACGGGCCGGGGCGGGGGACATCCCCGTGCCGGCTCCCTTTTCGGAAGAGAGCGGAGCATGGGCACCAACGAGGGATCCGGGCGGGCGGAGGCGGTATCGGCGGCCAAGCGGGCGCTGCTGCAGAAGCGGCTGCGGGGCGGCTTCGCGTCCGCTGCGGAGCGGCAGGCGATCCCCCGCCGCGCGGAGGACGGGCCGGCGCCGCTCTCCTTCGCCCAGCGGCGGGTCTGGTTCCTGGAGCAGATGGAGCCGGGGACGCCGCTCCACAACCTTCCCGGCGCCTTCCGGCTGCGCGCCGCGCTGGACCCGGCCGTGCTGCGCCGCGCCGCCACGGAGGTCACAAGGCGTCACGACGCGCTGCGCGCCGTGTTCTCCCAGGAGGGCGGCGAGCCGACCCAGACCGCGGCGCCCGCGCGCCCCGTCCCCGTGCCGGTGGCGGACCTGTCGCGCCTGGAGGGCGCCGCGCGCGAGGCGGAGGCCCGGCGCCTGATCGCCGCCGAGGCGGCGCGCCCCTTCGACCTGGGCGCCGGGCTGCTGGCGCGCGTGGGCCTGCTGCGGCTGGACGCCGAGGAGCAGGTCCTGCTCGTCACCCACCACCACATCGCCAGCGACGGCTGGTCGATGTCGCTGTTCCTCGGAGAGATGCTGGAGGCGCATCGCGCCCTGCTCGCCGGCGCCGAGCCCGACCTCCCCGATCTCCCCGTCCGCTTCGCCGACTTCGCCGCCTGGCAGCGCGACGCGCTCGGCGCCGAGGCCCCCGCGGGCGACCTTGCCTGGTGGCGCGGCCACCTGGCCGGAGCGCCCTCCCTGCTCGACATCCCCACCGACCGCCCGCGCCCCGCCGTGCAGACCACGGCCGGCGCCATCCACGTGTTCGACCTCCCGGCGGAGCTGCTGGAGAGGGTGCAGGCGCTGGCCCGCGCGGAGGGCGCCACGCCGTTCATGGCGCTGCTCGCCGCGTTCACGGTGCTGCTGTCGCGCTGGTCGGGGCAGGAGGACGTGGTGGTGGGCTCGCCGGTCGGCGGGCGCACGCGGTCGGAGACGGAGCGGCTGGTGGGCTTCTTCGCCAACACCCTGCCGCTGAGGACGGACCTGTCCGGCGACCCCGGGTTCCGCGAGCTGCTCGGCCGCGTGCGCGAGACCACGCTGGGCGCCTACGCGCACCAGGAGGTGCCGTTCGAGCGCATGGTGGAGACGCTGCGGGTGGAGCGCAGCCTTGCCCACGCGCCGGTGTTCCAGGTGATGTTCACGCTCCAGAACAACCCCGGCATCGTGGAGGTGGCCGGCTTCCGCCTGGAGCCCGAGGACGCGGAGAGCGGCACCGCCAAGTTCGACCTGACCTTCGGGCTGGAGGAGCGGGAGGGGCGGCTGGAGGGGATCGTCGAGTACGCCACCGCCCTGTTCGACCCCGACACGATGGCGCGGATGGTGGGCTGGTACCGCACGCTGCTGGAGGGGATCGTCGCGGACCCGTCGCTCCCCGTGTCCGCGCTGCCGCTGCTCGCGCCCGGCGAGCGCGCGCGGCTACTCTCCGGGTGGAGCGAGGGGCCGCCCGCCGGCGCGACCGACGCGTGCCTTCACGAGCTGTTCGAGGCGCAGGCCCGGCGCACGCCGGACGCGGTGGCGCTGCTCGCGGGCGGCGAGCGGGTCACCTACGCGGAGCTGGACGCGCGCGCCTCCGCGCTCGCGGCGGAGCTGCGGGCGCGCGGCGTGGGCCCCGAGGTGCGCGTGGGCGTGTGCACGGGGCGCGGGGCGGAGATGGTGGTCGCGGTGCTCGGCGTGCTCAAGGCCGGCGGCGCCTACGTCCCGCTGGACCCCGCGTACCCGCGCGAGCGGCTGGAGCTGGTGCTGGAGGACGCCGCCGTCCCCGTCGTCGTCGCGACGGCGGAGGTGGTGGACGTGCTCCCGGAGTTCGGGGGCGAGATTCTCGTGATCGACACCCCTCACCCCCCGGCCCCCTCTCCCACAAGGGGAGAGGGGGAGCAGGACGGTGGCCGCTTCGGGGATCCTGCCGACCCTCGGACCCCCCTCCCCCCGGCCCCCTCCCCCGCAAGGGGGGAGGGGGAGAACGACGGTGCGGAGGACATGGCAGCCGTTGTAGGCTGTTCCCTGTTCCCTGGTCCCTGGTCCCTGTCGTCCGCCTACGTCATCTACACCTCCGGCTCCACCGGCCGCCCCAAGGGCGTAGCGGTGCCGCACCGGGCGGTGGTCAACTTCCTCGCCTCCATGCGCGAGCGGCCGGGGCTCGCGGCGGACGACACGCTGCTGGCGGTGACCACGCTGGCGTTCGACATCGCGGGGCTGGAGCTGTTCCTCCCGCTCGCCGTCGGGGCCCGGGTGGCGCTGGCGGACCGGGAGACGGCGGCGGACGGCAGGCTGCTGGCCGCGGCGCTGGCGGAGACCGGCGCGACCACCCTGCAGGCGACGCCGGCGACCTGGCGGATGCTGCTGGAGTCGGGGTGGAAGGGATCGCCGGGGCTGCGGGCGCTGTGCGGCGGCGAGGCGCTGCCGCGGGAGCTGGCGGAGCGGCTGCTCCCGCGCGTGGGCGAGCTGTGGAACCTGTACGGGCCCACCGAGACGACCGTCTATTCGATGGCGGAGCGCGTGGAGCCGGGCGAGGGCCCGGTCCCGGTCGGGCGCCCGGTCGCGAGCACGCGAGTCTACCTCCTGGACGGGCGGCTGGAGCCGGTGCCGGCCGGGTTCGCGGGCGAGGTCTACATCGGCGGGGAGGGCGTGGCACGCGGGTACCTGGGGCGGCCGGACGCGACGGCCGGGGCGTTCGTCCCCGACCCGTTCGCCGGGGAGGCGGGCGCGCGGATGTACCGCACCGGCGACCGCGCGCGCTGGCTCGCCGCGCGCGGGCTGGAGTTCCTGGGGCGCGTCGACCACCAGGTCAAGGTGCGCGGCTTCCGCATCGAGCCGGGCGAGATCGAGAGCGCGCTGCTGGCGCACCCCGCCGTGCGCGAGTGCGTGGTCGTGGCGCGCGGGGACGCGCCGGGCGGCGTGCGCCTGGTCGCCTACGTGGGCGTCGGGGAGGCCGTGGAGGCGCCGGACGCCGCGGAGCTGCGGCGCCACCTGCGCGCGAGCCTGCCCGAGCACATGGTGCCGTCGCTGTTCGTCGCGCTCGCCGCGCTGCCGCTGACGCCCAACGGCAAGATCGACAGGAAAGCCCTCCCCGCGCCGGAGGCCGGCGGCCCGGCGGCGGAGCACGTGGAGCCCCGCGGCGAGACGGAGGAGACCCTCGCGGCGGCGTGGCGCGAGCTGCTGCGCGCGGAGCGGGTGGGCGCGCGGGACGACTTCTTCGAGCTGGGCGGGCACTCGCTGCTGGCCACGCAGGTGGTCGCGCGCATCCGCGACCGGCTGGGCGTGGAGCTGCCGGTGCGCGCGGTGTTCGAGGCGCCCACGGTCGCCGGGCTCGCCGCGCGGGTGGACGCGCTGCGCGGCGGGGCGGGGGAGCGCGACGCGGGGCGGATCCCCGTCGTGCCCGGACCGCGGCGCTTCCCGCTGTCGTTCTCGCAGGAGCGGCTCTGGTTCCTGCACCGCCTGGACCCGGCGAGCCCCGTCTACAACATCCCCGTCGCGATGCGCCTGTCCGGCGCGCTCGACGTAGCCGCGCTGGAGCGCGCGCTCACCGAGATCGTCCGGCGGCACGAGACGCTGCGGACGGTCTTCGCGGAGGTGGACGGGGTCGCCGTGCAGGTCGTCCAGCCGGATGCCGACGTCCGGCTGCCCGTCGCCGACCTCGCGGCGGAGGGCCGGGAGCGCGCTGAGGCCGAGGCCGCGCGACTCGCCCGCGAGGAGGCCGCGCGCCCCTTCGACCTGGCGGCGGGCCCGGTCTTCCGCGCCGCGCTCCTGCGGCTGGGCGACGAGGAGCACGTCCTGCTGCTGACGCTCCACCACGTCGCGGGCGATGCGTGGTCGGTCGGCGTGCTGCTGGACGAGCTGGCGGCGGCCTACCGCGGCGAGTCGCCGGCCGACCTGCCGGTGCAGTACGGCGACTTCGCGGCGTGGCAGCGCGCGCGCCTGTCGGGCGGCGTGCTGGACGCGCAGCTCGCCTGGTGGCGCGAGCACCTGGCCGGCGCCCCCGCCGCGCTCGACCTCCCCACCGACCGGCCGCGTCCCCGCGAGCAGAGCCACCGCGGCGCGTCGCACGCCTTCGCCCTCCCGGCGGAGCTGGCGGACGCCGTCGCCGCGCTCGCCCGGCGCGAGGGCGCGACGCCGTTCATGGTGCTGCTCGCCGCCTGGCAGACGCTGCTGGCGCGCTGGTCGGGCCAGGACGACGTGGTGGTCGGCTCGCCGATCGCCGGGCGGACGCGGGCGGAGACGGAGGGCCTGGTCGGCTTCTTCGTCAACACGCTGGCGCTGCGGACGGAGCTGTCCGGGCGGCCGTCGTTCCGCGAGGTGGTCGCGCGCGTCCGCGAGGCGACGCTGGGCGCCTTCGCGCACCAGGAGCTCCCCTTCGAGCGGCTGGTGGAGGAGTTGGGCGCGGAGCGCGACGCCGGCCGCAACCCGGTGTTCCAGGTGATGTTCGCGCTCCAGAACACGCCGGGCGCCGCGGAGGTGGACCTGGGCGGCGTGCGCGCCCAGGTGGAGGAGCCGGAGGCCGCCACCGCCAAGTTCGACCTGACGCTGGCGATGGTGGAGCGCGGCGGCCGGCTGGACGCCGTGCTGGAGTACGCCACCGACCTGTTCGACCGCGCCACCGTCCGGCGCATGGCGGACCACCTGGGCGTCCTGCTGCGCTCCGCCGCGGCCGATCCCGACGCGCCCGCCGCCGCGCTGGCGATCCTCCCGGAGGAGGAGCGGCGCCTGGTCGTGGAGAGGTGGAACGACACCGCGGCCGACTTCCCGCCGACGCCGGTCCACCTGCTGGTCGCGGAGCAGGCCGAGCGCACGCCGGACGCGGTCGCCGTCGCCGCCCCGGGCGCGTCGCTGACCTACGCGGAGCTGACCGCGCGGGCCGCCGTCCTCGCGTCCGACCTGCGCGCGCTGGGCGTCGGCCCCGAGTCGCGCGTGGGCATCTGCATGGAGCGCTCGCCGGAGATGGTGGTCGCCCTGCTCGCCACCCTCCGGCCCGGCGCCGCGTACGTCCCGCTCGACCCCGAGTACCCGGCCGAGCGCGTCGCCTACATGCTCGCCGACTCGGGCGCGCAGGTGCTGCTGACGCAGGAGCACCTCCGGCCGACGCTGCCGGCGTTCGGCGGGAAGATCGTCATCGTCGAGACGCCGGAGGGTCAGGAAGCCCTCCCCCAGAATTGGGGGAGGGTGGCGAGCCTGAGCGAGCCGGGTGGGGGCCCCCCCGCGGACGCGGACAGCCTCGCCTACGTCATCTACACCTCCGGCTCCACCGGCCTCCCCAAAGGCGTGGCCGTGCCGCACGGCGCGCTCGCCAACCACACGCGGTGGATGCAGCGCGAGTTCCCGCTGTCCCCCGGCGACCGGGTGCTCCAGAAGACGCCGTTCAGCTTCGATGCGTCGATCTGGGAGTTCTGGTCCACGCTGGCGGCCGGGGCGACGCTGGTCATGGCGGAGCCGGGCGCGCACCGCGAGCCGGCCCGGCTCGCCCGCGCGCTGGCGGACAGGGGGATCACCGTCGCCCAGTTCGTCCCGTCGCTGCTGTCCGCGGTGCTGGAGGAGGACGTGTCCGCCTGGACGGCGGCCCGCCGCGTGTTCTGCGGCGGCGAGGCGCTCCCGGCGGAGCTGGCGGCGCGCTGCCGCGCGCTTCTCGGCGCGGAGGTCGTCAACCTGTACGGCCCCACCGAGGCGTGCATCGACGCCACCTTCGCCGTCGCGCCGGGCGAGTCGGACGGGTCCGGCCGCAGCGTGCCGATCGGGCGGGCGGTGGCGAACGCGCGGGCCTACGTGCTGGACCCGGAGGGCGCCCCCGCGCCCGTGGGCGTCCCCGGCGAGCTGCACCTGGGCGGCGCGGGGCTGGCGCGCGGCTACGTGGGGCGCCCGGACGCCACGGCCGAGCGCTGGGTGCCCGACGCGCTCTCCGGCGTGGCCGGCGCGCGCCTGTACCGCACGGGCGACCGGGTGCGCCGGCTCGCCTCGGGCGCGCTGGAGTGGCTGGGGCGGACCGACGAGCAGGCCAAAGTGCGCGGCTTCCGCGTGGAGCCGGGCGAGGTGGAAGCCGCGCTGCTCGCGCACCCCGCCGTTCGCGAGGCCGTGGTCGCCGTCCGCGGCGAGGGCGGCGACGCGCGCCTGGTGGGCTGGGTGGTCCCGGCCGGCGACTCGTTCTCGACGGACGACGTGCGCCGCTGGCTCGCCGGGCGGCTCCCCGCGCACATGGTGCCCTCCGCGCTGGTGGCGCTGGAGTCGCTTCCCCTCGCCCCCGGCGGGAAGGTGGACCGCCGCGCCCTCCCCGCGCCCGACGCATCCACCCTCTCGGGCGAGGCCGGGCAGCGCCCGCGCACGGTCGAGGAGGAGACCCTCGCCGGCATCTGGGCGACGGTGCTGGGCGTCCAGCCCGGCGTGCGCGACGACTTCTTCGCGCTGGGCGGGCACTCGCTGCTCGCGGCGCGCGTCGCCGCGCGCGTACGCCAGGCGTTCGGCGTCGAGCTGCCGCTCCGCGCGGTCTTCGACGCGCCGACGCTGGAAGCGCTCGCCGCCCGGGTCGCGGAGGCGCGCCGGGCCGGGGGCGACCCGCTCCCGCCGCTGCGCCGCGTCCCCCGCGACGGCCCGCTGCCGGCCTCGTTCGCGCAGGAGCGGCTGTGGGTGATCGACCGGATGGAGCCGGGGAGCGCCGCGTACAACCTCCCCGCCGTGCTCCGCCTGCACGGTCCGCTGGACGCGGGGGCGCTCGAGACGGCGCTGGCCGGCGTCGTCCGCCGGCACGAGGCGCTGCGCACCACCTTCGCGGAGGCGGACGGCCGCCCCGTGCAGGTGATCCACCCCCCGCGCCCGGTCGCCCTGCCGACGGAGGACCTGTCCGCGCTGGCGCCCGCGGAGCGCGCCGCGGCCGTGCGCCGCCTGGCCGCGGAGGAGGCCGCGCGCCCCTTCGACCTTGCGGCCGGGCCGCTGCTGCGCGCCGCGCTGCTCCAGCTGGGCGGCGAGGAGCACGTGCTGCTGCTCACCCTGCACCACGCCGTGGGCGACGCGTGGAGCACGTCCGTGCTGCTGGGCGACCTGGCGGCCGCGTACGGCGGCGCGGAGCTGCCGGAGCCGGAGGTGCAGCCCGCCGACTTCGCCGCCTGGCAGCGCGCCCGGCTCACGGGCGACGTCCTGGACCGGCACCTCGCCTGGTGGCGCGAGCGGCTGGCCGGCGCGCCCCCCGCGCTGGAGCTGCCGGCCGACCGGCCGCGCCCGCCCGTGTGGTCCGGCCGCGGCGCGTCGCTCGCGTTCTCCCTGCCCCCGGAGACGAGCCGCGGCGTGCTGGCGCTCGCCCGCGCGGAGGGCGCCACGCCCTTCATGGTGCTGCTCGCCGCCTGGCAGGCGCTGCTGGCGCGCTGGTCCGGCCAGGACGACGTGGTGGTCGGCACGCCGGTGGCCGGGCGCACCGCGGCCGAGACGGAGCCGCTGGTCGGCTTCTTCGTCAACACCCTGGCGCTGCGCACCGACCTGTCGGGCGATCCGCCGTTCCGCGACGTGGTCGCGCGGGCGCGGGACGCGGCGCTGGGCGCCCTGGCGCACCAGGAGCTCCCCTTCGAGCGGCTGGTGGAGGAGCTGGGCGTGGAGCGCGACCTGGCGCGAAACCCCGTCTTCCAGGCCGTGTTCGCGCTCCAGAACACCCCCGCGCTCCCCGTGGAGATGGGCGGCGTGCGCCTTGAGGCGGAGTCCGCCGAGACCGCCACCGCCAAGTTCGACCTGGCGCTCACGATGGCGGAGGACGGCGGCCGCTTCGAGGCCGCGCTCGAGTACGCCACGGACCTGTTCGACCGGGAGACCGCCGAGCGGCTGGCCGCGCACTTCCGCGCCCTGCTGGAGGGGATCGTCGCCGACCCGTCGCGCCGCCTCTCCGACCTGCCGCTCGCGGGCGCGGACGAAGCGCGGCTGCTGGAGGCGTGGAGCCGCGGCCCCGCGCCGTCGTCCGGCCCGTGGACGCCCGTCCACGAGCGGGTGCTCGCCCGCGCGGCGGAAGCACCGGATGCCGTCGCCGTCGTCGCGGGCGGCGCGCGCCTGACCTACGGCGAGCTGGCCCGCCGCTCCGCCGCGGTCGCCGCCCGCCTCGCCGCGCACGGCGCCGGCCCCGAGACGCGGGTCGCGCTGCTGGCGGAGCGCTCGCCGGAACTGGTCGTCGGCATGCTCGCCGTCCTCCGCGCCGGCGCCGCATACCTCCCCGTCGACCCGTCCACCCCGGACGAGCGCATCGCCCGCATCCTCGCCGACGCGCAGGTGCCGCTGGTCCTGACGATGGCGCCGCTGTCCGGCCGGCTGGCGGGCTTTGCGGGAACGGTCATCCCGCTCGACACCCCGGAGGAGCACGACGACCCGGAGGCTGGGGCCGCCGTTGCAGGCTGTCCCCTGTCCCCTGTCCCCTGTCCCCTCTCCCTGGCGTACGTCATCTACACCTCCGGCTCCACCGGCACCCCCAAGGGCGTCGCCGTCACGCACGGCGGCCTGGCGAACCTGGTGGACTGGCACCTGGCCGAGTTCGGCGTCACCGCGGCGGACCGGGCCACGCAGCTCGCCGGCCTGGGCTTCGACGCCTCCGTGTGGGAGAGCTGGCCGTACCTCGCCGCCGGGGCCACGCTGCACCTCGTCCCCGACGAGGAGACCCGCACGTCGCCCACGGCGCTGCGCGACCTGCTGCTCGACCGCGGCATCACCCTGGCGTTCGCGCCCACCGCGCTTGCCGAGGGGCTGCTCGCCCTGGAGTGGCCGCGGGAGACGGCGCTGCGCGCGCTGCTCACCGGCGGCGACGCCCTGCGCGTCCGGCCGGCGCCGGATGCCCCGTTCGCGCTGGTCAACAACTACGGTCCCACGGAGAGCACCGTCGTCGCCACGTCGGGCGCGGTCGGGGCGGGGGAGACCGGCCGCGCGCCGGCGATCGGACGGCCCGTCCGCGGCGTCCGCGCGCTCGTGCTGGACGCGGCGCTGCGCCCGGCGCCCGTGGGCGTCCCGGGCGAGCTGTGCCTGGGCGGCGCCGGGGTCGCGCGGGGGTACCTGGGGCGGCCGGAGGCGACCGCGGCCGCGTTCGTGCCCGACCCGTCCGCGGGCGAGCCGGGCGCGCGCACGTACCGCACCGGCGACCGCGCCCGCTGGCTGCCGGGCGGGGAGCTGGAGTTCCTGGGCCGCGTGGACCAGCAGGTCAAGGTGCGCGGCTTCCGCATCGAGCCGGGCGAGGTCGAGGCCGCGCTCCTGTCGCACCCGGGCGTGCGCGAGGCCGTGGTCGTGGCACGGGAGGACGGCCCCGGCGGCAGGCGCCTGGTGGCCTACGTCGTCGCCGAGGACGCCGCCCCGGACGCGCTGCGCGCGCACCTGCGTGCCGCGCTCCCGGAGTACATGGTGCCGGCCGCGTTCGTCGCGCTCCCCGCGCTGCCGCTCACCCCGAGCGGCAAAGTGGATCGGCGCGCGCTCCCGGCCCCGGCCGCGGACGTGGAGCGCGGCGCGGCGGACGCACCGCGGACGGTCACGGAGGAGCTGCTGGCGGGGATCTGGGCGGAGCTGCTGGGCGGCGAGCCCGGCGCCCACGACGACTTCTTCGCGCTGGGCGGGCACTCGCTCCTGGCGGCCCAGGTGGTGTCCCGCGTCCGCGCGGTGCTCGGGGTGGAGCTGCCGCTGCGCGCGCTGTTCGAGGCCCCCACCGTGGCCGGGCTGGCGGCGCGCATCGACGGCGCCGCCCGCGAGGCCGCGCCGCCCGTCGAGCCCGCGCCGCGCGACGGCCCGCTGCCGCTGTCGTTCGCGCAGGAGCGCCTCTGGTTCCTTGGGCAGCTGGAGGCCGAGACCGCGGCGTACGCCGTCCCCGGCGCGCTGCGCCTGCGCGGCGTGCTGGACGCCGCGGC